>CAJULD010000023.1 GCA_910587505.1 uncultured Oscillospiraceae bacterium | reverse complement strand
GCGCCCGCCGCCGTGTAATGGCCGCCCAGCCGCCCGAAGGCCAGCGCCAGCAGCAGGTTTACCGCCGGTCCCGCCAGCGTGCAGGCGATTTCCCGCGGATAGGACAGCCGTCTGGTATCCGCCCGGATCTCCGCGCCGAAGGCGGTCAGACGCAGCCGTTCCACCCTGGCTCCCGCCAGGCGCAGGGCCGCCAGATGTCCCAGCTCGTGGCACAGCGCCGAAATCAGTACCAGCGGCAGCACCGCCCCCGCTCCCGCCAGCAGGGACAGGAGCAGCAGCGCGCCGAAGCCCCAGCCCGCCTCCAGCTTACTCCACCGCAACATAGTAAATGGGATTGAGGTACAGCTCCCCGTCGTGGAGCTCAAAGTGAAGATGGGGACCGGTGGCCAGACCCGTGGAACCCACCTCGGCGATCTTTTCTCCCATGGACACGCTGTCTCCGGCGGCGGTGATCCGGCTGCAGTGGGCGTAGAGGGTGACGTAGCCGCCGGAATGGCTGAGCATGATATAGTTGCCCAGGGTGCTGCTCTCCCCGGAGGCGTAGACCTGCCCGTCGGCAAAGGCCACCACATCCGTACCCTCGTCCGCCGCCAGGTCCACTCCGTAGTGGAACCGGCTGCCGCCCACAATCGGGTGTTCCCGCCAGCCGAAGGTGGAGCTCAGCCGTCCCGGCACCGGCGTGCAGTGGTCAAAGCCCAGATTCCGCTGTTCCAGACTGGTGTTTTCCGGCAGGGCGGCCATGGTGTAGACCTGGGAGGCCGCCGCCGTGATCTCCTCAGAGCTGCTCCGGGAGGCGTCCTCCGCCGCGGCTCCGCCGTCTCCCGCCGGCGGGGAGGCGGGGAGGGAGCCGTCGATGACCAGCTCCCGCATCACCGCCCTGTCCGCTTCCGGCAGGGAGAGGGCGCTGTACCGCAGCAGCCGCGCGCCGCCTTCATCGGGCGCGGCGTCCTCCTCCGGCGCGGGGGGAGTTTCCGCCGGCGCCGGCGAACCGGCCGGTTCCGGTACGTTCTGCTCCTCCGGGGAAGAGGAGAGGTCGAAGACGGCGGCGAAGGCCTGCTGCAGGGAGTCGCTGACCGGCTCCTGCCCGCTGACGGCGCGGCCCATGGCGGCGAAGGCCTCCTGGAAGTCCGCGTCCCGGCCAAGCAGCTGCCGGGCGGAATCCGCCAGACGCCCCACCGCCTCCGGAAACAGCAGCTTGGCCGCCACCAGCAGTACGAATATGGCGGCGCAGATGACCAGCCGCAGCGGGGCCTGCTCCGCTCCGCTCCGGCCGGTTCTGACCCGCCGGAGCTGCCGGGCTCTGCGGCGGGCGGCGTTGGATGTAGACAATTCCGATCCCCCCTTTTTTCACCTTTATTGTATGCCGGAGCGGGTCAGGCTATGCCCGCCGCCCACCGGGAACGGGGGAAGGGAAGAGCGTGTGTAAATTTTCTACCAGAAAAAGGAAAAAGCTCTTGCGCTTTTTGGGCGTTTTTGCTATAATGAAAAACAGGTTTCGCAAATGAGGCGCCGGTTCCGCCGGGACAGCGGAACCGGCGTACACTGCAAAGAAAGGAGGAGACGGCCCAGGCAGAAGCGTCCGTTATTTATTTGTGAAGAGGGAGAGTATAGTATGAAGAAAAAAATGAGTCTGCCGGTACAGATTTTCATCGCGCTGGTTGCCGGTATCGTGGTGGGTCTGATCTGCTCCATGATCGGCGATGGCGGCAAGACCTTCACCGCCAGCTACCTCAAGCCCCTGGGAGACATTTTTGTCAACCTGCTGAAGTTTATCGTGGTCCCCGTGGTGCTGCTGAGCATGATTGACGGCATTCTGTCCATGGGCGACATGAAGAAGGTGGGCTCCGTGGGCGTGAAGACGGTGGCCTACTTCCTGTGCACCACCGCCATTGCCTGCGTCATCGGCCTGGTATTCGCCAACATCTTTGCCGGGGCGAACCTGTTCCCCAACATGTCCGACCAGCTGGGCGCCGCCGAGTACACGCCGAAAGAGTTCAACGGCTTCATGGCTGTGCTGGTGGACATCTTCCCCAGCAATATGTGGCAGTCCTTTGTCAACGCCAATATGCTCCAGGTCATCGTGGTGTCCCTGTTCTTCGGCGGCTCCATCATGGTTGCCGGGGAGAAGGGCAAACTGGCAAGGGATCTGGTCAGCTCCCTCTATGCGGTAATTGAAAAGCTGATGGAGTTTGTCATTTCCCTGTCTCCCATCGGCGTGTTTACTTATATGGCGTGGGTTACCGCCACGCAGGGCGCCAACATTCTGGGCTCCCTGTTCCTGGTGATCCTGTGCGCCTACATCGGCTACATTGTCCACGCGGTGCTGGTTTACTCCCTGTCCGCCCAGGTGTTTGTGGGCATGAGTCCCGTCAGGTTCTTCCGGGGAGCCTTCGCGGCCATGATGTTCGCCTTCACCTCCACCTCCTCCGCGGCCACCCTGCCGGTGTCCAGGGAGTGCGCCCATGAGCTGGGGGCGAAGGACGACATTTCCGCCTTCGTTCTGCCGCTGGGCTCTACCATCAACATGGACGGCACCGCCATTTACCAGTGCGTGGCCACCGTGTTCATCGCCTCCTGCGCGGGCATTCACCTGACCCTGGGCCAGATGATTATCGTGGTGGTCACCGCCACGCTGGCCTCCATCGGCACCGCCGGCGTCTCCGGCGCGGGCATGATTATGCTGGCCATGGTGCTGGAGACTCTGGGCATCCCCGTGGCCTACATTGGCCTGATCGTGGCAGTGGACCGGATTTTCGACATGGGCCGTACCTGCCTGAACGTCACCGGCGATATCGCCTGCTCCCTGTGCGTGAGCAGGTGGGAAGCCAGGAAATAAGCGGATTTTCTGATTGACATGGAGGAGCGTGCGGCGGCCGGCCGCACGCTCCTCCAGTCTGTCAAAAAAGCCCTCCCCGGGAGTTTGCCGCCCGGAGGCGGCAAATAAAATGAAACCGTTTTTCCCGCGGCGTGTACGGCGTGAAGCGCCGCTCTGCGGCGCTTTCGGCGCTGAGCCGGCCTTTGGGCCGGCCCACGGGGAAAAACACTTTGCGCGAAGCGAAAACCTTCTCAAAAAAGTGGCTACGCCACTTTTTTGACACGAAGAGGAGCGTGCGGCTGGACAGCCGCACGCTCTCTGTCTGTGGACAGGGAGGAATGGTATGACGGCTTACACCCGGTCCCACTCTCTCTGCCTCCGGCTATTTCACAAACTGCTCGATTGCCCGGTTCAGCTCGTCGATGGCGGCGCGGTCCCGTGTCTCCATGGCGTCCACGATGCAGTGCTCCAGATGGTCCTTCAAGATGACCTTGCCGGTATTGTTCAGCGCGCTGCGGACGGCGGAAAGCTGGATAAGCACCTCCGAGCAGTCCCGGCCGTCCTCCACCATGGCCTTCACCCGCTCCAGGTGGCCGATGGCGCGGGCCAGCCGGTTGACCACCGCACGGGTCCGGGTATGGCTGTGGACGTGACCGTGCTCGTGGGGAATCCCGTGGGCGTGCATATAGGCGTGGTCGAGCAGCTCCGCCGGCTTCTTTTCCTCGTTCATGTCGGCCTCCTCTGTCTGTTTGTCAATACTTTAACAGATAAAGGGGCGGAATGCAACCCCCGGCAGGGGATATTGAAAAATTCAGCCGGCCCGTCCGCCCCGCAGGGGATTTTCTGCTTTTCCGTGAAATTTCTGACGCTTTTCCTACAGGCCTTTACCGGAGAGGATTTTATCAAATTTCTTTTCCGACAAAATCTCATGGGTCACAAGCTGGCCGTCACAGAAGAGAGAGAAGGTGGTGAAGGGGGAGGGGGCGTTTTGCGCGGCCTCCCTGGTCTGAATATGGACGGTCCGGAGCGGCGCGTTCCGCTCTTTCGCCATGCTCTCCAGCAGCGGAACATATCTGGCGGTAAACGGGCACTGGTTCGTGTAATACAGCACAAAGCCATCCGGCATATCGCCATGCTCCCGCACGGTATCCCGGAAGCGGGGCTGCTCCGCGCCCTCCGCAAAAGGCAGGTACAGCAGCTCAAAGCAGGGCTCCGCCAGATCCGCCGTCATAAAGCCCCTGTGTCTCATGTATCCGGGGTCGGCGAGAAAGCCCAGCTTCTTTTTGGAGGACAATACCACAAGCCCCTTTTTCCCCTTCGCCCTGCCGTCCTCAATGCAGGCGTCCAGCAGGAGGTTCGAGTACCCGTGCCCCTTGAACTGTCCGGATACCCACAGGCAGTCGATATACATATATCCCTCCGCCTCCACGGGGGCCCAGGCGTACTCGGCGGGGATGTACTCAATAAAGCATTTCCCCCGGACGTTGCCTTTCAGAAAAACAAGCCCTTCGTCCAGACGCTCCCGCAGCCAGTCCTTTTTGGACATGACCTGCACGTCCCTGTTGTTGGATATGGCGCAGCAGATATGCTCCCGCTCCAGATTTTCATGGGTCAGTTTAACAAGCTCCATGGTCTGTTTCCTCTCCTTCAGAACGCCTCTCGCCATGCCCACGCATCCCCCGGCGGCCAGCCGGGCCTTTACCGCCCGCTGAAGTCCGGTGCGCTCCGGCAGCTCCTCCGTGGGTCTGTACCCTCCGAAAAGCCACTCGTAGAAATCCTGATCCTCCCCGTCCGTGTCGTAGCGGAGGTAATCCCCGGCAAAGCGCCGGATGCCGGAGTCTTCGGGCAGCAGCTCATCCAGCGCCGGGGCCAGAAGCCAGCTCCCGCACACGGTGGCCTCCGGCCTGCCAAAGGGGCACAGACTCGCCCTGGAGAAAAACTGCCGCGCCATGCGGTAGGAGGCGTCCAGCTCCTCCCGCTTCAGTACCGCGTCGGAGGGGATATGGACGCTGAGGACGGGGGCCCCCGCCTCCAGTCCCTCCGGCCGGGGGCCGGCTTCCATTCTCGTGTACTCAAATTCCAGTGTTCCCAGCCGGAACAGCAGCCCGCCGGTCTGCCGCCACGTCCAGAAGCCCCGGTCAAAGGCCCACCGCCCGGTGCGGGCGCGGGTCTCCTCCAGGAACCGCCGGAAGCAGTCCATGGTGGCCAGGAACACCTCCTCCGGGATGCCCTCCCGCCGGTATCGATCCTCCGTCCGGCAGGCTGCCGCCAGCATGACCGCCAGATGCGCCATGCCGCCGTCCTCCTGCCAGTCGGGGAGCCGGTGGGAAATGGCCTGCCAGGCCGCCTCCGCTCCCTCCGGTTCTGCCAGCTGTTCGATGTTCAATCCTTCCGGCAGGGTCCCCGCCGCCAGAGACGGCAGCACCGCCTCCGGCAGCCGAAGCCGCCCTGCCAGGGCAAGCACTTTTTCTTTTTCCATATCTGCAGCTCCATCCGATTCTGTTATCCGGTGTGAAGCGGGAGGCTTCACCGGAAAGACCGTCCCGGCTTTCCGCCGTAAGGGTATAATACCGCATTCCGCGGCAGATTGTCAAATACCCGCTGTATTTTGTCCGGGGCGCGGTCCGGCGTGATCCCGCCCTCCGCCGCAGGGCGGCCGGTCAGGCCTTTTCCCAGGGTTACGCATCCGTGCTTAATTTTGCGTAAACGCAGGTGTCCTTCCAAACCGGCTCCCCGGTTTCGTCCTTCCAGAAGTACACATTTTTTCGCAGGAGGGCCTCCCGGTGAAAGCCCAGTGCTTCGAGCAGTCTCCAGGAGTTCCTGTTGAGCGGGTCGCACTCTGCGTATACCCTGTGCACCCCGTTTGAGAATGCCCGCCGGATCAGAGCCCTGCAGCTTTCCGCGGCGTAACCGTGTCCCCAGTAATTCCGATTGAAGACAAATCCGATTTCCAGCGCCTCAAATTCCCGCTTTCCCAGATACACATTACCGATCATTTTGTGGGAATCCTTCAACTCGACGGCAATCATTTCCTCCGTTCCGATGCGCCATGCAAGACTGTCTTTTGCCTCCTCGGGCGTCATCGGCCTGTAGGGCTCATATTTTACCGTTTCCATATCCGATACATACGCAAACAGGTCCTCAAAATCCTCTTCTTTGTATCTTCTCAGAATCAACCGCTCTGTTTCAGCTATGATAAGCCTGTTTTCCATGTTGCTGTCTCCTTGTCACAGTAATTGGGGCTGACCGTCCGGCGGCACGCCTTTTCGCGCGCCGTGGGGGTGTTTCTCACATGATGCCGGCTTCTTTTTTCTTCCGGAGGAAATTCACGGCGGCGCTGATGTCCCACAGCAGGATAAACCGGCCCGCGGCCCGGCCCGTACCGGCTGCCTGCAAAAATTTTCTCCGGAGTTGCCCTTTCTCCGGCAACTTTTCCTCTTTTTCAAACCCATGTTGAGGGAAGACAACCTCCGGGTTTTTATGTACCGAAGCAAGTCGATGCCCCGGCCGGATATCAGGCCAGCGCAGCCGGGCTGCCCAAAGGACTGCCGCAGCGCACCTTGACAAATCAATAAGTTCCAGGCGGACCGTGTAAATGCAGCGTGCTGTGTCCATGTCATGAAATGTTCAGCAGCACGTTCAGGGAAAATTGCCCGCCCGCCTTTTCTGTCAGCACCGCGCCGCGATATTTTTCCGCCGCCGACCGGATATTGGCAAGTCCGGTGCCCGCCGGAGGCAGCGGCCCGCCGGGGCAGGTGTTCTCAAAAGCCAGCATGTAAAAATCCCCCTGCCGCTTCCCGGTGATACGAATGGAGGGTGTCCCGCCGCCGGAGCGGCAGGCGGCGATGGCGTTGTCCAGGGCGTTGGAGAAAATCACGCACAGGTCAAAGTCGTCGATCCCGCAGGGCCGGGGCAGGAGCAGGGACACCTCCGTCTCAATTTCCTTCGCCGCGCCCAGCTTCTCCCGCAGGAGGATGTCCACCACCGGATTGCCGGTCTGACAGGGAAAGGACAGCGCTTCCGAGGCCGCCGCCAGCTTTTTAAGATATGCCCGGCCCTCTTCCGGCTTTCCGCCGCCCAGCAGGCCGTCCAGTACGGACAGGTGATTTCTGATATCATGGCGGAAGGACTTCGTCTGTTCATAGCGCGCCTGCGCCTCGGCGATATAGACCTTCTGCGCCTGGGATGCCTGGGTCAGAGATTGCAGCGCCGCCTGCGCCTGGAGGCCCTGGCAGAGACGGCGGTAGGCGTACAGAGTGCATAGCAGCGCCGCCAGCCCCATGGCCTGCAAAAGCAGCAGGGTGCTGTGCTTTCCCACTGTTTCAAAGGAGATGGACGGGACGTAAAAACCGTAGGCGCTCTGGAGAATATACAGCTCTGCGGCAAAGAAGAACAGAACGGGAAACAGCAGCAGCCCGGTACAGGGCATGTCCTCCGTCCGGGACAGAAGCTTCCGCACAGCCAGGTAGCAGCCGGCGCACAGCAGGAAAAAGAGCGCCTGCGCCGCCAAAAGCAGGGGATAGAGCAGGGAGCTGCCGATAAAACCGGGAAAAAGCGCCGCCTCCAGCGAATTGACGATGCCGAAAGAGAGCTGGGAAACGTAGAAGGCCAGCACGGCGGCCAGCCAGGATATGGGCCGCTGGTTTTTCAGTAACAGGCGGCTGGCCGCATACAGCGCAAGTACGCCCGCGCTGATTGACAGGATCCCGTTGAGGCTGAGACGGACCGATACCCACTCTATGGCGGCGATGGCGAGACCGTAGGACGCAACGTGCCAGAGCCTTTGCTTCTTTCCGGTCAGACGGCCGGTAAAGAGAATGTGCATTATGACCTGTCCGGTAAGGCAGAGTCCATCCAGAAATATGCTGAAATAATCCATAGCAGAACCTCCTTCTGCAGACGGAAATATGCCTCCGTTTCAGAGATTTTTCTCTTTCATAAAGCGAAGAAGGGCCTGGGTCAGCTCCCGCTCCCGCAGCCGGGAAACGGGGATGACCCTGCCGCAGGGCAGCGCGACCTGCCCCGCCTGGCACCCGCGGACATGGTCGAGACTGACCAGATAGCTCCGGTGGCATTTGAAGAAGCGCCCGTCCACCCGGCGCTCCAGGTCCTCCATCCTGCCATAGTAGTCAACGACGGTTCCGTCGCTTTTGTGGATATAAATTTTCCGGCCCAGCACCTCACAGTACAGGATTTCAGAGAGAGGGATCACCTCGCAGCCTGTTCCCCGCCGGATCACGATGTCCCTCGCGCCCTGTTCCTCCTGCGGGCGGAGGAGCCGGTCCATTGTCCGGGCAAAGCGGCCGTCGTCCAGGGGCTTGACGAGATAGTCGTGGGCCTCCACCGCGAAAGCGTCGAACACGCGCTCCTTCAGGACCGTCACAAAGATCAGCCGGCTGTGATCTCCCCGTTGGCGCAGCAGGCGGGCGGTCTCCATGCCGTCGGGGCCTTCCATCTGAATATCCAGAAAAATCACATCAAAGCCGTCTCCGCTCTCCAACAGGGCGCGGCCGCCGGAAAAGCTGCTGACGGAGTAAGAAGCAATCCGGCGTTCTTCCATATATCGTGTCAGATGATCTGCGATTTCCCGGACCATAAACGGCTCATCGTCGCAGATCGCAATTCTTATCATGCCGGTCCCTCCTGTTTTGCGCAGTCGGTTGCTTTGATGATTATTTCCGGGGTTTAAGCGTGGAAATGCAGTCGATTGACCTGAGAAAACGGGAAAAGGAGACAAGAAAAATGGTGCAGAGCGGGGCGGAGGATGCGGCCGCCGGCAGGGCTGTGCGCCGTTTTACACGCCGGACGTTGCCGGCGTTCAGGCTATTTAACCACAGTATACAGCGTAGCAGATGCGGGGAAAAGCCGCAACGCAAATGTCATGGAATGCTGAAAAGCTGTCATGAAATGGTTTGAAGGACACCTCCGAAAGGAAGTGTCCTCCAACGGGATGACCCCGATTCGTCTGTCTGGTTGGAAATCAGCCTACCCGATTGAGCTTCAGCGTCATGGCGCTCTTCTTGTGAGCGGCATTGTTCTTATGCAGAATGCCCTTGGCGGCGGCCTTGTCCACGGCCTTGACCGCGACCTTGTAAGCGCCCTCGGCCTCGGTGCGATTGCCATTTTCGGCAGCGGCCTCAAACTTCTTCACGGCAGTCTTCATCGCGGATCTCTCAGCCTTGTTGCGGGCATTGCGGGCCTCGGCCACCAGCACACGCTTCTTAGCGGACTTGATATTCGGCAAACCAAACACCTCCTCCAATAGGGACTATGGGGCGGCGGACACCTTCCCCATGCAGAATGATATTCTAACATGTTTTCCTGGAAATTGCAAGGAAAATTTTCAGACTTTTCTTCTTTTTTTACATATTTTCCGGAAGCCGCGAAAGAATAAATCCAAAACACCAGGTTTTGTGTCTGGAGAAACGGGGATGCACAACTTATGCTGACAATCCGTACCGATCTGGCCGCCGAGGCCCATCAGCTCTGGCAGGAAAACGCCGGGCAGACCACCCGCCTGCCCGGCGTTCTGGCACGGGACGGGGAAGAGGAGGGATTTCCCCTCACCAGAGTGGAAATTCTGGACGGGCAGGGGGAGGCCGCGCTGGGAAAACCCCAGGGGATATATCTCACGCTGGACGTATCCGCCCTGTGGCGGCGGGAGGAAAATGTATTTCAGCGGGCCGTCCGGGCTGTCGCCTCTTTGCTGCGTCCTCTGCTGCCGGAGGAGGGACCGGTGCTGGCGGCGGGACTGGGCAACCCGGCCATGACGCCGGACGCGCTGGGGCCCCGGATGCTGGACCACCTGCTGGTGACCCGGCATCTGCGGGAGGTGTTGCCGGGATTCCGCAGCGTGGCGGGCATTGGCGCGGGCGTGCTGGGCAGCACCGGCATGGAAGCGGCGGAGTGGATTCGCGGCGCGGCGGACCACGTGAAGCCGGAGGCGGTCGTGGTGGCGGACGCGCTGGCGGCCAGAAGCCTGGACCGGCTGTGCAGCAGCATCCAGATATCCGACACCGGCCTGATTCCCGGCAGCGGCGTGGGCAACCACCGTCTGGCCCTGAACCGGGAAGGCTTGGGCATTCCGGTGATCTCAGTGGGCGTGCCCACGGTGGTCAGTGTGGAGACCGCGGCCAGAGATCTGCTGACGCAGGCAGGAGGGGACGAGGCCAGACTGTCCCGGCTGCAGGGGAAGGGACTGTTTGTTACCCCCGACAGCATCGACGCCAGGGTCCGGGAGCTGGCAAAGGTGCTGGGATACGGGCTGGACCTGGCGCTCCAGCCGGCGCTGGAGATCGAGGATCTGGAGGCGCTGCTGGCGTGAGGGCGCCCCGGAAAGGCGACCCCTAAAAATTTCATAAGGAAATCCTAAGAACGGTTCCTCTTGCCAAGGCGCGAAAAAGAGTCTATAATGCAAAACGAAATCTCAGCAGACGGGAGGAATCAGGATTTGAGGAACTTCTGGAACAATCTGTTTTTGGTCCGGCCTGCGCCGGACCCGTCCTGGTCCGTAAAAAAGCGGGAGGCCTATTATGCCTGGCGGGTGATCCTGCTGCTGTGCGCCGGAATGTGCATGGGACTGGCTCTTCTGGTGCTGGCCATCGGCCCTTACTCCAAACGGGTTCTGATCGACTATCTGCTTCACTGGCAGACGCTGCTGCTCAATACCCTTCCGGTGGCGCTGCTGGCGCTGGTGTTCTATGGGATCCTGGGGAGAACCTGGGCAGCCTTCCTGCTCAGCGGCGGCATCGCCTTCGGCTTCAGCCTGGGCAACTACTACAAGCTGCAATTCCGGGATGACCCCCTCTATTTTGAGGACATGCTGATCCTCCGGGAGGCCAGGGCCATGGCCACCGGAGACCACTATTCCCTGTTCATCGACTGGCAGATCATGGCGGCCTTTTTCTGCCTGATTTTGGGAGCGGTGCTGCTGAAGCTTCTGGCGCCGGGGGCGTTCCGCCCCTGGTGGCGGCGGCTGGCCCTTACCGCTGCCGGGGCGGCGGCAATCGCCGGGCTGCTGCCCGTCTGTTTTGACGCGCGGATCTATTCGGATACCCGGAATTTTGCCCACCTTAACCAGTGGAGCGCCACCCAGGAGTACATCTCCCACGGCTTTTTGTATCCGTTCCTCCACAGCATTTCCCCCGGACAGGACCGCAGCGGCTTCGTGGAGCGTCCCCCGGAGGGTTACAGTAAGGAGGACGCGGCGGCGCGCCTGGCGGCCCGTCCCGACGCGGACATCCCGGAGGACAGGAAAATCAGCATCATCGGCCTGATGCGGGAGGCCTACGCCGATTTCTCCCGGTACGATATCCCCGGCTTGGACGTCAGCGGCTATGACGTCTACCACGCGCTGGAGGCGGAGAGCTATACCGGCGATCTGGTGACAAACATTTTCGCCGGAGGCACCGTGGATACGGAGCGCTGCTTCCTCACCGGCAACTACAGGCTGCGCAATTTCCGGGGCAACGCCAATTCCTACGCATGGTACCTGCGGCAGCAGGGGTATGCCATTGAGGGCAGTCATCCCTATTACCAGTGGTTCTATAACCGGCTGAACATCAACGGATATCTGGGCTTTGAGAAATACCGCTTCCTGGAGGGCGACTATGAGACCATGACCCATGCGGCCTATCCGGAGGACTCCATTCTCCTGCCGGAGATTTATAAGGACTTCAAGGCCTGTACGGACGCCGGAACCCCCTGCTTCTCCTTCTCCGTTAACGTCCAGAGCCACGGCCCCTATCCCACCACCGATACCGGGGCCACGGAATATCTCAAGGGAGACCAGTACACCGACGAGTGCAAAAACGCCATGAACGCCTACATGACCACCATCATGGAGACGGACCGGGAGCTGCAAAAGCTGATCGACCGGCTGCGGGAGGACCCCGAGCCTGTGGTGCTGGTGACCTTCGGCGATCATTTGCCCTGGATGGGAGACGGCAATATTTACTATGAGGAAATGGGCATGGACGTCAACGCCAGCAGCAACGAGGGCTTCTACCGCCGGTATACCACCCGCTACCTCATCTGGGCCAACGACGCGGCCAGGGCGATTCTCGGTCACGACGTGCAGGGCGAGGGCCCGGCTGTTTCGCCCTGCTATCTGATGAATCTGCTCTTCGACCAGCTGGGCTGGGAGGGTCCGGGTTTCATGCAGGCTATGGACGAAATGATGGAGGTGTTCCCCATTGCCGCCACCACCGGGCTGACCATGACCGACGGCGTGCTGGCCGGCGAGATTCCGGAGGAGCGGAAGGAGCTGTACCGCCAGTTCCAGTGCCTGCAGCATTACTGGCGAAACGAATTTCAGTATAAAAGCGTGTTGGGGGGATGAGCCTCCGGCGCAGGAAAGGGCCAGCCGGGCGACCGGCTGGCCCTTTCCTGTCCATAGAGAAAAAATATCAGTTTTTTCTTCCCTCACTTGACCTCGCGTCTGATTCGCGGTATACTTTATGTATGTTTGAACGCCGGGATAACGGCGATAGGAGGCTCCTGTATGGCAACAGTAAAAAAAGTTCGCAAATCCACCGCGCCCTGTTACGGCGCCGCCGCCGTATGGGTCGCATGGGCAGCGCTGCGGGAACTGTATACCCCCGGTCAGTTTGCCTTTGTCGCAGTATTGTCTCTGGGAGTGTTCCTGCTCCTGCGGGCAGTGTGCAAAGACGAAACGATCGAGACGGTGGTTCCCGACCCGCCAAAGGAGGAGGAGAAGTCCACCGGCAACGCCGCGCTGGACCAGATGCTCAGTGACGGCCGGAAGGCCATTGCGGAGATGAAGAGGCTGGATGACGCGATCGAGGACGAAAAGATATCCCGCGATATCCGCAGTCTGGAGGCCGTAAGCGGGAAAATCTTCGAGCAGGTCCGGCAAAACCCGGAAAAACTGCCCCAGATCCGGAAATTCATGGACTACTACCTGCCCACTGCCCTGAAGCTGCTCAACGCCTATGACCGTATGGACGCCGCCGGCGTGGCCGGGGACAACATTACCGGCACCAAGGAGCGGGTGGAAAACATCATGGGCACGATCGTCACCGCCTTTGAGAAGCAGCTGGACAGCCTCTTCGGCGAGGACGCCCTGGATATCTCCACGGATATCTCCGTGCTGGAAACCATGCTGGCCCGGGAGGGGCTGGCGGGAGAAAAGCTGGAGGCGGAGACCATAAAAAATGCCGACGGAACGGATCTGAAGCTGGAGCTGTAAAACAGAAATCGAAATCATGGAAGCGGTTAAATAACAAAAGGGAGGATACATTAAAATGAGTGACATGGAGGGCATGATGCCTGAGCTGACCCTGAACGCCGACGCCGCCAAGGTGGAGGCTCCCGCCCTGACCCTTGGCATGGAGCCGGAGGCCGCCCCCGCGTCCGCCAGGCCGGAGGTCAAGCCCGTGGTCATTGACGACAGCATGCTGACGGAATCGGAAAAGAAGATGGTGGACGATTTCGCAAAGAAAATCGACATCACGGACTCTCAGCTGGTGCTTCAGTATGGCGCGGCGGCCCAGAAGAACGTGGCCGGCTTTTCAGAGAGCGCCCTGGGCAACGTGCGCAACAAGGACCTGGGCGAGATCGGCGAGGCGCTGACCAGCCTGACCATGGAGCTGAAGAGCCTGGATCAGGAGGAGGAAGAAAAGGGGCTCTTCGGCTTCTTTAAGAAGGCCGGCAACAGGGTGGAGAACATGAAGATCCAGTACGGCAAGGCGGAAGCCAACGTGGACAAGATTGCCCGTGAGCTGGAGCAGCACCAGCGGGTGCTGATGAAGGACATCGCCATGTTCGACCAGATGTACGAGCTGAACCTGAAGTATTACAAGGAGCTGACCATGTATATCATCGCCGGGAAGAAGCGCCTGGCGGAGGTGCGGTCCGGCCAGCTGGAGGAGCTGCGCAAAAAGGCGGAGTCCACCGGAGCGCCCGAGGACGCCCAGGCGTACAACGACCTGGTGCAGCTGTGCGACCGGTTTGAAAAGAAGCTCTACGACCTGGAGCTGACCCGGATGGTATCCATCCAGATGGGCCCCCAGACCCGGATGCTCCAGAATAACGATACCCTGATGGCGGAGAAGATCCAGTCCTCCCTGCTCAATACGATCCCGCTCTGGAAAAGTCAGATGGTTCTGGCCCTGGGACTGGAGAACAGCCGCAAGGCCACGGCGGCCCAGACGGCGGTGACCAACGCCACCAACGAGCTGCTGCGGAAAAACGCCGACATGCTGAAGATGGGCACCATCGCCACCGCCAGGGAGGCCGAGCGGAGCATTATCGACATCGAAACCCTCCAGCATACCAATCAGCAGCTGATTTCTACCCTGGACGAGGTAATCCAGATCCAGAAGGAGGGCGCGCAGAAGCGGAGAGAGGCCGAGGCGGAACTGGGCCGTATCGAGGGCGAGCTGAAGCAGAAGCTGATGGAGCTGCGGGGATAACGCGGTTCCGGCCGGATGAGGGAAAGAAGTAAGCCGATGAAATTATTAAATAACCGGGGATTCGCCGTATGCGTACTGATTGCGGCAATCATCCTGTCCTCCCTGTGGGGCCTGTCCAGAAAGCCGGACGTGGAGGTCCCGGCGGGGTCGCCGCCGCTGAATACCTCCCTGCGAACCGGGCACCTGACGCCCTACATTGCCGACGAGGCCAACGTGCTTTCCGCCGCCGCAGAAAAGACCATATTGCTTTACAACGCAAACTGGGACCAGCAGCTGGGCGGCATCCTGGGAGTAGTGACCGTCCGGAACGCGGAGGGCGGCGTGGAGAACGCCGCCTGGGACTGGGCCGCGCGGCTGGAGCTGGGGGCGGACGACGCCATCCTTTTACTGGACACCGGGGCGAAGGACTATTACCTGCTCCCCAGCGGCCGGTTTGACACCTGCCTCTCCGGCCAGCCGGCCAGCTTCGTGGCGGCCAGCATGGGGGAGGACGTACAGCAGGGCGATTATAACGCGGCGGTTACCGCGCTGCTGGGGCAGCTGCATCTGATTATCAACAGCGGCGGCGGGTATGAGGAGGACAGCTTCTTTACCGGCGGTTCCGGCGTGTTCAGCCTGATTGCTTCGCTCATCCCCGTCATTATTCTGATCGTTGTTCTGGTAGTGCTCTTTAATGTCATTGACGGCATCCGGTACAGCAGCTGGTATGGCCGCTATGGCGCGATGACCGCGCCGCCGGTGGTATACCGTCCGATTTTCTGGTGGCACCGGCCGGGCGGCCGGTGGTTCCGGAGGCGGCACGCGCCGCCTCCGCCTCCGCCCCCCAGAGGTCCCCGTCCGCCTGTGGGCAGAGGCCCCCGGCCCCCCATGGGGGGTGGACCCAGACCCCCGATGAGCGGAAGACCCCGCCCGCCGGTGGGCGGCGGACCCAGGCCTCCCATGGGGGGAGGATCCCGGCCCGGCGGCGGCTTTGGAAGCGGTCGCGGCGGGAGCTTCGGCGGCGGCAGCGGCTTCGGCAGCGGCCGGGGCGGCGGTTTCGGCGGAGGCTCCCGCGGAGGCGGTTTTGGCGGAGGTTCCCGTGGGGGAGGCTTCGGCGGCGGCTCCAGAGGGGGCGGCTTCGGCGGAGGCCGCCGGTAGGACAGCAGAGCCCGGCAGGTGAACGCCTGCCGGGCTCTCTGCGTGTCAGGGCCGCCTTCGGCGGCTGTGAATACATTTAAAGGATATCAAAGCGTCTCCAGCTTTCCCGCCTGCTCCGCCGCCTGGCGAAGCAGGCGGTTCTTTTCATTCATGGGGCCGAAGTCCGCCAGTGGGCACACCACCCGGCGGCACCGGGCCATAACGGCCGCCGCCTCCTGGAAGGCGGCCTCACCCACGCTCTGGAACGGCTTCTCCGGGATCACCCGGACGGAGAGGGCCTGGGCTACGGGGAAATCCAGATCGTTTTCATGGAGCACGCCGGCGGCGAAGGGAATGCCCTGGCGTTGGAGCCGCCGGTAGACCGGGATGCCCGCGCCGCCGCCGCCGATAACGAACACCTCCGGTTCCCCACGGGCGGCCTCCAGCTCCAGCGAGCCGAACAGGGCGTTGTAGCTGCCCCTGGCCGCGCCGTAGAGTTCCATCATGTAATCCGCGGTGAAGATCTCCTCCGGCGGCCCCTGCCGCTCGACGGCGTCGCCCCGGATACAGACCACATAGTCGCTGATCTTCTGGGCCAGATCCAGCTCGTGGAGGCTCATCACCACCGCCAGCTGCTTCTGCCGGACCATGTCCTTCAATATGGCCAGCAGCTCCAGCTTGTGCCGGATGTCCAGAAAGGAGGTGGGTTCGTCCAGCACCAGCACCTCCGGCTCCTGGCACAGGGCACGGGCCAGCAGCACCCGCTGCCGCTGGCCGTCACTGATCCGGGAGAAATCCCGGTCCGCCAGATCGGAGGCGTGGACCAGCGCCAGACATTGCGCCACGATCTGCCGGTCCTCCCTGGTCAGGATGCCCAGGCGGCCCGTGTAGGGGTACCGGCCAGTGGCCGCCACGTCCTCGCAGGTCATCAGTTCCGGGTGAATCTGTCCGGTCATCAGCACGCTCATGCGCCGGGCGACGTCCCGCTCCGAAAGCTTCGCCATGTCCCGGCCGTCCAGGCTGACCACGCCGCCGACGAGCTCCAGCTGCCGGATGATGCTTTTGAGAATCGTGGATTTCCCCGCGCCGTTGGGCCCGATCAGGGTCATGATCTCCCCCCGGCCCAGCTCCAGCCGGATCTCCCGGATCAGGGGCCTGCCGTTATAGCCCACGGACAGGTCCTCCGTGCGCAGATAGATTTCTCTCATGATTCCTCCTTCATCCGTCCGCCCTTCCGGGAGACCATCAGATAAATCACAATGGGCGCGCCAAACACGGCGGTGACGGAGCTGATGCTCATATCCGTGGGAGCAAAGGCGGTGCGGGCGATAAGGTCGCAGCCAAGGCAGAAGGCCGCGCCTCCCAGAAAGCAGGCCGGGATCATGACAATGGGTCTGGCGGTGCGGAACAGCCCCTTGATGAGGTGGGGCGCGGCGATGCCCACAAAGGAGATGGGGCCGGCAAAGGCGGTGACGCAGGCGGAGAGCACACTGGAGAGCAGAATCAGCTCCACCCGGAACCGCCGGATGTTTACGCCCATGTTCCGGGCGTAGACCTCGCCCATCTGATAGGCTCCAATGGGCTTGGACAGCAGGAAGGTAAAGGCCAGCGAGACAAACACCACCAGGCTGATGATCCGGATGTTGTCCCAGCTGGTGCCGGAAAAGCTGCCCAGGGACCAGTTGTGCAGGTTGACGATATTGGAATCGTCGGCAAAGGTCACCACGAAATCTGTGATGGCCGAGCAGATATAGCCGATCATCACGCCGCTGATGACCAGCATGCTCATCCGCTTCACCCGCCGGGACAGCAGCAGAATGAACCCCATGGACAGCATGGAGCCCGCAAAGGCCGCCGCAATCAGCGTCAGGGAGCCCGCCGTGGCGCCCCGTCCCAGAAGAAAGACCATCACCAGGGACACCGTCAGCTTCGCCCCCGAGGAGATGCCCAGCACGAAGGGCCCCGCGATGGGATTCGCGAAAAATGTCTGGAGCAGGAACCCGGACACGCTCAGCGCGCCCCCCAGGATGGCCGCCGCCAGAACGCGGGGCAGACGGATGCCCCAGATGATTCCCTCGCCGGTGGGGTGGAGGAGGGCGGCGATGATCTCCCCCCAGGTGAAATCCACACTTCCCGCGCGGACGTTCCACACCAGCAGCACCACCAGCAGCGCCGCCAGCAGAGCAAAGCAGGCACAGTATCGTATCCAGACCTTCTTCATGACGCCTCTCCCATTATGTCAGCCGGTGCAGGTAATTCATGGCTTCCTCCGGCGGGTTCTCCTGCGTGAGAACCGCGTTGATATCCAGAATCATATCGCCCACGCCCAGGGCCTCCTGGAACATGCTCTTGCCGGTGCACCACACATCGCCGCTCTGTACCGCCTTGAATTCCGCCAGAGGCGCGCTTTTGGCCACCAGCTGCTCAATCGTGGTCAGGTCCGCGTCGATGGCGCTGTTGTAGATCAGAACGTCCGCGTCCCTGGCCCCCTGGTAGAAGGCCTCCATCTGCATGTTCATGGTGGACAGGGCGTTCTCCTCTCCGGCCAGATCGTGGAATACGTACACGCCCCCGGCCAGATCGATGGCCCTGGCGATATAATCCCCGCCCTTCCGGACGCTGACCGCGCCGTTGGAGGTGATGTAGAAAAAGGCCACCGTCCTGCCGGTGTTCTCCTGCGCCAGCACCGGCTCCAGATTCTCCAGCTGCCCGTTGAAGAACGCCTCCGCCTCCTCCAGCTTCCCTGTCAGCACGCCGTAGAGCTTGATCCATTCCATCCGTCCCAGCGGGTGGCTCTCATAGCTGCTCCGCTCCACCAGCACCGGGATGCCCAGCCGCTCCAGCTGCTCCCTGACCTCCGGGTTGTGATAGATCATGGTGGACTCCAGAGCCAGGCCGCAGCCGGAGGACACGATCAGCTCATAATCCGGGGCGCTGTACTTCCCGGCATAGACCATTTTTCCCGCCTCCATGGCCTCCTTCGCCTGGGGGATGTACCAGCCCTCGGCTCTGGTGCCGGAGAGAGTCACCGCGTCCAGCGCGTCCAGCTGAACAAAGGAATCCATGGCGGCAGTGGCCTGCATGTAAATATTCTGCAGGGGCTGCCGGAGCACGGTCACGTCCTCCGGCGTGTCCGGCGGCGGGTTCAGGCCCTCCGGGCACAGCAGATACGTCTCCTGATCGATGATGATCCGGGCGTAGCCGCCCTCCGCAAAATCCACGGAAAAGCTCCGGGCGTACTTCAGCTCCAGATGTTCCACCGTGGGGCCGTCCCATATGTCCTTCCAGTACCAGAGAGCCTGATTTTCCCAATCATCGGGCCGGACAGAGGGCTCGTCCGCCACCGGCTCCTCCGGCGCGGAGGGCTCCGGCGGAGCGGCGGCCGGCTCCCCGCAGGCGCAGAGGACCAGGGCCAGCAGCAAAACAGAAATTTTCCAACGCTTCATCAGGTGTTCCTCACTGCTTTTCCAGGGTGGCGGAATCGAAGGTCAGCGTATATTCCACCTCGTGGGGCTCGCTCATGGCCACCGTATCCGCGATGACGTCCAGTTTCCGGTCAAAGGCGGACACGGGGATCTCAAAGGCGGAGTTGCTTCCCGGTTCGCCGATCAGCCCGTACTTCTCCCCGTCCACCTTCATATAGTCGAAATTCGGGCTGCTCCAGACGATGACGGCGGTAAACTTTCCGCCCTCGCAGTGCAGCACGGCGGGGGATTCCACCGTGGCCCGCCCGGTGCCGCCCTCCAGCAGCACAGCGGCGGTATACGTTCCGTCCTCCGGTACGTCCGCTTCCGGCTCCGGCTCGGGTTCCGGTTCAGGGACTGGTTCGGGTTCCGGCTCGGGAGCGGGTTCGGGAGCAGGTTCGGGCTCCGGTTCGGGAGCAGGCGCGGGTTCCGGAGCAGGCTCCGGTTCAGGAGCAGCCTCCGCAGGCGCGCTGTTCTCCGCTTCCGGAGAAGCCGTATCCTCCGGCGCTTCCGGGGCGGTCCGGGGCTCTTCCGGCCGGGGGGCGCCGGGCTGCGCCGGCGCGGCGTCTTCGACGGGCGCAGGCGGCGTGGGATCGGGCCCGGCATTGCCGCCGCCGCATCCGGCCGGCAGGGCGGCCAGCAGAGCCAGGACGGCCAGCAGGGCCAGCCGTTTTTTACTGTTTTGTTTCACTGGTCTGTTCCTCCATATTTGCCAAAGGAGCGCCGCGGGGTAAATACTCCGCGGCGCATGGTTTGTACGGTGCGCTCCGCTCAGCGACCGCCTGCGGCGGTCCAAAGCTTTCAGGAAATTTCCCGGGGGCAACAGCGGAGCCTTCCAGAAGTTCTTTTTGCCGCTTCTTTAAAAAGAAAAAGTGAAAGGGGCCCTTTATATTCTCTACTTCGCCACGGCAGTGTCCGAAATGAAGGTCAGGGTGCGGTCGTACCATGTGTCCTTCTTCACGCTGTGGGCGGCAAAGTCCAGAGGCCTGTCCAGAGCCTCCACCTCCAGGGTGAAGGTCATCTTCCCGCCGGCCTCCACGCCGTCCACGGCTCCCTCCGCGGCAGCTTTGGCGGCGGCGGCGGTACCGGAGATCATCCTGTCAAAGCTGGCGCTGCCCAGAGTCAGCGCGGCGGTCATCTTTCCGTCCTTCACGGTGAGCTGGCAGCTGTCAATCTTGAACATGGACTGCCCGCACTCCACCTCAATGGTATATACTCCGTCGGCCAGAGCGCCGCTCTCCCCGTTTTTGGGATTGGGCTGTACGGTGATGCCCGTCTCGCCCAGCAGCTTCGCGTCTCGGGCGTGGGCTGCCAGCAGCTGCCGGATGTCCTCCAGCTCGCCCAGCCCCTTAACCTCGCACCGGACCTCCAGCCCGGCGGCGGTGAACACGGAATACCAGGACTCGGGATCGTCCGGGTCGGCCATGTCGTTGTTGGCGTGGTCCCCGGCCACAATCATCATGGGACGCAGGATGACCTTCTCATAGCCGCCCTCTTTCACCAGCTTTGCCAGATCCTCCGCGGTGGGCGCAGACTCCACCGTGCCGATAAAGTAATTGTCATGGCCCGCGGCCCGGAGCTCCTGCTGCATTCTGGCATAGACGCTGTCGGAGTCAGCGCCGGTGCCGTGGCCCATGTAGCAGACGGCGGTCTTCCCGTCAGGCGCAACGGCCTTTACCATGGCCGCGGCCACCGCGGCAAAGTCCCCGTCGCCGGTGAGCAGGGGCGCGCCGATTTTGACGGTCTCAAAATCTTTCAGACGCTTCTCCAGCTCCCTGACCAGATCGCCGTACTCGTAGCCGTTCATCAGGTGGGTTGGCTGGACCAGCAGGTTCTTTACGCCGTTGGCCCTGGCCCGGTCCAGGGCCTCCTTCACATCGTCGATGACCTGACCGTCCCGGCGGTAGATATGCTCGATGATCGTATTGGCGGTGAAGCCCCGGCGGACGGAGTAGTCGGGGAAGGCCTTCTCCATGGCCTCCTCCACCGCGCCAATGGTGGCGGCCCGGTTGTCGTTGAAGCTGGTGCCGAAGCTGACCACCAGCAGCTCGTTCTCACCGATGCCGTCTCCGTTGCGGGGGTTGTCCGCGGATGCGTCGCCGGTGGAGGCGTCGTCCATGTAGCGGCAGAGAATGGCGGCCATCTGAGCACGGGTGGCGGCCCCCTCGGGCGCAAGCCTGTTGCCGGTGGTCCCGGTGATAAACCCGCTGGCCACCGCCCAATTCATGCAGGGCCTGGCCCAGCCGGCCACTTCGGCGGCGTCGGAATACCCGGCAAGCACGTCGATGCGGCTGGTCAGCTCCGCCCTGCCCACGGCCCAGGCGGCGTAGAGGTTCATGATTCTGGCAATCTCCTGCCGCTTCACATCGCCGTCAGGGTCAAAGGTTCCGGCGGACCTGCCGTTCACGATGCCGTTATTGCCGGCCCAGACCACCGCGTCCCGGCAGACGGCGTCCTCCTCCACGTCGGTGAAGGGATTCCCGGCGTCGCCGGGGAGAGCCGGAGAGCCCGCCAGACGGTACAGCGCCAGCACCAGCGCGGCGCGGGTCATGTTCTCATCGGGGGCGAAGGTCCCGGCGCTCCTGCCGTCAATGAGGCCCAGCTTCGTCACGCGGGCAATCTCCGCCTCGGCCCAGTGGCCGGACACGTCGGTAAATTCCGGCTTTTCCCCGGCAAAGGCGGTCCCCGTCAGGCCAGCTCCCAGCACCGCCGCCAGCACCAGCGCGGTCAGCTTTTTCCATGTCTTCATATGATATGATTCCTCCCGTTTTGCTGTCTATTGTTTCCCGGCGGAGCCCCGCCGGAGAAAACGCCGGAAAAAGCGCCCAAAAAGAAAGCGCCCCGCGCCGGAGCGCAGAACGCACAGAGCCCCGCCGTCACACAGCGAGGCCGAAACGCACTTCCGGTTCCGGCAGAATGCGGCCAACCGGCACGTATCTGGCTTATCCTCTCAGGGGAGGTATCACAGTGACCGACTCGCAGGGCGTCTCACCCCATTCCGTGGGCCGCGGAAGCGGCGGCGGTTGGCGTATGATTCAGTTCCCTATAAACCTACCACAATTTACATAATCTGTCAAGCGGTTTTCCGCGGGGAAGGCCGGGGCGCGCCAGGCCCTTTCCCTGAGACGGCAAAGGAAAAGCGCGGGTTTGTAAAAGTATACTTTTGCAAACCCGCACTTCCTTTGCTTTACACCCTTATAATCGGCGCTGTACGGCAAAAATTAAGTGGTTTTCCAGAATTTTTTTGAGGCCGGATTTTGTTTGAAAAAGTATACTTTTGCAAATGGGAAGCGCATGGGAAAGGAGTCGCGCCATGCTGTCGGTACAGTTGAAATCAGGAGAGTATCTGACCATCGGGGACGACATCGTCGTCCAGGTATTCCAGACGGGGACCACCTTCCGCGTAGCGGTTCAGGCCCCCAGAGAGCTGCCCATCGTCCGGGGCGAGGTACACGAGCGCACCGGGGACCGTCCGGACTGCATCCATGAGCGGCTGAGCAAAAGTCCCTCCCGGACCAGACGGGATCATGAGAGGTTTCAAACGGCCCAGAGCCGGTTGAAATAGAGGAAGCGCGCCCCCGGCGGAGCCCATCCGGCCGGTAAAGGCACCGTCAGGGCGCAATAATTTGCAGACGGACGGAAGGAATCGTCCGTAAGAGATTAAGGAGATTTATTATGCGTATTCAACACAATATCGCCGCGATGAACGCCTACCGCAACTACAACACCAACACGTCCGCCGTAGCCAAGAATCTGGAGAAGCTCTCCTCCGGCTACAAGATCAACCGTGCCGGTGACGACGCTGCGGGTCTTGCCATTTCCGAAAAAATGCGTGCCCAGATCTCCGGTCTGAACGCCGCCAGCAAGAACGTCAAGGACGGCATCTCCCTGGTGAAGACCGCCGAGGGCGCCATGCAGGAAGTGCAGGACATGCTCAACCGTATGGTCACCCTGTCCACCCAGTCCGCCAACGGCACCTATGACAACGAAGTGGACCGCGCCAACCTCCAGAAGGAAGTGGACCAGCTCCGCGCCGAAATCAACCGCATCGCCGACAGCGCCAACTTCAACGGCATCAAGCTGCTGGACGGCACCCAGGGGATCACCACCAGTTATCAGATGTCCAGCCCCACGGTGTCCGGCGCGGGCGAGGCCTTTGAGATCGTGGCCGACGGCCAGCTGGGCGTTGCCGCTCAGCCCGGCGTGTTCTCCTTCGACCTGAGCCAGCTGCGGGTGGTGACTCCGGCCGGCGCAGGCGACGGCGGTGAGGAAGAGATGAGCGATCCGGTTGCGGCAGTGTATGAGTCCGCCACCCTCACTGTGGTAACGAGCAATACAGCAAATAACTTCAGTGTCGGCGGCCATTCCATGCAGATTGATGGTACGGCCGTAACTGATCTTGCAGATCAGATTGCCCTGTTTGTTGCCGACTACAATGCCAACGCCGCTGATAAGGATGCGTGGGAGGCGAGCATCAGCGACAGCGGCGACAAGGTCGTATTTACCGCCAAGGAGGCTGGCGCACTGGCTACCACCGGCGCTACCGCTCCCACCGGTACTACCGTTGTAACCGAGGGCAAGGATCCTGAGCCTGTTACCAATGCTGGTACGGGAGCCGTTCAGGCAGTGTATGATTCCGGCACAGTGACTGCTGCAACGGGTAATACGGCGGGCAACCTCACAATTGGCGGTTATGCTTTCCAGGTTGACGGCACGACAGTCACCGACCTTGGGGACCAGCTGGACGCTTTCATTGCCGCTTACAACAATGATGCTGCCAACACTGATTGGACGGCCAGTCTCAACGAGGCCGGCGACGGCGTCCTGTTTACCGCCACGGAGGCTGGCGCACTGGCTACCACCGGCGCTACCGCTCCCACCGGCACCACCGTTGTAACCGAGGGCGCGGACGCCGAGGAGACTCCTGCGGGCGGCAAGGTAACTTATGAGCTGACCCTGGGCGGCAACCAGATTTATATTGAGCTTGACGAAAATACCACCTACACGGGCGCAGACCTGGCGCAGAAGGTAGCTGATATTCTCAATGGCAAAACGCCTAATGCAGTTCCCGGTGGAACCGCCGAGGGTACGGAAGCCGTTCAGGCAGTGTATGATTCCGGCACAGTGACTGCTGCAACGGGTAATACGGCGGGCAACCTCACAATTGGCGGTTATGCTTTCCAGGTTGACGGCACGACAGTCACCGACCTTGGGGACCAGCTGGACGCTTTCATTGCCGCTTACAACAATGATGCTGCCAACACTGATTGGACGGCCAGTCTCAACGAGGCCGGCGACGGCGTCCTGTTTACCGCCACGGAGGCTGGCGCACTGGCTACCACCGGCGCTACCGCTCCCACCGGTACCACCGTTGTAACCGAGGGCGCGGATGCCGAGGAGGAAGCCGGCGGCGCCACGGCCGGTTTCTCCCTGGGCGGCGTGTCCTTTACCGCCGTGGCCAAGAGCGGCGTGCTGACCATCACCATGGACGAGGCCCCCACGGCCTGGGAGAGCGAGGAGACCGATAACCTGACCATGCAGTTCCATCACGTTGACGGCGGCACCGCCAACAACGGCGGCGAGCAGTTCAAGGCCACTGTTCTTACCGAGCCCATCGACTCCAGCCGCGACCGTCAGTACGCTCAGGCCACCCTGGACCTGAACAGGCTGAACCTGAAGGACGGCGCTTCCGTACAGATCGGCAACACCACTTATACTTTCGCCATCGGCGCGGACAGCCGCTTCAAGAACGCAGCCAATGTCATTGACCTGACCGACAAGACCATGGCCAACTTCTCCGCCGCTGACAACTCCGGCGTTAAGGCTGCCGCCAACCGTCTGAGCAAGGTTGCCGCCAGCAACGCCACCTTCTATGTGGGCTCCGACACCAACGGCGTGATCAGCCTGACCGAGAAGGAAGGCGCGGTGGACTATACCAAGAACAATCTCGCCGGTTCCGACAATGACGGCACTGCCGGCCTGCCCGACGGCGTCAGCGCCACCGTCAACGACTGGAAGGGCCTCATCAAGACCGGCCAGGCCAGCATCTCCGGCAGCGGCCTCACCCTCCAGATCGGCGACACCTCCGACAGCTATAACCAGCTGATCGTCAACATCGGCGACATCCACACCAAGGCCCTGGGCATCGACAATATCGATATCAGCACCCAGGCCGGCGCGCAGGCCGCCGTTGATACCATCAAGGACGCCATCAACAGCGTTTCCAGCATCCGCGGTACTCTGGGCGCCACCCAGAACCGTCTGGAGCACACCGCCAACAACCTGTCCGTGATGGCAGAGAACATCCAGGACGCCGAGTCCACCATCCGCGACACCGACATCGCCGAGGAAATGATGGCCTACACCAAGAACAACATCCTGGTGCAGTCCGCCCAGGCCATGCTGGCCCAGGCCAACCAGATTCCTCAGGGCGTTCTCCAGCTGCTGGGCTGATCCCCGCGGCAAACGCTCATCTATTTACAGCACAGAGGGGACCGGGCATTCGCCCGGTCCCCTCAGCGTGTCAAAAAAGTGGCTACGCCACTTTTTTGAGAAGAGATTCGCTTCGCTCTGCGCCTCGGTTGTGCGCCACAAGCGCACAATTCGACGCTCGCTTCGCGCAAAGTGTTTTTCCCACGTACACGCCGCGGGAAAAACGATTTCACTTTATTTCGCGCCTGCGGGCGCGAAACTCCTGCGGAGGGCTTTTTTGACAGACAGAGGGGACCGGGCATTCGCCCGGTCCCCTTCTTTCATTCTCTATAATTCTCTGACTTAATTCTCTCCCCGTTCCTCCGCACGGGGAGCGGGCTGACAGCCGGTCTGCGGCCGGGGCGGCATGGTGCTGCGGCCGTTGAGCCGTCCGCCGTCCTCCACCTCCAGCGCGGGCGTGGACATGTCGCCCTCCAGACTGCCGGTTTTCTGCAGCAGCAGCCGCTCTCTGGCGGTGACGACGCCCTCGATCCGGCCCGCCAGCCGGATCACATCGGCGGTGACGGGGCCCTTGATCAATCCGGTGGGCGTTACGATAACCGCACCTTTCAGATCAATTTCGCCCTCCACGGTGCCTTCTACCTGGATAACGCCCTCTCCCCGCAGGGCTCCGGTCACCGTAGCGCCGGCGGAAATCACGGTGCTGCTGGGCGGTTCGGGCAAGCTGGGGAGGTCGTCATACTGATCCTGGAGAACGGCCTCCTCTTCGTCCAAACGCGCCGGTTTTCCAAACAAACCCATAGCGAATCTCTCCTTTATGTAGTATCAGACTCTGGCAAAACGGCCAGAAGCGATTTTATTTTACCATAGATCCGTCCCAAAAGCAAGAAAAATCCCCGGATTCAAAAAAGCCTTGCGGGAATGAAGAAAATGGACTATAATAGGGCCATAGAGCAAGCTGTTGGCACAGCTTCCAGGAGCCTGTCTGCGTCTCTCCATCCGTGTTCCGGCAGCGGATTTCCGCTGAGATACAGACAGGCTCTGAGAAAAGAACCGATCCGAAACGCCGGGTTGAAAGGAGCGCACCATGAGTTACTTTGAGGAAATGACCCAGAAGGCAAGGGCGGCCATGTCCACCGCCGCTGAAAAGGCCAGAGGAGTTGCCGATTCCGCGAAGATTTCCGCCGCCATCATTGCGGAGAAGCGGGAGCTGGACAGGAATTACCGGGCTATCGGGCAGTGGTATGCCTGCGAGCACACCGACGTCCCCGAGGCCATCGCGGACGTGATCGCCGCCGTCCGCGCCTCCCAGGAGAAGATCGCCGAGCTGCAGGCCAGCCGGGAGGCCGCCGAATCCGCCGAGGCCGCCGTGATCGAGGAGGGAAAGGCCTGCCCGGTCTGCGGCAAGATCAGCGACACCAGATTCTGCCCCCACTGCGGCGCGCCGATGGAGTAAACCGGCGCTGGAAAACCAATGATTTGACGCGAACAGCCGTTTCGCTGAATGGGAGGATCAGACTGCCCGGAAAGCGAGACGGCGGTTTCGTTTTTTTGCCGGGGAAGGAGAGGGATCCATGCTGGACAGAAGCGAGGTGGGCAGGCGGGGATATCTCAACGAGCCCTACCGGCTGTTCCACCTGCGGGACGACCGGGCGCTGACGCTGGACTACCACTATCATGAGTTTGACAAGCTTGTGCTGCTTCTCAGCGGCCGGGCGGCCTATCACATCGAGGGCAGGAGCTATCCGCTCCAGCCGCTGGACGTGCTGCTGGTCAGCCGGAACCTGATCCACCTGCCGGTGGTGGAGCAGGGGGAGGCCTACGAGCGGATGGTGCTGTGGATCGACCGGGCCTTTATGGCCCGGCACAGTGCGCCGGAGGCGGAGCTGTCGGACTGCTTTACCCTGACGGCCCGCCGGGGCGTCCATCTCCACCGGCCGAGAGGAGAGGAGCGGGAGCGCTGGCGGGGCCTTTTCGAGCGGGTGGAGGCGGCGGTCCGGGACGATGGCTTTGCCTCCCGGCTGCTGGCGGATACCTGCGTATTGCAGCTGCTGGTGGAACTGAACCGGGTCGTTCTGGCCGCGCCGGAGGAGGCGGACCCCGCCTCCTACCGGTTTGACCCGAAAATGGAGGAGGTGACCCGGTATATCCTGGAACACCTGGGGGAGGAGCTGACCATCGACCGGCTGGCCGGCGCCTTTTTCCTCAGCCGGTATTATCTCATGCACCGGTTCAAGGAGGTATACGGCTGCTCCATTCACCAGTATATCCGGCAGAAGCGTCTACAGCGGGCGGCCGAAGCCATCCGCCGGGACGTGCCGGTGCTGAAGGCCGCCGAGGAGGCGGGCTTCGGGGATTACTCCGTATTTTTGCGGGCCTTCCGGGCGGCCTATGGAAAAAGCCCCAGAGAGTGGAAATAGGAATCCCCGCTTACAGCAGGGAACCGTACTCCTCCAGCGCCGCCAGGGCCTTTTCATTGGGGCGGTAAAGGTACCGTCCGCCCCCGGCGTCCATTTCCCGGTCGAACCAGCCCAGTGCGTTCCGCCCCAGAATGACTCCCGTGTTGGCCGGGCCGCCCAGCTTCCGGACGTCCTCCGAGCGCAGGGGCCCGTGGTCCCGCAGCAGCCGCGCCACCAGAAGGGCCTGTTCCTTATAGACCGTGAGAATTTTCTTCCGGGTGACGCCGCCGGTGTTGGCGCTGCCGGTGCGGCTCTCATGCTCCCGGATCACCGCCAGGCGGCGCTTTTTGTCCCGCCGGGGGGCGGACGCCTCTTTGGGGTGGACCGCCACGTCCACCTGTCCGATCCCCCTGCCGGTGAAGCCAACGAAAATCAGTCCCAGCTCCAGCCGCCGGCACAGGGACTTCATCTCCTGAATATGGGGCGACATGTACCCCCGCCTGGGCAGCGGCACCGCCACATAGACTCCGTCGGCCACCCGCTGCCGGTCCATGGCCTGATAGATGAGCTCCAGAGTGAACCCGCGCTTGAGCTCCACCACGATCAGCTCTCCATCCCGCAGGGCCGTAACATCGCAGCCTCTGACCTCGCCCTTCACCTCGTAGCCCAGCTCCCGCAGGTAATCCCGGACCGGTCCGTAGAGGTCGCTTTCCAGCAGCTTTTCCATCAGTACCCCCGCTTCCGGTCCACCAGATGCTCCAGAGGCTCCCCGGCAGCGTAGCGGAGCAGGTCCCGGCAGAACATGTCCACGTCCAGGTCGCAGGTCAGACCCAGGGACATGTTCCCGGATACGTGGGGTGTAAGGATTGTGTTGGGGCAGCGCCAGAGGGGGTGGTCCTCCGGCAGCGGCTCCGGGGTCATCACATCCAGCGCCGCCCCCGCCAGCCGCCCCGTCTCCAGAGCCTCCACCAGAGCCTCCTGATCGATGGCGGATCCCCGGCCCACGTTGACCACACAGGCCGTCTCCGGCAGCAGGGCGAGCCGCCGCCGGGACAGGATTCCCATGGTCTCCGCCGTGGCCGGAAGGGCCAGAATCAGCGCGTCCGCCGCGGGCAGCGCGCTCTCCAGCTCCGACAGGGGCAGCACCCGGTCAAAGGCGGGCTCCGCCGTCCGGCCGCTGCGGCACACGCCGGTGACGTCCGCCCCCAGAGCCTTCAGCCGCCGGGCGGCGTTGGACCCGATGTCCCCGGTCCCCAGCAGCACCATGCGGCTGCCGGCGATGGAGCGGATGGGGGACAGGTACGGCCACTTCCGTTCCGCCATTGCCGCCTGATACTCCGGCATCCGCCGGAGGAGCATCAGCAGCACCATGACGATATGCTCGGAAATGGTGGTCCCGTAGGCTCCGGAGGAGTTGGACAGCAGGCAGTCCGGATGGGGCCAGAGGGAATCCTCCAGCAGATGGTCCACCCCGGCGGAGGCGGCGCACAGCCAGCGCAGCCTCCGCGCTCCCGCCAGCAGCGCGGGAGGAATGTACCCAAAAAGAACCTCAAAATTTTGGATTTCCGCTGCCAGCGCTGCCTGCGTCTCAAAAAAGACGGCGGAAAATCCCGCCTCTTCCGCCGCCCGCTGGATCTGGCGGCGGTGTTTTTCTGTGACAAAATAAGCACACACAGCAAGCTTTCTCATAAACACCTCACTCAGACAGGTACATGTGTACATCCTTTTTCCTGTTCACAGGAAAAGAATATACGCCTTAAACGTCACATCCCCGCCAGCACTTTCTCGGCGGTCCGCAGGCCGTCCGCGGCGGCGGAGAGGATGCCCCCGGCGTACCCGGCCCCCTCGCCGCAGGGCCACAGCCCGCGAAAGGCCGACTGGCCGTCCTCCCCGCGCAGAATCCGCAGGGGGCAGGAGGAACGGGTCTCCACCGCCGTCAGCACCGCGTCCGGCGCGGCGTAGCCCCGGACCTTCCGGTCCAGTACCGGCAGGGCATCCGCCAGGGACCGGCAGAGCCATTCCGGCAGGACCTCCCACAGATTGCTCCATGTTACCCCAGGCCGGCAGGTGGGAAGCACGCTGCCCGGCCCGGCGGAGGCGCGGCGGAGCAGAAAATCCTCCACCCGCTGGGCAGGGGCGAGAAAGCCGCCGCCTCCGGCGGCATAGGCCCGCTCCTCCAGCTCCCGCTGGAAGGCGATCCCCGCCAGGGGGCCGCTGTCCGGGAAGTCCGCCGGAGTCACGCCCACCAGCAGCCCGCCGTTGCAGTTGCTTCCGCTTCGGGCGTAACAGCTCATGCCGTTGGTGACCACCCGGTCCGGCTCGCTGGCGGCGGCCACCACCTCTCCGCCGGGACAGACGCAGAAGCTGAACACGCCGCGCCCGTTTTCCAGATGGCAGCTGAGCTTATAGCTGGCCGCAGGGAGGCGGGGATGGCCCGCCAGGGCCCTGTACCGGGCCAGATCAATGTCCGCCTGCCGGTGCTCGATCCGCACACCCACCGCCAGGGGCTTGGGCTCCATGGGCACGCCGGCGGCATGGAGCATGGCGAAGGTATCCCGTGCGCTGTTGCCCAGGGCAAGAACCGCGTTTTCCGCCGGAAGCCGGTACGGACCCTCCGGTCCCATGATGTCCAGAGCGGCCATCACGCCGTTTGCCGTCTCCAGCCCCGTCAGGCGGTGGCCGAACCGGATCTCACAGCCCAGCGCCTCCAGCTCCCGCCGCATACTTACCAGCACCCGCCGGAGGTAGTCGGTGCCCACATGGGGCCTGGCGTCATATAAGATGCTCTCCGGCGCGCCGTGGGACACCAGAGTCTCCAGAATGAAGCGGTGGCGTGTGTCTCTGGTGCCGGTGTTCAGCTTTCCGTCGGAGAAAGCCCCCGCGCCGCCCTCGCCGAACTGAACGTTGGATTCCCCGTCCAGCCGGCCCGTCTCCCAGAACCGCTCCACATCCCGCCTGCGCCGCTCCACGTCCCGGCCCCGCTCGATCAGGATGGGCCGCGCCCCGCACCGGGCCAGGGCCAGGGCGCAGAACAGTCCGCCGGGACCCGCCCCCACCACCACCGGCGGCCGCTCCGGCGGAGAGACCGGGGCGGGCAGGCGGTAGGGCGTCTCGCTGACCGGCGAGACGTTTTTGTTCTTACAGCGCCTGAGGACGTTCTTTTCGTTTTTGACCTCTGCCCGGAGGGTATAGACGAACCGCACGCCATCACGGGCGTCGATGGCCCTGCGGAGGACCTGAACAGACAGCAGCTCTCCCTCCGGAACCCGCAGGGCCGCCACGGCTTTTTGCCGCAGAAGCCCCTCCTCCTGGTCCAATTCCAGCTTCACCCGCTCAATTTGAAGCATGACCGCCCTCCTTTCCATAGCCGCCCCGGTACCCCAGCCCGAAGGAAATCCGCTCCGCCGCCTCCAGCAGCAGCCGGACCGCCCGCTCCAGCTCCGGGGAATTGACCCGCCGGAACATGCCCACCACGCACACCGCGTAGGCAGCCTGTCCGTTGACATCGAACACCGGTGCGGAGACGCTGCGCAGGCCGATGCGGTATTCGCCGTTCTCAATGGCGTAGCCCCGCTCCCGGATTTCCGCCAGCTCCGCCTCCAGAGAGGCGGCGTCCGTGTGCCCGTGGGGAGTGTAGGCGGCAAAATCACAGCGGCGCAGCAGGCTCCGCCGCCGGTTTTCCGGCAGCCAGGCCAGCAGCAGCTTGCCCTGGGAGGTGCAGTGGAGGGGCAGCCGGGAACCCTTCTCCGACACCACCCGCAGGTCGCTGCGGGCGTCGGCGCAGTCCAGCACCAGGGCCTCCCCCTGGTCCAGGGCGGCGATGGACACCGTTTCTCCCGTCTCCTCCGCTACGCGGCGCATGGGCTCCGCCGCCGCCTCCAGCACGTTCCACCCCCGGCTGACCACGCAGCCGTACTCAAACAGCCGCATGCCCAGCCGGTACTTCCCGTCCTCCTCCCCCTGCTCCACCACGGAGAAGGGCAGCATGGAGGAGAGCAGCCCGTGGGCGGTGGCCCTGGGAATGCCGGTGCGGCGGGACAGCTCCCCCAGAGAGAGGGGCCCCCTCGCCTGCGCCAGGCAGGAGAGCAGCTCCATGGCCTTGGTGACCGACCGGACCCTGCCCGGCTCCCGGCCCGTCATCGGAAGGCCTCCAGACGCCCGGACCGGCAGGCGATCAGCTGGGCGGCCACGGATACGGCGATCTCGCCGGGCGTCTCCCCGCCGATGGGCAGGCCGACAGGGGAACAGATACGGGCGACGTCCTCCGGGGAAAAGCCCGCGGCCAGGAGCCGTTCCCGGACTGCCGCCGCCTTCCTCCGGCTGCCGATGCAGCCGATGTATTTCGCCGGGGTTCTCAGAACCTGGGTGAGGACCGTGAAATCCGACTGATGACCATGGGTCATGACCACCACGAAGTCCCGCTCCGTCACGGGGGCCAGATGCTCCAGCGCCCCCTCGTAGGGGCCGCAGTGCAGGGCGGCGGCTCCGGAGGGAGCGGGGACGCCGCTGCGGTCATCCCAGACCTCCACGGAAAAATCCGCCTGAGCCAGAATGAGGGCAAGGACCTGTCCCACGTGGCCCGCGCCGAAGAGAAGCACCCGGTCCGCCTCTTCCGCCAGATCCTCCGGAATCTGTCCATCGCCGGGGGCAAAGTACCGGAACAGGACCTCTATGGCTCCCCCACAGATCATGCCGGCGTCCCCTCCGTCCCCGAGGTCGCAGGTTCTGGTCTCCGAGCGGCCCTCCTCCAGCAGCTCCCTGGCCCGCAGGACAGCCTGGTACTCCGCCGCGCCGCCGCCGATGGTCCCCAGGGTGCTGCCGTCCTCCAGGACCAGCATCTTTGCTCCCGCCCCACGGGGGGTGGAGCCGCGGGCTGCGGTAATGGTGCAGAGGACGGCCTTATGGCCTGCGGCCAGCTCCCGGCGCAGCGCGGTAGACAGTTCCCTCATTGTCGTCGACCTCCTTTTTTCGCGGCCCCGGAGGCCGCCCCACAAAAGCGGCAGAGAAAAGTTTGACAAAATTCTGCCCCTGTGATAAAATAATTTTCCTTTTTGCCCCGGAGTTCCCCCGACTCCGCCCACGGAAAGAGGGCAGTCCCGTCACGCGCGGGGAAGGTTCGTGACCTCCCGCGCGTCTTGCGGGCAGGACTGTCTCCCGGCTGCTTTTAAGGCTATGACGGCGCGCCTGATCGCCGCCCGCTGGTCTGACTGCGCCGGGGATATCTTTCACCAAAGGAGCAAAAATCCATGATTGAAATGAAAGGAATCTCAAAAACCTACCGGGTCCGGCGGCGGGAGGCTGGACTGGGAAACGCGCTGAAAAGTCTCATCTCCCGCGATCATACCGACATCCCCGCCCTGCGGGACATGACCTTCACCGTCCCCGACGGCCAGATCCTGGGCTACATCGGTCCCAACGGCGCGGGAAAAAGCACCACCATCAAGATCCTCAGCGGCATCCTCCGCCCCGACAGCGGGACATGCACCGTGGACGGCCTGGTCCCCTGGGAGGACCGGAAGCGCCATGTGGCCCGGCTGGGCGTGGTCTTCGGCCAGCGGAGCCAGCTGTGGTGGGACGTGCCCGTCATGGAGTCCTTCGACCTCCTGCGGGATATCTACCGGGTTCCGGCGGCGGAGTTCCGGGAGAATCTGGACCGGCTGACGGCCCTGCTGGACCTGGGCGACCTGCTGAAGACCCCGGCGAGGATGCTGTCCCTGGGCCAGCGGATGCGGTGCGAAATCGCCGCCGCCCTGCTCCACGGGCCCAGGGTTCTGTTCCTGGACGAGCCCACCATCGGCCTGGATGCAGTGTCGAAGCTGAAGGTCAGGGAGTTCATCCTGGAGCAGAACCGGCTGTGCGGCACCACGGTGCTCCTGACTACCCACGACATGCAGGACATCGACGCCCTGTGCTCCCGCGTGCTGCTCATCGGCAAGGGGCGGCTGCTGCTGGACGGCGACACCGCCCGGATCCGGGCCATGGCCGGGGAGAACCTGTCCACCGAGGAGTCGGTGGCGGACCTGTACCGCCGCTTCGGCATTTAGGGAGGCGGCAGAATGAAAAAATACTGGTCCTTCTTCAAAATGCGCCTGATGGCGGGGCTCCAGTACCGTTCCGCGGCTCTCGCGGGGATGAGCACCCAGCTTGTCTGGGGCGCTATGGAGATCCTGCTCTACCGGGCCTTCTGGCTGGAGCATCCGGAACGGTTCCCCATGGGCATGGAGGCGCTCTCCTCCTATATCTGGCTCCAGCAGGCGTTCCTGTCCCTGTTCGCCATGTGGAACTGGGAGAATGATGTCCTGGAATCGGTGAAGACCGGCGCGGTATCCTACGAGCTGCTGCGGCCCGCGGACATCTACAGCATGTGGATGGCCCGGTCCATCGCCAACCGGCTGGCCCGGGCGGCTCTGCGGATGATCCCGGTGATCCTGCTGGCCTCCCTGCTTCCGGCCCCCTGGGGACTGCGGCTGCGGATCTCCCCGGCGGCCTTCGGCGTGTTCCTGGTGTCCATGGTTTTGATGGTGCTGGTGGTGTGCGCCTACAGCCTGTTTGTCTACGCGCTGACCTTCTACCTCACGGACCCCAACGGGATCATGGTGCTGTCGGTGGCGGCGGCGGACCTGCTGGGCGGGGCCATCGTACCCCTGCCTTTTCTGCCGGAGGGCTTCCGGCGCTTCGCGGAGCTGACCCCCTTCGCCTCCATGCAGAACGTGCCCCTGCGGATCTTCAGCGGGGACATCCCCCTCCCGGAGGCCCCGGCGGTAATGGGACTGCAGGCGTTCTGGACCGCGGTCCTGCTCTCAGCCGGATACCTGCTCACAAGAAGCGGCCTGCGCCGCGCGGTGATACTGGGGGGCTGAGAGATGAGGCTGTATTTCAGATTTTTTTCCATCCACTTCCGCTCCGCCATGACCTACCGGTCCAGCTTCTTCCTCAGCTGCCTGGGACACCTGCTCATCACCACCAACGTGTTCCTCAGCGTGGCGTTCCTGATGGACCGCTTCGAGTCCGTGGGGGGCTACACCCTGCCCCAGCTGTCGCTGTGCTATGCGGTAATTCTGGCGGGAACCTCTCTGGCGGAATGCTTCGCCAGGGGGATCGACGCCTTTGGGCGGATTCTCTCCCAGGCGCAGTTTGACCGGATCATGCTCCGGCCCCGGCCGCTGCTCTTCCAGGTGCTGTGCCAGGACCTGAAGCCCACCATGCTGGCCCGGCTGCTCCAGGCGGTCATTATGCTGGCCTGGGCCATTCCCTCCGGCGCGGTACACTGGACGCCGTTCAAGGCGCTGACGCTGGCATTGATGATCCTCTGCGGCGCGGGCATTTTCTTTGGGGTGTTCCTGATCAACGCCTGCGTCACGTTCTTCACCCTGGAGCATGTGGAGGCGCTGAACATCTTCATGGACGGCCCCCGGGAGTACGGCAAGTACCCCTTCGGCATCTACGGCAAGCCGGTGCTGGTGATCCTGACCTTCCTGGTGCCCCTGGCCCTGGTCCAGCACTGGCCCCTGCAATACCTCTTTGACCGGGGTCCGGCGTGGTACGGGCTGCTGCCCGTCGTGTCGCTGGTATTTCTCATCCCCTGCGCCCTGCTGTGGCGGCTGGGGGTACGGCACTACCGGTCCACCGGGTCGTGATGCTGCCATTTTATCATAAAGCCATTCGGTATACAAGATGCTATATTCGGAGGCGCGGAGCGGAGACCCGGCCTCCCCTCCCCGGTACGCGGGAGCATCCTGCACATCTTCCCACAAAATGTCGGGAAACGCTGCCGGTCATCTGTTATCCTGTATGCAGACAGACCGGATAAGGAGGGACAATATGGATTGGGTCATGGGGATGCAGCGGGCCATTGATTACGTGGAGGCGCACATCACGGAAGAGCTGGACTATGACGAGATCGCCAGACAGAGCTATTCCACCGCCTACCATTTTCAGCGGATGTTCGGGCTCCTCTGCGGATATACGCTGGGAGAATACATCCGGAACCGCCGGCTGACGCTGGCGGGCGGCGAGCTGGCTGCCGGCGACGGGAAGGTCATCGACACAGCTCTGAAATACGGCTACGACAATCCCGACAGCTTTGCCAGAGCATTTACCCGCTTCCATGGCATCACGCCCTCCCAGGCGCGCAGGGAAGGTGCGAAGCTGAACTCCTTCTCGCGGCTGTCCCTGAAATTATCATTAGAAGGAGGCTCTGTCATGGAGTACAGGATCGAAGAAAAGCAGGAGCTGCGGCTTACGGGATATAAACGGCGGTTCACCGGCGTACCCCACGTCACAAAAGAGTACGACGACCAGATGGAGGATTTTGCCGTTCATACACGTGTGAACCAATTCCTTCTGCAAGGTATGTCCGCGGATGATTCCAGGGCGATCAACTACTGTGTGATCACCAACGTATCAGATGACGGTTATGACTTTTATATTGCAGATCAGCTGCTGGACTGGTACCACGAGCACATGGCGGAGGACGTTGCGCTGGGCGCGGACGCCGCCCGGTTTGAGGATATCGTGATTCCCGCCGGGACCTACGCCGTCTTTGAGACCGAGCGGTGCGAGTACCCTACCATGAAGAATCTGGAGCTTCGCCAGCGCATTGCCGCGGAGTGGCTTCCGTCGTCAGATTATATTCTGGCAGACCGTCCGGAGCTGGTGGTCATTTACTGGTATCGCGGCGAGCAGCGGAATGAGCGGTATATCGAACTCTGGGTACCTGTGGAAAAGAAACAGTGAAACCGCCCGGGAGCCTTACGGCTCCCGGGCGGTCTGTCTTTTATTCAGATATTCAGCTCCACAGACTGCACAGCAGGTCCGTATACCCCGACGGATCGTCGATGGGCAGTCCGGCGATGAGCTTCGCCTGATTCATCAGCACCTGAGCGTACTTCTTCGCCTTCTCCGGGTCGCCGGTCCGCGCCGCTTCCATGGCGGCGAAGGCGGGGTGATCCACATTCAGCTCCAGAATCCGCCTGGCCTTCATGCCCATCTCCGGCTGTACGGCGTTGAAGTACCGCTCCATCTCGAAGCTCATGCCCTCGCCGGAGGTCAGGCACACCGGGTGGGTCTTCAGCTTCCGGGAGATGCGGACCTCGTCCACGCCCTCGCCCAGAGCCTCCTTCACGAAGTCCAGAGCCTCCCTGTAATCGTCGGCGTTCTTCTCCTCGGGCATGTCCTCCAGATCCAGGTCGCCGTCCAGAGCGGAGCGGAAATCCTTCTCCCTGTATGTCCGCAGAATTTCCACCAGCATCTGGTCCGCCTGATCGGTGAGGTAGAGAATCTCCATGTTCCGCTCCCGCAGCAGCTCGGTCTGGGGCAGGTTGTCCATGGCGGCCACGTCCTCGCCGGCGGCGTAGTAGATGTGCTTCTGGCTCTCGGGCATCCGGTCCACGTACTCGGAGAGGGTGACCATCTTCTTCTCCGTGGAGGAATAGAACAGCAGCAGGTCCTGAAGCAGTTCCTTCTTCGCGCCGTAGTTGTTGAGGCAGCCCACCTTCAGCTGGCGGCCAAAGTTCCTGAAGAACTTTTCGTACTCCTCCCGCTCATTCTTCAGCATCCGCTCCAGCTCGCCCCTGACCTTCTTCTCAATGTTGTTGGCCATGAGCCGCAGCTGCCGGTTGTGCTGCAAAAGCTCCCGGGAGATGTTCAGGCTCAGGTCCGGGGAGTCTACCACGCCCTTGACAAAGCCAAAGTGGTCGCCGATGAGATCCTGACACTTCTCCATAATCATCACGCCGGAGGAGTAGAGCTGCAGGCCCCGCTCATAGTCGGCGCTGTAGTAGTCGTAGGGGGGCCGGGAGGGAATGTACAGCAGCGCCTTATAGGACACCTGACCCTCGGCGGCGACCGTCACCACGGACTGGGGAGCGGTGTAGTCGTTGAACTTCTCCTGATAAAATTTGTTGTACTCCTCTTTGGTGACCTCGCTCTTCTTCCGCTGCCACAGGGGGACCATGCTGTTGAGGGTCTCCTCTTCCCTGTAGCTCTCGTACTCGGGCTTGTCCTCGGGGGAATCCTCCTTCTTCCGGGATTTGGTGACCTCCATGCGGATGGGCCAGCGGATGTAGTCGGAGTATTTCTTCACCAGATCCCGCAGGGTATACTCCTCCAGGAACTCGCCGTATTTCTCCTCCTCGCCGTCCTCCCTGATGTGCATGATGATGTCGGTGCCCACCTCCGCCTTTTCGCAGGGGGTGACGGTGTAGCCGTCGGCGCCGTCGCTCTCCCAGCGCCAGGCCTGCTCCTCACCGTACTTCTTTGTCACCACGGCGATATGATCGGACACCATGAAGGCGGAGTAGAAGCCCACGCCAAACTGGCCGATAATGTCCACGTCCCCGTTGTCCCTGTCTACCTCCTGACGGAACTGGTAGGTGCCGCTGGAGGCGATGACGCCCAGATTGTTCTCCAGCTCGTCTTCGCTCATGCCGATGCCGTTGTCGCTGACGGTCAGCGTGCGGCTGTCCGTGTCGGCGTGGACGGTGATGCGGAAGTCCTCCCGATTGAGACCCACGTTTTCGTCGGTCAGAGATTTGTAGCAGAGCTTGTCGATGGCGTCGCTGGCGTTGGAGATGATCTCCCGCAGGAAAATCTCCCTGTGGGTGTAGATGGAGTTAATCATCAGATCCAGCAGCCGTCTGGATTCCGCTTTAAATTCCTTTTTAGCCATAGCTTTGTTTCCTCCCGTAAAAGCGGGGCCGCTGCCGGCGGCCCCATATTTTTTTCATGCTTATCATGACGGGTAATTGTGAACAGAGTATGACGAATTTGTAAATATTAGCACTCTTGTGGAAAGAGTGCTAACCGCCGCCGTAGAGAAATGCTGCCGGGAGGCCCGGCGGCTCGTCCGGCGGCAGCCGGTTTCGGCTGCCGCACTGTTATACTTTCCCGGGAAGCTCCTGTAAGGCAATCAATGACCCTTCCTAAAAGTTCTGTTTGATACTTTTTCTTTCAAGAAAAAGTATGAATACTTATAATCAGGACTATTTTATCAGCATTTCTCCCACGGTATAGACATCGCCCGCGCCCACGGTGATGACTAGGTCGCCCTCCCGGACGATCTCCCGCAGCTTCTCCGCCGCCCCGGCAAGGGAGGGACAGTACAGCGCGCCGGGAATCTGCTCCGCCAGGTCGCGGGAGGAGATGCCGATGGTGTTCTTTTCCCGAGCGGCGTAGATGTCCGTAAGGACCACCAGGTCCGCCAGCTTCAGCTCCCGGACGAAGTCGTCGAACAGGGCCCTGGTTCTGGTATAGGTGTGGGGCTGAAACACGCAGACCACACGCTCATATTCCAGGCTTTTCGCCATTTCCAGCAGGGCGTGAAGCTCGCTGGGGTGGTGGGCGTAGTCGTCGTAGATTTTCGCGCCGTTGTACTGGCCCTTCAGCTCAAAGCGGCGGCCCGCGCCGAAGAAGCCCTCCAGCCCCTGCCGCACCGCCCTGCCGGGAATGTGCAGCGCATAGGCCGCGGCGGCGGCGGCCAGGGCGTTGTACACGTTGTGCATGCCCGCCACCCGGAGGCACAGGTGGGCGTAGAGCGTGCCGCCGGCCACCACGTCGAATTCCGGCCGCCCGTGATGCCAGACGAGATTTTCCGCCCGGCAGTCCGCCTCCGCCGTGCAGCCGAAGGTGAACAGGGGCAGCCCCTTCAGCGCGTCCATGGCGTTGGGGTCGTCCGCGTTGGCCACAATGCGGCCGCCGGCCGGGACCAGCTCCGCAAAGCGGCGGAAGGAGCGCTTGATGTCCTCAAGGTCCTTGAAAAAGTCCAGATGGTCCGCCTCCACGTTCAGGATCACCGCCACGGTGGGGAAGAAGTGGAGAAAGCTGTTGCAGTATTCGCAGGACTCCAGAATAATCACGTCCCGCCTGCCCACCCGGTAGCCGCTGTGGAGCATGGGCAGGGTGCCGCCGATCATCACCGTGGGGTCCGCCTGGGCGGCCATGAAGATATGGGTCGTCATGGAGGTGGTGGTGGTTTTGCCGTGGGTGCCGGCGATGCACACGGCGTTCTCATACTGCTGCATGATGGCTCCCCAGGCCTCCGCCCGCTCGAAGACGGGAATGCCCCTGGCATGGGCGGCGGCAATCTCCGGGTTGTCGTCATGGATGGCGGCGGTGCGGATGACGAACTCCGCTCCGTCAATGCCGCTGGCCTCGTGGCCCACGTGGATGGAAATGCCCAGGGAGCGCAGATGGTCCACCGCGGGGCTGCCGGACTGGTCGCTGCCCTGGACCACAAGGCCCATGCCGTGGAGCACCTCCGCCAGAGGGCTCATGGATACGCCGCCGATGCCCGCCAGATGAACATGGCGGCCGGGTGCGATATAACGTTGAATTTCAGTGTCAATATGGGTCATGGAGTGCGGTCCCTTCCCGAACGGCATAAAGCTGCCGGTATTTGCCTTTTTTCCGAAAATGTATTATACTATAAGAAACGCCGCGGCGCAACTGTAATTCTGCTGTCAGCGGGAAATCCCCTGAAACAGGGGGAATCCGGAACCGTATGGCTTTGGCGTGCCCGCGCCTGCTCTTCGCGCGGGCGAAAAGCAGGCGCGAAGCCCCCGGCAAAGAAAAACCGGTTCTGTTGATACTATTCCTGCTTTCAGCAGAAAATAACCCGGAGTAATGAAGAAATCCACAGGGAGGAGGGAAAGCCGGTGCTTCCGATGCCGGAACATGTAAAAGAGATCCTTCGCCGCCTGGAGGAGGCGGGCTATGAGGCCTGGTGCGTAGGCGGCGCGGTCCGGGACGCCCTGCTGGGCCGGGAGCCGGGGGACTGGGACGTGACCACCGGCGCGCCGCCGGAGAAGGTGCTGTCCCTGTTCGCCCCCCACGCGCTGCCCACCGGGCTACAGCACGGGACCGTCACCGTGGGCGGCGGCCGGGGAGTGGAGGTCACCACCTTCCGCCGGGACGGGGCCTACTCGGACAACCGTCACCCGGACCGGGTGGCGTTTACCCGGTCCCTCCGGGAGGACCTGGCCCGCCGGGATTTTACCGTCAACGCCATCGCCGTGAACCTCCGGGGTGAGGTGGCCGACCCCTTCGGCGGCCGGGAGGACCTGGAGCGCCGGGTGCTCCGGGCGGTGGGCGAGCCGGAAAAGCGATTTGAGGAGGATGCCCTCCGCATCCTTCGGGGACTCCGCTTTGCCTCCCGGCCGGGCTTTGCCATCGAGCCGGAGACCGCCGCCGCCCTCCGGCGCTGCGCGCCCCTGCTGGAGCATATTGCCCCGGAGCGCATCCGGACGGAGCTGACGGGAATCCTCTGCGGCGAGGGGGCGGACCGGGTGCTGCTGGCCTATCCGGACGTGCTGGGAGTCTTCCTGCCGGAGATCCTGCCCTGCGTGGGCTTCGACCAGCACAGCGTCTATCACTGCTACGACGTGTGGGAGCACACCGCACGGGCCGTGGCGGCGGCGGAGCCACTGCCGGTCCTGCGTTACGCCCTGCTGCTCCACGATCTGGGCAAGCCGGAGACCTTCTCCCTGGACGAAGAGGGCCGGGGCCACTTCTACGGCCACTGGCGGCGCAGCGTCCCTGCGGCGGAGGCCGTGCTGGACCGCCTGCGCATGGACAACCACAGCAAAAAGATCATCCTGACGCTGGTGGAGCGCCACGACGCCCCCCTGACCCTCAGCGAGAAGTCCGTCCGCCGGGCGCTGGCCCGGTACGGAGAGGAGACATTGCGGCTGCTGCTGGCGGTAAAGCGGGCGGACAACATGGCCCAGGCGGAGGCCTACCGGGACCGCCAGACGCTGCTGCGCCAGTGGGAGGATCTGCTGGAGCTGGTGTTGCAGAGCGGAGACTGCTTCTCCCTGGACCGTCTGGCGGTCCGGGGCGGCGACCTGACCGCGCTGGGACTGCGGGGCCCGGCGGTGGGCGCGGCGCTGCGGGAGCTGCTGGAGCAGGTCATGGACGAAAAGCTGCCCAATGACCGGGAGATGCTGCTGGAATATGTAAAAAACGGTCTCGATACCTTTTCTCAGGAAAAGGTATCGGGAGAACGTCCGGCCGGGGGGATTTCACCCGAAAGATGAAATCCCCCCGACCGGCGGGAATTGACCGCGGCAGCCTGTCAGCCGGTTTTCAGACGATCCAGGATCCAGAAGACAACCGGCTTAAAAACAGCGTAAAGACCATAGCCCAGCGCTCCGCCGGTTACATTTGTAATCAGATCCGTGACGTCCGGGGAGCGGTCAAAAAACGGCTGCAGCAGTTCTATGCCCAGACTCATCAAAAAGCAGAAAAATACCGTTGTTCCGAAGCCGGCCCTTTTGCTCCGGGTCAGCGGAAACAGGAACCCGAAGGGCATGGTCATAATGACGTTCAGGAGGACCTGCCTGAAAAAGTCCCCTCTCCCCAAAGAAACGTCGATAAACGGGACCAGATTCATGGACTTATAGGGGTGGTCCAGCATGGATGGGATGGATACGACCACCGGCATCATGGTAAAACAGAGTACCAGAGAGAGGTATGCATACATGAGGGTGTTGACAGTCAGGCTGTCTCTGCCCCGGCTCCTCCACTTCCTGAAAAATACAAAAACATACAGGAAGACCAGCACTGCAAAATCTATGAAATATTTTATCAGGTACTTCATTCCACCCCTTCTTTCCGCCTGCCGCCCTGCCTGAATTCCGTTTTGTCATCGGCTACCGGCCAAGTATACCACCAATACAACCGACATTCAACCGTCATTTACAGGCGCTGAGAGCTGCCTCGAAAAATTTTTTCCTGAGAAACAAGGAGATCTGTTATGACTTATATCGGCGCGCATCTGTCCTCCGCACGGGGCTTTCGGAAAATGGGCCTGACGGCGCTGGACATCGGCGCGAATACCTTTCAGTGCTTCCTGCGCAACCCGCGGGGCGCACGGGCCAGGGCTGCCGATCCGGCGGACCTGGCCGGGCTGCGTGAGCTGATGAGCGAGCGCGGCTTCGGCCCCATCGTGGCCCACGCCCCCTACATCATGAATCCCTGCTCCAAAGACGAGGGCATCCGGGCGCTGGCCGCGCGGATGATGACGGAGGATCTGGACGTCATGGAGCATCTGCCCGGCAACTGCTACAACTTCCACCCCGGCAGCCACGTGGGACAGGGCGTGGAGACCGGGTGCCGCCAGATCGCGGATATGCTGGAACAGACCGTGAGACCGGAGGGAAAAACCACGGTGCTGCTGGAAACCATGGCGGGGAAGGGAAGCGAAATCGGCGGGCGCTTCGAGGAGCTGCGGCTGATTCTGGACATGGCGGACTGCCGGGACCGGCTGGGGGTCTGCCTGGACACCTGCCACGTCTCCGACGGCGGATATGACCTCATCCACGATCTGGACGGCGTGCTGACGGAATTTGACCGGATCATCGGCCTGGACCGGCTGAAGGCGGTCCACATCAATGACAGCATGAACCCTCCCGGTTCCCGGAAGGACCGCCACGCTCTCATCGGGCAGGGAACCATCGGCGAGGCGGCCATCCTCCGGGTGATGTCCCACCCCGCGCTGAAGCACCTGCCCTTCCTGCTGGAAACTCCCACCGACGACGCGGGACACGGCGAGGAGATCCGGCGGCTCCGGGCCGCCGCAGGGCAATAACGGCACTGCGGGAAAACAGTCCCTTTTTGCGCAGAATTTGTATCCGGTGAACAGACGGCCCGGATTGCTTTTCCAGCCGGGGGATGATACAATAAAAAGGGAGCGCCTGTCAGGCGGGCGGTCCAAAGGAGAAGGAGGGACCGATTATGAAGGAACATCACGAGGAGAGCAGCCCGACGGACACAGAGGACCCGCAGCCCCGGTATCAGGGCGGCGGGATGGAGAGGCGGATACGGTCCGTGTATTCAGTTTGATTACCCAGGCCATTTTTGGCAAACCATCGGAAACGGTGGGACGCAAAGCCAGGAGGCCTTACGCGGCCCCCGGAAGAACAAAGAATTGTCCATGGACAATTCTTATCGTGGGTTCCCCACGATAAAGAGCGCTGCCGGGGGAAACGCGGGGCCACGCCCCGCGGGCAATGGCAGCCCGGCCGCAAAATCAGCAAACCGCCGGAAACGGCGGGACGCAAAGCCAAGGGGGCTACGGTGCCGGAGACGAGGGAGTCGAAGGCGCTACGCCAGCCCGGCCGCCGGATCCTTTGCATCCGAATATGTGCAAAGAAAGGAAGATTTGATATGAAGCATAAGTTTTTCAGCAAACGCGGACTTGCATCGGCAGTTTCTCTGGTACTGTGCGTCAACGCCCTGTCCGTCACCGCCTGGGCGGGAAGCTTTACCCAGCTCCAGGAACTGGTGAATCAGGGTGGCAGTGTTGTTCTGGGGGAGGACTATACGTATCAGGAGGGAGATAATACCACCATCAATATCACTGATACTGTTGACCTGAACCTGAACGGCTGGACCATTACCGGCAGCGGCAGCAATTCCGTTATCACGGTAAGTCAGGCCGGTAAGCTGACCCTCAGCGATACGGAGACCGGCACATCCAGGAAGGATGGCGAAAAAAAGGCTGAGGGTACCATTACCGGCGGCGGCGGTGAAAAGGGCGGCGGCGTTTATGTGAACGGGGGTACGTTCACCATGAATGGCGGCACCATCAAAGCAAACACGGTCAGCAACAGCGAAAAAGGCAAGGACAAGGCTGATGGCGGCGGCGGCGTTTATGTGGAGAATGGAGCCACGTTCATCATGAACGGCGGCAAAATCACAGGCAACACCGCCAGCGGCAACGGCCAGAACGGCGGCGGCGGCGGTGTACGGGTGGAAGGCGCCACGTTCACCATGCACGGCGGCGAAATCACCGGGAATACGTCATCGTTTAAGGGCAGCGGCGTGATGGTATTCAAAAACGGAACGTTTACCATGTACGGCGGCAAAATTGCAGATAATATTGACGGAAACCCGGATATTAACCAGCAGGGTAGTGGGATGGTCTCTATCCTTGGCGGCATTGTCGCCGACAATACCGATATAGACCTGATTAAGAATTCCTACATGCACAAAGACAACTATTACATTGTTGGCGGGGAGCCTGACGAGACTGAGAAACCCGGTGAGACGGGAAAGCCTGACGAGACTGAGAAGCCCGGTGAGACCGGGAAACCTGACGAGACAGAGAAACCCGGTGAGACGGGAAAGCCTGACGAGACTGAGAAGCCCGGTGAGACGGGGAAACCCGGTGAGACGGGGAAGCCTGACGAGACTGAGAAGCCCGGCGAGAGCGGGAAGCCTGATGAGACAGAGAAGCCCGGTGAGAGCGGAAAGCCCGGCGAGAGCGGGAAACCTGACGAGACTGAGAAGCCCGGTGAGAGCGGGAAGCCTGACGAGACTGAGAAGCCCGGTGAGACGGGGAAGCCTGACGAGACTGAGAA
>CAJULD010000022.1 GCA_910587505.1 uncultured Oscillospiraceae bacterium | reverse complement strand
AGCAGCTCATGAGCGCCATGCTCAGCGCCATGCGGGTGCTGACCGATCCGGCCAATACCGGCGCGGTGTGCGTGGCCATGCCCCAGGACGTGGAGGGCGAGGCCTATGACTACCCGGAGAGTTTCTTCGCCAGGCGGGTCCACCGGCTGGCCCGGCGGGAGCCGGAGGCGGAGGCCATCGCCGAGGCGGCGGAGATCATCAAAAACGCCAGGCGCCCCATGCTCATCTGCGGCGGCGGCGTGCGCTACAGCGAGGCCCACGGGGAGTTCCGCGTCTTCGCCGAGAAAACCGGCATCCCCTTTGCCGAGACCCAGGCGGGCAAGAGCGCCATTGTCTGGGACCACCCGCTGAACCTGGGCGGCGTGGGCGTGACGGGCTGCTCCGCCGCCAACGAGATTGCCAGGGAAGCGGATGTGGTCATCGGCGTGGGCACCCGGTACACCGACTTCACCACCGCCTCCAAGTGGCTGTTCCGGGAGGATGCGAAGTTTATCAACATCAACGTCTCCGACTTCCAGGCTCTGAAGCTGGACGCGCTGCCGGTGGTGGCCGACGCGAAGAAGGCCCTGCCCGCCCTGCTGGCGGCCGTCGAGGGCTACAGGGCTCCCTATACCAGCGAGGTCACTGAGGCGACGGCCCGCTGGCGGAAGGAGCTGGACCGGCTGGACGCCACCGCCTTCGGCGAGGGCTACGTGCCGGAGATCAACGACGCCAACGCCCAGTCCGCTTTCCGCTTCGCCAGGGACCTGGGCGCGGAGCTGACCCAGACGGCGGTGCTGGGGTGCATCAACCGGTGCATCGATCCCGAGGATGTGGTCATCGGCGCGGCGGGCTCCCTGCCCGGCGACATGCAGCGGATGTGGCGGCCCCGGGGCGTGGACACCTATAATATGGAGTACGGCTACTCCTGCATGGGCTACGAGGTCTCCGGCGCGCTGGGCGTGAAGTACGCCATCGGCGACAGGGACGTGTACGCCATGTGCGGCGACGGCAGCTTTATCATGCTCCACGCCGAGCTGCTGACGGCGGTGCAGGAGCACAGGAAGATCAATATCTGCCTCTTCAACAACGCCAGCTACGGCTGCATCAACAACCTTCAGGTGGGCCACGGCAACGACACCCTGTGCACGGAGCTGCGCTGGCGGGGCGAGGACGGGAAGTTCTCCGGCGATTTCATGCCGGTAGATTTCGCCAGAATCGCCGAGGGCTACGGCTGCAAGGCCTATACCATCCACACCCTGGCGGAGCTGGAAGCCGCCATCGCCGACGCCAGGAGGGTGGAAGGCGTGCCGGTGCTCTTCGACATCCGGGTGCTGCCCAAATCCATGACCGACGGCTACGGCGCATGGTGGCGGGTAGGGGACACGGCGGTGTCCGGGAACCAGCGGAATCTGGACGCCTATCAGGACCATCTGGCCCACGAGAAGGACGCAAGAAAGTATTAAAAACAGAGGAGATTACGCCATGCTCAAAATCGGCATCATCGGCTGCGGGGCCATCGGGAAGGACCACTGCCGCCGGATTATCGAAACCGTTCCCGGCGCCACCGTGGTGGCCGTCAGCGACTATGTGGCGGCGGCCGCCGACGAGACGGCGGCAAAATATGGCATCCGTTCCTTCGGGAACGACTGCGACGGCATGATCGCGGACCCGGAGGTGGAGGCGGTGGTCATCACCTCCATCGATCCCACCCATCACGACTATGTGATGAAGGTACTGAAGTACGAAAAATGGTGCTTCTGCGAGAAGCCCCTGAGTCAGAACGCCAGGGACTGCGAGGAGATCATCGCCCGGGAGCAGGAGATCGGCAAACGGCTGGTCCAGGTGGGCTTCATGCGCCGGTACGACCGGGGCTACGCGGAGATGAAGCGGATCATCGACTCCGGCGAGCTGGGCGCGCCTCTGCTCATCAGGGCCTGCCACCGGAACGTGTCCCAGGGGCCCGGCTTCAGGACGGAAAACGGCGTGACCAACGTGGCCATCCACGAGCTGGACATCTGCCGGTGGCTGCTGGGGGACGAGTATGAGGACGCCCAGTGCGTCCGGGTCCGCCAGTCCGCCAACTCCAACAAAGGCTACGACAACCCCCAGGTGATGCTCATGCGCACCAGAAAGGGCTGCTTCATCGACGTGGAGGTCCAGGTGGCCGACGGCTACGGCTATGACATTCAGTGCGAGGTGGTGTGCGAGAACGGCACTGTGAAGCTGCCCGACCCCTACGCCGTGGTCCGCCGCTCCCGCCCCGCCGGATGGGACAGCGTGAACCCCGCCGAGTCCATGCCCATCATGACCGACTGGAAGGAGCGCTTCATCGAGGCCTACGACATCGAGTTCTGCCGCTGGGTCCAGTCCATCGAGGAGGGCAGGCTCACCGGTCCCTCCGCCTGGGACGGCTATGTGGCCTGCGTGGCGGGAGACGCGCTGAACGCCTCCCGGGGCACCAGCCGGTTCCTGAAGGTGGAGACAATTGAAAAACCGGCGATGTACTGCTGAGAGCCTGCATCAGCGCCGGCAATTACAGGGGAGGCGGTCCGATGGTTTCATCGGGCCGCCTCCTTTTGTGGAGACATGCGGAATGTCCCGGCGGAAAGAACGAATATTTTACGGAAACATTTGCATAAATTAGAGAAAAGCGCGCTGGAAACGTCGTGAAAATTTGTTTACATTTTAACAAATTGTGAATTCTACCAATAATATATGAACATGCACTGGCAAAACGGCGAAAAAATGGTTTTTAGCCTCAAAGCAATTGACGAAAATGTACGATTTTGCTATAATCACATTGACAACAGACAACGGAAACGTGTTCGTAGAAAGGTGGGAGGGTAAAGTTGATTTTTCCCGTGTTCCGGCGGCGCTGCCTGCGGGGATGCGGCTGGATTACGCATTTGAAACAATGAAAGGAGCAACGATGTGAAAAGGAAGAGAGAACGCCGTCCGTTCAACAAAACCAGACTTAAAAACCAGTTTCTGAACGTGGTGAAGAACCCGTTCAACATGATTGTTGCGATCAGCTTGGTTATCCTGTTCTGCCTGATCGTGATCCCTCTGCTCCAGATGATCGCCTCCACCTTCACCCTGGCCCGTGCCGAGGCCAAGCGGTACGGCGGCGAGGTGGGCGACTTTACGCTGTACTACTGGCGGTATATCCTGGTAGGCAAGCTGTCCGGCGCCACCCTGTGGGGCCCGCTGAAGAACTCCCTGGTGGTGGGCTTCTTCACGGTCATCGTATCAGTGCCTCTGGGTTCCGTTCTGGGATGGCTGATGGTCCGCTCCGACATCCCCGGCAAGAAGCTGCTGGGCATGCTGGTGGTCATCCCCTACATGATCCCCTCCTGGTGCAAGGCCCTGGCCTGGCTGGCGGTGTTCCGCAACAAGACCTCGGGCTCCCTGGGCTTCCTGGCCGGCATGGGCATCCCCATTCCCGACTGGCTGGCCTACGGCCCCGTGGCCATCGTCCTTTGTATGAGCCTGCACTACTACGCCTTCTCCTACATACACGTTTCCTCCGCCCTGCGCTCCATTAACTCGGAGCTGGAGGAGATGGGCGAGATCTGCGGCGCCAATAAGGTGCAGATTCTGAAATCCATCACCCTGCCTCTGGTGCTGCCCAGCATCCTCTCCGCCCTGGTCATGACCCTCAGTAAGTCCATCGGTACTTACGGCGTGGCGGCCAACCTGGGCTCCCGGATCGGCTACTTCACCCTGGCCACCAAGATGAAGACCTTCATCAACGGCGGTCCCCAGGGCGTGGGCTTCGCCATGAGCCTGGTGCTCATCAGCCTGGCGGCCCTCATCATCTTCTCCAACCAGCGGATCATCGGCGTGCGCAAGTCCTATGCCACCATCGGCGGCAAGGGCGGCCGCTCCAACGAGATGCACCTGGGCGGAGCCAAGATCCCCCTGATGTGCTTCCTGGTCGTCTTCCTGTTCTTCGCCATGGTGGCTCCCATGTTCGTGCTGGTCATGGAGACCTTCCAGGTCACCACCGGCAACGGCTACGGCCTGAACAACCTGACCCTCTACAACTGGATCGGCACTCTGGACGAGGCCCAGACCTATACCAGCATGGAGGGTATCTTCCGCAACGCGGAGTTCGGCAAGGCCGTGTGGAACACCGTCCGCCTGACCTTCATCGGCTCCATCATCACCGCCCTGTGCGGCCAGTTCCTGGGCTACATCTCCACCCGGGGCCGCGGCAAGTGGTACGGCTCCGCCACGGAGCAGCTGGTGTTCGTGCCCTACCTGATGAGCGGCGTGGCCTTCTCCTCCATGTACGTGGCCATGTTCTCCCAGCCCCGTCTGGGCGGGCTGATCCCCTCCCTGTACGGAACCTTCACCCTCATTGTCCTGACCAGCGTGGTCAAGCACTTCCCCTTCGCCAGCCGGTCCGGCACCGCAAACATGATGCAGATCGCCGTGGAGCTGGAGGAGGCCGCCGACATCAACGGCGCCAACTTCTGGCAGCGCATGGGCAAGATCGTCCTGCCTCTGGCCAAGAACGGATTTATCTCCGGCTTCATGCTGACCTTCATCAGTATTGCCAAGGAGCTCGACCTGATTATCATCATGATGGATAAGCATACTCAGACCATGTCCTATCTGGCCTTCACCTACTCCCAGGAGGGCTATAACCAGATGGCCGACGCCATTTCCGTGTGTGTGCTGCTGTTTATCCTGGTGTGCTACATCATTGCCAACCGCTTCGGCGCGGATATCGGCAAGGCATGGTAAAAATTCAGAAGAAACGGCTGTGCCATTTCTTTTGAGGAGGACTGCGCTTCGCTCCGCGCCTCCCGTGGGCCGGGGCTGCGGGGCAGCCTGACGCCTCCGGCGACGCTCGCTCCGAGAGAAGTGCTTTCCGGCGTACATGCCGCCGGAAAAACGGTTCCAGCTTATTTGCGCCCGCGGGCGCAAACTCCTGCGGAGGGCTTTTACAGCCATCATATGGGAAATACAGAAAGGAAAGGTTGACACAATGAGCAGAATTGAACTGAAGCATATCGATAAATTCTACGGCGACAACCACGTCCTCCGGGACATCAATCTGGTGATCGAGGACGGCGACTTCATGACCCTGCTGGGCCCCTCCGGCTGCGGCAAGACCACCACTCTGCGCGTGGTCTCCGGTCTGGAGAAGCCCCAGAACGGCGTCATGACCATCGACGGCGAGGAAATGATCAACGCGGACCTGGCCTACTACGCCGAGCCCAGCAAGCGGGGACTGAACCTGGTGTTCCAGTCCTACGCCCTGTGGCCCCACATGACCGTCCGGGAGAACATCTCCTTCGGTCTGAAGATCCAGAAGCTGCCCAGGGAGGAGATCGACAAGCGCCTGATGGACTCCCTGCGGATGATGCGTATCGAGGAGTATATCGACCGCTATCCCAACGAGCTCTCCGGCGGCCAGCAGCAGCGCGTGGCCATCGCCCGCGCTGTGGCCTCCAACCCCAGGCTGCTCCTTCTGGATGAGCCCCTGAGCAACCTGGACGCCCGCCTGCGCATCGACATGCGAAGCGAGCTCCAGCGCATCCACCGGGAGCTGGGCACCACCATCATCTACGTCACCCACGACCAGGTGGAGGCCCTGACCATGTCCACCAAGATCGCCCTCTTCAAGGCCGGCGAGCTCAGCCAGGTGGACGCCCCCATGGATCTCTATATGAACCCCATCGACCTGGAGGCCGCGGACTTCATCGGCAATCCCCGGATCAACTTCCTGGAGGGCACCGGCCGGTACGAAAACGGCAAGCTCATGGTCAGGTGCGAGCTCAGCGACTACGTCTTTGACAAGGCCGACATGACCGACGAGACCATCCCCAACGGGGAGTTCCCCGTGGTGGTGGCCATCCGCCCCGAGCAGGTGCACATCACCGAAACCCAGGAGTCCGGCTCCCTGCCCGTCAAGGTCTACGCCAACCAGCCCGCCGGCTCCGAGACCCTGGTGTCCCTCCAGGCCGGCAAGAGCGACTTCCTCTCCAAGCAGATCGGCCTGGCCCAGTACGACATCGACCAGACGGTGTACGTCCATATCGATCCCAACAAGATCAATATCTACGACGCCAGGAGCACCCGGCTCATCAAGCGGGCCCATTAAGCGCGGTTTCTGACGCCGCCGCCATAGACAAAAGGGACGGCGAGGAAATAGGATATCCCCAAATCAACCTGTTCACTTGTATTTTGAAAGGAGAATTGGATCACTATGAAAAAGAGCAAGCTCTTAGCCCTCCTGCTGGCCCTGACCATGCTGTTGAGCCTGGCGGCCTGCGGCGGCGGCAACAACGACAAGCAGCCTGACGACAGCGCGCCCGGTCAGAGCGACAACAAGGGCGGCGACGACAAGGACCCCGGCGAGGATAAGCAGCCCGAGAAGGTGGAGGATTCCGAGTTCTTCGGCCCCATCTATGACGAGTGGAGCGATATGACCGACAACGAGCTGTATCAGAAGGCTCTGGAGGAGGTCAAGGAGTACCCCGAGATCAACATCTACGCCACCTCCTCCAAGATGATGAAGGCGGAGGAAGATTTTGAGGCCGCCTACCCCGGCCTGGACGTGGTCATCATGGACATGGACCAGGACGAAGTCCTGGAGAAGTGCGTGCTGGAAGCCGACTCCGGCAACATCTTCGGCGATGTCCTTCAGGCCAAGGACGTCAACGGCAACGTCTTCTTTGACTACTACGAGGCGGGCTACATGTCCTCCTTCTATCCCCGCGACCTCTCCGCCAAGGTGGACGAGGACCTGCTGCGCTACGGCTATCCTCTGTACGCCTCTCAGAGCTTCTGGTACTACAATACCGAAGCCTTCCCCGATGAGCAGCCCGTGACCAGCTGGTGGCAGATCATCGAAAAGAACGAGGACGGCTCCCAGAAGTACCGCCTGTTCACCAAGGAGATCGGCACCGAGACCTCCTATCTGTCCCTGTTCGCCAGCTTTGTGGTCAACGCCGACCAGATGGAGCAGGCCTATGAGGATCTGTACGGCGAGCCCCTGGAGTACACCTATGACGGCAGCGGCTTCGATTTCGAGGTGCCTGAGAAGAACGCCGGTCTGGAGTACATGTGGCGCTTCTCCCAGATGCAGATGACCTTCATCGGCGACGGCGACGAGCTGGTGCAGGCGGTCCATAACTCCACTAAGGACGATCCCGCCCTGTGCCTGGCCTCCGGCGGCAAGATCGGCAACCGGGACGAGTCCGGCTACAACATCGCGTGGCTGACCAACCTGACTCCCTACACCGGCCTGGAGAACTGTGAGTACATGTACGTGGTCAACGGCTGCCGTCACCCCGCAGCGGCCCGTCTGTTCATCCGCTGGATCACCGGCGGCGTGGACGGCCAGAGCGGCGGCCTGAAGCCCTTCTCCAAGGAAGGCAACTGGCCCGTCCGTGACGACGTGGCAGGCGACTGGAACCCCGTGAGCCTCCAGGAGTGCGGCGCCATCGAGCCGGATCTGGCTGCCATCAACGGTGCCTTCGGCTCCACGCAGGACCTGTGGACCTACTGGCTGAGCGTCAGTCCCTTTACCAAGTAATTTTCCCCGCGGCCTTGACCTTTGTCCTGGCCTGGCGTATACTGTGTGATACACGCCCAATGTAAGCCCTGCGCGGCAGGCACGCGCCTGCCGCGCAGGGCTTTTTTACAGGCGGGACCCAAAAGGAGGCTTATCATGGATCACGACAACGAATTTTACCGCCAGATCGAGGCGGCAGAGCGGGAGCGCGCCAAAAAGGAGCGCAAAGAGAAGTGGGCAAAACGGGAGAAGAGCTTCTGGAAGGCCTTCCTCTTTACCGAGGACGGCAAGCCCAAGAGCGGCTTCATGGTTTACACCGTGTGCCTCAGTCTGGTGTACGTGCTGCTGCTGATTGGGGCGTTCAACATGTCCATTACCTGGCTGGGGCCGGTAACGGCGGAGTGGCCCGTGTTCGCCGGGAATCTGATTCAGTCCCTGGCCGCCAGCGCGGTGGGCATCGTGGTTGCCCTGATCCTGCACCGGCTGCTGACAGACAAGCGGCTCATGCTGGGGACCTATCTGTGGCTGGCGGCCTATGCCCTGCTGGTGTGCGTGGCAATGCTGTTCATGCTGGAAGACCGGGAGGCCTTCATGGCGTTCCTCCACTTCTTCGCCTGGTTTATCGCCGTGCCGGTGGTTCTGGGACTGCTGGTGACCGGCCTGCTGTACCGGAGGGACTATGTGCCGCCGCATCGCAGGGGGGAGGAGGACCAGACCTGGAAGAAGTTCACCCAGCGGCGGTAGATCCATGCTGGCACTGCATTTTATCAACGTAGGCGACGGAGACGCCATTCTGGCGGAGGAACGGCATGACGGCGGCGTATTTCGCCTGCTGGTGGACGCCGGGCGGGCCGAGGTGAGGACATGCCCCGGCTCCCGGCGGCTGACCGCCGCGGAGTACCTGCGGGAGCAGGGCATCTGCCGTCTGGATGCCGTGGTAATTACCCATCTGCACAGCGACCACTTTGAAGGGCTGGCGGCGGTGGCGGAGGCGTCGGAGATCGGGACGGTTTATTCCGGATTTTTTCCCCCTTCGCTGCCCGGACGGATTTTCCGGACGGGGACGGAGGAGAAAACCGTGCGGGGTCTTCTGGACTGTCTGGAGCGGTGGGCGGAAATCACGGCGGGGCTGCGGGCGCGGGGCGTCTGCCTCCGCTCCGTGGAGGAGACGGTTTCCCTGCCTCTGACGCCCCGGCTTTCGGGAGAAATTGTCTGCGGCGATCCGGAGGCCGCCCTCCGGCAGCGGCAGGTCTGGACGGCCCTGCTGGCGGGAGAACAGCCGGACCGGGACCGGGTCTGGTGGTCCTCCAGGTTCCGCAATCCGGGGTCCCTGCGCCTGTGCCTGCGCTATGCCGGGCGGCGGGTGGAGCTGGCAGGTGACTGCTACGGCGCGGTCTGGGAGGAGGAAGCGGAGCGGTGCGGCATTTTGAAGGTTCCCCATCACGGCGACGCAAAATCGCTGACGCCGCTGCTGGCGGAGCGGCTGCGGCCGGAGCACGCGGTCATTTCCTGCGCGGCGGAATACATCCCCCGGAAGGACCGGCCCTCTCAGACGGCGGTCCGGCTGCTGGAGGAGCAGGGAAGCCGCGTGTGGTTCACCGACAGCTTTTCCTGTCCGGGAAGGGAGGCGGCCCGCTGGCCGTCGGCATATTTTCTGATCCGGGAGGACGGGGCTATCCTGTCCCCCATACACCAATTATCCCAATGAGGGCGCAAAGGCGCAGGGAGGTCAACTTATGATTACATCTGTTTTGTTCGATATGGGCGGCACACTGGAGGACATTTTCGTGGACGCCCAGTCCGAGTGGGCCGCGATTGAAAAGCTGCGGGATATGCTGGTATCCTTCGGCCTGGACCCGGCGGTGGACCGGGAGGAGCTGAAAAGCCGGGTGGACGCCGGGTGGGTCCGGTATGGGAAGTACCGGGATTCCTGCGACGTGGAGCTCAAGCCCATTCCCATCTGGCGGGACTATGTGCTGGAGGACTTCCATTTCCCGGCGGCGGAGCTGGAGCCCCACTGCGAGGAAATCGCCCACATGTGGGAGGTGACCCACTTCCACCGGGCTCTCCGTCCCCGCGTGACGGAGATGCTGGAGGGACTGAAGGCGCTGGGGCTGAAGCTGGGAATCATCAGCAATACGGCCGCCCTGTATCAGGTGTTTGACACGCTGAAGGAATACGGCATCCGGGATTATTTTCAGGACGTGACCCTTTCCTCCGTTACCGGCATGCGCAAACCCGCGCCGGATATCTTCCGTGTTGCCCTGTGTCAGATCCAGAGCGCGCCGGAGGAGTGCGTCTATGTGGGAGATACGGTGTCCCGCGATATCATCGGCTCCAGGCGGGCGGGCTTTGCCAGGGCGATCCAGATCTGCTCTCAGCTGACAAAGGAGAAGGACTGCGGCGTCAGACGGGAGTTTGAACCGGATTATATGGTGGAGGATATCTACGAGGTTTTGCCCATTGTGCAGGCCCTGGTTACGGGCTCTTAGACGATGCGTTTGACGGGAACGCATTGTCTCTCTAAAACAACAGAAAAGACGGCATAGCGCCGCCCACGGCAGCCAGGATCGCCTGGCGGGCCGTGGGCGGTTTTTTTCTGCCATACTGCGTCGATTTCCGCAGCAATCCGTCAGGATTGCTGCGGAAAATCTCCTTGTTCATCCAGCATCCTCCGGTTATGAATACAGGTTCTTACAGATTCTGAATCGGGAAACAACATCAATCGCCTTTTGCCGGATTCATTTTCTGCCCGCCTCCCGGATGCGTTCCAGATTTTGCATGGTATACAGCGTCAGGCTCAGCAGAATACAGGAGATCCCCGCCAGAACCAGAAGACGGGACACGGTCTGGGGGACGCTGTACCAGACGATGTGGAGTAAGATTACCCCGTAGAGCACGCAGGCGGCAAGCTTTCCATGCCAGGCGGCGCAGTACACCGAGCCCGTCCGCCGGATGACCAGTATCCCCATGACGGCCATGCAGGATTCCTTCACTACCAGTATGCCCAGCAGCCACCAGATGGACGGAAAACGGGTCAGCAGGCACCCCAGCGCCGCCGTCTGGGTCAGCTTGTCCGCGATGGGGTCCAGCACCTTGCCCAGGTCGCTGACCATGTGAAAGCGCCGGGCGATAAAGCCGTCCGCCACGTCCGTCACCCCGGACAGCGCCAGGACCCAGGCGGTGAGGGGATAGTCCCTCCGCCCGCAGTACAGCCATATGATCAGCGGGATGAGCAGAATGCGAAATACGCTGAGCAGATTGGGAATGGTAAGAATCTGTCTGTTTGTACTGGATCCGTCCGCCATGGGTGGTCTCCTCCATTTGCATTGGTTCCTCCCTATCATAGCCAAATCGACGGAAAGCGTCAAGGGCTGCGAGCCAAGTTTAAGGAAATTACAAGAAAGTTGTAATCCGGTTTTTTGTTAAAAAGCTTTGATCGCGCTATTTGAGAATTTAAGAATCAGCATAAACGTCAGTACAGAATCAGATCCTTCGCCTTCCGCAGGGAGAACAGCGGCGGACAGGACCGGTCTGAGACGTCCACCCGCTCCCCCGGCGCCCGGCGCTTCGCGCCGGAGTCATCGGAAAAGACAAGGGCAAAGCGCGCCAGCTCGTGGGTGATGGTCTCGAAGAACATCTCATTCTCCCGGTATGGTACATTCTACCGCAGCAGAAGGAGATCCCGTTTTACAGTTCCGCTACGGTTTAGACAGATCAGAGCCGCCGGTGCAAACCGGCGGCTCCGTTAATCGGCAGCAATGGTGAAATTACCTGGAAGTCTCCCTGCCGCTCATGGAGCGGAGGACAAGCAGCACGCCCACCGTCAGCACGGCGCCCAGCGCCAGGCAGATGACGGCGTTCTGAACGAACCCGGCGATGATGAAGCACACAAAGCTCACCGCAGCCACGGTGATGGCGTAGGGCAGCTGGGTGGACACGTGGGTCACGTGGTCGCACTGAGCCCCGGCGGAGGCCATGATGGTGGTGTCGGAGATGGGGGAGCAGTGGTCGCCGCACACCGCGCCGGCCAGGCACGCGGAGATGCCAACGGTCAGCAGGGCGCTGCCCGGCTCAAACACCGCCGTCACAATGGGGATCAGGATGCCGAAGGTGCCCCAGCTGGTGCCGGAGGCAAAGGCCAGCAGGCAGGCCACGATGAAGATCACCGCAGGCAGCAGGGCGTACAGGAAGCCGGACGCGCCGTACATCACATCCCTGACGAACACGTCCGCGCCCAGGGCGCTGGTCATGCTCTTGAGGCTGACAGCCAGGGTCAGGATGGTGATGGGGGGCACCATGGCGATGAAGCCTTTGGGCACGCAGGCCATGGCCTCCCTGAAGCTCAGCACGCGGCGGGCCACCAGATAGATGACGATAAGGATCAGGCTCAGCAGACCGCCCCAGGGCAGGCCGATGAAGGCGTCGGTGTTGCCGAAGGCGGCGATGAAGTCCCCGGCGCACTCCGTACCGCCCCAGGCGTCCACGCCGAAGAAGCCGCCCACGTAGAGCATGCCCACGGTGCACAGCACGAAGAGGATGATGACGGGAATGATGAGGTCCATGACCTTTCCCTTTGCGCTGCCCTCCTCGGTTTTGCTGTCCTCCAGAGCCCCCAGCTGGCCTTTCATCCGGGCGTTCATCTCGTGGAGCTGCATGGGGCCGTAGTCAAACTTCATCACAGCCAGACCAATGATGAATACGAAGGTCAGCAGGGAGTAGAAGTTGTAGGGGATGGCCTGGATAAACAGCTCGATGCCGCTGACGCCGGTGTCCAGGTCGGCGGCCACGCCGGAAACGGCGGCGGCCCAGGAGGACACGGGGGCGATCATGCACACGGGGGCGGCGGTGGCGTCGATCAGATAGGCCAGCTTCTGCCGGGAGATTTTGTGGCCGTCGGTCACGGGACGCATCACGGAGCCTACGGTGAGGCAGTTGAAGTAGTCGTCAATGAAGATCAGCACGCCCAGCACGAAGGTGGCCAGCATGGCCCCTACCCGGGTCCGGATGTTTTTTTCCGCCCAGCGTCCAAAGGCGGCGGAGCCGCCGGAGGCGTTGACCAGGGCCACGATGATGCCCAGCAGCACCAGAAACAGGAAAATACCGGCGTTGCCCTCAATGGCGGAGACAAGGCCGTCGCTCACGATGGTGTCCAGGGTGGCCACCGGGGCGAAGTTGCACTGGAACAGCGCGCCCACCAGAATGCCGACGAACAGTGACGAGTAAGCTTCCTTGGTAATGAGAGCCAGCGCAATGGCCACGATGGGGGGCACCAGGGCCCAGAAGGTGGCGTACATGCCGGAAACAGGGGCCTCGCCGTCAGATGCGAAGGCAGTGACGGCCAGCGCCATGCAGGCGGCCGCCGCCAGCACGGCGGTAACGGCCCGGCGGGTTCTTGAGGTGCTCATGAGTAATTTCCTCCTGAAATAAAACGTTCAGTCATGATCGCATCATGACTGAACGTACATACACCGCAGGCTCCGCCATGACAGCTCTCCGCGTTTCCGCGACAGTCCACCGGATCTTCTCCGGAGGCCCAGCCCGTCTCCCGCCAGACAGCGGACGACTGCTTCGGCGGCGTTCCCTTTCCCTCTCCACGCTGTCTGACGTATTCCGGAGAGCTACTGATGGCGGCCGCGCCTCTATCATAACCGTATATACAGGCGACTACACCTGATTGGTGCTCATTATAACCCGCTTTTGTCATTTGTCAAGACAAAAACGAAAATTTTGTCAGGAATGAGAAAAATTTATGCAGAAGGATCCCCTCTGTCATTCAATTCAACGAAGATTACCGTTACAACAGGAATTTCCGGATGACCTCCCCGACGCCGTCGTGGTTGTTGTCCCGCAGGGTGATGTAATCCGCCGCGTCCCTGGCGGCCTGGACGGCGTTTGCCATGGCTACGCCTGTCCCGGCGGCCAGGATCATGGGGACGTCGTTGTTTTCATCGCCCACGGCCACGGCGTTTTGCAGATCGATTCCCAGATGGCGGCACAGCTCCGTCACGGCGGAGCCCTTGTTCGTTCCGGCGGGTACCACCTCCAGAAAATACCGGCTGGAGAAAAAGCAGTCCGCCTCTTCCGCCAGTTCCTTCCGCAGCCACCGCTCCATCTCCTCCAGCGGCCGCCGGTCCTGGTAATCGATGAGCAGCGCCTTCGCCGGCGGTCCGGACAGATCCCGGCGCACATCCCCGATAACGCGCCAGTCCAGCCCGATGGCGGCGCAGTAGCGGATGGCGTTCCCCTTCCGGCAGCGGGGCTCGATAACCACGTCCTCCCGGTCGTAGGTCTGGATGTAGAGGTTCCGCCGCCGCGCCTCCCCGCAAAGCCGGTACAGCGCTTCCGGCTTCAGACCGCTCTGACGGATGGTCCTCCCCTGGGAGCAGTCGTAAATGGATCCGCCGTTATAGGCGACGACGTAGCAGCCCGCTCCCCCGATTCCCAGCCGCCGGGCCTGGGCCAGCGTGCTTTTCAGGGGCCTGCCGGAGGCGGCCACGATCCGGTGCCCCTGCGCCAGGGCAAGGTCCATGGCCTCGCGGTTGCCCGGCGTGATTTCCTTCTGATCGTTCAGCAGCGTTCCATCCAGATCCAGAAACAGAATTTTCTTTTCCACAGCGCCTGCCCTCCCCATGTAGCCGGGTAACGTTTTTTTGCAGCAAACCTGCTTTTTCCTGAAAGGTATCAAAAAAACACCAGGAGCCGTATCAGTATACAGTCAGCGTCCCGGAGGCCCCGTCCACCTGCGCCATGCGGCCGTGGTATTCCGGCTGCAAGGCGCTGCCCAGGCCGCAGACCGTGGGGATGCCCAGCATCTGAGCCAGAATGGCGGCGTGACTGTTCCGGGAGCCCTGCCGGGTGACGATCGCCAGCACCTGCTCCCGGTTCAGTTCGATAAATTCCGAGGGGTTCAGGTTTTCGGCGGCCAGAATGGCGGGACCCCGCAGCGCAGCGCCGCCCGCGCCCGCGCCCGCCAGACTGCGGAGCAGCCGCCAGGTCACGTCCAGGACGTCCGCTCCCCGTTCCCGCATGTAGGGATCGTCCATCACCTCAAAAAGGGCGGCGAAAGCCTTGCCCGTCTGCTGCACGGCATATTCCGCGCAGCACTGCTCCCCCCGCAGAATTTCCTCAATGTGCTGCACGTAGTCCTCGTCCTCCAGCAGCATGACGTGGGTGGCGAACACCAGGGCGGCGCCGTCTCCAACCTCCCGGCGGCAGCGCTCCGTCAGCGTCTCCAGCTGCCTTTTGGCTCTCTCCTGCGCCTGGGCGAGCCGGACCTTTTCATATGCCGGATCCGCGCCGGAGCGCTTGGCGGTCGCCGCGCCCACCCGATGAAAGCAATGCAGCCGCCCATGGGCCGCGCCGGGGGAAATTCCCTCGCCCTGTATCAAGATCACAGGTCCATCCCTCCTGCCCGGAATTGTTTACTTTGTATTCTAACAAAGTTTACGGTAATTTTCAACTGTGATTTCTGTGCAATCACAAAGGGGCGGCAGACTGCAATACTTTCACAATCGTTGAACGTCGGCCGGGCGGTCTTTTTCTCCCATACACGACTGTGCACGGCCCCGTTAAGGGGCCGTGCACAGTCGGCGCTGATTTTCCCTGCAATCCGTCGGGACTGCTGCAAAAAGTTACTCCGTCTGACGGGAAAATTCCCGTCTGTCCGGCATCCCGCGGTGATGAATGCAGGCGCTTACCGGAACATCGCGTTTTTATAGAATTCCTTCCGGGAAGCGATGTCTGTTTTATCGATTATGCCATCCTTCAAAAACCGGTCCACCATATACAGATCGGGGATACCGGTGCGGCCGCCCAGCGTGGTGCAGTTGATACAGGATACGGCGCTGGCAAAGCGGGCGCAGTCCTTCAGCGTATAGCGGCAGGGCGGCTTTCCGAAACGCTCCAGACGGGCGTACAGAAAGGCTCCGTGGAAAACGTCGCCCGCGCCGGTGGTGTCAACGATGGGATAGCCGCAGTCAAAAGCCGGCAGGGTAAAGCTTCCCTCTCCATCCGCGCCGGCGCAGCCCCGTTTGCCCAGCGTGACGATTACCACGCCGGGTCCTTCGGACAGGAAGCTCCGGCAGTTTTCCTCATAATGGTTGTCGGAAAACAGGGCGTGGTAGAACGTTTCCGACATGATGAGGATGTCCGCCTGCTTTGCCAGCTCCAGGGCGCCGGGGAATACGCCGCCTGCGTCCAGAGAGATCAGAACGCCGTTCCGCTTTGCGCAGGCCACGGCGCTTTGGGCCGCGCCGGAGGGAATGCTGCTGAGATGAATGGCTCTGGACCGGGCAATGTAGCTCTCGTCCACCTCTTCGCCGCCGGCAGACTGCACCGTCCCCATTTTTCCAAGGAAGCTCCGGCCCTGGGTCTCCTCCTCCGCCAGGCAGATGCAGAACGCGGTTTCTCCCTCCTGCATCCGGACATGGGAAACGTCCACGCCGTGGCGCTCCAGATCTTCCCGGCAGAACCGGCCGAAGGGATCGCTGCCCGTTGTACCGATCATGCCGCAGCGCGCGCCCAGCCGGGCCAGCGCCACAATGGCGGAGGCGGCGTTCCCGCCGCTCTGCCAGCAGTAATCCTTCAGCCAGGACATGCCGTCCGTGGCGGGAAGCCTGTTAATTTGCAGCGCCAGATCCATAATCAGGTTTTCAACGCCGATGACGTCAAAGTTCTTTTCCATTGCTGCCCCTCCTATACGCGCAGCGCGCACAGGCGGAGCTTCCCGGCGACATATTCGCACAGGCCGCTTCGGATGTATTCCAGATCGGCAAATGGCTTTTCCACATAATGGCCGGTGTGATATTCGTGAGTCAGGCGGCTGTTGAGCAGAAAAAACTCAGTGCCGACATTGAATTTGTTGATTCCCATGGTGAAGGCCTTTTCCAGCTGTCCGGCGGGAATCCCGGAGCCTCCGTGGAGGACCAGCGGAATATTGACGGTCCGGTCGATCTCCCGCAGCCGCTCCAGATCCAGGCTGGGCGCAGACTTATACACCCCGTGGCAGCTGCCGAAGGCGACAGCCAGCGAGGTTACGCCGGTGCGCTCCACAAAGACGGCGGCTTCCTCCGGACGGGTGAAGGCGTCTTTGTTGTCATAATCGTAACCGGCGGCCGTCTGCCCCACGTGGCCCAGCTCGCCCTCCACGTCTGCGCCGAACACGCCCGCCATGTCCACGACGGATTTTGTGAATGCGGCGTTCTCCTCAAAGGGCAGGGCGGAGCCGTCGGCCATCACGGAGGTGAATCCGTCCCGGATGGCGGACAGAATCACGTCCGGTTCGCTGCAGTGATCCAGGTGCAGTCCCACGGGAACGGAGGCCTCCCTGGCCAGATCTTTTACCGCCCCGGAGAAGGCGCTGAAGGAGAACAGCGAACGCATCGTGGGATAGAGCATCACGATTACGGGCCTGCGCGCCATTTCCGCGCCCTTCACGCAGGCATAGACCGTATTATAGTCGCAGGCGTCAAAGGCAATAACAGATGTGTTTGCCCGCCGGGCGGAGGCCAGCAGGTCGCGGACTTTTTCCAATGCCATACCGGAGCCCTCCCTTCCTTACAGAACGATGCGCACGCGCTCGTCCCCGGAGAGCGTCTTCATGGTGCAGTCGTTGACGCAGGTGCGCTCCGGCAGAATGTTCAGAACGTTGATGACCGATGTGTTCACCGTGTACGGGCAGCAGTGCCACACGCCGGGGCGGATCGTCAGCATCACGCCCCTGGGAACCCGGAAGGCCTCCAGCTTGTCCAGAACGCCGGGATAGGCGGCGCCGGCCGGTCCGAAATAGACCAGCATGTCGCCGTCCAGAGACAGCATCCCTTCTCCGCAGCGGGTGTGATACTCCAGGGCCAGGATGACGGGCGGAAGCCGGTCGGTGACCCGCGTGACGGAGAAGGCGGCCGCGTGGGCGGTCCCCAGCTCCAGAATTTCCATATCGGCATGGAAGGACATGCCCTCGATCCCGCTACCGCGGGTCGTGGGGTGGAGCATCTGTGAGAAGGTGCCGTAAGGCCGGAAGTTTTCAGATGTCAGCTCTTTTACTTTAAGTTCACGCATGGGATATACCTCCATTTGTTGATTGAAAGAGAAGCAAATGGAAGCATCTGCAGCAATCAGCTCAGATAACGGTAGAGCTGGTTGGCCCGCTGGGTGCTGTTGCCGGATATCTCCCGGACGCCGCCGCACTGCGCCACATAGATCCGGTCGCACATGTAGGCCAGCTCGTCGATATCGTTGGAAAACAGGATGACGCCGCAGCCGCGCCGCTGCAAATGCGTCATCAGGTTGAAAATATCCAGCCGGGAGGAATGGTCCATCGTATGAGTGGGGTGGAAGAGGACAAATATTCTGGCATCCTGGGACAGATAGCGGCTGAGAAGAATTTTCTGACAGGTGGCGCCGCTCAGCGCGCTGCAGCGCAGCTCGCTGCCCGCGTCCCCGATATGAAGCTGCCTGAGCCGCAGCGAGGTAAAGATCCGTTCAAAGCGCATACTGGAAAAGAACCGGGGATGGACCACGTTGACCGGAGGCAGCAGATTCAAGCGCACGGACAGGCCGGGAAACAGGGAATCCTCCCTGCGCAGCGCCTGGCAGGCAATTCCCAGCCGGAGCGCGTGGCGGGGAGACTGAATTTCCACCGGGAGGCCGCGGACCAGGATCTCGCCGCCATAGTCATGCCGAAGGCCCGTCAGGATCTGGCACAGGGCGTCGCAGCGGGGCACGTCCATGCCGTAAACGCCCACAATTTCCCGCTCCCGCAGAACAAAGTCGTTGGCGCAGGACCGGCCTGCGGACAGCGCCGCGGGAATCCGGAACCGGCGCAGCTCCAGAAGGCGATCTCCGGGGTTGAAATCCAGCTTCGGGTATTCCAGATGCTCGCTGCGGAAATCCGGCGGAATCCAGGCGACGCCCTGCGCCTCCCGGCGCACGCAGGCCACCGGCCTGCCCATCTTCAGGTACAGGATGGACGCCGCGTCCGGCAGAATGTGGTCGATGGACGAGGCGCAGACGATGGCAGACGCGTCATATTTCCGGTTCATGGCCTCCAGTAGACGGGCGATGATCCGCAGCTCCTCCGGGCTGATCCAGCCGGACAGCGCGTCCATCAGCAGAAGAGAGGTCCCCGTATAGTAGCAGCGCAGCAGCTCCAGAATGCGCTGCCAGGCCAGGGAAAGGCGAAAAACCGGCGTATCCGGCGGAAAGGGAATATCAAACTGCCGGAACAGTGCGGCGCAGATTTTCCGGTCCGCCTTTTTGTTCAGCAGCCGCCCTCCCTTTCCGGACAGCCGCGAAACGGTAACCACGTTTTCCGACGCGGCGGCGTTCTGAAACAGCTGCGGCGTATCCGTCAGATAGACGATCCCGCGCTGTCTGGCGTCGTGGGGGCCGTGGAGCGTCAGCGGTTCGCCCTGCCAGACCATTCGTCCGGAGGTGATAGGATACACGCCGGCGATCAGCCGCAGCAGCGCGGACTTTCCGGACGAGTTCCCTCCGATGATCTGATACAGCGATTTCTTCTCCAGCTCCCAGTTGACATGAGACAGGACCTGAAAGCCGCCGTCGTCATATCCTACATCCTCCAGCTGCAAAAGCATCCTCCCGCCTCCTGTCCGTTCCCTGCCGCCGCGCCCGTTCAAAGACTGTAGGTCGTATAGAGTCTGATATGCCTGTCCGCGCAGGCCTCCTTGAAGGAGTCGTCGATTTCCGCGGTGGTGATGATGCTGTCTGCCAGCGTCAGGTCGCCTATGTTGAAAAAGGAGATATGTCCATAGGCTTCCGCCGTACACAAAAAGACCACATTGTCGCTGATCCGCCCGATAGAGCGGACCAGGGCGCAGAAATCCTGGTCCCGGGCCGTGAAGCCCCTGGCGTTGAAACCGTCCGCTTCAATGAACGCCGTTCCGATGTGCATCGTCTCCAGCGTTTCCTGCACGCTGTTCCCATAGATCAGCCCGCTGGGAAGGACGGTCCCGCCGGGAATGATAACCCGGAGGTTTCTCAGCCTGTACAGGGCGGCCGCCATGGGAAGAGAGCAGGTCAGGACGATCAGGTCCTGCTTTTGCGAAAGAAGCGGAACGACCGCGTCGCTGGCGGGGCCGCTGCCGAGATAGATCACGCCTGCGTCGGGCGCCATCTGAGCGGCCAGGGCGGCGATATCTCCGCTGCTCCCGTGGAGCTCCGGAAACTGTCCCGCCTCCCGTTCCGGGAGGGGGGCGTTTCCGGCGGAATCCAGAAGCACCGCGCCGCCATGGGTCCGCATCAGGAACCGTTCGCCCTCCAGCTTTTCCAGATCGCGCCGGATGGTCACCTCGGAGACGTTCAGACAGCAGCTCAGCTCCGCAACGGAAACGTGATCGTTTTCCTGAAGCAGCTTTTTTATCATCCTCTGCCGTTCAATTGCAAACATAGTCCAACCTCTTCCTGCTTCCGCGCGTTTCCCGCACAGGCAATATCATCAGAATACAAACTTTACTTTATGAAGCAGTATAGCAGAGGACAGTCAAAAAAGCAAGAAACCGTTCTAAAAAGCTGTAGGAGCCTGTATTCGCAACCGTTTGCACGCTGTCCGGACAGGTTCTGACAGCATTGTATCACAAATTACAGAAAAGTCAAGAGAAAACAGTATAAATCAAACACAAACAATCATTTTGCCTGGAAACGAAGCGGAAGACAAATGCCCGTGGATATGCGGTGGAATTTTTAAAAAGTTGTGCATTCCGACAAATGTTCCCTGAAAAAGCAGTGCAAAATCCCATCTTGCGCCCTGCGGGTGAACCTGTTATCATAAAGGGGAAAGAGAAGCAAAACGAACAGCATCAAAACAATACGAAAGAGGTGAAGGCGCGTTTTGAATGAACAGATTCTTTTGCGGGCAGAGCATATCTCCAAGACCTTCCCCGGTACCAGGGCGCTGAAGGATGTGTCCCTCAGCATCCGTAAAGGAGAGGTCCATGCGCTGATGGGGGAGAACGGGGCGGGAAAGTCCACTTTGTCCAACATCATCGGAGGCATCTTCAGACCGGATGACGGCGGCCGTATCTTTCTGGACGGGAAAGAGTGCGTGTTCCACAACGCCATGGATTCCCAGCGGGAGGGGATTGCTTTCGTCCACCAGGAGACGGCGCTGATCCCGGCGCTGAACGTCGCGGACAACATCTTTGCCGGCCGGGCGCCCCGGAAGGCGGGCATCTTCGTGGACTCCGGGAGGATGAAGCAGGAAGCTCAGAAAATCATTGACAACATGGGCGCTCAGATCAGCGCCGGCGCGATGGTCAGGGATCTGACCATCGCCAACCTGCAGATGGTGGAAATTGCCAAAGCGCTGTCCCTGAACTGCAAGCTGCTCATCCTGGATGAGCCGACCTCTTCCCTGTCCCTGGCGGATACCCGAAAGCTGTTTGACATCGTGCGCCGCCTTCGGGAACAGGGGATCGCGATACTTTACATTTCCCATCGCATGAGCGAAATTTTTGAGCTGTGCGACACGCTGACGGTCATGCGGGACGGTCAGGCCGTGGCGACCCGGAAGGTTTCGGACGTGACGCCGGACGACGTCGTAAAGATGATGGTGGGCCGGGAAATCGGCAGTCAGTATCCGGAAAAATCGACAAAAATACTCGACGAGGTCATCTTCCGGTGCGAGGGCCTGGCCTTTGCCCCGGATTTTCGGGAAATCGGCTTTTCGCTGCGGCGGGGCGAGATCCTGGGGTTTTCCGGACTGGTGGGGGCGGGCCGCTCGGAAATCATGGAGGCGATTACCGGCCTGCGCAGGCGGTACGGAGGGCGTCTCTGGCTTGAGGGTGGCGAGATACACAATCGCACGCTGGGAGAGGCAACCCGAAACGGCTTCGGATTTGTGAACGAGGACCGGAAGACCGCCGGGCTCTGTCTGGATATGTCCATCAAGACGAACGTCTCCGCCGCCGACCTGTCAAACGTGGCCAACGGCCCTGTCATCAGCAGCCGGAAAGAGCGGGCTCAGGCGAAATCCTATGTCCGCGGGCTGAACATCAAAGCCTGGGGCGTCGAGCAGCCCTGCGCCACGCTTTCCGGAGGCAACCAGCAGAAGGTCATGCTGGCCAAATGGCTGGCGATTCGCCCCAGGGTCCTGATTATGGACGAGCCGACGAAGGGAATCGACGTGGGCGCAAAAAAGGAAATTCATGAGCTGCTGCGCCAGCTGGCGGAGAAGGGCGTCGGGGTGATTGTCATTTCCTCCGACCTGCCGGAGATCATCGGCCTTTGCGACCGGGTGATTGTGGTCTATGAGCATAAAATTGTCGGAGAGGTAAGCGGCGGGGACATCAACGAGCAGGAAATCATGCAGTACGCCTCCGGCAATGCCGCTGTTTGCCGGTGACAGAGGAAAGGAACAGTATGGAAATGAAGAACAACAGGTTCTTGAAGACATTCAAAAAACTGGCGGGCGCGCGGGAATTCACGGTCCTGGTCCTGGTTTTGCTGGCGGTGATTCTGATGTCCGCCACCAATCCGATTTTCCTGCGGAGTACCAACATTCAGTCGGTTCTGCTGGGGCTGGCGGCGGACGGCATTCTGGCGGTGGCCATTACCTTTGCCTGTATTACCGGCGTATTCGATTTCTCCATCGGCGCGATGATGGGCTTTGCGGGCATGCTGCTGGCGGTGTTTTCCCAGAAGGGGATCAATATCTGGCTCGCCGCCGTGCTGGCGCTGCTGGTCTGCATGGGGTTCGGGCTGATTAACGGACTGCTGATCGGCAAGATCCGCCTGAACGCGCTGATTGCCTCCATGGGCATGCAGAAGGTGATTCACGGCGTCGTCTATGTGATTTCGGCGGGACTGCCGATCAGGGTTCTTACCACGCCGGCGTTCAAAAACCTCTCCCAGTTCAGGTTTATGGGGCTGCAGATGTTTGTCTGGATCTACTTTGTCATCGCCGTCGTGGCCGAGATCCTGCTGCGCTACACCACGCCCCTGCGGAAGCTGTATTATACCGGGTCCAATGAGAAGGCGGCGGTTTTCTCCGGGATCAACACGGTCAGGGTCAAAATCTGCGTCTATATCACCACGGCGAGCCTGGCCGCCGTCAGCGGCATCCTCTACGCCACCCGATTCGGTTCCGCTACGCCGGACGCAGGGATCGGAACGGAGATGACGGTCCTGTCCGCGGCAGTGATCGGCGGCGCGTCCATCAAGGGCGGCGAGGGCTCCGTTCTGGGCACGTTCCTGGGCGTGATTCTGATGAACCTGCTGAACAACGCGCTGGTCATTTACCGTCTAGACGTGTTCTGGCAGACGCTTTGCGAGGGCCTGGTCCTTCTGGCGGCCATTGTGATCGACTACTCGATTCATGCCAGCCGGAACAGGCAGCGGCTGAAGAGCTCCACCTGATGCGCTTTCCGGAAAAAGCATCATTGAGCCTGATACCCTGCGGGTCGTACCGGCTGCGCCGGACGCAGCCGGTTGATAGATGCCGGGGAAGCGCAGTTTCCCCGGACAGATGAAGAAAATGGAGGAAAAGGAAATGAAAAAAGTCATCGCATTACTGCTTTCGCTGATTATGGCGGCCGGGATGCTGGCGGGCTGCGCCAACAGCAGCGCAAATGCGCCGGGCGCCGGAGACAGCGGCGGCGGCGGCGCTTACACGGGACACGGGGATCAGACCTACTATATGATTACCTTCTATCCCGCCCTCTCCCTCTGGGCGCCCTGCTGGGCCGGGTTCCAGGCGGCCGCCGCGGATCTGGGCGTTCAGGCGGAGCTGGCGGGTCCCAGCTCGCTGGTTGCCGCAGAGGAGGTGGCTACCGTGGAACAGGCCGCCGCCATGGGAGCCGCCGGCATCGCCGTCTCCCCGCTGGAGCCCAACGCCTTTGTGGACTGCATCAACGATACGGTTGCCGGCGGCACGCCTGTGATCTGCTTCGATTCCGACAGCGCGGAGTCTGACCGTCTGATGTACATCGGGACCTCCAACTACGCCGCCGGCGAGGCGGGCGCGGCGGAGCTGGCCAAACAGACTGGCGGCGCGGGAGACGTGATTCTCTTTACAATGGTGGGCCAGCTCAACCATATGGAGCGGCTTCAGGGCGCGCAGGATTATCTGGCGGCCAACTGCCCGGATATCAACGTGGTCAGCGTCCTGACCGCGGGAGAGAGCAGTGCGGAGTGCGCCTCCAGCTTTGCCGCCGCCATGCAGGCCTACCCGAACGTAAAGGGCGTGTTTTCCACCGTTGCCACCGGGACCATCGGCGTGGCGCAGACAATCACGGAATTCGGCTATCAGGATCTGGTCAATATCGGCTTTGATACGGACCCCTCCGTCCTGGCCAAAATGGATGAGGGCACCTGCACCGGAACGATTGCCCAGAACTACTTTGTAATGGGCTACAGTATGCTTCTCCAGCTGTATACCTATGCCAACGGCCTGCTTAACCCCTATGACAACTGGAAGGAAAACGGGATCGTTCCTCTGCCCAGCAGCATCGATACCGGCGTGACGGTGGTCACCATGGACAACATCGACCTCTTCCGCCCCTCTGAGGAGTAAGAACAGACAGAACCGCAGACCGGGATGGCTCCGTCCATCCCGGTCTGCATAAAAACAGCGATCAGGAGGTAACATGAAAATGACAGATCATACCATTATTCTTGGATACGTTCCGGTGCGGCGGGATATGTTTCCCGTTCCGGCGGCGGAGGTCATGCGGGATCAGATCCGCAGCAGGGTGGAGGATATCCTCTCCCGGCTGCCGGATGTGGAGCTGGTAAGCATCGACGGTCTGATTCCCGGCGGCATTCTCTGGCGAAACGGCGACGTGAAGAAAATAGAGGCGTTTTTCCGGGAAAAGGCGGTGGACGCGCTGTTTTTCCCTCACTGCAATTTCGGGCAGGAGGAGCCGGTCGGCCAGCTGGCAAAGCGCATGGGGCTCCCCGTGCTGCTGTGGGGACCCAGGGACCCCGCGCCGGAGGGAGAGGCCTTCCGGGTCTATGACACACAGTGCGGACTGTTTGCCACGTCAAAGGCGCTGGCGCGGGCCCATGTTCCGTTTACATATATCGAAAACTGCTGGCTGGAATCCCCGGTTCTGGAGGAGGGGCTGGATAAATTCATCCGGGTAGCCGCCGTGGCGAAGGCGATGAAACATATGCGGGTGGGCCAGGTGGGAATCCGTCCCCGGCAGTTCCTATCTGTAAAGGTCAACGAAAGCGAGCTGATGGAGAAATTCGGCGTTGAGATTACGCCCATCTGGACAGAGGAGGTCACCCGGGTCGCAGCGAAGCTGCGCTGCGGTCTGGGTGAGACCATCGGCGCAGCAGCGGGCATCGAGCTCCCCGCAGGCGGGCGCGTCATAGAGGGCGGAACGCCGGACCCCCGCATCAAAGAGCGGATGGAGGACATCGCCGCAAAGTTCGACTGCAGCGCCGCCGGCGAGGAGGTCCTGGAGAAAATTGCGGTGGTGGAGCTGGCGCTGGAGGAGCTGGCGCGGATCAACGATCTGGACTGTCTGGCCTTTGAGTGCTGGGCCTATCTGTCAGGCGAGTTCGGCATCCAGGCGTGCTTCATTCTGGGGGATCTGATCGACCGGGGCCTGGTGGCCGCGTGCGAGACCGACCTGCACGCGGCGATTACGGCGCGGCTGCTCCAGGCGGCTGCACGGGGAGAGTCCGCGCCGTTTATCGCCGATCTGACGGTCCGTCACCCCACCAACGACAACGCCGAGCTGCTCTGGCACTGCGGCCCGTTCCCCTATTCTATCCGCCGGGAGGGCAGCAATCCGAAAATCTGCTCCTGCAAGGGGTTCTTCGAGCTGAAGCACGGGGACATCACCGTGGCCCGCCTGGATCAGTCGGATGGAAAATATCTGCTGTTTGCGGACCAGGTCACCGGCGTGGACGGCCCCGTGACCAACGGGAACTATGTCTGGGTGGAGACCGGCGACTGGCCCGCGTGGGAGAAAAAGCTGATCTACGGACCCTACATCCACCATGTCTGCGGCGTTCACGGGCGCTATGCGGACGTATTGAAGGAAGCCTGCAAATACATCGGTCACGTGACCCACGACAGCGTGAACGCCGGGGCCTGCCGGTGAGAGCGCCAGGCCCCGGAAAGGAGAAAATGCCATGCCTGCGTTTTACAGCAGGAAAACCGTCAAGCCAATGGAGAATCTGCCGGCAATCAGCCTTCCCTTTCTGGAGGAATATCCGCGAAAGGAAGCGCTGACCTGCTATGAGCTGGGGATGCGGGACGGAGGAGAGCCCCGCATTCAGATTAAGGTCTTCCCGGAGATTGGCGCAAAGTCCACCGGCCTGTGGTATCACGGCGCGCCGGTGGAGCTGTACGGCGAGGTATGGGACCCCTATCTGTATCTCTCCGCGCCCTGGGGGTCCTGTATTCCTTATCCCACGCCGAACCGCGTCCGGGACGGCCGCTTTACCTTCCGGGGGGAAACGGTGACGATGCGGAAGTTTGGCCGGCTGCGGAACTCCCACGGAATCGCCTATGACAGCGAGTGGCAGTATGAGGAGCCCAGCGCCGGCGCGGACGCCGCCGCAATGCGGCTGTGGCTGGATATCCGGCCCGGCGATGAGAATTATGCCGCGTTCCCGTTTGAAAGCCGGCTGACGGTGACCTACCGCGTGACGGAGCGGGCAATGCGCTTCTCTTACCGGGTGGAGAACCGGGGAAACAGACCCATGCCCTTCGGGCTTTGCAGGCACCCCTTCTTCATGCGGGAGGACCCGTCGGAACCGGTAGAAATCAAGGTCGAAGCGGCGGACGTCTACGAAACGACGCCGGACCTGCTGCCCACCGGAAACCTGCTGCCGGTTTCGGAACACCCGGAATACGATCTCCGGCAATTCCGGAGCCTGGACAGTATCCGTATCGATGCGGTTTTTACCCACCTGAAGGGCGACAGCGTGTTCATCCGCTACCCCCGCCGGGGCATGCAGCTGCGGATACGCATGAGCGGGGAGTTCCGGCATGTCGTGGTCTTTTCCGTGAAGGCCTATCCCGGCCTGTTTCCGGACAACGGCCTTCCGGAGACCTTCTGCGTGGAAAGCCAGACCTGTTGCACGGACGGCATCAACATGCATGAGAAGGGATTTGCGGAAAGCGGACTGCTGGTTTTGCAGCCGGGCGAGAGCCGGGAGGGCTTTGTCAGTTATGAATTTGAGGATATGGAGTAAGCTATGCGCTATAAAGAACTGGGAGACACCGGGCTGACTCTGTCGGCCATTTCACTGGGAAGCTGGGGCATCGGCGGCGCCGGCTGGGGAGACATTTCCCGGGAGGAGTCCGCCGCCGCAATCCGTACCGCCATCGACCACGGCGTCAACACCATCGACACGGCGCCGGTATACGGGTTCGGCAATCCCTCCGCCGCGGATTTCGGGTACGGATACGCGGAGGCGCTCATCGGAGAAACGATTCGGGGCCTTCGTGACCGGCTGATTCTTTCGACCAAGTGCGGTCTGGACTACGACCGGAGCGCCGGACCCAAAAGCCTGTGCAAATCCATGACGCGGGAGGAGATTGTCAGGGGCTGCGAGCAGTCGCTCAGGCGTCTGGGGACGGATTATATCGACATCCTGTTCATCCACTGGCCGGATGGAAAGACGCCTTTGGAGGAGGCCATGGAGGGGCTGCGGACATTGAAGGAACAGGGGAAGATCCGCTGCTGCGGTCTGTCCAATTTTACGCTGGAGGACACTCTGGCTGCGGACGGGCTGACGCATATTGGCGCAATCCAGCTCCAGTATTCCATGGTTGCCAGAGAATGGGAACCCGTGATGAAGGCGGCGAAGGAACATCGGATCGGAACTGTGACCTACGGCTCCCTGGGCTCCGGCATCCTGACCGGCGCGTTCCGAACCCTGCCGCAGTTTGCGCCCAATGATACCCGCCTGACCTTCTATGACTGTTTCAGGGAGCCAAAGTTCAGCAGAATCATGGAGGTACTGAAGGTTATGGACGAAATCGGCGAAGCGCATGGCGCGCCGGCCTCTCAGGTGGCAATCAACTGGAGCGCGCAGAAGGCGTTTGTAGACACCGCGATTCTGGGCTTCAGCAGGCCGCAGCACGCAGTTCAGAACTGCGGCGCAATGGACTGGGAGCTGTCGGAGAGCGAGATCGCCGCGCTGGATCAGGCAATTTCGGTCCATCTGGAGCAATAGGGAGAATCCCCGGAAAGCGCTTCGCTCTCCGGGGATTCTGTTAAGTATGTTATAAGCATATCAGGAGAACTTTAAAAAAGATTTCCCATTCTTTGCAAAAATGTGATATACTGGCTTCAGGCGCGCCGCCGCAAACCGGGCGGCGGCGTGGAAAATACGCAGACAGGGGGCGGCAATTATGGATATCCATGAAATTGTAACGCGGCAGAGGGCGTTTTTTCAGACCGGGCGGACGCTGCCGGCGTCCTTCCGGCTCGAAATGCTCAGAAAGCTGCGGGACGCGGTGGACCGCTATGCGCCGGAGATCGCCGCGGCCCTGTCCGCCGACCTGGGCAAGAGCGGATATGAGAGCTTTATGTGCGAGACGGGACTGGTGCGGGGAGAAATCAGCTATATGATCCGCCATGTGGGCCGCCTGGCCAGGGAGCGCAGGGTTCCCACGCCTCTGGCCCAGTTTGCGGCCCGGAGCTATCAGAAGCCCTCGCCCTATGGGAACACGCTGATTATGAGTCCGTGGAACTACCCGGTCCTGCTGACGCTGGATCCTCTGGCCGACGCCATTGCGGCGGGAAATACCGCCGTCGTGAAGCCCAGCGCCTACGCGCCCGCCACCGGCGCCCTGCTGGCGGAGCTGGTCGGGACCTGCTTTCCGCCGGAGTATGCGGCGGTTGTCACCGGCGGCCGCAGGGAGAACGCCGAGCTGCTGCATGAAAAATTTGATTTTGTCTTCTTTACCGGCAGTCAGAGCGTGGGGCGGGAGGTGCTGCGGCACACGGCGGAGCATCTGACCCCGGCAGTGCTGGAGCTGGGGGGCAAAAGCCCCTGCATTGTGGATGAGACGGCCCGGCTGCCTCTGGCGGCCCGGCGGATCGTCTTTGGCAAGTATCTCAACTGCGGCCAGACCTGCGTAGCGCCGGACTATATCCTCTGTCACAGCAGCGTGAAGGACCGGCTGGTGGAGGCGCTGTGCGGGGAGGTCCGGCGGCAGTACGGAGAGGACCCCCTGAAAAATCCTGACTACGGCAGGATTGTCAATGAAAAGCATTTCCGGCGGCTGCTGGGATTGATCGCCCCGGAGAAAACGGTCACAGGCGGGCAGTCGTCGCCGGAGACGCTCCAGATCGCCCCGACCATTCTGGATCGGGTTGACAGCGGCGATCCGGTGATGCAGGAGGAGATTTTTGGTCCTGTTCTGCCGGTTTTGACCTTCGACCGGTTTGAGGAGCTGTATGGCCGTCTGGCGGAGCAGCCCAAGCCGCTGGCGTTGTACCTGTTTTCCGAGGACCGCGCCCGTATCCGGGAGGCCATGGCCCGTTTCCGGTTTGGCGGCGGCTGCGTTAACGACGTGGTCATTCATCTGGCGACGAGTGAAATGGGCTTCGGCGGCGTGGGAGAGAGCGGCATGGGGGCCTACCATGGCCGGAAGGGTTTTGAGACCTTCTCCCACAGCAAGAGCATTGTGGATAAAAAGACCTGGCTGGATCTGCCCATGCGCTATCAGCCTTATCAAAAGAAACGGTATGAGAAACTGCTGCACCTGTTCCTGCGGTAAGCGGGAAAGCGGCTGGAAGGCCCCGGAGGCGTACGCCTCCGGGGCCTTCCAGCGTGTTGATTTAAGGGGAAATGGGGTGCAGCAGGTCGGCCTGCGGGACGACAGCGCAGCTGCGCCGCATGTTCGCCGCTGACCTCTACTGATTTTTTTAGTGCGTTGACGGTATGGCCTGCCGTATGTGCATTTTATATAAAATTCGCAGGCAAAACAGAGCGGATTGCCAAAAATGCGGCGGCGCTCTTGACACTTTCGCTGATCTCCGCTAAAATGAAGAAAAACGAAAGATATCGAAAGTATAAAGCGCAGACTCGAAACAGAAAAGCGAATGCAACAAAGCAAATTGAAATAAAAAGGGAGGAACCGACAAATGTTTACAATGGAAGAGCAAAGAGCAAAGGTCGAGCAGGTGCTTGGGTCGCCGCTGCCGGAGCTGGACCCTGTCTATCAGGAGGGGGCCAGAGTCTATATGAGCCAAAGCCCCAACACCTTCATTCTGCCGTATATGCTCAGCGAGGTGTATACAAAAGAGGAGATGCGCATGGTCTGCCTGCTGCCGGCAACGGCAGGGGAGGTTGCCGGAAAACTGGGACTGGACGCGGACGGGACGGAAAAGGTTCTGAGCGAAATGGAGCTGATGGGAAAAATCGTGGCCTCCAATGTGGCCGATCCCAGAATTTACGCGCCCCACCAGAACTCTGTCGCCTTCCGGGACAGCATCGGAACCGGACGGCTGGCCCACAACCTGGACTGGATGCCATATATCAAAGCGTACAGGCTGATGGATCTGTGGATCAGGTTTGACTACGATCCTGAAATCGCCAGGAGCATCAGCGGCGAAATGCGCGTCATCCCAAAGTATGAGTCCATCAAGGACCTGCCCGGCGTAATGTACTGCGAAAACATGAAGGAAATCATGGAGCGGAACGTTCTGGCGGGAACGATGGTTACGGCGCAGTGCGTTTGCCGTACATACCGCTCTTACATTGACCTGGGCCGCTATGACCCCAATTACTGCGCGGAGCTGACGGAGCACGGCGGCGCAGACGGTCACTGCTTCTCCTTCAACCGGCAGGCGGAATTCTTCTCCAAAAAGCATAACGTATACCATCCCGGCATGGAGGAGGCCATGGCGCGGCTCAGGGAGGCCGACCTGTCCCGCGCCATCTATATGACGCCCAACACGCGGGATACCACCTATGTATGCACCTGCTGCACGGACTGCTGCGCGGTCAACGCCTTTGAGGAGGTGGGGTATAAGGATATCCGGGCGGCCAGCCGCTTCCGCCCGGAGGTCCGGGAGGAGCGGTGCGTGGGGTGCGGCGTTTGCACCGGTCGCTGCAATTACAGCGCCATCCATGTGGCTGACGGTGTGGCCAGAGTGGACGAATCCTTGTGCAAGGGCTGCGGCAACTGCGTTGTGACCTGCGGTCCGGGGGCATTGAAAATGAAGATCGTCCATGAGCCGGACTGGATTCCGGAGGTTCCCTATGTGGACGGCTGGTCTCTCCATGACGAGCTGGACGCCGGAAACTGACGGGAAGGCGGACCTCTATGGGATTATTTCATTGCCCCATCGGCGCTGCCGGCTATGGGGGAGAGGGCTGCATCCAGTGCGGCCTGTGTTCCGCGGCAAGCCGGGAGGAGAAAATTGCTGCAACGGAAAAAATACGGACCTGGATACGGGAAAACGCCCACCTGCGCAACGCGGATCTGAAAATCAAAAAGATTGCGGTCTGCGGCAAGGGCGGCTCCGGGAAGAGTACGGCTTCGGCGCTGTTATCCGGCGCACTGGAGCGGTTGGGCTATCAGATTCTGGTGATGGATACGGACAGCTCCAACAGCGGACTCTGGCGAAAGCTGGGGATGCATGCGCCTCCGCCGGCGCTGAGCAACGCCTCGGAGGAGCGGGCAGGCGATCTGGCCTTTTTGCAGAAGGACCCGCTGTATTTCTCCGATCTTGGCGCGCCCTATCTGGTGAAAAACGGAGGGCGCATGCTGATGTGCGCGGGAAAGGTGGAGGACCCGCTGCTGGGCTGCGCGTGCAGCGTTGCGGCCTTCGCAAAAATGGTGATGGAAAACCTGACGCCGGGTCCGCGGGAAATCATACTGGCCGACCAGGAGGCGGGGCTGGAAAGTTTCGGCCGGGGGATCGAGCAGGGCTGCGACACGGTACTGATCCTGGTGGAACCGTCCAGTGAGTCCATTGAGCTGGCAGGGAAGATCCAGTATATGGCCCAGGGGCTGGGAATACGGCGGGTGCGGGCGATCCTCAACAGGATTGAAGAGGTGGACCAGGAAGAATTTGTGATGGAAGCCCTGTCCGGAATGGGGGTGCGTTATCTGGGCGCGCTGCCGCTGATGAAGGAGATCCGGAATCAGAATATGCGGGGAATGGAGCTGACGCCGGAGCTGTCCTGCCGGCTGATGGGTACGATTGCAAAATACCTGCTGGACGAAGCGGAGATGCCCTATGACAAAGTGCGCTGAAAGAACAGGAGGAACATATGAGAAAAGAAGGAAGGCTGTCTGCGGAGCTGCTGGAAAAGGTCAACAGGATTCTGGACCGGGAGATCGATCCGGTTTTCCGTGAACTCACGGAAAAAATCGATTCCCGGATGCGGGATTCCGAGTATATGCCCTGGCTGCTGGCCAGCAAAATGAGCGTGGAGAGCGCCCGGATCGTGTTGGCGCTGCCGGATCGGGACTGGGCGCCGGAGTGCGGCAGATATGGCTGCTCCCAGGCCTTTGCGGACCGGTTGGGCATGGACCGGGAAACGGTAAACCGGGAGATTCTGGAGCGGTTTTACAGCGGCGAGGTACAGCTGACCGGGCATGGACCGGATACTCCGCCGACCTGCGGGCTGTGGATCGACCTGCAGAACAGCCGCCGCTGGTACGAGCGCAACGGAGACGGATATTATAAGGTCATGGCCTTCATGGTGGAAAACGAGATCAGCCGGATCGACGCACGGGTGGCCGCCCGCATGGAAGCGGACGGGCAGATGGGGCAGGCGCGGATTATTCCCCGCTATGATTCCGTGAAGGACAATCCCCGGCTGCTGCCCGCAGAAAATATCAGGGAGATTCTGCGCTCCCGCCGGAAGATTACGCAGAATCAGTGCGCCTGCCGGATACGGTACCCGGAGATCGAGACGGACCCCTATGTGTGCCTGAGCTTTGACCAGGTGGCGGACGGTGCGGAGGAACGGGAGATCGGAACCGTGATCGGCTGGGAGGAGGCCTTCGATTACATCCAGAAATCCGGGAAAAAGAACCCCGTCTGCCACATCAACAGGCATACGGACAAGCTGGAGGAGATTGGCGGCGTGATGTGCTCCTGCACGGCCGATGCCTGCGTACTGCTGAAAAACGCCGTGCAGCTGGGGTCTGAATTCAAACCGTGGAAGTTCTATGGGAAATCCAGGTTCCGCGCGGTGATCGATCCGGAGAAATGCGTCAACTGCGGATTGTGCCGGAGCAGGCGCTGTATGTTCGACGCCATCGACGTCCGTTATAACCGGAAGACGAAGGATGAGCGGCACTTCATTATTACGGAGAGCTGCATGGGCTGTGGCTGCTGCGCGGAGACCTGTCCTGCAGGCGCCATTGCCATGCAGTGCGTGGAGCCTCCGGAATTTTTGCTGGGCAAGGTGCTGCCGGACCGGCGGTTTGAGGAGGACGAGTCCAATCTGCGTCCGGGCCAGCTGGGCGCCGACGTTTACAATAACAGCGATATATGACAGCTTTTTGATGTTTTTTCGTGGAAAACATCAGCCGGAAAGCAGCATAAGGAGAGGGGCCGCCCGGAAGGCGGCCCCTCTCCCTGTATAACGCAGATGCCCGCGGCCCGCAGATAAGGCCGCCGCAGGATCACACTTTTCGGGAAGCTCCTGCGAGACAATACAGTCGAATTCCTGATGCTGTTTCGGATTCTTTTTACAATAAAAAGAATGTATCCCTGAGTCGTTAATCAATCAGACTCTTTCCATCCATTTCCGGCGGGCAGGCCAGACCCATGATATCCAGAATCGTGGGGGCGATGTCGGCCAGGCGGCCGGGGTGGAGCCTGGCGTCCACGCCAACCAGAATGAAGGGAACCAGATTCGTCGTGTGCGCGGTCATGGGAGAGCCGTCGCTCTTGCGCATTTCCTCGGCGTTGCCGTGATCTGCGGTAATCATGGCGATGCCGCCCATGGCGCGGGTGGCCTCCACCACCCGGCCCACGCAGGCGTCCACCGTCTCCACCGCCTTTACCGCGGCCTCATATACGCCGGTGTGGCCCACCATGTCGCAGTTGGCGAAATTGAGGATGATGACGTCGTAAGCGCCGGATTCGATCCGCTCCACGCACCTGTCCGTCACCTCGCAGGCGCTCATTTCCGGCTGCAAATCATAGGTGGCCACCTTGGGAGAGGCGACCAGCACCCGGTCCTCGCCGGGGAACACGGCCTCCACGCCGCCGTTAAAGAAGAAGGTCACGTGGGCGTACTTCTCCGTCTCGGCGATGCGCAGCTGGGTCATGCCCATGGCGCTGAGATATTCTCCCAGACCGTTGGCCACCCGAATCCGGGGGAAGGCCACCTGCACGTTGGGCATGGTGGCGTCGTATTCCGTAGTACAGACATAGGTCAGGGGGAAAATCTCCCGGTTGAAGCCGTCAAAGGCCGGGTCCACAAACACGCGGGTGATCTCCCGGGCCCGGTCGGGGCGGAAGTTGAAGAAAATAATGCTGTCGTTGTCGCTTATCATGCCCTCGCTGTCGCAGACCACGGGCTCCACGAACTCGTCCGTGACGTTGTTGGCGTAGCTCCTGGCCACGGCGTCCACCGGATCGGAGTTCTGAATGCCCCGGCCGTAGACCATGGCGTCATAGGCCTGCTCCACCCGGTCCCAGCGCTTGTCGCGGTCCATGGCATAGTACCGGCCCATGACCGTGGCGATCCTGCCCACGCCGATCTCCCGGCACTTCTCCACGGTCTCGGCCACAAAGCCCTTGCCGCTGGTAGGGGATACGTCGCGGCCGTCCAGGAAGGCGTGGATATAGACCCGCTTCAGGCCCTTCATCCGGGCCATTTTCAGCAGCGCCCACAGGTGGGTGTTGTGGGAATGGACGCCGCCGTCGCTGAGCAGGCCGTACAGGTGCAGCGAGCTGCCGTTTTGCAGGCATGCGTCCATGGCGGCGCAGTAGGCGGGATTCTCAAAAAAGCTGCCGTCCTCAATAGAGCGGGTAATCCGGGGCAGGTCCTGATAAACCACCCGGCCCCCGCCGATATTGGTATGGCCCACCTCGCTGTTGCCCATCTGGCCGTCAGGCAGGCCGACGTCCAGGCCGGAGGCGGAAAGCGTCGTGTGCTCGCAGGTGGCAAACAGCTGATCCAGCACAGGCGTTTTTGCATGGACCACGGCGTTGCCGTCGGAATCGCCGCGCAGACCGAAGCCGTCCATAATGATCAGAGTAGTGGGTGTCTTATTCATAATAACCTCGATGAATACGAAATTTTTGGATTGCGCGGACAGGCCGCCCCAGGGAGCGGGGAGGCTGCCGCGGCTCCTGAGCTACAAAGCGGTACCCGCGCTCACGGGTACCGCTCTGAGCCTGCTTCATATCTCAACGCGTGCGGATTGGCGAGCAGATTTTTTACCCTGCAAGGGCAAAAAGCCGCAGCAACCCTGACGGAGGATTGCAAGGATTTTTAACGCAGCGGGGGGTGGAAAATCAGCCGTCAAGACGTACGCGGGGAGATATTGAACAGGCTATCAAAGCCGGATTACTCCTGATTGGCGGCGTTGATGATGTCTACGAACTGGTCGGGCTTCAACGCGGCGCCGCCGATAAGGCCGCCGTCCACGTCGGGCTGGGCCAGCAGCTCCGCGGCGTTCCTGGGATTCATGGAGCCGCCGTACTGGATGGTGATGGAGCGGGCCACCCGCGCGCCGTACAGGTTGCGGATGGTGGCGCGAATGGCGGTGCAGACCTCGGCGGCCTGCTCAGCGGTGGCGGTCTTGCCGGTGCCGATGGCCCAGATGGGCTCATAGGCGATGACGCACTTGCGCACCTTATCGGCGGCCACGCCGGAGAGCGCGCTCTTCACCTGCAGAGCAATGAGCTCCATGGTCACGCCCATCTCCCGCTGCTCCAGACTCTCGCCCACGCAGATGATGGGATGCAGGCCCGCCTCCAGGGCGGCGTGGACCTTCCGGTTGACGGTGACGTCGGTTTCGCCGAAATACTGACGGCGCTCAGAGTGACCGATGATGACGTATTTCACGCCCAGGTCCTTGAGCATATCGGCGGACACCTCGCCGGTGTACGCGCCGCTGGGCTCAAAGTACAGGTTCTCCGCGCCGACGGCCACCCGCATATCCTTAAACGCCTTCAGAGCGGCGGGGATGTTGACGAAGGGAACGCACACTACGACCTCGCACCACTTGGCGCGGGGAAGAATGGGCTTGAGTTCCTCGGCAAATTTTTTGGTCTCGGTGGCAGTTTTGTTCATTTTCCAGTTGCCGGCGATAATAGTTTTGCGATATCTACGGTTCATGGCGATCTTTCTCCTGTTATATTATATGAAATTTATAAAAATAAATGAATGTTTTCAGCGGAGCGGCGGTTTCCCGCTCCTGACGGCCGGTCCAGGCGCATGCCGGCGGAAATACCGGCGGGGTTCCGGCGGCTTTATCTGTCCAGCAGGCACGCCACGCCCGGGAGCTCCTTGCCTTCCATGAACTCCAGGGAGGCGCCGCCGCCGGTGGAGATGTGGGTCATCTTTTCGGCGTAGCCCAGCTGCTGTACCGCCGCCGCGCTGTCGCCGCCGCCGATGATGGTGATGGCGGAGGTCCTGCTCAGAGCCTCGGCCACGGCCCTGGTGCCCGCGGCAAACTTCTCAAACTCGAACACGCCCATGGGGCCGTTCCAGATCACCGTGCCCGCGTCCTCTACGGCTTCGCAGTACAGCTTGACGGTCTCAGGCCCGATGTCCAGACCCTGCCAGCCGTCGGGGATCCCGCCGTTCCTGACCACCTGGCTGTTGGCGTCGGGGGCAAATTTGTCGGCGATGACGGTGTCCACCGGCAGGAGGAGCTTCACGCCCTTCTCCCTGGCCTTGGCGACCATCTCGTTGCAGTAATCCAGCCAGTCGCTCTCCAGCAGGCTGTCGCCCACGCTGCCGCCCTGGGCCCTGGCGAAGGTATAGGCCATGCCGCCGCCGATGATAATGGTGTCGGCGATTTCCAGCAGGTTGTTGATGACGCCGATCTTGCTGGACACCTTGGCTCCGCCCAGAATGGCCACCAGGGGCCGTTTGGGATCGGCCAGCGCGCCGCCGATGATCTCCAGCTCCTTTTCAATAAGGAAGCCGGACACGGCGGGCAGATAAGCGGACACGCCGGCGGTGGAGGCGTGAGCCCGGTGGACCGCGCCGAAGGCGTCGGAGACATACACGCCGTTCTCTCCCGTCAGAGCGGCCATGGCTTTGGCCAGCTCGGGGTCGTTTTTGGTCTCGCCCTTCTCAAAGCGGGTATTCTGAAGCAGCATGATCTCGCCGGGCTGCAGCGCGGCGGCCTTTGCCTGGGCATCGGGGCCCACTACGTCGCCGGCCAGAACGACCTTTTTGCCCAGCAGTTCGCTCAGGCGCTGGGCGACAGGCTCCATGCACAGCGCCTCCAGGGCCTTTTCCCACTTCTCCCTGGTCAGGGAGGCGGGGTCCTTGCCCTTTTCGGCCTGCTTCTTCGCCCATTTCTCAAAGTCGGGCTCCGGCTTGCCCAGATGGGAGCAGGCGATGACCGCCGCGCCCTGGTCAAGCAGGTACTGAATGGTGGGCAGAGCGGCGCGGATGCGCTTGTCATCCGTAATGGCGCCGGTGGCCTTGTCCTGTGGGACGTTGAAGTCGCAGCGGAGCAGGACCTTCCTGCCCCTGACATCAACGTCTTTGACGTTTTTCTTGCTGTAGTTCATGTGTTCCGAGTTCTCCTTTCAAACGATATATGAATTGGTCTGATTGGTCTGATTGGTCAGGGTGCATTCCCCATCTCTCCCGTGTCCAGCAGTCCGGGGAATCCGTTCTGCCGCAGAGCCTCATAGATGAGGATCGCGGCGCTGTTGGCCAGGTTCAGGCTGCGCGCGGCGGCCGCCATGGGAATGCGCAGGCACCTGTCCCGGTACTGCTCCCGGAATTCCAGCGGAAGCCCCGCCGTCTCCCTGCCGAAGAACAGCCAGCAGTCCGGAGAAAACCGGGCCTGGACGTACGATCCGGGAGCCCTGGTGGTGGCCAGCCACAAATCGCACGCCGCCTCCGGGTGGACGGCAAACAGATGCTCCAGAGAGCGGTAGACCGTCACCTCCACCAGATGCCAGTAATCCAGCCCCGCCCGCTTCACGGCCCGGTCGGACACGTCGAAGCCCAGCGGCTCTACCAGGTGCAGGCTGCTGCCGGTGGCGGCGCAGGTTCGGGCGATGTTGCCGCAGTTGGGCGGGATCTCCGGTTCCACCAGAACGACATGGAGCATGGTTGATTGCCTTTCCGGCGGACAGCGGGCCGCCTGCCTAATTTTTAACAGGGCTATTGTAAAACAAATCCTTCCCGAATTCAAGCATAATTCAGGAATTTCTTTCAGAAATTTTACCAAAATGGGTGCGCTTCTTTTTTTCATCATGAATCTACACAATTTTTATCCTATATCCGCTGAAATATTGTGCAAAAAGCACCGCTTTTCGCTGTTTTCCGGGTTTTGTCCGGCAGGAGATGGAAATTTTCGCCGGAAAGGAAAATTTCACTTGCATAAATGGGCGCTTCTGGTATAATAGGAGCAATAAGAGATAAGGGGGGATGTTTCAGATGGATAACAGGAAGTGTATCGTCGTCTTCCTGACGGAGGACACCGCCATAACCTATAACGGGAAACCCCTGATGCTGCAGGACGTACTGTTTTGCCCTGTTTTGAACTGGTGTATACGGGCATGGATGAAAAAGGGCGTCCGGCGGTTTTTTGTTGTCTGCCGGAGCGAGGATCTGGAGGACGCAGCCGCCTGCTTCCCGGAGGGGGCCGCCGTGGTGGCCGGCACAGAGGAGGACTACCGTCGGGACATTGCGGAGTTCGCCCGCGGCTGCTGGGTGGAGGAGATCCATGAGGCAATGCTGCCGGTGGGCAGCATGATGCTGACCTTCCACTCCGTGCAGGAGCTGGCCCAGCTGCAGCGGGCGGCGAAGGAGAAGATCGCCACGTTCCACCAGGGCACCGGCGTAAAGGTGATGGACATCGACGCCACTTACATTGACCCCCGGGTGACCATCGGGCCGGGCACCGTGCTGCTGCCGGGCACCATCCTGCGGGGAAACACCGTCATCGGGGAGAACTGCGAGATCGGACCCAACGCCATGATTACCGACTGCGAAATCGGCGACGGCTGCGTGGTCAACGCCTCTCAGGTCAACGAGAGCGTTCTGGGCCGTGAGGTCCAGGTGGGGCCCTTTGCCCATATCCGTCCCCATTGCCAGGTGGGCGACGGGTGCAGGGTGGGCGCGTATGTGGAGATCAAGAACGCCGTGTTCGGGCCCGGTACCAAGATGAGCCACCTGACGTATGTGGGAGACGCCGACGTGGGCAGCGGGGTGAACTTCGGCTGCGGCACCATCACCTCCAACTATGACGGCTTCCGAAAGCACCGCACCACCATCGGCGACGGCGCGTTTATCGGCTGCAACACCAATCTGGTCCCGCCGGTGACGGTGGGGGCGGGCGCGTACATCGCCGCAGGAGCCACGATTACCAGAGACGTGGAGCCGGACGCTCTGGCAATTTCCCGCCCGCGGCAGGAGAACAGGCCCGGCTGGGCCAAAGCCCGGCGGGAGCTGTACGGGAAAAAATGAATAGAGGCCGTTCGTGCCTGCTCCCCTGGCAGTCCGTACCAAATCGACGATTAAGATGAAAAGAGGATGTTGGAAATGATTTCTCACGGAAAAGACATGAAGGTTTTCAGCGGCAACGCCAACAAGGGTCTGTCCAGAGACGTCTGCCGCCTGATCGGCATTCAGCTTGGCAACTCAGAGATCAGCCATTTTGCCGATGGCGAGGTGTGCGCCTCCATTTACGAGTCCGTCCGAGGTTCCGACGTGTTCCTGATCCAGTCCACCAGCAGTCCGGTGAACGACCATCTGATGGAGCTGCTGGTAATGATCGACGCAATGAAGCGGGCTTCCGCGGGACGGGTCACCGCGGTGATCCCCTATTTCGGCTATGCCCGCCAGGACCGCAAGGCCAAGGCGCGCGATCCCATCTCCGCCAAGCTGGTGGCCAACATGCTCACCGCCGCCGGGGCGGACCGGGTGCTGACCATGGATCTCCACGCGGCCCAGATTCAGGGCTTTTTTGACATCCCGGTGGACAATCTGTACGGCAACCCCGTATTTGTGGACTATTACGCCAAGAAATTCGGCGAAAAATGTGAGGAAATGGTCGTCGTTTCCCCGGATGTGGGCTCCGTGTCCCGTGCCCGCACCTTTGCTCAGAAGCTGCATATGAATCTGGCCATCGTGGACAAGCGCCGCCAGAAGGCCAATCAGTGCGAGGTGATGAACGTCATCGGCGACGTGGAGGGGAAGGACTGCATCCTGTTTGACGACATGGTGGACACGGCGGGCAGCCTGTGCAACGCGGCCAGGGCCATCGTGGAGGTGGGCGGCGCGCACAGCGTCTACGCCTGCGCCTCCCATGGCGTCCTCTCCGGTCCCGCCATCGAGCGGATCAACAACAGCACCATCAAGGAGCTGGCTTTCCTGGATACCATCGCGCCTGTCGATGCCTCCCTCTCCGGCAAAATCAAATATCTGACCGTCGCGCCCATGTTCGCGGAGGCCATCGAGCGGATCTATCAGGAAATCTCTGTTTCCAAGCTCTGGATCTGACAGGGGGATAAACAGGTTCCCATACTTTTTCCTGAAAGAAGAAGGACCGGCGATGGCGCAGTGCCCCCACCCACGGGCCGCTGTGGCGGCCTTAACCGGCAGCCCGCCTTCCGGCGGGCCAGGCGCTGAAAAGATCGCGAAGCGATCCTTCGCGGCGCTTCCCGGAGGGGCCATGCGCCCGTTGCAGAATCGTAAGAACTTTTGAGAAAAGCAGCTGTGCGGGGGCGGCCTTCAGGCCGCCCCCGCCGCCGGCAGGGAGGCAAAGAAAGGACCACATGTTTACGTCAAATTACCAATGGCTCCTGGTCTGTCTGGGAAATCCGGGGAAGGACTATGAATCCACCCGGCACAATATCGGCTTCATGGCCGCCGACGAGCTGGCCCGCCGGGCGGGGGTGAAAATCAACAGACTCCGCTATCGGGCTCTGACCGGCGAGGTCCGGGCGGGAAACCAGCGGGTCCTGGTCATCAAGCCCCAGACGTATATGAACCTCAGCGGCGAGTCGGTGAAGCTGGCCGGGGGATTTTACAAGATTCCCCCGGACCATGTGCTGGTGATTTCCGACGACGTGGCTCTGCCGCTGGGAAAGCTGCGCATCCGCGCCGGGGGCAGCGCCGGCGGCCACAACGGCCTGAAAAATATCATCGCCCATCTGGGCACGGATCAGTTTCCCCGGGTCCGCGTGGGGGTGGGCGCGCCGGAGCATCCGGACCATGAGATGATCGACTGGGTTATCGGCCATTTTACCTCCCGGGAGAAGAAAATCGTGGACGAGGCCGTGGGGAAGGCGGTGGACGCCGCGCTGTGCGTCATGGAGGAGGGCGTTTCCCAGGCCCAGAACCGGTATAACTGACAGAGCCGGATAACCTGAAACCCGGCAGAATCCGGCGGAGAAAATGGCGCGCAGCTTTGCTGCCGTCTTTGGCCGGCCTGCCTGTATCCTCCGCCCCTTCATGCACCATGTTCTCCCGCCTCCTTTTTGCCGTTTCTCAGGTTAATCGACGGTCCTGCTCTGCCTGCGCGGCAGAAAACGCCCCTTCCTGAAAGTCCTTTTTCCTGCTTTTTCTTTCGGGAGAAAACAGGAATACAGGCTCTGAATGCCAGTACGGGCCCCCGGCGGCTGCACGCAGCCGCCGGGGGCCCGTATTTACCGGTAATTTTCCAGAAGGAACATGGGTTTGATGCAGACCACCTCGTCATACTCCTCCTGTTCCACCTGGACGGAGGCGGTGAGGGCCTGAAGGTCCTTTTTGAGCACCTCCAGCGCCTCACCGGAGGTCTGGGCCCGGCCCTCCCGGAGAATGCGGATCATCCGCTCCAGGACGATGGGGTGGGCGTACCGGCCGGGCACCGGAAATTTCCCGCTCCGCTCCACAAATTCCTCCATGTCCGCCCTGGCCTCCTCCCACTCCCGGGCCACGGCCCTTTTATTATTCCTGGCCGTAGGCAGCACATTGGCCCCGGAGAAGAAGAAAATCGCCGCAAATCCGAACAGCAGAAAGTACAGTCCGGAGTTATCCCTGCGATTCAGCCAGGTCCAAATTCCGTACACCAGCGCCGCCGCGCCCAGCAGGAGAATGGTCAGCGCCACCCATTTGTAGGCCGGGTTGGACCGGTCGCTGTTGCGCCTGACCCGGGCGGCCCGGGCCAGACGGCTGGAGCGGGCGGGGTCCTCCGCCAGCCTGGCTCTGGCCTTCTCCAGATCGTCCCAGGCACGCTGGGCCTGGGGAGTCAGCTCCCTGAGATACCGCGCCGCCTCCCGCCGGGCCTTTTCCGACATGCGGCGCTCCCCCTCCTCGCTGAGCCGGGGAATGTCCGGATGGACCCTCGCCATGTGCTCCAGCAGCAGGTCCACGTCGTCCTCCCGACGGAAGTTGCACTGCTTCTGCTTCCCGCCGTCGTACTCCACCACCAGATAGGGGATGGAAGCGAACATGCCTCTGCCGGTAAAGCCGCCTTTGCTCATGGCCACCCGCTTGAACACCCGGCGGACGGAGGAGAGCGTCACATAGAAGCACCGGTCCATGTAAAAGCTGTTGAGATACAGGGCCTTTTCCCCCACGCCGCAGGGGCCGAAGCGTTTGCAGCGCTTCTTATCCGCGGCCAGAGCCTCGCCGTCCAGCCCCTCCCGGCTGAGTTGTCTGGGTTTGAAGATCATGAAAGCCTCCCGAAAAAGCGGAGGGGCGGGAAACCGCCCCTCCGCCATGTGTCATATGGATGGATGTTACTTTTTCAGGGTATCATACTGCGGGCTGACGTTCCGCTTTTTGACGGTATAGACGAAGATGCCCAGGAACAGAACGGCAACCACAATCCCCACGGGGTAGGCAATGGCGGTGCTCAGGTGCAGGCACTCGGGAGCGGCCACAAAGTATGTAGCGGAAACGGCGCTCATGAAGGTGGCGGGTACGGCGGTGAGCCAGTAGTTCTTCCTGTCGTAGAAGAGATACATGGACGCACACCACAGCACGATCATGGCCAGGGTCTGGTTGGTCCAGCTGAAATAGCGCCAGATCACGTTGTAGTCGATCTTGCCCAGAGCATTGCCGATGCCCAGGAAGGCGCCTACGCCCAGCACGGGGATGCACAGCTTCAGGCGGCCCGCATAGGACTTTTGGTCGATCTTCAGCCAGTCGGCCAGCACCAGACGGGCGGAGCGGAAGGCTGTGTCGCCGGAGGTGATGGGGCAGGCGATGACACCCAGCATGGCCAGCACTAGGCCGATGGGGCCCATGGTCTTCGAGCAGATGTCATAGACGGTGGCGGGACAGCCGCCGCCCATCTCCAGCAGCCTGGCGCCCTCATAGATCGAGCAGCCGGCGGCAGCCCAGATCAGAGCGATGACGCCCTCGCTGATCATCGCGCCGTAGAACACGAAGCGGCCCTGGCGCTCGCTCTTCATGCAGCGGGCCATCAGGGGAGACTGGGTGGCGTGGAAGCCGGAGATGGCGCCGCAGGCCACGGTGATGAACATGAACGACCAGATGGGCGTTCCGCTGGGGTGCATATTGGTGAAGTTGCTCCAGATCTCGGGAATGACGTAGTCGGGGTTCACCAGGACGCCCACGCCCACGCCCGCGGCCATGATGATCAGGCAGATGCCGAAGATCGGATAAATCTTGCCGATGACCTTGTCCACGGAGATAAAGGTGGCGATGAAGTAGTAAATCAGGATGATGATCAGCCAGAACATCTTGTTGGACAGAATGTTGGTCACGTTGGCGTTGGTGAACAGCAGCTGGATCAGCCCCGCGGGGCCTACGGCGAACACGGTGCCCACCATGACCAGCAGCACCACGCTGAACACGCGCATCACGTTCTTCATCGCGCCGCCCAGGTAGATGCCGGAGATCTCGGAGATGGACTCGCCGTTGTTGCGCTCGCTCATCATACCGGAGAAGAAGTCGTGGACGCCGCCGGCAAAAATCGTACCGAAGGTGATCCACAGAAACACGACCGGACCCCACAGAGCGCCGGTCAGCGCGCCGAAGATGGGGCCGAGGCCCGCGATGTTCAGCAGCTGCACCAGAAACAGCTTCCACTGGGGAAGCACCACGTAGTCCACGCCGTCGTTGATTTTGACGGCGGGAGTTTCGCGGTCGTCCGGGGCGAAGGTGTTCTCCACGACCCTGCCGTAGACGAAGTATCCGCCGATCAGAAGCGCGAGACAGATGATGAAACTAACCACAAAAATACCTCCTCACACAAATAGCCGGTCGCTTTTGGTGCTAATGACGGATACGCACCAAAAAATCCCCGGCCGATTTAGCGCTATTATACCACTGCCCGGCGAATATGTCCAGCGTTTTTCAGGCGCGCCTCATGAAACTGTCTGTTTTCACAAAAGTCGGTAAAATTTTTCGTCAAATATTCTGTTTCTACTCCTTGCAAACCGGCGCGATTTGGGGTATAGTGTATCTAGTTAAAATTATGTCAATATGATAACGGAGGCGGATTCAGTATGGGACATTTCGATCATGACCACAGCCACGGCGAGCACGTCCACGAACACACCCACACCGATGAGAACGGTCAGGTCTATACCCACACCCATCAGCATGCCCACGAGGGCGAGCATCATCACGCCCACGGCGGCGAGCAGACGGTGGCCGTACTGCGCTATATGCTCGAGCACAACATTCACCACGCCAGGGAGCTCAGCGACATGGCGGAGCAGTTTGACGGCGAGGTCCGGCACCAGCTGCTCCACGCGGTGGAGTCCTTCGATCAGGCCAACGGATATCTCTCCGCCGCTCTGGAGGAGCTGAAGAAGTAAACGTGCATTTTTTATGGTAAGCATATGTATAAGGAGGAGTGAGTCCCATGTGCCTTTCCACCATTTATAAAAATGAGAAGCAGGAGAACAACATCCTCTGCAAATTTGTGGCCAGCATTCTTGTGGACGGCGAAAAGCTGACCTTTGAGGATGTGATGGGCATGAAGACCACCATCACCGGACGGCTGGTCAGCGCCGATCTGACGGCGGGCAGCGTCATCGTGGCGGCGGAGTGAGAGATATGAAAGAGTATGAGCTCTGCTGCGAGATTTTCAATCAGTGCAGCAACAATCAGATGCGGGACGTGGATTTTCAGGAGGTGTCCGTGGAGGACACCGACGCCTGTATCCGCGCGCTGGAGCCCCGGGCGGAGATCGAGCGGGAGGACCTCGGCGACGGCACGGTGGTGTATCACACCAATACCGCCGGGCTGCTGAAGCGGTACAGCTTTACGCCGATCTGAGAACGAAGACCGGCGACGGGAACGACCGACTTGCAGTTCAGGAGCTGTCTGGAACGGCCGGGCCGTAATCCGGAAGCTGTGGAAAGCAGGGACGCCGCTGTTCCTGCAGCGGTCTCAAAGCCAGGACCTGGAAGACGGCCGGAAGGGCTGAGCAGGTAACCCATAGCGGCGGTGCCGCTGGAAAATATATTTCACATATGGAGGACTATTCACTATGAGCGTGGCCGACATTTTTGAAGAGAGAGCAGCGTTTTCCTTTGAAGTATTCCCCCCCAAGACCGACGTGGGCATGGAGAAGCTGTGCGGCGCGGGCGGCGTGCTGGAGCAGCTGTACACCCTGAACCCCGACTACATCTCCTGCACCTACGGCGCCGGCGGTACCAACGTGGGCAAGAACCTGGAGGTTCTGGACAAGATCCAGAAGGACGGCAGGTGTACCCCCGTCACCCACTTTACCTGCATCGGCAACACCCGCGAGGGCATCAAAGAGCAGCTGGAGAACTATCTGGCCCACGGCATCAACCACATGCTGGCCCTGCGGGGCGACCTGCCCTTCGGCTGGACCGGCACCGGCGGCGACCTGCACTACGCCACGGAGCTGGTGAAGTTCGTGCGCAGGGAGTTCGGCGACAAGTTCACCATCGCGGTGGCCGGTTCCCCCGAGGGTCACATCGCCTGCCGCAGCCTGGAGGCCGACATCGGTTTCCTCAAGCAGAAGCAGGACGAGGGCGCGGACTATATCATGACTCAGCTGTGCTGGGATATGGACCAGTTCAGGTACTGGCTGGAGGCCATCCGCAACGCCGGTATCTGGATGCCCGTGGACGTGGGCATCATGCCCAT
>CAJULD010000021.1 GCA_910587505.1 uncultured Oscillospiraceae bacterium | reverse complement strand
AGAGTATCCCGGCCTGATCCGCCCGCGAAAGCGGGCGGCCTCCCGGTAGGACGCCTACCGGCCCGGCAGGGCCGGAACACGGAGGGCGCGTCAGCGCCCGACGCGATTTTTATTTTTGCCCCCTCCCGTATCTACCCGCAAAATTCGTGAAAATTCGAGAAATGCTATCACTTGACAGGTCTTTGACTGCATACAAAGGGCAACATCAACCGTATAATAGCCCTATGCCTATCAGTTGGAGGGTCGAGTATGGCGACAACAAAACGGGTGTTTACCCTGCGCCTCACCGATGAGGTCTTTAACAAAGTCGGGACGCTGGCAACGGAGGAACACCGCTCTGTAACGAACTATATCGAATTTGTGCTGCTGAAGCACCTGGAGGATGTGGAACGGGAGCGCGGACCCATCAAGCCCAGAGAGACAGAAACAGGGGTGTAAAATGTCGGTACTCGCACAAAAACGCACCACCAGCAAGGCGGAGTTCATCAACACAGCTCATCAGATCTATGTGGAAACGCTGAACTTTCTGACAAGGCTGTCGGCTCGGTACTCCCGCCTGATTGCGGAACCTGTGGCAAAGCTGGCCGGTGAGGTCATTGATCATGCTGAAAAGGCAAACAGTATCTTTCCGTCGGACCCGCAGCGCATTGAGCTTCGGAAAGCTCACCTCCTGGAAGCGCGGGCCTCCCTTATGGCGCTGGATTCCCGGCTGACCCACTGCTACCTGGTGATGATGGAAAACCCGGAGGGGTGCTTTACCACCTCCAAGGGGAAGACCGTCGGCGCTAAGGATGCCACAGAGAAGCTGGACAAGATGGCGCAGAGCCTTGGGGAGCTGATTGACAAAGAAAATGAGCTCCTGAAGGGCGCGGTCAAGGCCCTGGCGCAAAGGAAAAAATCCTGAGCAAGAATTGGGTGTATCTCTGATAATTTGTCCCTCGGCGGTGTGGTGGTGGCTCCGCTCCCCTAATTACAACAACAACAATAACTTCTGCATCGTCAACAGCGACGGCAACTACAACAACAACAACGCTAATGCCTCTGGGGGCCTGCTGCCCGGATTTTGCTATGCTGGGTCAAATGGAGTAACAGGCTGGGTTTGTCCGGCCAGGTGAAAGACGACCTTAGCAAAAGGAGAGATACTTCCCTGGGTACCCAATCCCTAAAACTGCCCTTTGATGCCCCTACACGGACGCTTCTTGCATGGCGGGAGAACGTGCCAGCTCTCGTTTCATGTGTATTGGGGCAACGCAGATTTAGACGGCACCCTACAAGACGACTGTACGGAGGGCGAATACTTTTTTATGACCAGTTCGGAGCGCCGGGAGGCGCGGTATCAGCGCCGCAAAGCGAAGCGGCAGGCAAAGAGGGAGGCCAGGTGCGCCGCCCTCGGCCCCATCGACAAGGTGTATAGCTATCGGAAGATGTTCTTTCATGGCCGGAAGTGCTGTAACGGCGTCCGGTGGAAGCAGAGCGTCCAGAACTTTGAATCCCACCTGTTTTCCGGTACCGCCAGCAGGCGGCGAATGATTCTGGACGGAACGTGGAAACCCAAAAAGTGTGTCCATTTTACCCTGCGTGAACGTGGCAAGGTGCGCCCCATTGACGCACCCCACATCACCGACCGGCAGATCCACAAGACTCTCTGTAATGAGGTGCTGGTTCCCTTGTATGGCCCCAGCATGATCTACGACAACGGTGCCAGCCAAAAGGGAAAGGGGCTCCACTGGCAATTTGATCGGCTCAAGAACCATCTACACTGGCACTTCCGGCACTATGGACGGGCAGGTGCCATTATGCTGCTGGACCTAAAGAAATTTTTCCCATGGGCGCCGCAGACCGAAATCTATCAGCGGCACCAGCGCCTGATTCCCAACCCTGATTTACGATTGGTGCCCGATACTATCGTTCAGAACGCCCCTACCCCCATACCGGGACGTGGGATGCCGCTTGGTGTGGAGCCGAGCCAGCTGGAGATGATGTCGCTGCCCAGCGATGTGGATAATTGGGCGAAGTGTCAGATGGGTGTTCATTGTTTCGGTCATTATGCGGATGACTATTGGGCAGTTCTGCCCGATGTCGAAGACCTGAAGTCGTTTGCACGGGAGCTGGTCCGGCGTTTTGAGGCCAAGGGCATTCGGGTGAACAAGCGCAAGTGCCAGATCATCCCCCTCACAAAGCCCTTCCGGTTCTGCAAAGCCCGGTTCACCCTGACGGAAACCGGGAAGATCAAGGTCAACGGCAGTCGGGACGGAGTCAAGCGGGCCCGCCGGAAGCTGAAGCTGTTCCACCGGGAGTTCGTGGCTGGAAAGCGTCCTTTAAAGGACGTGGAGCAGTACATGGAATGCCAGAGCGCCTACTACCGCAAATTCAATGACCATGGCCGCCTGCTCCGCTTATGGCGGCTCTACCATGCTATCTTTTTTGGAGGTGCAAAATGTTCACAATCACACGAACCAGTAATGGGGAACGCATCGGCATGACCGAGACCCCCACTTACATCAAGCAGGCCGAGAACGGCTGCTACAACCTGTGCCCGGAGCCGGAGGCTTCGGGCATTGCTTTTGAAGGGACGCCCTACCGCCTGCTGGGCCGAGAGTCCCCGGAGGGTATGGGGGTGCTGGATATCGTCATGCTGGAGGAAACGGACGCCGGCCCGATGGTCGCTGCGGCCCACGACCTTTCGGCAGACATTGACGGCCTGACCGTAGACCACGAATACCGCATCACCCTGCTGGAGCTTGGTGTGGCGGCAGATAGCGAGACCATTTGAGAGGGGAGGTGTAGAAGATGCTGTATCGGACCCTTAAGCGCATGATCGAGCGCGGCCAGATCGAAGGCATGGAGGAGAAGCTGGACATCTTCCTGGCGTCCAGCAAGATCACGGCGGAGGAGTATACCGAGCTGATGGGTATGCTGCCCAGCAAGGCCCCCGTCGAGACCACGGAGGAGTAAGCCATGGAGCAGATCATCCACAAAAGGTACGTCGCCCGGAGGCGGGCGAGGTTCAAGGGCTGCAATGGCCAGCAGGTCAATATTCCATACGGTTCCATCCTGGAGGCCCAGGATGGTTTTTTGTTGTGGAAAGGCCAGCCGCTGTGCGTGGATACCAGCCAGAACGCCCACGAGTTCTTCAGCCAGGACGATGACGGCCAGGGCCAGGAGCGTGGCCAGCTGGTGGCCGCCATCCTCACCCGGCTGGAGACACCGCCCAATGCCGGAGAGAAGTGCCAGGCGGAACTGCAGGCCCGGTGGGATAAGGTGTGGGCCGACCCCCTGTGCCAGAAATACAAGCGGCCGGAACACGAGGACTTCTGGATCTGGAACCACGACTTCTATGATGCGCCGGTGGAGGACCTCCGGCACATCGCCGCCTTGGTGGGGGCGAAAGCGTAAACCTGAAGGCCGGGGCGCAGAACAGTGCGCTCCGGCCTCTTTCTATCACTATGAGGAGGAAAGCTATTATGAGCATCCAAGAAATCCTTGCAGGCGGGGGCGGGGTGCTGGTGGTCGCTATGACGCTGGTACAAATCGCCCCCGTCAAAGTCAATCCATGGTCGTGGCTGGCGGCAGCCATTGGCCGGGCCATCAATGCCGAGGTTATCAAGAAACTGGATAATCACATCACCATGGATGACCGGCGCACCGCAGACGGCCACCGGGCCCGTATTCTGCATTTCAACAATGAGATGCTCCGGGACATCAACCACACCAAGGAGGAGTTCACCGAGGTTCTGGCTGAAATAGACGCTTACGAGCTGTATTGCCGGGAACACCCGGAGTACCCGAACAACCGGGCGATCCTGGCAATCAAGAATATCCAAGAGGTCTACATGGAGCGGCTGAAGCGGCATGACTTTCTGCAGGAAAGCAGCGCGGCGCGGCAGGAGCAGTCGCCATGAGGGCGGTTCTGATTGCCGCCGGGGCGCTGGTGGTGGGTATCGCGCTGGGTATCGTGTTCAGTGCGGCGACCATCCGCCACCTCCGCCAGCGGGTAAGAGAGCTGCGGTCTGGCCATGAGCGACCCGGCATCTTGAAATCGGTGACAAGGCTCCTGTTCGTTACCACGCAGCTGTTTGCCTTGGTGTGGGTGTCGGTGTCATACGGTATCGCGGTCTACTCCACCGTCAAGCTGTTCCAGCCGTTCCCCGTGGTGGAGCTGTCCCAGCAGGCCATCACCACCATCCTGGGGGTGAGCGCCCTCAAGGTGGTGGAAAACATTTTCGAGCATAACGAGGGCGTGGTGTTTGGCCAAAGCCGGATCAAGGATGATCCGCCCGATGAGGGCGAGGAAGAAGGAGGTGTCGGATGACCATGGAAACCAAACGAAGGCAGTATCCAGTCCTTGGAGCCCTTGGAGCTAAACAGAAAGAGTATATCCCGTGGGATGTACTGGCCCCGCACGAAGCAAGGGCCTGTCGGAATCATGGTCAGACACTTGAACAGCTTGCTGCACGAGGGGGACTTGGCTGGGTCGAAATCGTCTGGATTCTCCTGGACAAACGATGGGGCGGGCCGCCTAATCCGCCGGAGGATGTAGCGAGAAGAGCTGTACTGAAATACGTTGCCGCCTGGGAGGCGGAACAGGATAAGGGGGACGAATAGCCTGTGAACACAGAAGAGAGAATCTGGAGCTACCTGAAGGGGCAGGGGCTCACCGACGCTGGCGCCGCCGGCCTGATGGGGAACCTCTACGCGGAGTCTGGCCTGCGGCCCAACAACCTCCAGAACAGCTACGAGGGGAAGCTGGGCATGGCCGATGCCGAGTACACCGAGAGGGTGGACAGCGGCAGCTACACCAACTTCGCCCATGATTGCGCTGGGTATGGACTGGCACAGTGGACGTACCACACTCGCAAGGCTAACCTGCATAAATTCGCCAAAGATGCAGGTAAGAGCATCGGCGACCTGGAGATGCAGCTTGGCTTTTTGATGCAGGAGCTGTCCACCAGCTACAAGATGGTTCTGGCCACGCTGAAGACCGCCACCAGTGTCCGGGCCGCCTCCGATGCCGTCCTGCTCCAGTTCGAACGCCCGGCGGATCAGAGCGAGGCCGTGAAGGCCAATCGGGCCGGGTACGGCCAGAAGTATTTCGACAAGTACGCACAGAAAGGAAGTGTCAACACCATGGGATTTTCCAACAGCCCTTTGGCCACGGTCAAACTGATTTCTCCCAATAAGACCGTCGGCCGGAACCACGCCATCGACACCATCACCATTCACTGCTTTGTCGGCCAGGTGACCGCCAAGCGGGGGTGCGAGGTGTTTCAGCCCAGCAGCAAGGGGGCCTCCTGCAACTACGTTGTGGGGTACGATGGCTCCATCGGCCTGTGTGTCGAGGAGAAGGACCGCTCTTGGTGTACGGGCGGCTACAAGAAGGTGAACGGGGTCAACGTCCCCATCCGGGTGAACGGGATCTCTGGCTCCTCCAACGACTACCAGGCTGTTACCATTGAGGTGGCCTGTGAGGCCAAGCACCCCTACGCCATCACCGAGAAGGCCATGGCCGCGCTGATCGAGCTGTGTACCGACATCTGCCGGCGCAACGGCATCAAGAAACTGCTGTGGTCCGGTGACAAGAACCTGGTGGGCAACCCCGCCAAGCAGAACCTCACGGTTCACCGCTGGTTCGCCAACAAGGCGTGCCCCGGCGACTACATCTACCAGCGGCTCGGCGACATCGCCGCGAAGGTGAACGCCAAGCTGGGGGCCACCGGCGCGGCCCCAGTACAGCCCTCCGCTCCCGTGAGCAGCGTTCCCTATAAGGTCCGCATCACCGCCACCGATCTGCGCATCCGCAAGGGTCCCGGCACCAACACCGCCATCGTCCAGAACGCCATCACCCCCGGCGTCTACACCATCGTCAGCGAGGCCACCGGCCCGGGTGCCACACTCTGGGGCAAGCTGAAGTCCGGCAAGGGCTGGGTGTCGCTGGACTTCTGCAAGAAAATTTGAGGAGGAAAACCCCATGGAAAACATCATCCACAATATCCCCGCCATGATCCCGCTGCTCCTTCCTGCGGTGCTGATCCTCATGGTGGTGACCAACATCATCACCGAGGTGTTGAAGAAGCTGACCTGGGAGAAGATGCCCACCAATCTGCTGGCCTTCCTGGTGGCCATGGCGGTCACGCTGCTGGCCTTCTTCGCCCTGTGCCAGATTACCAGCACCCCCATCACCTGGTATATGGTTGCTGGGGCCGTGGTTCTTGGCATCTTCGTGGCCTACGCCGCCATGTTCGGCTTCGACAAGCTCCGGCAGACCCTGGAACAGATCAAGACCATCAACAACAAAAAGTAACTCATCACCCCCTTGCAGGTTTTGGCCTGTAAGGGGGTGATTTTTTGTTTGCGGCAAATTCCCAGACGTTTGGGATTTTGGCAGGCGGTCAGAGGAAAATCTTCTCGCCGGTGAGGACATCCACCACCGTGGACCCCTCACCGAACGCGGCCCGCATCTCGGCCATTTCCTCGGCGCTGGGGGCCCTTCTCGCCGCCCGGTAGGATTCCAGGTCGGCTTTGACTTCAGCCTCACGTGCGGCCTGCGTGGCGGCGCTGTCGGCCTTGTCGGTGACCAGCACCAGCATCTCCAACAGATCATCCATCAAGGCCCGCCCGATGCAGTTCCGGGCAACCCCCGCCCCGTCAATGGTAATGGCCTCGCTGTCCAGATCAGCCTTGACCTTCGCCAGTTCGCCTTGAGCGTGCTGTTGCCAAAAGGCACCCAGGTCACCGCGCAGTTCTCGTTGAAATCTTGTCATTGTTGATTCCTCCCTGCCGCAGTCCAGCGGCGGTCCATTTCGGTCATTAATTCATGGTTCTCCCAGATGATGCGGCGGCGAGTTTCGCTGTCGGCGCAGCGCCGCAGGATGAGGCGGTTCTTGATTACCTTCTGTTCGAGCTCCTGGTAGGTCATGTTCGTGCCCTCCGTTTCGTGTTTTCCCTTTCGGTATTGACATATTCGCTCTAAATGTGAATAATAGCAAGTTGATTCGGAGCCATATAGTACACAATTATCTGCAACAGGGACTGTGTGTTTTATACCCCGAAACGACCAAAAGGGCCAGAGCCCTTCTGGTTGCCAGTTGGATCAGGCGCAGAAAAGGATTCCTTCGTACTCGGTGGGCCCCTCGCCCTCCCAGCGGATCTCGCTGCGGGTTACCTTGCAAAGGCCCTGCATGGTGCAGCCCTCGGCGGCAAGCAGATGGAGGCCCTCCATTAAGCCGGTGCTGCGGTCTGTGACTGCGAACTCGGTGATTCCGGCAGCCCGGAGGGTTTCCACAAATTCGTGGATGTCCCTGGGCCAGGGAAGGTCGTCCACCTCGAAGGTGCTGCTCTGGTTTCTGATGCTTTTGAACCAGGCGATGTAAGCCCTGTGCCTACCGTCAGTGAGGGCCAATTCGTTGCTGGTCTGCTCAAGGGCCTGGAAATAGGCGTTGGTCTGCTCTGTCATGGTATTTTCCTCCGTTTTCTGAAGTGTTGTTTTCCTTTTGGTAGTGTATTAATCACTCTAAACCGAAATAATAGCAAGTCATTTCTGAGAATAAACTACACAATTTCACTCAGATGTAATTGTGTAGTTTACATCTGCCGATGGTAAGATTCTGGTCACAGCTCACGGGGGCGGCCCGCTTGTCATGATGTTGTACGAGAGCAAGCCCCCTCTGGGGCTTGGCTTTCGGCTGGGAGCTGGCTTACCGCCCGGTGCGGCATTCCCATTCGAACTCGGCGTAGGCTTCGTAATCATCCCGGAAGGCGGCGTCATCGTCGATGGTTTCGTACTCGTAGTCGATGCGGTCTACCTCCTCGAAGGTTGTTCCCTCCTTTTCGGCGGCCTCCCTCGCAAGCTCTTTGGCGTTCTCCTCGACCCAGGCTTTGAACTCGGAATCCGTCATGCCCTCGTTCTCGACCTCCGTTTCGTATTCCCATTCGCTGTCCACCCAGGTGATGACCGCCTTGGAAATCCGCTCTTCTTCGTTCCAGTCGCTCTTGGCGGCCTTTGCTCTGCTCAATGCCTGTGCGTAGCTAATCATTTTTGTTCCTCCGTTTTTCGTGTATTTTCTTTCGGTAGTGTATTAATCACTCTAAAGCGGAGAAATAGCAAGACAATTCGGAATGTAAAGTACACAAACATGGCGGAGGAAAACTGTGTAGATTATACCGCCGAAAAGCCGGGCGCAACGGCACCCGGCGGACACCCTGGAGGCGTTTCGGCTTTTTAGGTCAGGCCCACGGTGACTTACAGGCTTTCCCATCTCGGAAAGTCCATAAGGGCCATTCTTTGACGCCACAAACATTCAGTGTGATTACATTGTTCTCAGGAGCATCAAATCCTTCTATGTTCTGGTCTTCCAAATACCCAGGAATACTGTCGCCAGACCCTTCCCAAACAATGTCGCCCGCCTCGGTGTCATAGATTGCCACACAAAGATTTTCTGGGTTGGAACACTCGCCAATAAAATCCATAATCAACATCGTCTTTCATCCTTTCTGCCTTCGTAACCTCCGGGGCGGGCGTGTGCCTTTAGCGGCTCTGGCGGATCGTGATCTGGAACTCGCTGCCGTCCTGCATCCGCAGAACCAGGCCATCATCGCCGGAAAGAACTCCGGCCTCCTCGAAGGATCGCGCCACCCTGGTTTCCTCCAGGGCCGTATCCTCCAGAGAAAGCTCCCCATTCAAAATCAGTTCCAGCGCCTCCCGAATAACCTGCTCGTTCATTTCCTTTTCCTCCTGTTTTTGGTTTTGTCTTTGCAACCTCCGGGGCCGGTTTCCCCTTGCGGTAGTGTATTAATCACTCTGAACGGCGATAATAGCAAGTCTTTTCTCGGAATAATCTACACAATTCCGCAAGTCCATATTTGTGTAGATTACGCCCCAGAATGCACTTGCTATTTCCACCGTTTAGAGCGAATATGTGTGTACCGAAAGAGAATAGGTGTTTGCAAGGAGGATGCAAAATGATTAGGCACAGGATTGAAATGACGGTTTATTTGGAGCGATACCCTCGCTACTGCCAAGAATGCCCTTTGTTTTACCAAACACCGTATGCTTGTCATGGGGAGCGGGGGATGCAAGGCTGCTGCCGCTTGGGGTACATGGAACGCACCGATGTACGGGATTTTTATGGGGAGAGGATGTTTCCGGGGTGCCGAATGAAGACAGATAAAAACGTTATTATTGAGAAGTGATGTCCATACGGGGCAGGGCCGCAAGGCCCTGCTTGCCGTTTACGGCCCCCTGTGGCGCGCTCTCCGAGCAGGTGGGTGTTTACCCCTCCGCCACCGCAGAGGCCCGCTGTGGCCAACGGCAGGGGGCGGTGTGGCTGTTTCCTGTTCTGTTTTCAAAGTGCCTATATGAAACGGGGCGGCGATTGACTCCCCCGGTGCCGATGGGTAAACCCATGAGCGCCCGCCCCGATGGGGGCGGCTGGACTTGCACCAGCGGCGGCCTGTGGCCGTCGGCCTTGCGGGTTACATTTTGGGGAGGTTTTCCAGGGCGGCCTCTCTGGTCGCCCTGAACCAGGGCTTCTGGATTACGCCGGGGGACGGGATGAACGCCCAGGTCTCAGGGGAGTAGTCGGCATATTCGAGGATTCCATCCTGGATGAGATCACCGACAGTTCCCACGACACCAAAGCACACCTCCCTGTCATCGCTCCACACCTTGCGGATACTTCCGTTGTCGTCGCGCCTTTTCATGAATTTCATGTTCAAACCTCCATTTCCGCGATAATCGCAACGTAGTCGTATTTCTCCTCCAGGCTTGCGGCCTCCAGCTCGGCACTCTCCCGATCTTCAAATGGCCGCTGCTGCAGGTTCCCTTCGTGGTTTGTCCATTCCACAATGAACATGATTGAGCCCCTTTCTGCCCTCGTGACCTCCGGGGCGGGCCTCGTATCAATTGTAGAAGGGGCGGAGCTGGCCGTTCCAGGCTTCCCACATCCAGCCGGTGCCGCGTCCGACGTTGAACCGAATGTAGTGGTAGTCCGTGGCGCAGTAGACCGGGCGGCGGTCGATCTTCTTCCCGGTTTGGCGGAGCTGGTGGTGCCTGTTGACCTCGTACTCGTCGATTTCATGCAGGATCGTGACCTTGCTGCGGTCAAAGCCGAACTCACGGCAGATCCAATCCAGGGCCTCGGCATCGGTCATGTAGTGCGCTGCGCCGCCGGGGATGCTCTCGGCCAGGTCGGCGTACTGCTCCTGGGTGACGTTGTGGGTATCCTCGTAGGGCTTCCACTCCTGCTCCCGCTCCAGCTCCTTCTTCAGGCGCTCGATTTCGATGTCGCGGCGGCTGAGCTCGGCGACCTGGTCACGCTGCGCTTTGAAGGTGGCCATGTTGACCTCGCGCTGGATGCGTTCGGCCATCCCGTCGGCGTTCTTCTTGTAAGCCTTGCAGAAGGCGTCCTTGTCGCCGTCGAAGTCCATGTAGGCCCGCTCAATGGCCTCGTACTGTACCAGCGTGGGGTAGAAGCCGGTGCGCTTCTCAAATTCCTCGATCATCATAATCGATTGCCTCCTTGATTTTTTTGCCTTACTCTGTTATCATGGAGGGGAGCCGAAGTAAGGCTTTCGGCTTCCCCTCTGTGGGTTGGGTAGCGGGTTTCCTTGGTCGGGGGCCGCTACCCGTTTTTATTTGGCTTCGTCAAGCACTGCCTTGACCGCTTCCCGGAGCTCTTCCAGCGTCTTGCACTTGTCAATCAGCTCAAGCACCATCCGCAGGATGTACTCCGTGTTGGTTGCCATCTCGTCCACTTCCTCACTTCCTTTCTTAAGGGGCTGGCCGCCCCTGCCTTACAATCCTTATATTACACTAATTCGTGTCGTTTGTCAATACCTACTTTACATTTTTTCGTGGATTTTGAAAAAAACTTTTGACAAGTGACATGAATTGGTGTATAGTAGTCGTAGGAGGTGACGCCATGGACATTACGGTGGCCGAAAAGATACGGCTGATTATGAAGCGTCAGAACAAAACGATGGGGGACATCGCCGAAGCCTCTGGGCAGACCCGGCAGAACCTATCCAATAAAATGACGCGGGGAAACTTCACCGAGAAGGATATTCTGGCCTTGGCGGGGGCTTTGGGCTGCCAGGTTGAGATCCGATTCACACTCCCTGACGGAACCGAGATTTGAGGAGGCCGACGATGAGCTACTTTTCTACCCCGGACAGCTATGAAAGGGTGTACCTTTCCTTTGACCCCATGCACCGCCTTATGCAGGAGCGGAATATCACTGACCTGCAGTTGGCCCAGAAGGTGGGCGTGAAGGTGGACGTGATCCGGAACACCTACAAGTACCTGGACACAGTGACGCTTTCCACGGTGCGGAGCATCTGCGAGGCCCTCGACTGCGGCCCCGGAGATCTGATGACCGCCGGGAAGGTTGAGTGCATCCCTGCCAAAAAAGAAAGCCCGGACGCCTGATGAGCGTCCGGGAGGGGAGAGCAGGGGCATATACCATTTTGTTGATGCCGGCAAAATGGTTTACTTCAAGCAGGGAGACCGTGCCGGGCCTCCCTGCTTTTTTCTGTCCATGTACAGCCCCCGCGCCCATCCAGGCCCGCCAAGCCCGATGGACAGTGAAATCCTAATCAAGCCGCTCTCCTTATGGCCGGAGTATAGCACGGACGGTCTGCCGATTCTGCTGGAAAATGGCTGTCGAAATGAACCTCAAATTGAACCTCAAAAAACAGTTTTAAGGGCTTTGAACCTCAAATGAACCTCAATTTTTGCGGTTCAAAGCGGTCACAATCCCACAAACGCCATCAAACGGAAAACCCCTGAAACCGTTGCGGTTCCAGGGGTTTGCAGGAAAATCAGCGCTTGGAGAACTGAGGCGCGCGGCGGGCGGCTTTGAGGCCGTACTTCTTGCGCTCCTTCATACGGGGATCGCGGGTAAGCAGGCCGGCCTTCTTGAGGATGGGACGGTTGTCGTCGCCGGCCAGCAGCAGGGCGCGGGAAATGCCGTGACGCAGGGCGCCGGCCTGACCGCTGACGCCGCCGCCTCTGACGGTGGCGACGATGTCTACCTTGCCCTCATTGGCGGTAGCCACCAGGGGCTGACGGACGATCATCTTCAGGGTATCAAGACCGAAATACTCTTCGATGTCCCGGCCGTTGATCGTGATGGAGCCGGTGCCGCCGGGATAAACCTGGACGCGGGCCACAGAGGATTTCCGACGGCCGGTGCCGTACAGATAGGGTTTCTTAGACTGATACATATTCCTCTACCTCCTTATTCCGCGTAGAGCTCAGGCTTCTGGGCCTGCTGCTCGTGGGTTTCGCCGGCGTAAATGTGCAGGCGCTTGAGGGAATCCTTGGTGATGATGTTGCGGGGCATCATGCCGCGGACGGCTACCCGCATGGCCAGCTCGGGCTTCTTCTCCATCATATCCCTGTACCTGGTCTCCTTCAGGCCGCCCACCCAGCCGGAGTGGGTGCGGTACATTTTCTGCTCCAGCTTGTTGCCGGAGAGAGTGGCCCTGGAGGCGTTGATGACGATGACGTTGTCGCCGCAGTCGGCGTGGGGGGTATAGATGGGCTTACGCTTGCCGCGGAGCAGGTCGGCGACGATGACGGCGGTGTGGCCCAGAGGCTTGCCGGCGGCGTCAACAACATACCACTTGCGGACGATGTTGCCCTTGTTTGCCATAAAAGTGGACATGGCTGTGTTCTCCTTTTTTATTCTTCCTTCGATCACGAAAAAACAGGAAGAAGCTCCTGCCATCTCGTTATCGAAGGAAGTTCTTGTATTTTTGTCCGGAATCAGGTACAATGACCCGTAGCGAACAGATATATTTATAGCACACCCCCTTCCCATTGTCAACACCGTTTTCATTTAGCAGATATAATTCTTTCTGTTTCTTTTATTATCTCCCGTTTTCTCTTAATATCTCTTGTCCCGTTTTCAAATTTTGCAGGGAGGCGCTTCCGATGCAGCAAATTCTGTCTCTGGTCCGCCGGTGCGTGGAGGACTACAACATGATCGAGGAGGGCGACGTGGTGGCGATAGGGGTCAGCGGCGGGAAGGACTCCGTACTGACCCTGGCGGCCCTGGCGAAGCTGCGGGAATTCTATCCCCGGCGGTTCAGCGTGGCGGCGCTGACCATCGACAGCGGCACGCCGGGGATGGACTTCAGCCCCATTGCCAGGCTGTGCGGGGAGCTGGACGTCCCTTATCACCTGATCCCGGTACCGATTTATGAGATCGTCTTCGAGCACCGGAAGGAGAAGAACCCCTGCTCCCTGTGCGCCAGGCTCCGCCGGGGCGCGCTGAGCACGGAGATGAACCGGCTGGGGCTGACCAAGATCGCGCTGGGCCACCACTATGACGACGCAGTGGAGACCATGGTGATGTCCCTGTTTCTGGAGGGACGGATCGGCTGTTTCCAGCCGGTGACCTTCCTGGACAGAAGCGGCGTGACGCAGATCCGGCCTCTTCTGTATGTCCAGGAGCGGGAGGTGAAGGGCGCAGTGCGCCGTCTGGGGCTCCCTGTCGTGAAGAACCCCTGTCCCGCCAACGGTTCAACGAAAAGGGAAGAAATAAAAGAACTGCTTCTCCAGTTGGAAAAGCAGTTCCCGCAGCTGAAAAAGAAAATTTTCGGAGCCATACAGCGGTATCCTCTGTATGGGTGGAGCCTGGAGGAGCAGCAGAGACAGGCTGAATCTTTTCCGCATTTCGAGCGGCAAACGGGGAGTTCTTCGTGAATCGGTTTTACGGGGCCTGCGCGGCCCCGCAGACATCAATATGAAACACTTTAAGGCGGCCTGCAGGGCCGCAGAGAGGAAAGCATATGTTTACCGGCTACACAGAAAAAACGATAAACTTCATGTGGGGCATCCGCCTCAACAACAACCGGGAATGGTTCACCGCCCATAAGCAGGACTACCTGGATCATCTCTACACTCCCACCATGGAGCTGGGCCGGGAAGTCTATGAGAAATTCATGGAGAAGTATCCCAGGCTGGGGCTGAACCTCCACGTCTGCCGGATTTACCGGGACGCCCGCCGCCTTCACGGAAACGGCCCCTACAAGGATCACCTCTGGCTGACCATCCGCCCGGAAAACGACATCTGGAGCCGGCAGCCCGTGTTCTGGTTTGAGATCACCCCGGAGGAGTGGAGCTACGGCGTGGGCTTCTGGAACGCCGACGCCCAGACCCTTGCCGCCATGCGGCGGGACATGGACCAGGACCCCAGGCGGGCGGAAAAGCTGGTCCGCAGGCTCGGCAGGGATGGCCGCTTCGCCATACAGGGCAAAGATTATGCCCGGAAGAAGGGTGAGTCCACCAGACTTTTGACCGAGTGGTACAATAAGAAGGACATCTCTATCGGGCGCTGCTGTCCCGTGGACGAGACGCTGTATTCTCCCGCTCTTGTGGACATGCTGGTGGACGGCTACAGCTTTCTGGAGCCGTACTATCAGTATTTCAGGTCCTTTTGCAAGGCGGGACTGGAGGATTTGAAGTAAGAAGCCGCGTGTGTCTGTTTCAGCAGCAGGAAATCCGTTCCCGCTTCCGGAAGCATAAAGATCCTTTGCCTCCCGCCCGGTTACAGACCGGGATGCAGCCGGCTTCCCTGCGGGACGGTTTGTTCCACCGCCGGCGTTTACTGATTCTGTTCTCCGAAGGGAACACCCCGTCAGGGGATATTATAGAACCGCTTCCCATTCTCCGTTGTGATCCGGGCGCATTCCTCAAAGGAAATTCCCCTGATCTCCGCCAGCTTTTCGCACACATGCCGGACATAGCCGGAATCATTCCGCCTGCCCCGGTGAGGGACCGGGGCCATGTAGGGACTGTCGGTCTCGATCATGATCCGGTCCAGGGGCACGGCCTGGGCGGCCTCTACCGCCCGCCGGGCGTTTTTATAGGTCAACACGCCGGTAAAGGAGATCATCCACCCCAGCCCGACCAGCTCTCTGGCCATTTCCGCGCTGCCGGAATAGCAGTGGAACACCCCACGGACCCGTGGGAAGTCCCTGACAATGGACAGGCTGTCGGCATGGGCCTCCCGGTCGTGGACGATCACCGGCAGGTTCAGCTCCTCCGCCAGGGCCAGCTGATCCCGGAAGACCTGCCGCTGATGGTCCCTGGGCGGGTTTTCCTCCCAGTAGTAGTCCAGGCCGATTTCCCCGATGGCGACCACGCGGGGCGCGCCGGCCAGTTGCCGGATGCCGTCCAGGTCCGCCGGGGTATACCCTGCACAGTTTTCCGGGTGGCAGCCCACGGCGGCATACAGGAAAGGGTACCTCCCGGCCAGCTCCACCGCCCGCCGGGAGGAGGGAACGTCGCAGCCGGGATTTACCACAAGGGAGACGTCCCGCGCCGCCAGTCCGGCCAGGATTTCTTCCCGGTCCGGGTCAAATTCTTCCGCATCATAGTGCGCATGGGTATCAAACAGCATAGTACCACACCAATACGGCAGCCGCCACGACAACCAGCCCCAGAACGATCCACACCGCCGCCCCGGAGCTTTTCTTCTTCCGGGACAGCCTGGGCGGGGCGTAGTCCTCGTCATAAAAATCCCTGGGCGGAATGGGTTCCCTTCTGGCCGGGGGCGTCTTGTAGGTGGGCTTCCTGGGGCCGGAGGTCTGGTCCGTCAGGTCCTTGAGAAGCCGCAGCTCCTTATCCAGCAGGGAGCCGCAGGAGCCGCAGTAGATGCGGGAATCTTCATTGACAAACCCACAGTCGGGACAGCGTTTTGACATGATTAAACTCCTTTTCGCAGTCGGTTCCGGGAACAGGCTTCCATTATTTATCTATTATAGCAGAAAGTGCCGCGCGTCGCAAGACGATTCTGCCCGCCGCCGGGCGCTTACCGGAGCTTCCGTCAAAACCACCGGTTTGCCCGGCTGAAAATCGGCAGATTTGCCCAAAATTTACCCCCTGCCGGATATTTCCTTGACACTGACGGCGTATACTGGTATCTTGTAGAAGAGGAACGGGGGCCGACAACTGCATAGGCGGATGATCGATCCAGGAGAGACCGGACTGTTGTCCGGCGCCGAAGGAGCAATGCCACACTCTCTCAGGTACCAGGGACTGGATCGGGACGAAATCTGGAAAGCGCCGGGTGGATTACTCCCCTTGGCGCGCCGGCGGGGCAACCGCGGCGAACAGCCGCGCGGAATCTCTCAGGTCAACCAACAGAGGCGCAGCATACGGATTGCCGCGCCCTGTTTTTTTGTTCCCCTTTTCGACAATTCCCCAAAATTTTGTAAGGAGGGCGGCTGATATGAGCGACCTCAAGCGTACCCAGCTATACGGCGTCCATGTGGCGGCGGGGGCCGTCATGGTGGATTTCGGCGGATGGGAGATGCCCATCCACTACCCCGCCGGCATTGTGGCCGAGCACCTGTATACCCGCGGCGCGTGCAGCCTTTTCGACGTGTCCCATATGGGGCGTATCCTGGTGGATGGACCGGAGGCGGTCCCCTTCCTCCAGCATGTGCTCTCCAGCAACGTCATGGCGCTGGACCTCAATCAGGCTCAGTACGCCATCATCCCCAATGAGACCGGCGGCGCGGTGGACGACGCGTACCTCTACCGCTTCGAGGAGGACCGGTACCTGCTGGTGGTCAACGCTGCCAACACGGACAGGGATCTGGTCCATCTCCATGAGCAGATCAAACCGTATGACGCCGGAATGACCGTCATCACCGGCGAGTGGGCCGCCATCGCCGTCCAGGGCCCCAGGGCCAGGGAGATTCTCCAGGTCCTCTCCGGCGGCGCGGCCATTACCGAGCCGGTGAAAAATGCGCTGAACACCCTGTCCTTCGAGGGCCGCACCGTTCGCGTGGCCAAGACGGGATACACCGGCGAGCCCATCGGCTACGAGGTGTATATCGAAAGCGGCGAGGCCCCGTGGCTGTGGAACCGGCTCATCGAGCTGGGAGCGAGGCCCGCCGGGCTGGGAGCCAGGGACACCTGCCGGCTGGAGGCCTGCCTGCCGCTGTACGGTCACGAAATGGGCGAGGACCCGGAGGGAAAGGAGATTCCCGTTTTCGCCGTACCGCTGGCAAAATTTGCCGTCAGCTTCTCGGAGCAGAAGGGAGACTTCATCGGGAGGGAACCGCTGGCAAAGCAGTACGGGGTCTTCCAGCGGATCATGAACCGGGACTTTTCCGATCTGACCGGCCTGCCCCGCCGCATCCTTCCCATCGCTCTGTTGGATAAGGGCGTAATCCGCGCCGGGATGCCGGTGTATAAAGGCGAGAAGTGCATCGGTCATGTCACCAGCGGCACCATGGTGCCCTACTACCGCCACGAGGGCGAGGGCCTGCAAACCGTCATCCTGGAGGAGGCCGCCCGGCGCTCCATCGGCCTGGCTCTTCTCGACAGCGACACGCTGGAGGACGACGAGGTCCAGGTGGACGTCCGGGGCCGGCGGCTGAAGGCCGTGATTCCCCCCTACCACATGCGCGTGGACGCGCCTCCCTTCGCCCGCCCCATTCTCTACCGCCCCGAAGAGGACGCCGCCGCTCCCGTCTCCGGCGACCGGGCTCCCAGAGCCCTGGAGCTCATCGGCAAAGCCCTTCAGAACCACGTCTGGCGGCAGGAGCAGTGTGTGAACCTGATTCCCTCGGAAATGACGCCCTCCCGGGCGGTGCGCCTGCTGTGCGCCAGCGACCCCTCATTCCGCTACGCGGAGCACAAGAAAGTAAAGAGCTTCTACGACGCGGACGTGTTCTACTACCAGGGCACGGAGTTCATCGACGAGGTGGAGCAGCTGCTGGTAGAGGAGATGAAGGCCTTTCTGGGCTGCGCGGAAGTGGAAACCCGGTGTGTCAGCGGCCAGATGTCCAACACCTGCGTATTTTCCGCCCTGATGGACTGGAAGAACCGGCTGGACCGGAAGCGGGACCCGCGGCGGCTGGGTTATATCATGAACAACCATATCATCAAGGGCGGCCACCTCTCCGCCCAGCCCATGGGGGCCCTGCACGACTACATCGCCATCGATCCTGTCACCGAGCGCCACGCCCTGGTGAACTTCCCGGTCCTGAGGGACAACATCTATAAGATTGACGTGGAGGAGACCAAAAAGGCCATCGACCGGTACCGCCCCGAGTTCATCATCTTCGGCAAGAGCATGGTCCTCCATAAGGAGCCCGTGGCCGCCATTCGCGAATACGTGGACGACACTGGTCTGGAGACCACCATCATGTACGACATGGCCCACGTGCTGGGCCTCATCGGCGACCATTTCCAGAAGCCCTTCCAGGAGGGAGCTGAGATCGTCACCGGCTCCACCCACAAGACCTTCTTTGGTCCCCAGAGGGGCATCGTGGGCGTCAACTACAAAAAGGGCGAGCTGAAGTACGGCCTCTGGGAGACGATTGAAAACCGCGCCTTCCCCGGCAGCGTCTCCAATCACCACCTGGGCACCCTGCTGGGCCTGCTGATGGCGGCCTATGAGATGAACCAGTTCAGGGACGGGTACCAGAAAGCGGTGGTCTCCAACGCCAGGAGCTTTGCCAGGAGCCTGAAGGCCGCCGGTCTGGATGTTGCGGGCGATCCCGCCATCGGCTACACCGAGACCCATCAGGTCATTGTCAACGTGGGCTACGGCACCGGTCCCGAGGTGGCCATGCGTCTGGAACGGAACAACATCATCTGCAACTACCAGGCCACCCCCGAGGAGGAGGGCTTCACCGCCTCCGGCGCGCTGCGCATGGGCGTCAGCGAAATGACCCGCTTCGGCTTCGGCCCCGCCGAGTTCGAGAGGCTCGCCCAGATCATGGCCGACTGCATCCTCCGGGGCAAGGAGGTCAAAGAGGACGTCGAAGCCCTCCGCGCCGGTTACACTGAGATGAAGTACTGCTTCAGCGAGGGCCAGGCTGCGGACGCGCTGAACAGGCTGGCGCGGAAATCCGGAATCTGACGGCGTATTCCGGCCCGCCGGGCCGGTAAAAAGTTTTTCTTTTGATTCTTTTGTTTGTTCACAAAGAAAAGAATGTCTACCGAAAATAAAGGAGGAGCACACCATGAATTTTCCCGCGGAACTGAAATACACCAGAGACCACGAGTGGATCAAAATGATCGACGAAACCACCGCCCTGGTGGGCATCACCGATTTTGCCCAGAGCGAGCTGGGCGACCTGGTTTACATTAACCTGCCTCAGGAGGGGGACGAGGTCACCGCCGGGGAGGCGTTCTGCGACGTGGAATCCGTCAAGGCCGTCTCCGACGTTATGAGCCCCTGCACCGGCGTGGTAGAGGAAGTCCACGCCGGGCTGGAGGATGAGCCCCAGCTCCTCAACGAGGACCCCTACGGAGCCTGGATCGCCAGGATCAGGGACATCTCCGCCTTCGGCGAGCTGCTCACCGCCGAAGGGTACGAGGCGTTCGTCCAGAAGTAACCGCCCCTCCGCCGGAGCGGGCCGCCCCCGCTCCGGCCATTTCTTTGGAAAGGAAACGTATCGTTATGGGAACTTATGTCCCGAATACGGAAACTCAGAGGCGGTCCATGCTCGCCGCCATCGGCGCGGGCGCGGTGGAGGATCTGTTCGCCGCCGTGCCCCGGGAAATGCTGGTGGACCGGCTGGACCTGCCCGAGGGCATGTGCGAGCTGGACGTCCGGCGGAAGGTCACCGCCATGGCACAGAAAAACCGGGTGTATGACACCGTCCTCCGGGGCGCGGGCGCGTACCGCCATTTCATCCCCGCCGCCGTCAGGAGCGTCGTCAGCCGGGAGGAGCTGGTCACGGCCTATACCCCCTATCAGGCGGAAATCAGCCAGGGCATCCTTCAGGCCATTTTTGAGTATCAGACCATGATCTGCGCCCTGACGGGCATGGACGTCAGCAACGCCTCCGTCTACGACGGGGCCACCGCCGCCGCCGAGGCCCTGACCATGTGCCGGGACCGGAAGCGGAACCGGGCTCTTGTCTCCGCCTGCGCGGACCCCCAGGTCATTGAGACCATGAAAACCTATTGCTTCGGCTCCGGCATGGAGCTGGAGATCATTCCGGAAAAGGACGGGCGCACGGATCTCGAGGCGCTGCGGGCGGCGCTGGGGGCGGATGCTGCCCATGGGGCGGATGCCGCCTGTGTCTATATCGCCCAGCCCAACTATTACGGCAACATGGAGGACGCCGCCGCCATCGGCGAGGCCGCCCACGCCGCCGGAGCCAGATATATCATGGGCTGCAACCCCATTGCCCTGGCCGTTATGGAGACCCCTGCTGCCTGCGGCGCGGACATTGTGGTGGGCGAGGCCCAGCCGCTGGGGCTGGACCTCGCCTTCGGCGGACCATATCTGGGCTATATGGCCGCCACGAAGGCCATGTTCCGAAAGCTCCCCGGCCGCATCGTGGGGCAGACCCGCGACCTGGACGGCAGGGTGGGCTACGTGCTGACGCTGACCGCCCGGGAACAGCATATTCGCCGGGAAAAGGCATCCAGCAATATCTGTTCCAACCAGGCCCTGTGCGCCTTTACCGCCGGCGCGTATCTGGCCGCCATGGGGGCGGAGGGGCTGCGGCAGGCCGCCGTACTGTGCATGTCCAGGGCCCACTATTTTGCCGGGGAGCTGGAAAAAACCGGCCTGCCCCGGGTCCATTCCGGAGAATACTTCCATGAGTTTGTCACCCGGTGCGACAATCCGGAAAAGGTCCTGCGGCGGTTGGATGAAAACGGCATTCTTGGCGGCCTGCCGGTAAAAGAAGGCATTCTCTGGTGCGTGACCGAAATGGTCAGCCGGGAAGAGCTGGACCGGGCCGCCGCCATCATCAAGGAGGTGCAGGATGAAGTTGATTTTTGAGAAAGGCGCTCCGGGCCAGCATCTGACCCTGATGCCCCCCTGCGACGTGCCGGAGGTAACGCTGTCCCGTTCCCGCACCGAACCGCCGGAACTGCCTCATGTGTCCGAAACGGAGCTGACGAGACACTATACGGCGCTGGCCAGGCGGGTCCACGGCGTCAACGACGGCTTCTATCCCCTTGGCTCCTGCACCATGAAGTATAACCCGAAAATCAACGAGGACATGGCCGCCCTGCCCGGCTTTACCCGGATTCATCCCCTCCAGCCGCAGGAGACGGTTCAGGGCTGCCTGGAGGTCCTGTGGGAATCGGAAAAGCTGCTGCGGGAAATCACCGGCATGGATGCCATGACCTTCCAGCCCGCCGCCGGGGCCCACGGGGAGTTTACCGGCCTGCTGCTTGTGAAGGCGTACCACGCCCACCGCGGAGACACCGCCCGGACGAAAATCATCGTCCCCGACTCCGCCCACGGCACCAACCCGGCCTCCGCCGTTATGGCGGGGTTCACCGTGGTGAACATTCCCTCCGGCCCGGACGGCTGTGTAGATGTGGAGGCCCTGCGCCAGGCGGCGGGCCCCGATACCGCCGGACTGATGCTGACAAATCCGAATACTGTCGGTATTTTTGATAAGAATATTTTGGAAATCACCCGGATCATTCACGAGGCGGGAGGCCTGTGCTACTACGACGGCGCCAACCTCAACGCGGTCATGGGCGTGGTCCGCCCCGGCGACATGGGCTTTGACGTGATCCATCTGAACCTCCACAAGACCTTCTCCACCCCCCACGGCGGCGGCGGCCCCGGCTCCGGCGCGGTGGGCTGCAAGGCGTTTCTCGCCCCCTTCCTCCCCGGCCCGGTGGTTGCGAAGGACAAAGAGACGTACCGCTTTGTTCAGCCGGAGCATTCCACCGGCAGGGTGAAGAATTTCTACGGCAACTTTGCGGTAGTGGTGAAGGCCCTGACCTATATTCTCACCCTGGGCCGGGAGGGAATTCCGGAGGCCGCAGAAAACGCGGTGCTCAACGCCAACTACATGATGAAACGGCTGAGCGAAAAGTATGACATGGCCTATGACGGGCCCTGCATGCACGAGTTCGTCATGACGCTGGAGCGCCTGAAGTCCGGGACCGGCTGTTCCGCCATGGACGTGGCCAAAGGACTGCTGGACCACGGCATCCACCCGCCTACGATGTACTTCCCCCTGATCGTCCACGAGGCCCTGATGGTGGAGCCCACCGAGACCGAGAGCAAGGAGACCATGGACGAGGTCTGCGGCGTCTTCCTGCGCCTGTGGGATCTGGCCCACGAAAATCCCCAGGCCCTTCATGACGCGCCCACCACCACCCCGGTCCGGCGGCTGGATGAGGTAGGCGCGGCACGGAACCCGGTGCTGCGGTACACAAGAGGTGCGGAGTAAAGGACTTTGATACTTTTTCCTGGAAGAAAAAGTATCAAGAAGACTTTGAGAACCTGTATTCACAACCGCTGAACGCCGTCCGGGCGGACCTTTTCCCGTCCATCCGGCATCCCCGGTTATGAATACAGGTTCTAAGACTTTTCCGTCGTTGCCTCGCAGAACATTCTGAAAATGCGCAGAATATCGCTTCTGAGCTGCTCTGGCGGACAGGGAAGCTCCACAGACGTACAGCGTTTTCAGCTGCCCCCACAAAAACGGGCCGTCCCGCAGTCCTCAGGGCATCGGCTTATCAAAGATCTCCGACACCGTCCTGCCCGGAAGTGCGTACTGCTTGAACGGAACGCCATCCAGCGTCTTCCAGGTGAAAACGCCGTCTTCCAGAATCAGACAGCTTTCCGGGTTGCCGTCCTTGGGAATGGAGGCAGAGCCGGGGTTGATATAGTGCCACCCCTCGTGCCGGCGAGCCGTGGGCACATGGAAGTGTCCGTTAAGCAGCACTGCGCCTGCCGCCAGGGGCGGTCTGTTTTCCTCATTCCAGATATGCCCGTGGGTAGCGTACAGAGAGACCCCGTCCCATTCCAGCAGCGCGTAGTCTGCCAGCATGGGGAACTCCAGCACCATCTGGTCCACCTCGCAGTCACAGTTGCCCCGCACGGCGACGATCTTTTCCTTCAGTCCGTTGAGCATCCCCGCCACGGCCATGCAGTCGTACTCCCGCGGCAGCGCGTTCCGCGGCCCATGGTACAGCAGATCACCCAGCAGCAGCAGCCTGTCCGGCTGCTCGGCGGCAAATGCGTCGAGCAGCGCCCTGACAAAATATGCGGATCCATGAAGATCCGAGGCAATCATCAGTTTCATTGATTTATTTCCTCCCGTCAGCGTGTTAAAGACAGTATACACGGCTTTGGCGGAAATTTCAACTGTGCTCTTTTCTGTTTTCTCTCCGGAACTTCCTGCCCCATACCCCAGCCAGCTTTTCGCGTGGACGAAAAGCAAAGAGCGTTCCGCCTCCGGAGGGAGACAGGAAGAAGCTGTAAAATTTTTATGAAAAGTGATTTTCCCCGTTGTGTTTCCTCGCCATTTGTGCTATCCTATGAGTACCGTATGTGGGCCAAAAGCTGTAAAGGAGTGATTTCATATGGTTAGACTAATCATGAGCGGCTCTGGTGAGGGAAAAACCAAGCAGCTGATCGAACTCATGGAGAACGCCGCGGAACACGAGGTCGGATGCATGGTCTGCATCGAGGCCAAGCGGAACCTGAGCTTCAATCTCCGCCACCAGACCCGGCTGATCGACGCTTCGGAGTTTGCCATCAGTGGCTTTGAAAATCTGCGCGGCTTCATCAGCGGGCTCTACGCCGGCAACTACGACATTTCCCATATCTTTATCGACAATTTGTGCAAGGTCGCCCAGAACAATGACGAACGGGAGATCGACGGGTTCCTGAACTGGCTGGATCATTTCAGCTCCCCCCTGAATCTGAAGGTTACCGTTACCATCAGCGCGGCTACGGATTCCGCCACGGACACCATGCGTAAGTATATGTAACGATGCGGTCCTCCCCGGATTGATTCCCGCGGAAAACCGAATCATCTGAACCAAAACCGAAAAATCAGCGGCAGGGCTTACGCCCTGCCGCTGATTTTTCGCTCCAGCCTTTTCAAAGGCCGGCGGGATGCAGGAGCAGCGCCCCTGCTGTGCTTTTACTCCGTAAACGGGTCGCCCGGCGGAGGCGCAGGAACGGGAATCGCCTCTTCAGAAGCTTCCGCCGCCTCTCCCGCTTCGGGCGCCGCCTCCTCTTCCGCGGGGGCCGGTTCCTCCGGAGGGGGCTCCGGCGCGGGCGGCTGCCGGTACTCCAGATTGCAGCCGCTCTCCACGTCGAACAGATGGGCCGCGCTGCCCCGGAAGGTAAATCGGACCGGCTGGCCCATGGGCAGCGCCGTCTCCTCTTCCTCCTCCCCCAGGGGCACGACGACAACCACGTCCTGTCCGCAGGCGCTCAGGTGGATATGGACCGCGCTGCCCATCATCTCCGTCACGTCCACGCTGGCATAAACGGCGTTATCCTCCTCCGTCAGCATCAGATGCTCGGGCCGCAGTCCCAGCTTCACCGGCTGGGACTCCACGCCGCCCGCCAGGAGGCGGGCGGTTTTTTCCGCCGGAAGCTGAACCCGCGCGTTTCCCAGCTCCACAAAGCAGCGCCCGTCCTCCCGGACCAGCCGGGCGTCAAAAATATTCATCTGCGGCGTACCGATGAAGCCCGCCACAAACAGGTTGGCCGGATGATGGAACACCTCCTGGGGCGTGCCCACCTGCTGGACAAAGCCCTCCTTCATGATGACGATCCGGTCCCCCAGGGTCATGGCCTCGGTCTGGTCATGGGTGACGTAAATAAAGGTGGTGTTCACCTTCTGCCGCAGCTTGATAATCTCGGAGCGCATCTGGTTGCGCAGCTTGGCGTCCAGATTGGAAAGGGGTTCATCCATCAGGAACACCTGGGGCTCCCGGACAATGGCCCGGCCAATGGCCACCCGCTGCCGCTGGCCGCCGGAGAGAGCCTTGGGCTTTCGCTTGAGGAGCTCCGAAATATCCAGAATTTCCGCCGCCTCCCGGACCTTCTGGTCGATGACCCGCTTGGGAAACTTTCGCAGCCGCAGGCCGTAGGCAATGTTGTCATAGACGGTCATATGGGGATACAGGGCGTAGTTCTGGAACACCATGGCGATATCCCGGTCCTTGGGAGGCACGGTGTTCACTTTCCGGCCGGCGATATAGATTTCCCCCGCGGTGATCTCCTCCAGCCCCGCCACCATCCGCAGGGTGGTGGACTTGCCGCAGCCGGAGGGCCCTACCAGAACGATAAACTCCTTGTCGGCAATCTCCAGATCAAAGGACTGCACCGCCACTACCGTGTTGTCATATACCTTTTTTACACTACGAAGACTCAGATCCGCCATCGGGCTCCTCCTCTTTTTTCTTAAAAGCCTTTTCCAGACGCTCCTCCCGGCGTTTCTCCACCGCCGCATCCACCTGCTCCGGAATCCGGACTTTGGCGAAGCGATAGGTCCGGCGGATGTCCCGGATAAGCAATACCAGCGCCCCCAGCGCCGGATACAGCGCCAGCAGCACCGCCAGCACCAGCAGCAGCGCGGCGTAGTCCTCCGTCATCCGGACCGCATTCTCCCAGTAGGGATAGATCACGCCGTTCAAGCGCATGGACCGCTCAGCGAAGCTCTTCGCCACTTCCAGCAGGTGGGAGAGGTCGTACCGGCTGGAGTTCTCCACCAGATCGCCGCCGTCGGCGGGGAAGTCCTCCAGAATGCCCCTGGCAAAATTCCGGATAGGATTTGGCATGACGATCTCGTAGCAGGTAATGGAGGCGGTCTCCACCAGACGGCTGAGGGCGGAGTAGGACATGTACACGCCCCCGTCCCCGGTGTAGGCCTTTTGGGTGGCAAAGTCCGTCTCCCGGGACACCACCCCGGAGACCACGAAGGGTTTGTCGTTGATATACATGGTCAGCCCCGCCAGATCCGTCCCGCCGAACAGCCGCCAGGCCATTTCCTCGTCCAGCACCACCAGATCGTCCATCAGGTCGCCGGAGCGGATATAGGACCCGCCCAGCAGGGTGAGGGGATGGAAGTAAAAGAAGTCCCCCCCCACGCCGACGGCCTTCACAGCGGTCCCGGTGGTGTTCTCGGAGCTGACGGTAACGCCGGCAAAGCCGCAGTAGGCGTCGATGGTGAGTCTGCCGTTCTCCGGGGCCTCCAGGGACTGCTCAACCAGCGTCGCGTCCAGACTCTGGCGGAACCTCTGGATGTCCTCCTCCGACTTGCCCTTCCCCTCCGGCATAAAGACGGCCAGCTGGGCGAAGCGGATCTCCCCCTCCCCCTGGAACCGCTCCGCCGCGGTAAGGGTTTCCAGCGTACCGGAAATCACGCGCAGCCCCAGAGCGCAGGCAATGGAGCCAACCACCAGCAGTACGTTCACAATCAACAGGAACCACTGCTTGAACCCGAAGTTCCGGACCGCCCCGGCAATCCGCCGGACAATATGGGGCCGGCTCATGGATTCTCCACCATCCTCACCTGACTGCCGGCGCTCAGCGGCTTGCTGGCCGTGGTGATGACATAGTCGTTGGAGGCCAGACCGGAAACGGCGGCGCTGGTGTCATCCTCCGCCAGGACCTGCACATCGGCCCGGGTGGCGGTGTAGCGGTTGCCCAGCGGCGTACTCCTGCTGGTGACAATCAGGACGAATTTCCCGTTGGCGTCCTCCCGTAGGGCGCTCTTGGGTACAATCGTGTCAAAGTTGGCGCTGCGCTGGCCGATGGACAGGCTGATATTGGTACCCGCGTCGATCTCTCCGTTGATGCGGAAGATCAGCAGCTTCTTCTGCCCGCTGCTGGAGGGATCGGGAGCGATGGACTCCAGCACGGCGGAAATGTCGTTGCCCCAGTAATAGTTGGTCACCTCGGCGGTGTCGCCCACCTTGACCTGCTTGGCCTGCTCGCTGGTGACGGGAACCTTGATGATGTAGCCCCGGTCCACCACGTCGATGACGGCCATGGCCTGATCGGGAGTGTTCTCCTTGCCGGCGGTCACGTTGATGGCGCTGACCACGCCGGAGACGGGGGAAGTGATCTCCGCGTTGACGGAGTCCTTCTTATATTTTTCCACCAGCTCCTCCTGCTTCTGAATCTCCAGGGTCATGGCCTGGAGGTTCAGGTTGTTGAGCTGCTTGTCGATGTCCTTGCCGGACAGGGCGGAGTCCAGCTCCCGCTCCTTGGCGGAGACGGTCTCCATGGCGGCTTTATAAGCGGTCTGCTTCTCCTGCAGGGCGGTCAGGTTGGCCTCCAGCGAGGTAATGGACGCCTCCTGCTGCCGCTGCAGGGCCTCCTGCTGGCGAATCTGTCCCTTCAGCTGGTCGTTGGCGGAGGAGAGACTGTCCGCATTCTGCCGGGCCATGGTAAGTTCCTGCCGGACGGCGGCCATTTCGGCGCTGGCGGTATCGATTTTGTTCTGAATGGTACGGCGCTGCTCCCAGGAGGAACCGGAGGAGATGTTGCTGTCCTGCTGGAGCCGTTGGAGGGTCTGGGTCTTGGCGTCCACGTCGTTCTGGTCGGCCAGAAGAGCGTTATAGGCGGTTCTCCAGGAAGAATCATATCCTGCGTCCTGGTCCTGCGCCTGACCCTCTTCTGTGCCTGTATCCGGACTCCCTCCGGTATTCGTAGATGGCGGCTTAATTCCCAACTCTTTTTCTCTCAGATATCCTTCAATAGCGATCTGGGCGTTTGTGCTAAAACTGTAAGTCCCATCGCCATTATATTGCAAAGAACTCAGGGAACCATATCCATCTATTTGTGTAAGTAACTGAGATATAGTACTTTGATACGCCAGCCAGTCGCTCTTCCATTTTGTCTGCGCGCTGTTGAGCGCCGCCATGGCGTCCTGGATCTTCCGCTCGGTACCTACGTCCGCCCCGGTATCCAGCTCTTCCAGGTCTTTCTGATACCCGTCGATCTCGGTTTCCAGGCTCTTGATCTTCGTCTCCAGCTCGGTCACCTTCGCCTTGGCCTGGGTATACTCCTCGCTCTCGCCGGCAAGGGCGTTTAATTCCTTGATGGTATACTCAATCTGGTTAAGGGTGCTCTTGGCGGCGGCCAGGTCGCCCTTGGCGTAAGAGACCTCTTCGTCCGTCACCCGGTTGGCGTCCAGCTGGGCGTAAGCCTTCTCCAGGTCCTCCCGGAGGGTCTTGATGCTCAGATCGTCGCTGGCATAACCCTTGGAGAGCTCCAGAAACTGCTTCTGATAGTCAATCCGCGCCTTATCCAGCGCCTCCTGGGCAGCCCGGAGTTCCTCGCTCTCCAGGTCGCCCAGGACAAAGAGCAGATCGCCCTCCTCCACCTTGTCGCCCACCTTGACGCAGACGGAGCGAATCTCGCGGGTCTGTTTGAGGTTGACCTCATAGCTCTCGTTGGCGGCGATGGTCCCGCTGCCCCGAATCTTCGCGTTGATGGTGCCGGAGGAGACCAGTTGCGTGGCCACCTCGGGCAGGGAGTAATTCATAATCGTTCCGGAAAAGAAGGTCAGCACCAGCAGCACCGTCAGGAAGATGATGGCGATGGTTTTGATAAGTTCCCTCTTTTTGGATTTTTCCTTTACTTCCATAGAAGCATCGTCCTTTCAACTGGAGTGGGGTCGGCAAATGCCGCGGGGAGCCCTGCAAAAACGCGGAAGATATTCGACTTTCGCGTTGCAGCTCTTACGAGGTAAAAAAGTACAATTCTCAAAAGTTCTTTTTGCCTGCTTTTTCTTTCCAAAAAAGCAGGGCATGCAGCGCACAGACACAAATCATCCCTTCACCGAGCCCTGATGCGCGATTCCCTCCACGAGGTAGTCCTCGCCGTGGAGGAACAGCAGCAGGGAGGGCACCATGTAGATGGTGGCGATGGCGAAGGCCAGGCCGACCTCGCTGGTGTTGATGGTGGACAGGTACACACTCAGGGGCTGCAAATCCGCGTTGGGCAGCAGGATGATGGGCTGCTCCACCATGTTCCAGTAGTCGATGAACACCAGTATGGCAATGGAATACAGGGCGCTGCGGCACTGAGGGAGGCAGATATCCTTGAAAATCTGCCACTCGCTGGAACCGTCCAGCTTGGCCGCCTCGATCAGGGAGGCGGGAATACGCCGCATGGATTTGGTCAGCAGGAACACGGAAAAGGGGGCAAAAGCCCCCGGCAGGATGACGGCCCAGCGGGTATTGAGAATCCCCACCCAATCGCTGACCAGATAGTTGGGCACCAGGGTGACCTGAGTGGGCATCAGCATCAATATCACGTAGAAGAAAAACAGGAAGGAGCGGACCTTCCCCCGCCACCGGGTGAAGCCGTAGGCCGTAATGGACGCCACCGCCAATTGCAGCAGCACAATGGGCACCACCAGGATCACGGAATTCCAGAATTTCAGCAGATAGTCCGGGCTGCGGATCAGCACGGATATGTACTGGTTGAAGCTCACCTTGTCCGGAATGAACTTCAGGTTGACGGTATCGGCGATATAGGCCTTTCCGCCGCTGCCGGAGACGTTGGCGAACACCTTGCCGTAGTTGGCGCTGATTTCCGACTGAGTCATGAAGGAATTGGAGATGGTCAGCACCGTGGGCATGAGGAACCACAGCGCGAAAAACGCCGCCAGCAGCGTCAGAGTAAAGCGCCCGAAATAGCGTTTCTTTTTCATAGGGTCCTCCGCAGGAGTTTTGCCGCCGGAGCGGCAAAATATATTGGAATCGACTTTTCGGCGGCATGTACGTCGAAAAAGCACTTTGCGGGCCGCGCCCGGCCCGGCCCTTCGCTCTCAAAGAAGATGCGCCATCTTTTTTGACTATCCCTCGACGTCCTTCCCAAAAATGTCCTCCACCTTGAACAGCAGCGCGATGAGCGCCACCATCACCAGAGCCATCAGCACCGCCGCCGAGGACATCTTCTGATAGTCCAGGTTATTGAAGGTGTTGTTCATGAAATGCTGCATCATGTACAGCCCGTCGTAGGGATAGTCCCCCGTCAGCAGATAGATCTCCCGGAAGACCTTAAAGGAGTTGATGATGGACAAAATCGCCACGAACAGCACCGTGGGCGACAGATAGCGGAGCTTGATGTTGAAGAACTTATGGGCCGCGGAGGCCCCCTCCACGTCCGCCACCTCCAGCAGCTCTTTGGGAATGTTGTTCAGCGCCGCCATAAAGAGGATCATGTTGTAGCCCAGATTCTTCCACAGGAACAGCACCACGATCACCAGCAGGCAGTAGGGACTGTTCAGCCAGTCCACGGCGTCCGCGCCGAACCCCTCCGTGATGACGTTCAGCGTCCCCCGGTAGTGGAACACCACCTGCCAGATGAGCACCACCGACGCCACCGGCACCATCATGGGGCTGAGAAAGAAGGTGCGCAGCAGGCTCTTGCAGGGGATCCGGCACTCCAGCATCAGCGCCAGGCTCAGACTGAGCACCACGGCCAGCGGCACCGCAATGGCGGAAAACATGGCGGTGTTTTTGGCGGCCGTGCGGAAAGAAGAGTTTTGCAGGACAGTCTTGAAGTTGTCCAGAAACACAAAGTCCGGATTCATGGGCGAGCGGATGACAGAGTAGTACACTACTACCATAAAGGGCAGGATGAAGAATACCGCCACCCCCAGAACGCTGGGGGTCAGGAAGGCCACGGAGCGCATGACGTCCGGCAGCCTGCCGCCGCGCTCCCGCGGGACCTTCCCGTTCCCCCCCGTTCGGGACTTTGCTTTTTTTTCCTTAACGGTTTTCATTGACATAGGTGTTCACACGGTTCTGAATGAGGCCCACGGCGTCCTCCAGAGACTTGTCGCCGGCGAAGTAGCTGCCCGCCACGTCGTTGACGATCTCGGCAATCCTGGTATCGTAGCCGGAAACAGAGTCGATGGCGTTGTACAGCTCCATGATCTGGTCGTACTCCCCCTGTGTGGTAGCCTGGATGTCGATATCCAGGGAGGACCAGGACCAGCCGCCCCTGCTCTCCTGAATGGGGTTGCCCTCCGTGTCCAGGACCTGATTGCCCTCGCCGTCGGTCATGTACTCCACTTTCATGGACTCTTCCGCCATCTTCTCAAAGTCCGCCTTGTTCACGGGGAAGCCCCAGCGGTAGCCAAAGCCGCCCTCCTCCTCTTCCTGAGGCAGCAGCAGCTGGCGCATGAAGGACCAGGCGGCCTCCTTGTCCTTGCAGGTGCTGGACATGGCTACCCCGTCGCTGATGGAAAAGCTGCTGCCGCAGCTGCCGTCCTCCATGGGATATCCCTTGAAGGTGATGTACCGGCCGGGAATCAGGCGGTTGCTCTCCCGGTTGTCCCCGTCCAGTCTGGCGGCCGGGCTGGAAGCGGAACCTGAAACGACGATCGAGTATCCCCCGGAGGTGCTGTAATCATAGTTCAGGTAAAAATGGTTCAGGGCCTCCGGTCCGCCAAACATGGCCTCCAGCAGCTGGATGCTCCGGAAATCGCTCAGGGTTTCCTGAAGCAGCATCTGCCGGCCGTCGGCAATGCGGGCGGGATCGCTGTCGTCTTCGCTGTATTCATAGTTTTCGTAGTCAAATTCCGCCGGGAACTGGTTGCAGAAGGCCAGGGCCGTCTTGAAGGAATCTCCGTCAAAGCTGCACTTACCGGTCTCCCAGTCCACAAAGCTGTCCAGGTTCTGGTTGAGCAGCACGGTGAGCATCTGACTTTTGGTGGTTCCCTCGCCGAAGGGCATACATCCGTCGGGCATGGAGGAGAGCGCGTTCTGGAACTCCTGCATGGTCCATCCCATGTCCTCGCCCACCACACCGGTGGCGCCGATGATGGTATGGATGGTGAAGGCGTCAAATACCTGATAGAGCCGGCCCTCCTGCTCAACGGCGGTAAACACCCGGTCCATCAGCTTTTCCCGGCTGATATCCGCGTCGCCGTCGATATAGGGCCACAGGTCCTCCAGGATTCCCCTGGCTCCGTACTGCCGCAGGGGAAGGTTGCTGACGCTGATGATATCCGGCACGTTGCCGGCCAGGATCTCGGTGTTCAGCTTGGTGACGCCGGCGTCGTAGTCCTCCTCGGTGCGGTACTCGGAGTAGTCCGTCACCTCGATCCGGTGGGTGGTGCTGTTCTTATTGAAGTCGATGATCCTGTTGCGCTCATCCTGTCCCAGATACATGGTGGCGTAGGTCAGGGTGACCTTCTCCGGCAGCTCGCTTCTGGGGGTAGCGGTCAGGATGGCCAGATTGACCTCCGGGCCGTCGCTGCTGTACCAGGAGCGGGTCATCACCACCACCCGGCCGTCCGGCAGGAAGGAAAAGAACTGGATGCTGTCGGAGTCGATGTCGGCGTCCAGCCAGCTCAGCAGCCGCTCGCCGTGCTCCTCCCCCTCCTCCACCTCGGCCCGGTAACCATAGAGGGTCTCGCCGTTCTTATAATAGAAGAGGTAATCTCCGCCGCCGGGATAGACCTCGTAGGCGTTCTGGGGCAGATCGTAGGCCTCCCCCCACTTCTTACCGGCCTTGTCAACGGTGCGCAGCTGGCGGGAATAGGTCTGATTGGCCGGGTCGTTGACGGTGGTCATGGTGCCCACGCTGCCGTCCGACAGCGTCACCAGATTGCCGCCCCACATGCTTTCGTCCTCCAGGGTGAAGCGGACGTTCATGTCGGAATCCAGCACCACCAGCTTCTGCTCGGCGCTGACGAACAGATCCCCGTCCTTGTCAAACATGGTGCCGTCGGAGTACAGACCACCCTCGATCCCCGCCTTCTCCGCCAGATTGCTGGTGTCGATGCGGGTGATCTCCGTGCCGGTGGAATCCAGCTGGACCTGATATTCCAGATTGATGCTCTCCTTCTGCTCATAGTTCCACATCTGGTCCGTCTCGGGATCAAAGTCCTCCGGCAGATCGTAGGAGTAGGCGTAGGTATTCTCCTCCAGCCACAGCGAGCCGTCCGCGCCGGCGCGGATGTCCCTGAGGTAGGAGCTGGACTGGTCGTAGCCCTCCGGGAGCTGGACCGCGTCGTGACGGAAGCCCTCCAGCTCCGCCGGTTCCCCCCCGTCCAGAGGAATGCGGATGATGGTTTCCCGCACATCTCCCTCCTCCCCGGCCTCGTAATCGGGGTAGACGGAAACCAGCAGGTACACGTTGGTCCCGTCGGTGCAGCCGCTGTCCATGTCGTAGTTCTTCCCCAGACTCTCCAGGTCCAGGTCGATGAACCGGGGCACGTACACCGTGCCGGAGAGCTGCTGGGCGTCGTCCTTCTCCTTGCCGCAGGCCGCCAGGCTCAGCGTCATGGCCAGGGCGAGGAGCAGCGCGGCCGCCCGCTTCTTGATCGTATTCATAGGATGGTTCCTCCTTACTTCCTGAAAACTGGTATTACCTTACCATCCTCTTGCATCATTTTTGCATCTTACTTTTATCACTTTTGTTTTATTTTTTCCACAGCTGCCGTTTTTGTCCATCGGGCAACCCGGCGCTACCGGTTCTCGTTGACGTACAGGGACACCTTGCTCTGGATCAGCGCGGCCGCGTCGTCCAGAGGCTTGTCACCGGCAAAGTACTGACCTGCCACCTCCTGTACGGAGTTGAAAATCTTCTCGTCGTAACGGTAGATGGTGTCCACGGCGTTGTACAGCGCCATCACCCTGTCTATATCCCCCTGATTGACGGCCCGGGCGGGAACCTCCGTACCGTCGCTGATCCAGATGGTACCGGGATCCATGAGGATGGGCTGGCCGTTCTCGTCCAGCAGGGGCTCGCCGTTCTCATCCGCCTCGTACCGGGGCGCGATGGCCTGCTCCGCCAGCTTGTCAAAGTCAGACTTATTGATGGGGAATGATCCATAGTATTCCTCCCCATCCCCGGACTGGGGCAGCAGCACCTGACGGATAAAGGACCATGCCCCCTCCTTGTCCCTGCAGGCGGAGCTCATGGCGATTCCCCGGCCGATTGAGAAGCTGCTGCCGCAGCCGCCATCCTCCCTGGGATAGCCGACAAAGGAGAAGTCGTCGTTGAAAAGGACCGCCAGGCGCGGGAGTTCGTAGTCAAAGCCGGAGAGGTACATTTCCAGGAGCATCTGCCTGCCGTTCATCGCCCGGACGTCCTCCTCCTCCCAGGTGTCCCAGTCCACGTTATCCCAGCTGAACTCGGCGGGGAAGCTGCCGCAGAAGGACAGCAGGGCCTTGAAATTCTCGCTGTCAAAGTTGCACTTGCCGGTGCTCCAGTCCACGAACTGGTCCATGTTCAGGCTCATCACCGTACTGAGCATGTCGTCCCGGATGTCGCTCTGACCGAAGATGGAGCAGCCCTCGGGCATTTTGGCCAGAGCGTCCTGAAGATCCTGAAGCGTCCAGTTCATCCGGTCTCCCACGATCTTGCCGGAGCCCGCCGCCGTGCGGATGGAGAAGTTGCTGAAAATCTCATAAAGCTTGCCGTCCTGAGCGTTGGCCTCCAGGGGGCGGACCATCAGCGCGTCCCGGCCCAGGTCCGGATCCCTGTCGATGAAGGGCCACAAATCCTCCAGGATGCCCCTGGCCCCATACTGCCGCAGGGGAAGGCTGCCGGTGTCCAGAATGTCGGGCACACTGCCGGCCAGAATCTCGGTATTCAGCTTTTGCAGGGCGGCTCCCTCGTCGTCTCCGGTGATATACTCTGAGTAGTTCCGGACCTCGATGCGGTGGGTGTCGCTCTTCTTGTTGAAGTCGATGATCCTCTGCCGGGCGTCATAGGTCAGGTACATGGTTGCATAGAGCAGGGTGGTCTTCTCCGGCAGCTGGTCTCTGGGGGTGGAGGTCATGATCACCACGCTGATGATCGCGTCGTCCTTTCCGTCTCCGGCCCACTCCTGAGTGACGGCCGCGATCCGGCCGTCGGACAGGAAGAAGAAATTGCGCACATTGCTGCTGTTGATGTTGGCCTCAATCCAGGAGAACAGCCGTTCCCCCTCCAGGGCGGTCTCCGCCCCGGCCTCTCCGGTGCTCTCCCCGCCCTTCCAGCCGAACACCGCGTCGTTGACCCGGTAGTAGCAGAGGTAGTCCCCGCCGCCGGGATAGAACTCGTAGGCGTTGTCGGGCAGGATATACGACGGCCCCCAGTCCTGTTTGGCCGGATCGATAGTAATCAGCTTGTTGGTGGAGGTCTCGGCGGCTTCGTCGTACTCCCACTTCTGCATCCCCAGGGTACCGTCGTTCAGGGTAATCAGCTCGCCCCACAGCTCCTTGCCCTCCAGGGTGAAGAGAACGTTCATCTGAGAATCCAGCGCGTAAATCCTGCCTGCGGTGACAACGTAGATGCTGCCGTCCGGGCCAAAGGAGACCGCGTTGGTATACTCGTCCTCGCCCAGCACGTCCGCCAGGACTTCGTCCAGGTTGGAGATGTCGATGCGTTCCAGCTCGTTGCCCTGGGCGTCCAGGTGGCGGCGGACGACGGTCTCCTGGTTCTCAGAGAAGTCCGGCTCCACAGCAACGGGCATATCCACGGCAATGTCCGTGTCCGTAACGTCCGCCGGTTCCTCCGACCCGGTCCCGGTTTCATCCTCTTCGTCTTCCGTTTCCCCGCCGGCGGCCTCGTCCTCTGCCCCGCCGTCCGCGGCCTCCGTCCGGACGACATCATCAACGGCGATGCCTCCATCCACATTGACGGGATACTTCATTTCCGATTCGTCCCATATGTAGACGGACTCCCGAACCCAGAGAGTGCCGTCGCCCGCGGCGGTGATCTCCTCAATGGACGCGTTGCCGCTGCGCCCCTCGGGAACGGAGGGCCCCACGTAGTTGGGCAGCTTCTCCGCCGCGCCGCCGTCCAGCGGGACGCGCCAGATGTCACTGGCGTAGGTAAACTCGGAGTACTTCTCTCCGGTCTCCGGGTCCTCCCGCACCGTCTCCGTCTCCTTCTGTCCGATGAGGTAAATGTTTTCCCCGTCGCTGCACCCGTCCCGAACGTAGTCCACGTCCAGAGCCACGTCCAGATATTGGGGTACGTACACGTTGGCGGACAGCTGCCGGGTGTCGTCCTTCTTCCCGCAGCCCGCCAGCAGCCCCGGCAGCAGGCTCGCGGCCAGCAGCAGCGCCAGACTTCTGATTCGTTTCATGGTGATCCTCCTTGATATTTTCAGCACGATCCTTTTTCTTGAAAGAAAAAGGGTCAAAAAGAACCTTAATTGCTCCCCGCGGGCAGCGCGGGACCTGGCAGCTTTTAGAAGCTGTCTGTTTTATACAGACGCAGGCGCAGGGCGGAAAGTTCCGCCCCGCACCCACCATTTTACAAATACGTGTATCATTGTTGCATCTTTTTGAAAACGATTCGGAAACAATTTAGTGACAGAGGGAAACAGGGGACGGAATGCATGCGCATTCCGCCCCCTGTTCTAAACCTGAAAGAATTTTCTGCAAGGCGCAGTGGACAATTCCTGAAGTCCCTGTGGATTCCTTTCCTTTCAGGAAAAAGAATCCATACAGGAAGGAATCACATGGCCTCGTCCAGACCGTAAACCTGGACCTCGTAAATTCTGGCCGCGGTGTCGGAGCCCTGGGTGGGCTTATCCACGCTCAGCTTCACGTACCGGGCGTTGACCACCGGGAAGGTGTCCACGGTTTCGCCCAGCATGTTCCTGGTGACCTTGACCACCTCGGTGAACTCCTCGCCGTCGGCGCTGACCAGGATGGTGTACGCCTTGGTGTTCATGGAGCTTCCCTCGCCGCCGGCTTCCGCGTGGGCGATATGGACCTCGCTGACAGCCCTGACGTCGCCCAGATCAATAGTAATGGCGTGCGGCGGATTGCCGGTGGCGCACCACTTTTTGGTCACGTCGCCATCCACGGCGAAGGGAGGCGCCTCGTTCTCGTTGACATAGGCGGTAGCCTCGGTGTCCCTGCCCTGGCTGAGCAGGACCAGCTCGCCGGAGACCCTGGAGGAAACGGTAATGAGCCCTTCCTTTTCCGCCACGGCCTCGCCGGAGGCATTCCTGGCGGTAACCTTCACGGTATAGACGCCCTCGGCAGCATAGCTCACCCTGGGAGACGCATCGGAGCTGGTCTCGGTAGACGCGCCGGGGAACTCCCAGGCCAGAGTCTCGGTGTTGGCGGAGCACAGGCTCTCAAAGACAATCTCCTGCCCCGGAGCCGCCAGAGTGGTGGAGGCCTTGAAGTCCGCCTTGGGCAGGCTGTTGTCGGGCCAGTCCATGGTGGCGGTATTGGACGCCGCGCCCCGCTGGCCGGTCACGCTGACGGGAACCACCTGGAAGCTGGTCCTGTTGGTGTCGTCGTTGCGCTCCAGACCGTTGATATAGCAGTTGGTTCCGGGGGTGGCCGCCAGGAAGGAGACGCTGCCGTCCTGGTTCACCCGGTAGACCTCGTAGTGGTCCGCCGTACCGGTCCAGGTCAGGCGGACGCCGGTGTACATGCAGTCTTCGTCGTCAAAGCTGGTTCCGTCCACCTTCAGGCCGGACGCCTCCAGCGTGGGGGCCTCCTCCGGTCCGGTGACCGCGATCTGCCCCAGGAGGAACTTGAAGTTGAAAGCATCCTCGGCGGCGCTGACCCGGAAGCCGATGGTGGTCACCGTCTTTCCGGCCAGGCCGGAGACGTCATAGCTGACGCTGGTCCACTCCGTGCCCACCTTCTGATCGCCGCTGATGATCTCGGTACCGCCGTCGGACAGGCCCACTACCAGGTCCAGAGTGGCCTCAGCGGTGGCCCTGGCCTTGGCGGTGAAGGACAGATCGGCCGTCATGGGAAGCCGGGCGCTGTAGAGCGTCACGGTGGAGGGCTGATCCTTGACCACCTTGCCGTTGAGCCGCACGCTGGTGCCGCCGTAGTAGGCGTCGGAGTAATCGATATCCGCCTTCAGAGCGTTGCCGGACTCCTGCTCCACGTGCCAGCGGTAGGTGGGCATGATATCCTGCATGCTGCGGTCGTTCCAGTCCTTCTGGGAGACCCGCACGCCGTCAATGAAGAAGCTGTAGCCGTGGCCCATGCCGAAGTTGGTAATAAAGGGAATCTGGTTGACCACGGTCCGCTCCACGGCGTAGGTGGAAATGCCCTTCCACTCCATACCCTGCGCCTCGGAGGACTCGAAGGGGTCTCCCTTTTCATTGACCCACATGACCGCCTCCTTCTTCTGGTAATCCTCGAAGAAGTCTTTGGCAGCAAAATAGGTCCAGCTGGGGCAGTAGAGGCCCAGGGAGGTATAGGGCTGGTCGCCGGGGGCGAACAGATCCCAGTCAGCGGGGGTGTCGTAGCCCCGCGCCTGGACGTCGATACCGGCATACAGGTCGTAGGGATCGATTCCCAGCTCCTCCGCCAGCTCTCTGGAGCTCTTCAGCAGGGGCGCGTCATAGAGGGCGGCCAGCCGCTTCTCATAATATTCCCGCTGGGTTTCGTTCATCTGGGCCACGATATCGTCAGAGTACTTCTCCAGCGTCCACCAGAAGTTGAGGAACATGCTGTCGGCAACGGCGTTGTTCTCGCTGTCAAGAAGCGCATACCGGTTCTGCCCGGTGAGGGCGTTCTGCCAGTCCATCTCGCCGGCCTCGGTCATGGAGTCATACCACATGATCTCCAGAGAGTCGCCGGTCCTGGCCTTGAACGCCTTGACGAACTCCTGCATGAGGGAAGCGTGCTCCGCCGTCAGCAGGCCGTTGGGGTCGCTCTCGCCGCCCTCGGTCTCCTGATTGATGAACCAGCCGTCGAAGCCGAAGTATTCCGCAACCTCGATGAGCTTGTCAATGATGGGGAAGTTGCCGGAGGCATCCTTCTGAAGGAAGTCGTTGAGCCACTCGATCTTGCCGCCGTGACCGGCCTGGGGGAAGAACACGGTGCCCAGAACCGGCACGCCGTTGCGGTGGGCCGCGTCGATGACGTCCGCGCTGGGCGTCACGATCAGGCCCTCGCCGGAGGAACCGCCCCAGTATACCAGCTTGTCGATATACTGCCAGTAGGAGAACACGTTGGCGTTGGCCGTATTGAGGCCGTGAGGCGCGTTGCCGCTGGTGCTGGCGTTCATGATGGAGATGGCCACCACGTTCATATCTTTATTCTGGGTGGCGTTGACGGGGGTAAGCAGGTCCCGGTCCACCCGCTGGGCCAGAGGAACGCTGCTGACGTTATAGGCCGCGTCGGCATCCTGGGCGGGGTCCCAGTTCAGCAGATCGGCAGGGAACCAGTAGGGAACCTCGGGAAGGCTGGGCAGAGGCTTGGAGTAGGCGTTCTCTTCCGTCACGGACAGCGCGGGCTGCTCCGGCTCCGGCGCGGGTTCCGCGGGCGGGGCGGGATTGGCGTCCGCATCCGTGCTGACGCCGGCGTCAGGGGCGGGAGCGGGCGTCCCGCCGGGGCTGCCGGAATTGCATCCGGCCAGACCGGCCAGCATCGCCGCCGCCAGGAGCAGCGTCAATGTTTTTGTGAAAAACTTTTTCATCTCAGGGGCTCCTTTCCAAAATCTGATTCAGGTTGTGAGTCGCTGCGGTCAGGGAGGCAGCCGGTACCCTGCGGTCTCCCTCTGCGCTTCAGGGATGGATGTGCGCCCATGCCATCCCCTGTTTATAGCAGATGCTATCATATATTCCGGAGGGAGGCAAGTAGCGGATATACAGGTAATAGTATGAAAAAGGAACCGTTTTGCGAAGGTCAGACAAAAACGGTCAAACGGCAGGGACCGGGATGCATGCGCACCCGGCCCCTGCCTGCGAAGTAAAGTCTATCCTTCCCGAAAGTTCTTTTCGATACCTTTTCTTTCCTCAGAAAAGGGGGATGGATCCCTGAAGTGTCACACCTCGTCCCCCGGCGTTTCCGCCGGCCCGGAGGCGGCCCGGGCCTCGCCCTCCGCGCTTCTGACCTCCACGGTCACGGGCTGGCTGGCGGCCATCCTGCCGCCCATCACGCCGGAGAGCAGGGCGGTGAGATCCAGCCCGGTGGATTCCCTCACCCCGTCCATCACCTGGCCGGCGGAGGTCATGACGTCCTTGACCAGCCGGGTGGAGTTCCCGTCTCCGTACATGATGATCCGGTCGGTCCGGGCCAGCGGCGCGGCGGCGTTCTTCACCACCTCGGGCAGGGCGTCCAGATACATTTCCAGCACAGATGCCTCGCCCATCTTCTTCTGGGCCTCCGCCTTCTTCTCGATGGCCTCGGCTTCCGCCAGGCCCCTGGCCCGGATGCCTTCGGCTTCCTGCTCCATGGAGAAGCGGGTTGCCTCGGCTTCCGCCTTTCTGGCCTCCGCAGCCTTGACGGCCTCATAGGCTCTGGCGTCCGCGTCCCGCTGGCGGCGGATCAGCTCGGCCTCGGCCTCCTTCTCGGCTTTGTACTTCATGGCGTCCGCCTGCTTGCGGACCTCGGCATCCAGCTGGCGCTCCTTGAGGGCGACCTCCCTGTCGGCCAGCTCCGCCTCCTTCTCCTTCCGGGCGATGTCGGCGCTGACTCTGGTGACCTCGATGGTTTTGCGCTGAGTCTCCTGCTGGATGGAATAGGCCGCGTCGGCCTCGGCCTTCTTGCTGTCGGCCTTCACCTTCATTTCCGCCTGCTGGATGGCCAGAGCGGCATCCTGCTCGGCGATCATCTTCTCCGCCTGCACCTTCACGGCGTTGGCCTCCTGCTGCGCCTGGGAGGTGGCGATGGCGATGTCCCGCTGGGCGTTGGCCTTGGCGATCTGAGCGTTCTTGCGGATCTGCTCCACGTTGTCGATGCCCATGTTTTCGATGGTTCCGGCCCCGTCCTTGAAGTTCTGGATGTTGAAGTTCACCACCTCAAGCCCCAGCTTGCGCATGTCGGGAACCACATTTTCGGTGATCTTCCGGGCCACGCCCTGCCGGTCCTGGACCATCTCCTTGAGCCCCACGGAGCCCACGATCTCCCGCATGTTGCCCTCCAGCACCTGGGTCACCAGACCTACCAGCTCCTCGGGGCGTTTGCCCAGCAGGGCCTCAGCGGCCAGCTTGAGGAGCTCCGGGTCGGAGCTGATTTTCACGTTGGCCACACCGTCCACGGTGACATTAATGAACTCGTTGGTGGGCACCGCCTCGCTGGTCTTCACATCCACCTGCATGATCCGCAGGGATAGCTTATCCACCCGCTCGAAAAAGGGCACCCGCCACCCGGCCTTACCGATGAGAATGCGCTTGCGGCCCAGACCGGAGATGATGTAGGCGGTGTCCGGCGGCGCTTTCAGATAGCCCATGAAGAACAGCAGCACTACCAGCAGCACGATCACGGTGGGAATAATGAATTTTATAAGTTCCTGCATGTGTTTCTCCTCCTTAAAATATCCCGGTTTGTTTCTTTCGTCTCTTTGTCGGAGGGAGCCGTCTTCCCGTACCCGGGTACGAAAAAAACGAGGCTCCTGCCTTACGGCAAAAGTCTCGATAAAGTCCCAGCTGGAGACCTCCGCGCGTCCCGGGTACCGAAGTACCGTCCTGACGGTGCGCGCTCAGGCGGCGCCTGCGCCGCTCTGAGAACTACTCCCTTTTGACATAATCATAATACCATATTCTGCGGTAAGATACAATAGGCACATTGACAATTATTTAACACAGTTTTTGGCTATTTTGTGCAAAGCCGGGAAAGCTATCGGATGAGCGGGCTGAAAACGTGAAAATACCCCTTGACAAGAAATAAATCCCAGATTAAGATAGGAAATACAGAGGGGAGGGGAGGGCAGCGCAATGAAAATATCCGCAAAGAGCCGGTATGCCCTGCATCTGATGCTGGAGCTGGCCATGCAGGACGAGGGCGTGAACCTGTCGGTGAAGAGCGTGGCGGAAAGCCGTGGTATCAGTGAAAAATATCTGGAGCAGGTTATTCCTCTGCTGGTGCGCTCGGGACTGGTGCGCAGCGTCCGGGGCGCCAGAGGCGGCTACCGTCTGGTGAAAAGCCCGGAGGACTGTACCGTTGGGCTGATCCTGCGGACGGTGGAGGGGAGCCTGTCTCCAGTCTCCTGTCTTGACGACGAGGTCAACCAGTGCGCCCGGTGCAAGGCCTGCGTCACGCTGGATCTGTGGGAGCAGGTGGATCAGGCTATCGGCAACGTGGTGGACCACGTGACGCTGGCCGATCTGGTGGATAAGCAGCGGCGGCTGGACGCCCGCTGCGCCGCCCCGGGCCGAGGAAACTGCTGATCCGGATCCGCTTTTAATTCCTATTTTCCTATAGGAAACCAGTACATTACGCGCCGGATTTTCCGGCGGGCAAAAGAAAGAAGGTAAAACAGCCATGTTTGTTTACGCTGACAACGCCGCCACCACCGCCATGAGCAAAACGGCGGCGAACGCCATGTTCCCCGCCCTGGAGGAGCTGTACGGCAATCCCAGCTCCCTCCATCAGAAGGGCCGGGAGGCCAACTACGCCCTGATGGATGCACGGAAGACCGTGGCCGGATGTCTGAACGCGGAGGCGCGGGAGATCTATTTCACCGGCTGCGGCACCGAGGCGGACAACTGGGCCATCATCGAAGGAGCCCGCGCAGGCGCGGAGAAGGGCAAAAAGCACATCATCTCCGACGCCATTGAGCACCACGCGGTGCTCCATACTCTGAAAAAGCTGGAAAAGCAGGGCTTTTCGGTCACCTTCCTGCCGGTTCACGAGGACGGTCTGGTCCGGGTGGAGGAGCTGGCGGCGGCCATCCGGGAAGATACCTGTCTGGTGACCGTCATGTACGTCAACAATGAGATCGGCACCATCCAGCCCATCCGGGAGATCGGGGCTCTGTGCCGGGAGAAGGGCATCCTGTTTCACACCGACGCCGTCCAGGCGGCAGGCCACGTGCCGGTGGACGTGGCGGCGGACAACATCGACATGCTGTCCCTCTCCGGCCACAAGTTCCACGCCCCCAAGGGCGTGGGCGCGCTGTACTGCAGGAAGTCCTTCCGCCTGAAAAATTTCATTGAGGGCGGCGCGCAGGAGCGGGGCAAGCGGGGCGGCACCGAGGCCATCCCGGCCATCCTAGCCATGGCGGCGGCTCTGAAAGAGAGCTGCGAGCACATGGAGGAAAACATGGCGAAGGTCGCCGCCATGCGGGACCGGCTGATCGAGGGACTGAGCAAAATCCCTTATTCCCGCTGCAACGGCAATCCGGAGCACAAAGCGCCGGGAATCGTCAGCTTCTGCTTTGAGGGCATCGAAGGGGAGAGCCTGCTGCTGCGGCTGGATCTGGCGGGCATCTGCGCCAGCTCGGGGAGCGCATGCACCAGCGGGTCCCTGGACCCCAGTCATGTGCTGCTGGCTCTCGGAATGCCCCATGAGATCGCCCACGGTTCCCTCCGGCTGAGCCTGTGCGAGTACAACACCATGGAGGAAGTTGATTATATTCTGGAGCAGGTACCGGAGGTAGTCAGGACTTTGCGGGAGATGAGCCCGGTGTGGATGCACATGCTGGAGAAAATGCCCGACCCGTACCAGTGATCCTGCCGCCGCCAGGCGCGGCAGAGAACCGTTTATCTAAATGACAGAAAGGAAAAAACAACCATGGCTATGGAATACAGTGAAAAAGTAATGGAGCACTTCGCCCACCCCCACAACGTGGGCACACTGGACGACGCCAACGGCGTCGGCGAGGTAGGCAACGCCAAATGCGGCGACATCATGAGGATGTACCTGAAAATCAGCGATGATGAGATCATTGAGGACGTGAAGTTCCAGACCTTCGGCTGCGCCTCCGCCATCGCCACCAGCTCTATTGCCACCGATATGATAAAGGGCAAGCCCCTGAGCGAAGCCCTGACGCTCACCAACAGGGCGGTGGTAGAATCCCTCGACGGCCTGCCGGCGGTGAAGATTCACTGCTCTGTCCTGGCCGAGCAGGCGGTGAAGGCCGCCGTTGCCGACTACTACAGGCGCAAAGGCGTGCCCTTCGATCATCCCTGCGACGGCTGCGAAGAGGGCTGCTGCGGCCACGACCACGGCCACGGGGAAGAGGAATAGGAAAGCGCACCAGCAAGGCCGCCGGTCCCGCAGGACCGGCGGCCCTGCTTTTTATGCCAGCATGGGCTTGACCTCTTTACGGCAGGCGTAAATCAGGAATATCACGCTCAATGTCACGGAGAAAATCTCCGCAATGGGAAAGGCCCACCAGACCAGCCCCAGCTGTCCCGACAGACTCAGCAGCCATGCCGCCGGCAGCAGCACGATCAGCTGCCGCACCAGAGAGATGACCAGACTCAGCACGCCGTGTCCCAGCGCCTGGAAGAAGGAGGAAGAGACGATGCCGAAGCCCGCGAACAGGAAGCTGAGGCAGATGATCCGCAGGGCGGGGACGCCGATCTCCAGCATATAGTCCGAGGCATCGAAAAGGCTCAGCAGCACGCCGGGAAGCAGCTGGAAAATGGCCACGCCCAGAACCATGATGCCCGTGGCGTAGCAGACGGCCAGCTTCACCGTCTTTATCATCCGCTCCGGCTTCCTTGCGCCGAAATTGTAGGCCACAATGGGCACCATGCCGTTGTTCAGGCCGAATACCGGCATGAATACAAAGCTCTGGAGCTTGAAATATACGCCGAAGACCGCCGTGGCCGTAGTGGTGAAGCCAATGAGGATTCTGTTGAGTCCGAAGGTCATCACCGAGCCGATGGACGCCATGATGATGGAGGGCACGCCCACGGAATAGATCCGCCGGATAATGGTTCCGTCGGGACGGAACCCCTTGAAGCGCAGGGAAATCTCCGTGTTTTTCCTTGCGTTGAAGTAAATTCCCAGGCACGCGCCTGTCACCTGGCCCAGCACCGTGGCCCAGGCCGCGCCCACTACGCCCATATCGAACACAAAAATAAAGATGGGATCGAAGATGATGTTGGTGATGGCCCCGGTCATCTGCATGAGCATACTGTAAATGGTTTTTCCCGTTGCCTGAAGCAGGCGCTCGATGCTGATGGAAATAAAGAGGCCGAAGGAGCAGACGGTACACACCTGAATATAGGCCGCGCCGCCCTCCACAATCTCCGCTACGTCAGTCTGCACCGTGAAAAAGGTCCGGGAGAACAGGGCTCCCAGCACGGCAAACGCCGCCGCGCTGCATATGCCAAGGAACACGCCGTTGGAGGCGGTCAGGTTGGCCCGCTCAAACCGCTTTTCCCCCAGGCTCCTGCTGAGCAGGGCGTTAATGCCCACGCCGGTGCCGGTGGCCACCGCGATCATCAGGTTCTGCACCGGGAAGGCCAGACTGACTGCGTTCAGTGCGTCCTCGCTGACACGGGAGACAAACACGCTGTCCACCACGTTGTACAGCGCCTGCACCAGCATACTGAGCATGATCGGTACCGACATGGTCACCAGCAGGCGGTTGACAGGCAGTACGCCCATTTTGTTCTCTCTGGGCTGCATCTCTTTCTCTTCCATTCGTTTCAATTCCTTTCCAGGGTTCCGCTTCCCTTTCATAGTCCGCCGCCGGGAGCCTGTCCCGGCGGAAATCGCGAAAAAAGCGCCGCGTTACAGGTCTGCAAGCGACGCTTTTATGGTAGCATGATGAATTTTTTATGTCAATATGAGAGAGAAAAGTTTTGCGGTTTCGCCAAAAACAGGGAGAACAGGCGGGATTTCCCTTGTGCTTCTACCCAATGGATTCATGGTCCGGGCGGTCCCTGCCTAGAACCAGAGCCACGCCGCCAGCGCGGCCTGAACCAGCAGGATCAGGGGGATTCCCACAACGAAGTACCAGTGCTTCGTCTTGTGCCGGAAGCACCACATACCCAGCAGGGCTCCCGGGCTTCCGCCCAGCAGGGCGGAAAGAAACAGCGTGCGCTCCCGGATGCGCCGCGCCCCCCGGATTTTGGCCCGGCGCTTGTCAAAGCCCATCAGGGCAAAGGCCCAGAGGTTTACCAGCGCCAGACAGCCCACGATCAGGGGCAGCGGCGAGCCGGTTACCACCACCGCCCAGAGCGTGGTCTCCCCGGAGGCCTGGGGCAGGAAGGAGAATTTTTCTCTCACGGCAGCCGGCCTCCGAAGAGCGACCGCATCTCCGCCTGCCGCCCACAGCTCATACGGCCCTCCGGGCACGCGCCGGTCAGATAGCAGCTGGGACCGAAGCGGTCAAAGAGCGCCGGGGACTGCTCCCGCAGCAGCCGCAGCATCCCCATGACCACGTGTCGAATCTCCCACTGCGCCCGGGTGCAGGTCCGCAGCCGGATCATCAGTTCCAGCTCACGGGCGTTGAGGGTGGTCATCACGTCCAGCATGTTGCCGGCAACGGCGAAATAGCAGCCGCAGGAACGGAGGGCGGCATCTTCGCAGAGCTGCCGGGCGGTCCGGTTGGCCTCCGTCAGAGCGGTCCGGTAAATTTCCAGGGCGGCGGGATTGGTCCGGATGCTCTCCGGCAGGATAAAACGGCTGTGGTCCACGCGCTGAATGGGCGGCACGATCACCGACTGCATCCGGTGACGCACCAGATGGGTGATGCCCGCCAGGGACAATCCGGAGACGGCGAAGGTATAGCTCAGCTGCTCCAGCTCCCGCGGACGGGAGGAGGCCAGCAGCGCTTCCAGGGAGAACGGACCGTCCGTACCGGCGGCACGGTGGGCCCGTTCCAGCAGCTTTTCCGGATCAGACGGCGCGGCCAGCAGCTCCGCGGTCCCCGCCTCCGCCTCCGTCACCCAGGCCGGTTCTTCCCGGAACAGGGGCGCGGGTTCCGCAGGAAGCGGCGTCTCCTCTGCGGGAACCGCCAGCTCCGGCCGCAGGGAGGGGAACAGCTCCCCCAGCTGGTTTGCCAGCTGGTCCGCGAGGGCCAGCAGCTCCGGGACGTTCCGTCCCCGGCCCCGGCGGATGGACCGGATCAGGCGAACCAGCTCCCGTGCGTTGAGGGTGCAGTAGAAGTTGCTGCAAAAGGCGTAGGGCAGCAGGAACCGGGCGTCCTCCCTGGGGACCTGCGCGTCCAGCAGCGCCCGGTAGGCGGCGAAAAGGCCGTCCATGTACTTCCGGTAACCGGATAGAGCCTCCCCGGACAGCTCCGGGGGAACATAGTAGCCCAGTCCGCCGAAATCCACGTACCGGCGGGACTTCACAGTAAAGGACGCCAGACGGTGCTCGATGAAATACTGCTCCACATACGCCGACACATTTTGTAAAGCGATGGAGAACACCGCGTGCTCGATGACGGATCGATGTCCGGAGCAAAGGACCTTGCCGATAAGATCCTGATTCTTCCCGTTGCCCCGGGCCTTCCGAAACAGCTCCAGCGCGTCCCCCGCGGTGGTGGAGATCCGGGCCGCGCTGGCGCAGACCTCTTCGCCGGCGGTGGACCAACTGACGATTTTTGCCTGGGATTGTGTATTCATGGCGTTCCTCCATCATTTGTTTTGTGCATTCCATTTTACCAGAAAATCAGACCGATTGCAAGTAAGAGGATTTTCTGTTCCTGAGGCCTGCCCCGCCTCCCGGTTGCTTTTGCCACATGGGGAGGGTTATCCGGAAACAGGTTGAAATGGAGCGTTCGCTGTGCTATGATGCTGTACAGAACCGCAGAAATCATCCGTGCGGCCGGAAAAGGGAATGACAGGAATCGCGGATGCTGCTCATGGAATTGGAACCGTAAGGGAGATGTTTGATATGTCCGACATCTATCTGGACAATGCGGCCACCTCCTTCCCCAAGCCGCCGGCTGTGACACAGGCCATGCTGCGGTATATGACCGGGGTGGGAGCCTCCGTCAACCGGGGCGTATACGCGTCCGCGCAGGATGCGGGCATGACGGCCCTGCTGCTGCGGGAGGAGCTGTGCCGCCTGTTTGGGCACAGCGATCCGGCCCACTGTGTGCTGACGCCCGGCAATACCATGGGGCTGAACATGATCCTGCGGGGATGGCTGAGACCGGGGGATCACTGTCTGGTCAGTTCCATGGAGCATAACGCCGTTATGCGGCCGCTGCGGGACCTGGAGGCCGCGGGCGTAAGCTTTGACCGGGTCCCATGCAATGGCGAGGGCTATCTGGATCCGGAAGACGTGCGGCGGCGGATCAGGCCCAACACCCGGCTGGTCCTGCTGGCCCACGGTTCTAATGTAAGCGGCGCGGTCCAGGACGCCCCGGCGGTGGGTCGGATTTGCAGAGAGTGCGGCATCCCCTTCGCGCTGGACGGCGCCCAGACGGCGGGACACCGGGAGATCGACTTCGAGGGCTGGGGGCTGTCCGCACTGTCCGTACCGGGGCACAAAGGGCTCATGGGGCCCAGCGGCATGGGGGCGCTGCTGCTCTCTCCGGAATTTGCCCGCAATCTGACGCCCATCATTACCGGCGGAACCGGCAGCGCCTCTGATCTGGAGACGCAGCCGCCCTATATGCCGGACCGCTTTGAGTCCGGCACGCCGAACCTGCCCGGAATCTACGGGTTCCAGGCGGCGGCAGCCTTTATTGCGCAGACCGGAACAGCGGCTCTGCGGGAGCATGAGGCTCTTTTGACCGCCCGGATGCTGGCGCAGCTGCGGGACGTACCCGGCATCCGTCTGGCAGGGCCATGGGAGCGGTTGGACCGGGCGGGCGTGATATCTGTGGATTTCCGGACGGCGGACAACGCCCTGGCCGCCGCGCGGCTGGAACAGGAGTACGGTATTCTGACGCGCTGCGGACTGCACTGCGCGCCGTCGGCCCACAGGACGCTGGGAACTTTTCCGCATGGAACCGTTCGCTTCAGTCCCGGCTGGTTCACCACAGCTGAGGAAATCGATGCAGCGGCCCGCGCCGTGGCGGAGATCGCCCGCGCCCAGCGGTAAAAAATCTTTTGAAAATTTTGAAAAAAACTCTTGCAAAATGCGCCGGAGTGTGCTATCTTATATGAGCTGACATTGAGCAGCAAAAATGGCTATCCGGGTGTGGCGAAGTTTGGTATCGCGCTTGAATGGGGTTCAAGAGGCCGCTGGTTCGAATCCAGTCACTCGGACCAC
>CAJULD010000020.1:14814-50672 GCA_910587505.1 uncultured Oscillospiraceae bacterium | reverse complement strand
CCACCGAGATCTACACTCTTTCCCTACACGACGCTCTTCCGATCTTGGACTGGAGACAAAAACCGCTTTACTGGCAGCAGTAAAGCGGTCAAAAAGGACGCTATTTCAAAATATCCGTCAATACCTGCCGCAGCTTTGGAATATCAACGGGCTTTGCCAAATGGGTGTTCATGCCGGCCGCACAGGCATTTTGCCTGTCATCCTCGAAAGCGTTTGCCGTCATGGCGACAATGGGGATGCTGGTCTTTACCGGATCGTTCATTCCACGAATTGCCTGCGTGGCCTGATAACCGTTCATATTCGGCATTTGGATATCCATGAGAATCAAGTCGTAATAAGCCGGTTCAGCCTGCTCCACCATGGCGACACAGATATCGCCATCCTGCGCCCATTCCACCGTTAAGCCCATTTCACTTAACAGCTCCATTGCGATCTCAGCATTCAATTCGTTATCTTCCGCCAGTAAAACCCGTTTTCCCGAAAAATCTGTAAGAGACTCAGTCTCAGTCAGAAAGTCCTGGATTTCCGTTTCGGACGCAATACGGCAGGGGAGGAGCACGGTGAATTTTGAGCCTTTTCCCACTTCGCTTTCTACCGCAACAGAGCCGCCCATCAGTTCGGCCAGGCGCTTGACAATGGGCAGTCCCAGGCCTGCCCCGGCGATTTTGCTGTGGGTCGTATCCTGCCCTCTGGCAAACGCTTCGAAGAGGTGGGGCATAAACTCTTCTTCGATGCCGCAGCCTGTGTCTTCAATCTCTATTTTGAAGCGGGCCATTCCCCCGGCGCCCGACGGGATTTCTATCAGGCGCATGGTCACCTTTCCGCCGCTTAGGGTATATTTATAGGCGTTATTCAGAATGTTTAAGCAGATCTCCTGAACCTTCGCCCTGTCGCACCACACATAAGGATGCTGCACGTCTATGGCCGTTTCAAAGGTGATCTGTTTTTCCTTCATCTGCGGGGAAATCAGGGAACACGTAGAGGAAACCATCTGTCCGGCGCTCCACACCGTTTCCTCCAGCGCATCCGCTCCGCCTTCAATTTTGGACATTTCAAGGACATTGTTGATAATGGACAGGAGCAGCGCGCTGGCATCTTCGATTTTCCGGATGTATTCTTTGCGTTTGTCCGGATCCTCCTGCCGTTCCGCCAACAGGCGCAGGAACCCGGTGATGGCGTTGATGGGAGTCCGGATATCATGGCTCATGCTAAACAGGAAATCCGTTTTGGCTTTGCTGGCGGCTTCCGCCTTTACAAGGGCCCTTTGCGTTTCCTGGTTGGCTTTACTCAAAATCAGGTAGGTCAGGATCAGAAGGACTGCCAGAAGCGTGACGGTGCAGGCGGCCGATTCCATGCCGATTCGATTGGCATTTGCAACCATCATCTCGTTGGCTTCGGTTGGGAAAACCTGAATAATATACCAGCCGCTGTGCTCCAGCCCTGCAATACAGGCTCCCGTTTCGTTGCCTTCTAACGGCACGATTATCTGTTCATCTTCATAAATCAGGCCGATATCCGGGATATCTTCTGAGACTCGCGGGCCAAGCACCGTTTCGATGGATATCTCTGCCGTTGTATCGACATCCTGATTGCTGGAAATGATGATCCCATCCTCGTTGCACAGGTAGGCTTCCGCTTCGTAACCAAACATGTCCATCGTCAAAGGCCGGGTCAATTGACGGCTCTCTTCATAGATGCCGATGAGCGAACCGATCATCTCTTCCTGATAGTAGACGGGGGAGTAAAACGCCAGAATCGTCTGATTGGTCGCGCGGGAATTGAAAATCAGTTCCACCCCGGAATTTCCCCTCATAGAATCCCGGTAATACTGCCGGTCTACCGCCTCTGTCAAATTGCCGGTTATGGTATGATTCTTTCCCTCCATATCGACAAATTCAACAAAATCAAAAATAGCATCTCCTGTAATACCCTGCAAAAGAGGGATGTCCAGCTCCGGAGAGGTAATAATACCGCTCACTAAGCGGCTCAGCACCTGTATACTGGCGAGTCCCTTTTCCAGGGAATTATCAACAAGCAGGGCCGTTTGACGTGTATTCTCCAGCAGATATTCCCGGTTGTTCCGGGAAATATTTTTTCTGCTCCGGAGCGCAAAGATGACGATCGATAAAATGGACAATGCCGCAACGATGACCGTAAGGACAGACAATATGCCCCTGTTTGCCTTGTTCACAACCATGCCCCCCGTAGTTTAGAATTCGCTCAGTCGTTTCCGAAAAAGGAAATATACCGTGTCAGTATAACACATCTGATTTAAATAGTGTAGCCCTGGAAACGAAATCTTCCATATCATTTCATCGCATCCGGCTGGCCTGGGAGAGAGCGGGAGCTGAGATTGCCGGGGCAGCTGTACATATTGGACAAGGGCTGCATGGAAAGGGCAGATGAGCCGGGCGATGTGACGCTGGTAGAGTATGTGGAAATGCTGAAAAGCTACGGAGTACAGGTAAAAAAGGGACACCCCGCATCATGCGGAGTGCCCCTGGCAAAGACCCGATTCTCCATCGGCGTCGGGGATGGTGCCGGCAGCTTTTTGTATTGCCGCCTCTACCTTTCCCGCATTGGCCTCGATGAATATCTTCAGTATGTAGTCGGCGGCCACTGCCGCCGGGTTGGGATCGTGAAACCGGTAGTTGAGCCTGCGTTCCTTCACAGTGGCATTGCCACCTCCTCCTTGCTGACTTTCCACATTCTATGAGCGCAGAGCCGGAAACAGTACTCTGTAACAGTGCGTTCTATAGCAAGCTTCAGAATTCATGACAAAAAAGGAGGGGAGGACAAAGCGTGCAGGGCAAGGCGGAGGACGCAGGCGGGCTGACGCCCGCCAGGGACGACAACGCGGCCATGCGCACTTTGTACCCCTGAGCTTTTGCCAGGAATTCTGATGATTGCTATAATGTCCCCTGCTATCAAAAGAATATATTGCTGAGCCTGGGGGAGATGCGGTGTGAGTCACTTTGTGGAAGGAATTTCGGTTTCCTTTGCGTATATGTCTCTCCTCACGGGGAGAGAAGCTGCTCAGTCCACCATTACAAGAAGGAGGTCCATTTTTTCAGGCGGAAGCACAGCTTTTTCCGTCGTTTCATGCGGCTGATACTGTGTGACAAAGCTGTGTTTACCGGGATTACACGCTGGAAATTGAGTTTAGCGCCTCCTTTGAGGATTTTTAGGGTCTGTTCACACAAATAAAGATATGCTATAATAAGAGAATGGAAATACAAAAAGAGCAATACGAACAAATCGCAGAGTGCTTTCCGAAACAGCGGAAGCCGGCAAAAATCAGTAACCTGGATGTATTGAACGCGGCGCTGTACGTAGCGGAAAATGGGTGCAAATGGAGGAGCCTGCCCAAAGAATGCGGAGATTGGCACGTGATCTATGTACGGATCAACCGCTGGGCGAAAAAGGGTGTTCTGGAAAAAGCATTTTTGCGTTTGCAGCAGCTGGGAATCATTCAAATCCAAGTAAACGTGGTCAGTTTGGATTCCACCTGCGTCAAGGTTCATCCTGACGGAATGGGCGCACTGAAAAAAACGGAGCGCAATGCGTCGGAAGGACACGGGGCGGTTGGAACACCAAACTTCATATGGTCGCCGCATCTGATCGAGATGGGGTAATCTTTTCGCTGTCTGCCGGAAACTGTGGAGATGGCCCTGAAGGCCGTGCTCTTTTGCGGCAGCTCGGTCCAGCGGATCATCCGGTTTACCTTCTGATGGATCGAGCTTACGAAGGGGATGAGACAAGAGCTAGAACTTGGCTATATACCTGTTGTTCCGCCAAAAAGCAATCGCAAAGATCCCTGGGACTATGATAAAGAGCTGTACAAACTGCGCAACCAGGTTGAGAGGCTTTTTCGCCGTATCAAGCGATTTCGTCGTATTTTCACACGCTATGACAAACTGGATATTATCTTTTTAGCTTTTGTCTATTTTGCTCTCATTGTTGATGCACTTATGTGAACACTGCCTAAGACAATGACTGCTGAATGTCAGGAGCAGGGATATAATATACTGCCTGTTGTATACGTCACCGCATAAAAAGGCAGACTTGCAATTTGCAAGTCTGCCTGTGTCTTGTGTTGACAAAAAAGATGCAAGCTCGTAACTGTTGCAACATGATGATTTGAAGCTTTCAAATTGCAATATCGCTGGTTCGTAGGTCAATCATGGCTTATACATATTGCCTTCTTATCAGAATATACCTATCAATCTAAAAACGGCATCCTTTCATGTGAAGTAATGAAACACACTCTCAATTGCAATTCCTCCAATTTTTGTTTCAACCATTCCTTATTGCAAATCCATCTAAAGAGAATGGGTTGCCTAATATACACCTCTCTAGTTGCCTCTCTAATCGGTGATGCAATTCGATCCAATCGCAACACCTCGACACCATTTTCATCTATCCACCTATAGGGAGACTCATCGCTGGGTTCACAGTGAAATATCTTCCTCCATGCCGACGATGGAACAACCTGACCATTTCCGAAAGGTATCTTAATATTTCCCCGGATCTTATTAAAAAGGTTGATACTGTCATAGCGCTTACAGGCAATATGTGATTCTTCAATGTCTCCTTCATAGGTAAGTAATCCGAAATTTCCCACACAGCAATCAATTTGATTGTTGCTGCTCAAATCATAAGCGGATTTTATTTGCGCTAATTCATAAAAAACGCATCCATCCCTATAATTCCAAGGATACCAGATACATGCTGCAAGTAGTATTTCTGAGCTATTAATATTTTTATATACGATATCATGTAACTCCTCTACACTTAATCCACCTTTCTCCGCTTCCTCATGGGACCTCCCAAGTACATCCGGAAACCATGCTTCATCATAAATAATTTGCGGCATATCCGTCAAAAGAAAGGGATCCTCAAGTGGAATCAACATGGACTTTTTGCTCAGTAAAGAACTGCTATTCCATCTCCCTGACTTTTCTTCCCCATATAAAACGTTACTGATATCCTGATCCCATGTGGGAATTCTTAAATCCTCTGGCTCACCATACTCATCTTCTCTATTCAATCCATCAGAAGAAAACTGAGCAATGTATCCTCGGATATCGTTACTGGACTTAGCTTCATTTGGATGCTCCACCAGTGATAAAAAGTTTTCATAGGCACTGCTCTTGGCATACCTTTCAGAGACTGGCAGCGTATACTCGTTAGTTATCGCTTCGAAGGTCAACTGATCTTTCTCTACTCCAGTTCCTTTTAACCTTGCAAGAATGCTATGATAATAATATTTAAAAGGCAGCAAGTTACAGTTCAGGTAATCTTTGAGAAGGACATCGGATAACTGCTTTGAATTTGTATCTTCAGAAATCCACCTTACGACAATCGGAAGCAAAAACTCTTTTTGTGCTAATGAAATTTTATCCCAGTTTAGCGCAATTGTATCCAGAAGGTACGGAAAGCACTTTCCCAGTTTATGTATTGCAAATACTCCGCTCTCAATTTTTCTGGCATTTTGCGTCCCTAGTTGCTCTATCAGGATATACAACGCCATCTCGGCCAGATTTGATGGAACTTCAAAAATCCTTTGAGGGATGTCCAATTTGAATTCCACCGGAATATGATTATTCCCTGTAACCCACTGCTCTTGAACCAAAAGCTCTTTTTCAAATAAAGCCTTCATTTGATTTATATCAAGTCTGCAATACAATTTCAGAAGTATTTGCATATTTCTTGTTGATGTCTGGTAGTCGTAATCACAAAGATGAAGTCCTATTGTTGCCGCAAGTTTCCAAAATGCCTCGTCTCCCAGTCCCAGCAATAATCTGCTGAGAATTGTATCAAATCTTTCATATACCCATTCTTTTCCTCTAATGAAACTACATACACTTTCCAATACATGACGTGCATTTTCAATCGTAAACAGACTTTCTGAAACCAACCTGTCGATAATCAGTTCATACCGCTTCTCCGCCTGATTCAGCAGAGGAACTTCAGGCAGAATCTCTATTAGCTCATCTGTTGTAGCGGCTTCGTATTCCGCGCATATAATTGACAGTTCTTCTCTCCGCTGTTTCGTAAAATCATTTTCTTCGTATCTGTAATTCCTTTCTCTTGACGCATAATCGATGATTTTTAACCACTGCGGAGTTGCTCTTTTGACTTCACTTCTAAAATCACCCCCCAACTCCTGAGCACATTTACAGCAAGACTCATAAGCGCTTTTCGAGCCCAAACGGTCGCCTTGTTTATACCAAGAGTGGAGCCCACAGTTCAGCAGCCATAAGGCCTTTAAATCCTCTATTTGCTCCGCTTGTTCAACAAATCCATATAGAGCGTGTTCAATGAGGCTGGGGTTCATACGAAATTCATCATTCCGATCATGCAGGGCCCAAAAATCTGGAATGCCACAATTTACAGCGGCACTCATAATGTTCTCGCAAACCTCATATTCACATTCGTTATTTGATATTGCGGCTATCTTTGATTGTTGATAAAGATGTACTCCCGCCTCACGCCAAAACTCGGGTTCTTCTTTAGAGATGATTTCAAAAGCGTCTGAAAGTCCTTGCATAGCATATTCTTTGTGTCCTGTATATCCGACTACATCCCACTTGAGCCGGTTAGAAAACTCTTTCATCATTTGGGGTTCTACTATTTCTCCAAATGGAAGGAAGTGATGGTGCATATCCGCCTTATTTTCTTCCTGAGATATTCTGCCGCAGTTCTCCCCGTATAGTGTTAAAATGTACTCTCTAATTATATCAAGCCGTTTGTGTCTTCTAAGATAACCAAGGATATCTGTTTTATAATAGAATCCTATATACTCAATTTCAAATAACTGTACCTTCAGTGCGGAAAGAAACCATTCTGTATCTGCCAAAGAATCGACAAATGGGTTTTGAAACAGCACAAAAATTAGGAATCTGCGTGCTTTAGAATAGTCAATGCTTCTCCATAACCTCGAAGTTAGAAACCATTCCACATGACGTCTAAAGGCATCTGAAATTGACATTTTAGATTTTGAATAGCTTTTCCCCAGTAGAGCTGCTAATCTGGCTAATTTTGATATCTGATCTTTTTCTTGATTATCTCCTTTTAAAAATGAATAAAATTCCCTTGTATGTCCACAAATTACGGCATCATCCAAAATGCATTCCGTATAACCAAGTAAAAAAGAACGGAGAACAGCAGAAAAACTCACCTCATCATGTATGCCCTGTACATTTTTAAAGGGCGATAATTGTTTTTTTTCGATCTCTGGCTCACACTGACAAATTACCTCCATTGCCATGGCCAGCAGTTTTTCAGAAGGGGTCTCTTGATTCAATTCTAATCGCGGCAGAAACAATTTGAACTTGTCAGTGAATCCGTTATAGAGCATGTTTTTAAGGTTCTTTGAAAAACAGGTTTTATCCACAAACCCGCCTTCTATAGCTGCAACTGCCATGTCCGGCTTTCGCAGGTCCATACACTTGTTAAAATAGGCTTCTCCAAACGTAAATAGTGCGTACAACTCTTTTTGAGATGCTGGTTCCTCAAGAGACGGAATAGCTATACCTAGTTCCGCAGCAGAGCCTCCCCAATTCTGCAGAAAAAAGCCAATTTCAGTTGTACGCAGTTTCCAGGCCTCGTCTTCGGGGGCCTCTTCCTCTGTACATAAGCCTGCAAATGAATACGGAGATAATTCACCAAACCATTTTGTATATAATGCAGAGGCACGTTCTGCATATTCTTTCGTATCGGTTTTATAGAGTTTTGCGCATAGTGTTAACACCCTCTCATATTCACGGAGGTTTTCCCTTTGGGCAGGTAACACACGAACTTCTAAAATATCAACCGAACTGATTTCTGGATAGTCGTTGCTTCTGTAATGCCGCTCATAGTACTCAAAATAGGATTCATGCTGATATAAGGTCTTTGCCGCCAAATAAGAATTCGTATATCCGTTATAATCTTGATTACTACATGCTGCCTCATATGAAATTCGTAGAAAATCGTCCAGTCGCTCTTTTGAAACCCCTTCCGCTAAAGCGTTAATCACAAAACCAGCTGTAAAATATGTCGGAATAAGATCCACTCTTTCTGCACTCTGCAAAAGAGGAATCGCGGACACATATGTCAAGAGTCCCTTGTCATTACACAGAAGATATTCGGCTAGTGCCAGCGCAATATCTTTATAAAGAGGCTTGTAGTCTCTGATAGCCCCCATAAGAAATATGCGAAAATCGTTGTGAAAAAGAGCGTATTCTTCCTTTTCACCACAAGGTATAATGAGGGGATATAGCTTATCCAGCATCTGTCTCCACTCTGTTTCACTAATTCTATATTTACATTGAAGTGCTTCGGACAAAATTCTAGTATCAACACGGCCATTCATAAGTAAAATAGAGCTGGCAATAACGCTTTCCGGAAAAGCAAAGCCTAATCCCATATTGAGGATTGCTTCTCTCATATAATTCCAAATATGTTGATAATACTGCTGAATATCAGCGCCAATTCGACTAGCTCGTAATTGTTCGTATGCTTCTTCCAAGGAATTTGCATTTTTAATTTCCTCTATTGCAAACACCGCAGATAAATTATTTCCTTCGGTTCGTTCATATATAAATTTCGCCAGTCCATCAGCAGTTTCTTGAAATTGCGGCAGTTTACAGATAATCAGCTGTCCTATATCCTCAACACATAATTTGGGCATGGCAAGGTACTCAACCATCTCTTCATCTGATAACCACGCTGGATATTGTTTCTGATACAGGCGGATGGGTTGTCCTACTATAACAAAGCACACGCCGTCGGGAATTTCGCCGGGCAGTGGAAGAGACGGTAAAAACGGAACTATATTATTTGCCCGAGCTGCATGATCTATTCCATCAATACACACATACACACGGCTATTTCGTTCAACAGCCTTCTCAGCCAGCCTTCCCAGCAAACGGCAAACATGGCTTCGCATTTCTTCTACTTTCAGGAGTTTATTGCTGACGGGAACCTCATATTCAGCAAGCCTACCCTTCAATTTCTGACGAAGTTGAATGAGAAGAGTTCCCCACAGGTTTTCGCTGCTGCATATGCCAGTATCGGCATTGTAAAATCTCTGTTCTGGAGAAATCGGACGAAATGTATGATACCGCAAAAGAAAAAGGTCAGTCGTCGATTGCAAATAACTAATGGTACTGGTCTTCCCTGAACCGGGATCACCTGATAACAGTACCACCTTTTTATCTGTCTCTCTTATCTTGCGTTCAATCAGCTCACAAAAGGCTTGTCTGCTCTTGAAAAACGGAAATGGCGGGGCCAATCTATGTTGGTCCTCGTTTATGTCAATTTCCGTTCCAAGTACAGAGAAAACTTCTTCTTTTGTTATTTTCGCATTCTTTCGCCTAGTCGTAGTCCACTCTTGAAGAGCATAAGTCAATTTTTCCAGTAATTCTTTTGATAAGCTCTCACTACATGCGAAAAGGGATGATATCGCCGACAAAAGCTCTTGATGCGTTTCGATAATGCCTAATTGGTTTGCTTGAATTGTGAAATGCTTCAAAAAATCGACAACCTCAGGAATGTCTTTCTCTTCAATCTTAAGTACTGAACAAAACTCATCCCATTGGTGTAGCAAGTTAGGTTCTTGTATAACAATATTTGAATAATCTTCCACATTTTCAAAAACATCTTGTATGAGGGAAAGAAATTTATCAACTGGATACGCACTGTATTTGGTTCCGTTACATGTACGCCCTGCTCGCCTGTCCAAAATCCTTCGATTGGTATATAGGACTGGCTTTATTTCCTTCTTTACCTCTGATGAGGCTTTTTTCCATCCCGAGAAAAGGGCTTCAAATAGACACGTCCCGTTTGTTTCCTTTTCTAAAAGCTTCCCAAATGTCAAATTATTTGGCTTGGAAGTCTCAATCTCATGTTTGACTTGGTAACATATCTGGTTTGTGCCGTTGTCATATTCTACGACAACATCATCAATCGTGTGGAAAGTTTCATGCTGAAAAATAACGCAACTGATCCCAGAATCTGGATTGAGCATTTCAACGATGTATTTTAACCCAACATACCACTCAAACCAATAAGGATCTCCTATTCCTGGGTTTGGCATATCGCAACCTCCTCTGATTCTATGTAAGATCATAAGTATATTTATTTTGTGCCCTTTTCTGTGTTATTTTTAACAGTATACCACAAGAAAGGAATAAATACTATGACCTATACAGATCAAGAGAAAACCACTATCATTACCGAGTACAAAAAAGGCAAGCCCATCCAAGAGCTCTGCGCAGAATACAGAGTTTGTCGGCGAACGATCTACCGCTGGGCAAAGATATATTGTTCAGCAGTTCCAGATGTAAAATGTACCTTCACTATGAAAGAATATTACGCGCTTTTACGCAGAGTCGCCAAATTGGAGAACATGGTTGCTGTTTTGCAAACAGTCAATTGCACAGTCCATGCTTCTCTAAAAGAGAAACTGCATGAATTGGAGTTGCTCTATGACCAGTATGATGTCCACACACTTTGTGAGGCATTGGATGTTTCTCGCGGCACATTTTACAATCATATCCTCCGCAATAAGCGAGGAAATGCGTGGTTTGAGAAGCGAAGGGAAGAATACCGTGTCCTGATTCGGGAAGTATTTGATGAATACCAACAAGTGTTAGGCGCGGAAAAAATTCGCACGATACTTGTTCAGCGCGGATACCAGGTCAGCACAGAATACGTGGCAAGATTGATGAAAGAGATGGGGTTGGCCAGCATCCGCAGTACCGCGAAACAGGACTACATAAAACTCAATGCGCCAGAGAAGAAACGAAACATTCTCCGTCAGCAATTTCAGGCAGATAGGCCCAACCAGATTTGGGTCAGCGATGTCACTTGTTTCAAGCTGGGAGAACGCTACTTATACACTTGTGTGATTTTGGACTTGTTTTCCCGCAAGATTGTTGCATATAACGTATCTAAGAAAAACAGTACCCAACTGATCACTTCTACGTTTAAAATTGCATGGGAGCAGCGCAGTCCAAACGCCGGCCTCATCTTTCACAGTGACCGAGGGGCCCAATATACCTCTCATCGTTTTAGACAACTACTTCACGAGCGATCCGTAGAACAGTCTTTCTCCAATTCAGGGAAGCCTCATGATAATGCAGTTGCCGAATCTTTCTTTGCCACACTTAAAAAGGAAGATCTATATCGAAAGGATTACACATCGGAAGCAGCCTTCAAGCGTGGCCTTGCCTCCTACATTGAGTTTTATAATACGCAGCGGCCCCATCGCACACTGAAAAACCAAACACCATGTCAGGTAGAAGAGTTGTTCATGAGCGGCAACCAATAAAAGGGGCAAGAGGATGTCAGCGGGGTTCAAATCCCCCGAATTACACGTTTTGCACTTTGATTTTGTACTGTTTGCTCCTTGACTGTGACACATGACACCCGGAGCCGAAAAAGCCCGTATCCCTTGAAACACAAGAGATACGGACAAAGAACGACCCTACCTAATCCGAACAACTGACAACAATTTGTTCAGATTGGGTAGGGTCGTTCATTTTGGTGGACTCGAAGGGATTCGAACCCTCGACCTCTCGGATGCGAACCGAACGCTCTCCCAGCTGAGCTACGAGCCCATATTTTACTGCTTCTACAGCTTTTTAATGACTTCAGTTTTTTGTCTGAACCTGCGCTTTCTGCATTGCTTTGCGGACCGCCCACTCTCCCGGCTGAACTGTACCACTGTACCCTGAAAGCAGGTGTTATTATACTCCCTGATTCTCCCTTTGTAAAGTCTTTTTTCAAAATATCCTGAAAATTATTTCTGATGTTGACATGCGAAAGGCCAAAAGGCCCCGGTGCACTTCCATTATTGCGTTAGCCTTCTCGTGTGATCCACAAAAAATCAGTTGACAAAAATCCTCCCCCGGTGCTATAGTAGAATAAAAAATGGCACAGATGGAGAAGACTCCGTTTGCGGCGGACAGAGAGGGACGCGCTTTGCTGGAAGCGTCCTGCGCCGGCGGCGGAGGGTACCGCTCCGGAGCCGCCCGGGACGACCGGGACGGGGCCCGCCCGTTACAGCGGTCACGAGCGGCGGCGCGTTGCGCCGCAAGCAGGGTGGAACCGTGGAGTTTTTTGACTTCACCCCTGATCTGCTTTCAGGGGTGAAGTTTTTTTCGCCCCTATCTCAGAAAGGAGCACTTTATCATGAGCGCAGAAAATCTGTACACCTTTGAAAATGAGCAGTACCGCAAAACCTACTGGCACACCTGCTCCCACGTCCTGGCCCAGGCCATGAAGCGCCTGCACCCGGAGGTGAAGCTGGCCATCGGTCCCTCCATCGACAACGGCTTTTACTACGACTTTGACACCCCCCAGCCCTTCACGGAGGATCAGCTGGCGGAGCTGGAAGCCGAGATGCGGAAGATCTGCAGGGAGAAGCTGAAGCTGGAGCGGTTCGAGCTGCCCCGGGCGGAGGCCATCGCCTACATGGAGGAGAAGGGCGAGCCCTACAAGGTGGAGCTCATCAACGACCTGCCCGAGGACGCGGTCATCTCCTTCTACAGGCAGGGCGAGTTCGTGGACCTGTGCGCCGGCCCCCACGTGGACTCCACCGGGCGCATCAAGGGCAACGCCGTCAAGCTCACCGCCTGCAACGCCGCCTACTGGCGGGGCGACAGCAATCGCCAGACCCTCCAGCGGATCTACGGCGTGGCTTTCCCCAGGAAGGAGGAGCTGGACGAGTACCTCCAGCGGATCGAGGAGGCCAAAAAGCGGGATCACCGCAAGCTGGGCAAGGAGCTGGGCCTCTTTATGATGAGCGAGGAGGGACCGGGGTTCCCCTTCTTCCTGCCCAGGGGTATGGTGCTGAAAAACACGCTGCTGGAGTACTGGCGGGAGTGCCACAAGCGGTACGGCTACGTGGAGATCGCCACCCCCATTATCCTCAATCAGCATCTGTGGCACCAGTCCGGCCACTGGGATCACTACAAGGACAACATGTACACCACCGTCATCGACGGAGAGGACTACGCCGTCAAGCCCATGAACTGCCCCGGCGGCATGCTGGTATATAAGAACGAGCCCCACTCCTACCGCGACCTGCCCATCCGGGCGGCGGAGCTGGGCCTGGTCCACCGCCATGAGATGAGCGGGGCGCTCCACGGCCTGTTCCGGGTGCGCTGCTTCACTCAGGACGACGCCCATATCTTCATGACCCCGGCACAGATGAAGGACGAGATCAAAAACGTGGTGACGCTCTTTGACGAGATGTATTCCACCTTCGGCCTGACCTATCAGATCGAGCTGAGCACCATGCCCGAGGACCACATGGGCGACGAGGAGGTCTGGCATTTTGCCGAGAACACCCTCCAGGCCGCCATCACCGAGCTGGGCAAGGACTTCCAGATCAACCCCGGCGACGGCGCGTTCTACGGCCCCAAGCTGGACTTCCATCTGGCGGACAGCCTGGGCCGGACCTGGCAGTGCGGCACCATCCAGCTGGATATGCAGATGCCCGAGCGCTTCGAGCTGGAGTACGTGGGCGAGGACGGCGAGAAGCACCGGCCCATTATGATCCATCGGGCCCTGCTGGGATCCATCGAGCGCTTCCTCGGCGTGATTACCGAGCATTTCGCCGGGGCTTTCCCCACCTGGCTGAGCCCGGTGCAGGTGAAGCTGCTGCCGGTCACGGACCGGGCGGCGGAGTATGCAAAGAGCGTTGCCGAAAAGCTGGATAAGCAGGGCTTCCGGGTGGAGGTGGACGGCCGTAACGAAAAGATCGGCAAGAAGATCCGCGAGGCCCAGCTGGAGAAGATCCCCTACATGCTGGTGGTAGGCGACCGGGACATGGAGGCGGGCACCGTCTCCGTCCGCCACCGGGCCGAGGGCGACCTGGGGGCCATGAGTCTGGAGGATTTCTCTGCCATGCTGCGGCAGATCGTGGACAGCAGGGAGAGAAAGTAAGCATAAACGCAGGGAGAGCCATCCGGCTCTCCCTGCGTTTATGTGGCCCATATTTTTTCAGGAAAAAGTATGGGTCAGGGATTCCGGCAGACACGGTCTGCGCAGAAAAACCACTGGACAACAGCGGGAAAATCCGCTATACTGAAAGCAGTAAGAGCCGTTCCTTTTGAACGGGAAAGGAGCCGCCTGTGCGTATCAATCCCCAGCTGCTGGAAAAGATCAGGGAATCCCTTTCCTCCGTGCTGCCTATCACGGCGATTGTGATGGTGCTGAGCGTCACCATTGTGCCGCTGACGCCGGGGGTGCTGGTTCTGTTCCTGTTCGGCGCGTTTTTGCTGATCGTGGGCGTGGGAATGTTTACCTGGGGGGTGGACATGTCCATGACCCCCATGGGCAGCGCCATCGGCGTGACCATGAGCCGGGCAAAGCACATGGCCGTGCCTCTGATCGTGGCTTTCGTACTGGGGATGCTCATCACCGTGGCGGAGCCGGACCTGACGGTGCTGGCCCAGCAGGTGCCCGCCATTCCCAATCAGGTGCTGATTTTCACGGTGGCTGCGGGCGTAGGATTCTTCCTGACGGTGGCGCTGCTGCGTGTGATGCTGAAGATTCCTCTGTCCTGGCTGCTGGTGGGATTTTATGTGCTGGCCTTTGTGCTGGCCATCGTATTCACGCCCAACGGCTTTATTCCCGTGTCCTTTGACTCCGGCGGCGTGACCACCGGCCCTATCACGGTGCCGTTTATCATGGCGCTGGGCGTGGGTCTTGCCTCGGTGCGCAACGACAAAAACGCCACCAGCGACAGCTTCGGCCTGGTGGCTTTGTGCAGCATCGGTCCCATCCTTTCCGTGCTGCTTCTGGGCGTTTTTTATGCGCCCGACAGCGCCGGCTATACCCCCGCCGTTCTGGCGGAGATCGTTACCACAAGGGACGCCGCGCGGGAGTTTGTCGCCGCCATTCCTCACTACGCCGGGGAGGTCGCCGCGGCTATGGTTCCCATCTGCGTCATGTTCCTGCTCTTCCAGCTGCTGACCCGCCGGTTCCGGGGGGCCCAGCTGCTGCGGATCATCAGCGGACTGGTGTATACATATGTTGGCCTGGTGATGTTTCTCACCGGGGTCAACGTGGGCTTCATGGGCGCGGGGCAGCTGATTGGCGCCACCATCGCCGGAAGCGGCGCGCCCTTCCTGCTGATTCCCGTGGGGATGCTGATGGGATACTTCATTGTGGCCGCGGAGCCTGCGGTTCACGTGCTGGTCAGACAGGTGGAGGAGGTTTCCATGGGCTCCATCTCCCAGTCCGCCATACGGCAGGGGATGTCTATCGGCGTGGCCGTGTCCATCGGCATCGCCATGCTGCGGGTTCTGACAGGGATCTCCATTCTGTGGTTCCTGATTCCGGGGTACGCCATCTCCCTGGCGCTGACGTTCATTGTACCCCAGCTGTTCACCGGCGTGGCCTTTGACGCCGGCGGCGTGGCCTCCGGCCCCATGACCGCCACCTTTTTGCTGCCCTTTGCCATGGGGGCCTGCGAGGCGGCGGGGGGGAACCTGATGACCGACGCGTTCGGTCTGGTGGCCCTGGTGGCTATGACGCCTCTGGTGGCCATCCAGCTGCTGGGCCTGGCGGGCCGGGTGCGCAAGCGGCTGGCGGACGACGCGCTGAAGGCGGAAATGGCCAGGGTGGAGGACTGCATCCTCTACTACGACTGAGGGAGGGACCGTCATGAAAAAGCCGGAACAGATGACCCTCATCATGTCCATCGTGGAGCGGGGCAGCGGCAGCAAGCTGGTGAAGCTGTACGCGAAGAATCAGGTTTTTACCCATATTCGCTGCGAGGGGCAGGGGACCGCCACTTCGGAGATTCTGGATATTCTGGGCCTTGGCGGATCGGAAAAGGACATCATCCTCAGCATTACAACCCGCACCGCCGCCCGGCTCCTGCTGGAAAAGCTGGACGACGAGCTGCGGGGCGCGGCGCCGGGCCGGGGCATCGCCTTTACCATGCCGCTGACGGCGGTCAGCAGTCTTATCGCCGCCTTTATTGATCTGAAAACCAAACCGGAGAGCGAGGGCAACGGAAGCATGGAAAATCAGGCTAAAAGCAGTATGATTCTGGTCACCGTGAACCAGGGGTACACCGAGACCGTTATGGAGACCGCCCGGAAGGCCGGGGCGCGGGGCGGCACCATTATCCGCGGCCGCTGGGCGGGGGACGAGAGCTTCGCCCAGGCCTCCGGGATCACCACTCTTCAGGCGGAAAAGGAGCTGATCTTCATCGTGGTTCCCACGGAGATCCGCAGCCGCATCATGGACGCCATTTCCCAAACCCACGGCCTGCGCACCGAGGCCGGAGCCATGGTTACCTCCGTGGGTGTGGAGCAGCTGGTGCACCTGAGCTGAGTGGGGCATAAAGGCATACATTTTCCCTGAAAGAAAAGGAATCAAAAGAACTTCAGGAAAAGGAGCAGGACAATCCGACGATTGTCCTGCTCCTTCTTTGAGAACCTGTATTCACAACCGCTGAACGCCGTCCGGTCGGACCTTTTCCCGCGTGGCTGTCCGTTCTCTGCGTTTTTTGGGATGCCGGAATGGGTTCCTCCGGGGATGGCCTGCAGCGATGTGATGGAAAAATGTGGATGCTTACAGCTCACGGCATGGGGGAAAAACGGCCTGCATGCCCATTTCCTGGACGCTGCGCAGATAGCGCAGGATGCTCTCCCGGTTGTACCGGGGGCGGCCGTCCTCATTGGACTGTTTACTGAGGGCGTGATACAACAGCGCGTATTCAAATTCCAGAGAGGTGTCAAACACGCCCAGGTCGTCCGTGTTGATGCAGACCTGAAGCTGCGGGCAGCCGCCGTCCTCGCCGCCGGCCAGATCCAGGTTGTTGAACCGGGTGATAGGGTGCCGTCCGTATTCTCCGAAGGTTCCAATCAGCACGTTGGAGGAGGGGTTGCATTCAATAACAATGCCCCGCTCCGCCAGATGCCGCTGCATGGCGGCCTGGGCCTGTCCTACGACGGCGATGTACTCCGGCCGGACGGGGACCCGAGCGGGCTTTTGCCCCTCCTCCTTTGCCCGCCGGCTGTAATGATAGCAGGCGTACAGCCAGGCGACGGTGCGCGAACGCCGGAAGGCGGTCAGATGCCGGCCTGGCAGATCGGGGGCCGTCTGCCAGCGGCCATATTCATCCATGCTGTCCGGCTCCCGGAAGGACATCGACTGATACAGCCGGGGCTCGTCTCCCCGGAGCATCATGCTGCAATAGTAGTCCTGCAATGTGACGGACCAGCCGTTTTCCTCCATTACGGGGCCGTAGATCGTCCGCAGAAGCTCCAGCGCCTCCTGCTGCATTACTCCGTACTGCTGGGGGTCAACCCGAACCCCCAGCGCCCGGCCGCGGTAGAGCAGCCATACCAGGTTGTCCAGATAGTTCTGCTGAGGCAGGATAATGTGCATGGACTTGGCCTGGTAGTGGATCTGGGGGTCCACGCCCAGCGCCAAAGCGTGGCCGATCCGGTCTCCCCGCCGGTAGTCCAGAAAGCAGACCGTCTCGTCGATGGCCCGCAGGCCGTCGGCGATGTCATAGAAGTCCTCCCCGGCGTGATAGGTGAGGGACAGCCGGTGCCGGAAGCGGGGCAGCAGGGCGCTGGGCATACTCAGGTCCGTGGTCTGGAAGCCCCGGAGGAAGCGGAAGGCGGTGGCGAACACCTCCGGCCGGCAGTCCACCTCGTTGGAGCAGCCGTCGATGCCCCGTACCCGGCTGCACAGATAGGCGGAGGCGCTCAGCGCGTCCGCCAGAGCCAGGGCCTGCGTCCAGACTTTTTCCCGCAGCGCCTGGTGGCGGTGCTGCAGGACGAAGGGGGGCGGCAGGTCCTCATCCCGCTGCTTGGGGAAGTGAACGATGTAGAAACAGGGGTCCTTCAGGAACTGCTCCGCGGACAGCTCCGGGTCCGGCAGGGGCTCCTCCGGCGGCAGGACCGGCTGACAGGGCTGCCCGGCAAAGCGTTCTCCCCGGTCATATGCCATTACTTTCCCGATAATGGCCCTGCTGGTCCAGGCGGGCGTGATCCGGGCTTCCAGGGAGCGGATGGGCTCCGTATGCAGGGGCGCGTACAGCGCCATGCGGCAGGATTCCCAACGGAGGGGGCCCTCCCAGACCATATCCTTCCGGTCCTGATAATTTTTAAAATTCAGGAAGCCCACCTGCCGGTTCACCTGGATCATCTCCCCGCGGAAGGCGGTTTTCAGGGAGAGGTACAAATGGAACAGATCCCGCTCAAAGCTGGTGAAGCGTCCGTCAAAGCAGGCGGTGAAGCAGCGGTAGAGGAAGTAACGCTCTCCCGCCAGGGCCCGGTAGGGGGCGTCCTTGACTGCCTGAAAAACCGGCAGCTCCAGCGCGTAGTCCAGACAGAGGGACTCTCCGTCCGGCAGAGGGAAGCGCACGCCGTACATGGTTTGCAGCACCTGTACGAGGTCGGTCAGGACTCCCAGAGGGGAGAAGCAGCGCAGGTAGCTGTCGCGGAAGGTTTTTCTGCTGGAAAAGCCCGGCTGGCCAGTCAGGGAGAGAAACAGGATGCTGCGGACCAGGGCGGCGATGACCAGCCGGTCCTCCATGGGCAGTACGTTGTCCTCCGGTCCCCGGCTGGCAATGGACTGCAGCAGCGAGGAGAAATTTTCCGGAAGGTTCTCAATGGCGGCGGGGTCGTTCATCAGCGAGCACCAGGCGATGGCAAAGGACTGGGTGGAGCCGGTGAGATGGAAGTGGTTCTCCGCGATGCCGGAGGACAGAACCTGCCGCAGCACCCGGTCGTCCGTGCGCAGCACGGCGGGCCAGGCGAAGTCCGTCCGATGGACCTGATTCCGGGCGTCCAGACAGGCCAGATAGGCGCATACGATCATATCCTGTCCGAACAGGTGGTAGGCGCTGCGCCAGTTGAGGACTCTGGAGGAGCGGCACAGGGGTTCATCCCCTTCGGTGGTGAGGACCTCTCCGCCAAAATCCACAAGAGGCAGGAAAACGGAGGGACTGCAATGCAGCTCGTCCGCCCGGCGGAGGACGGACTGCTCCAGCTGGCGGTAGAGCAGAAGCTGTTCATCCTCCGAGTAGCCGTGGAACGTGGTTTCGGCAAACTGGAGAAAAACGGTCTGCTTCCGCTCCTGCGCCAGGGGCGGCGGCGCTCCCTGAAGCTGGCTGCAAATCTGACGGAGGAGACGCTCCGGCGGAATACGGCGGAAGAGCAGATCCAGAAACTTTTCGGCGGCGTCCATCAGCGATCCTCTCCGGAGTTCCGGGCTGCGTTGGCGACCTGCTCCTTAGTATAGCCGAACTGCTCATAGAAAGCGGTCAGCCGTCTGCTGAAAAACCGGCGGAAAGACGTTTTAGCGGAAGAAAGCCGGCCCATTTCCTGCGCTGTGATGAGGCTGTGGATCTTCGCCTCCAGACCATCCAGGTCGAGAGGCGTCTTATCGCTGGGCAAGCGGGAGCTGTTGACAATATCGACAAAGGCGTGCCATGCGAACTGGGTCATTGCCGGGTCGTAGGGATTTTTGTTGATACGGTTCAGCAGACTTCCGGCGCTGCGCTCAATGTCGCAGAGGGCGGGCAGATAGTATTGGCCAAACTGGATATCTATGGCGCCCAGCAGCCGGTGGAGCCGGGACCGGCTCCCCTCGTCCTTGATAAAGCTGGACATGACCTCCAGACGGCTGAGGATCATCGGTTCAATATCCCTGTTTTTGACGCCGGGCCTGGGTCCGTTGATGGCGCGGATGTCGGCGTCGAACCGGTTCGACACTTTCCGCAGAGCGGCGATGAAATCCAGATCCGTTTCCGTATTTTTCAGCAGGCTCTGAGAGGGCTTCATGAGAAGCTCCTGCACGTCCCAGTTGATGGCGATGGTGGCGGCGGAGGTCTGGGCCAGGTAAAGGTTTTTCTGGGAAATTTCGCCGTAGACCAGCTCCCGGCACCTGTCGGACCCCAGAGACAGGAAGAGCGACAGCAGGTTTACCAGCCGGAAGCGGTATGCAGAAGCGCTTGCCTTTGTAATCAGGAGATTGAGGGCGTAATCATTTTCGGCGGCAGCGCGGAGATGCTGATACTCCTTCCTGTTCAGCGTGTCCCTCTCCCGATAGCCGGTCAGCGTGCCCGGCGTGGTGCAGAGCAGGTAATTCACCGGCAGCTGCGTGGTCTCCGGCGAGAAGTCAAAGAGCAGCGGCCCCTCGCCGGTAAAGGTCAGAATGGCCCGCTTCTTCTGCTGGACCACGGCCTTGTGAAACTGAATGGAGAAGAAGGTGTGGACAGCAAAGAAGAGGTAGTAGTCCTCCCGCTGGCGGTGCAGCTTTTTCCAGTTTTCCAGATTCCATACCATCTTCACATAATCGTCGGACAGATCGAACTGTTCCGAGGTCTCCGAATCGGGCGCTCCGTAGATACCCGTCAGCAGGGAAATGGCCAGCTGGTACCGCTGCTCCGGGAGGGCCCGGGACAGCCGCTCGATGACGGCGGCCTTTTCGTCGGACAGCTTGGTATGGACCCAGTCGTTGATAAAGTAGTTTTCAAACAGAGGCAGGTTGACCTCCAGAATCTCCACCTGTCTCTGAACCTGCTCTTTCAGAGCCTGGGGATTATCCAGCGCCGGGTCATCCTTCCGGATGACGGGTACGTCCCTCATGGAGGACAGGATGCCCAGAAACTGCGCCAGTCCCCGCAGGGTGGTGGGGATCAGATCGTGCATATAGGTGCGGGGCTCGGCGAAGACGAGCCGGGTCTTCCTGTAGATGTAGCGCAGAAGCAGGGCCTGGAAGGAAAAGTCCTCCGTTCGGCAGGAAAATTCCGGCGGCAGAAGCAGGTTGACGGGCTCCTGGCCGTCTTCCTTTTGGGCGGGGTCGATGTATGAGAGCTGAATGAACTCTCCCTGCTGGCGGATGATGTCGTTCAGGTGGGGGAGATAGACCGTAAAGGTGGGCGGGATCAGCTTGTCCAGATATTTGCTCTCCAGCTTCCGGATGTCTTCCGTGGACAGGATATCTTCCGCCAAGCCCAGCTTGAATTCGCTGACATAGTGCTGGGCAAGAGAGCAGTGCAGCATGTTCAGGTCTGTGGCCATGAGGATGATGACGTTGGGCAGGGTCAGATACTTGCGGATGTCCTCCAGAATCTCATAGCCCTTGCGGATCTGAAAGTCCGTGTCGTCCAGCTGGATCACCAGGAAGGAGGAACCGGGCTGGCAGGCTCCGGATACGAAGCGCAGCAGCTGATCGGTCAGCTGGTAAAAATTGTTTTTCAGGAAGGAGCCGTCGCTGATCTCGTGGATGGCGTGGAGATTCCGGATCTCCTCGCCCTTGCGGAACTTGATGGCGTTGATACCGGACAGGCAGCGCTGGAACATGGCCAGCAGCCGGTTCTTTTCCGCCTCGCTGCGAAACTGGGGAGCAAGGCCGTTGCAGCTGCCCTCCCAGTTTTTTTCTGCCAGACGGTACATACGGGAGAGAATGACGGCCAGAATACTCTGGTTCTCCTCCAGAATGGTGGGATCGATGGGAGGGAGGACGGCGAAGCGGCAATCCGGAACCGGAGAAGCGCCTTCGCACATCGCTTTGGAAAACGAGACCATGGCGCTGGTCTTGCCCTGGCCTCTGCTGCCGGAGAACGTAATAATGTTGTGACTGTAGCCATAAAGGCGGATGTCGGACTCACAGTCTGGCGGGGGGACTTTGTTCGCCTGCTGGACGATCTCCCGCAGCGCGTCCAGCGCCTGCCGGTAGGCGGAAAACATGAATTCTCTCGGGTCGCGGATGTCCTGATTGATGACGAGGCCGTGTTCCTGCCCCTTCTGCATGGTCAGCAGCAAGTGAATTCCTTCTCTCTGTGTAGATTGGGTGGTACAAAAAACCTGCACCCACAGCCGCCGCATGCTGGCGGCGGAAAAATCCATGCCCATGCGCGGTTGTGAATGCAGGTTGTCAAACATTTGGATAACTCAGCGGTTTAGAAACCGCCGGGCCAGATTCAGATAGAAGTCCTGTCTCCCGGCCTCCCGGCGGACAAAGGTAAGATAGCTTTCCTCCCCGTCTTCCTCCAGCCAGTCGTCCGTGGTGACCAGATCGATGTCCCAGCCCGCCAGCGTCTGTCCGCACTCGTACAGCAGGTTGACAAAATCGCTTCCCTGCGTTTTCAGGAATGCCAGCGCGGCCGCCTCTCTTTTTCCCTGAGGGCTGTCCTCCGCCGGCTCCGGCAGGGACAGAATGAACTGCCTGACGGCCTCTTCCGGCTCTGTTTCCAGCCGCCAGCTGTCCTGTTCCACCAGAGCCAGGGCGGGGATAAACAGATGGAGGCGGCGTGGAATGGAGAAAGTGGCCAGCTCTCCGGCCTTCAGGGAGCTGTAGACATTGCCGGAGGCCGGATCACACTCAAAATTCATGGCCATCAGTCCGTTGTCCATCATGGCGAGCATGCTGCTGAGCTTTTTCTGCGTGCCGCTTTTCCGGCGCTGTCCCCAGTGCAGGCGCGGCATCTTCCATCGCAGCAGCTCCTCCATCGGTACGGAACTCAGATCCTGCCTGCCGGTCAGCCGGTTGGAAGAGATGACCTCATAGGCGGAGCGTTCGGAGGTCATGCCGATTTCGTAGAAATAATCTTCCAGGAAAATATTGACGGCCTCTCTGCTCTCGCCGGCGGCGCCTTCCTTCGACAGCTCCTCCATGAAGGGGGCTGCGCCGGAGGAAAGAGCAGCCTTCAGCACCTCATGAATTTCAATCATAAGGGGGACGGAGGTAATCAGCTCCGTCAGTTCCGCTTTTATGCCGCAGCCGAAATTCCGCGCGATTTTATCCAGATCACTGGAAGCAATCTCAAAAGGTATCCCGAGTCCATCAAGGAATTTCTTCAGATAGACGGCGGATAACAGGAAGGAGAGGAACTGGGCCCGCTGTCTTTGCAGGATGGGATGCCGCTTTTGCAGAATGTCGCGCACCCCGTTAAACCGATCCCCGGGCAGGACTTCCTCCACCCGCCGGCAGGCGTCGGACAGGACCTGTCCCGTCAGCTTTCCCAAAAGCGTCAGGCTGGTCAGCCACATGCCGCTCCGGTTCTGCGCTCCATAGGGTTTCCGCAGGCGGACGGTGGGCAGGAAATTGCTCCAGGGGGTTTGATAAAAAAAGACGGTCTGCCGGACGCCCCGGTAACTCCACGGCTGAGAGAGCCAGCCCTTTTGGGGTTGGGGCGCGGAGGGGACATGACAGGAGAGGACATAGCTGGTGTTGGGAACATCCGCTTTTTGCAGGAAGCTGGAAATCTGCTGGGAGAGGCTGCGGATCTCACGGGTGTAGAGACTGGTCTCCCATTGCAGGTTCCGCAGGTAGATGTCGCCGATTAACAGCGGCTGCCTGTTGGCGGCAAAGGTAAAAATATCAATGGCGGACGCCAGACTCCGGCGGATATAGTGCCGTTCATCCGGGTCCATCTCCCCGCCGGAATCGCACAGCTCCCCGATAATCAGCTCCTCAAGATCGGCCAGCAGCTTGGAAATGCCTCTGCCATGGAGGACCAGATCATCGACGATCAGGATGCTGGGGAAGTGGCCATGGGTTCGGAAGGACCCGGCGATGCTGCCGGCGCACAGGAGCAGCGCGTTGTTGGACATCATCCGGTCGGCGTTGGCCACCCTGTTCCCGGCGGCGGCATGGACCTTCATATAGACATGATTCAGGTTGAAACACCTGCGCGCGTTCATAACAATATAAGCGTGAGGCTGCGCCCACACCTGCTGATAGAAGCGGTAAAACTGATCGTAGTTCTTATGGAGGGAACTCTCGCCGATCCATTGGATATCATATACGTCGCACAAGGGAGTACCCTCCCGCCTGATAGAGATTGAACGCGGGCGCACGCGACGCCCGCCCCCCTAGTATACCACACTTTAATACACAAAAACAAGAGTGGGAACTGCTAAATTTTTCGTCAGTTTTATTGGTAAAAGGCACAAAGCGCTCCCCGGCATTTTCGGATAGCCTGCAGGTTCCGGCCTTTATGAGCATTCTATGCGCGGCGGCGGAAAAAGTTAACCGGGAAGCCGGCCCGTCATTCAGTCTCCGGCAGCTTCTGAATCTGCGTGTGCGCCAGATAGCGCACGTTGCGGGAGAAATTGTGGTCCAGGTAGAGGGTGTACAGAATGTCAATCATATTGAGCTGGGAAATCCGGGAGGACATGGCGCCGCTCCGGAACAGCTGCTCCATGGCGACGACGTACAGGCAGCAGGTGGCCAGCTGGGTCAGGGCGGAGTTCTTGAACCGGGTAATGGCAATAATGGGCGTCCCCTGGGACTGGAGGTCGCGGGCGCAGCGAATGATTTCCTCCGTGCCGCCGGAATAGCTGATAATGATCGCCACGTCCGTGGGCTTTGCGTTGCGCGCAAGCAGATATTGCGAGTGTACGTCGTTGCAGCAGCTGCACGGCTTGTCCGTGCGAAGGAATTTCAGGTAGGCGTCCTGCGCCACCAGGTAGGACGCGCCCAGGCCGAAGAGCAGAATGGAATTGGCCTGACAGATCAGATCCACGCTCTTCTGCACGGTTTCCACATCCGCCAGCTGCATGGAATCCTCCAGGGAAGCGATGTTGCGGTAGGTGACGGCGTTTACCACTTCCGCCACCTGTCCGTTGTGACCGATGTACTGTTCGTTTCTCTGCTGGAGCTGCCTGCGCATGGCCAGTTCGCACAGCAGAGATTTTTGCAGGTCGCGGTAGCCCTCAAATCCCAGCTTTTTGCACAGCCGGACCACGGTGGAGGGCGAGGAATAAGCCGCGTCGGCCAGCTGGCGGACGTTGTACTGCGCCGCCTCCTCCGGTGAGGAAAGAATGAAATCCAGCACGCCGTGTTCCGCGCCGCTGGCGGCGGAGCGGTATTGTTTGATCCGGACCAGTACGTTTTTCATGAGAACCCCCTGCGCGGTGCCGCGCTTTGTTTTACAATAGCATATCAGGGATGAAACAGAGTTGCAACAAAATCCTGCGCCGCCCCCTTGCCAAAATCCTGCGCAATACTTTGTGCATCATCACGAAGCAGCCGCGCATAATGCCACCTTTTTTTCAGATAGCAGGGCAAATCATCCAGGATATGAAACAGATTTTCAAATCACTGCAATTTTGTTGAAAAGTCAATTCAGCAGTGATACAATGCACCCATGGTCCCCGGCGGACAAAAGCGGAGAGAAGCCAAAATGAAAAAACGCGGCGGGAGGGAGCTTTCCGATGATTGTTTTCAGAAATGTGAGATATTACAACGGACCGGGATTTTCCCGTCCCGGCTCGGTGTGGATCAGGGGCAGCAGGATCGATCGTGTGTCGGAGGACCCGGATCCGAAGCTGCCGGAGGGCAGCGAAGCCGTTGACGGACAGGGGGGATATCTGATCCCCGGCTACATCGACCTGCATGCCCACGGCGGCAGAGGCTGCAAGTTTGGCGACGGAGACATGGAGGGGACGAAGACGGTGCTGCGCTGCCTGGCCTCCCATGGGACCACCTCCTGTCTGGCCGGACCCACGGTGCAGCCGGCGGAGGAGATACAAAGGGCCATTGCCGTGGCTGTGGAGTGCGGCGGGCAGCATGTGGGAGCCAATGTGCTGGGCGTGCATCTGGAGGGGCCGTTCCTCAATCTGGAGCGGATCGGATCCAATAATACCCGCTGTCTTCAGGTCCCCACGGTGGAAAATTACCGGCGGGTGGCCGGGGACTACGCCGACCTGATCCGGCGGGTGACGCTGGCCCCGGAGCTGGACGAAGAATTTGCCCTGACGCGGTACCTGTCGGAGCAGGGCGTCTGTGTTTCGGCGGGCCACACCGCCGCCCCGGGGGACGTGTTCCGGCGCAGCATAGACGCGGGCGTCCGGATGTGCACTCATTTCTTTAACGGCATGAACCCCTTCCATCATCGCGACCCGGGGGTGGTGGGCACGGGACTGCTGGATGACCGGGTCAGCGCCGAGATGATCTGCGATCTGGTCCACCTCCATCCTGACGCCATCCGTCTGGTTCACAGGGTGAAGGGGCCGGGGCGCTGCGTAGTATCTACGGACACCACCCGCTATGCCGCCATGCCGGACGGCGTTTACGGCGGGGACGGTGGCCTGACCATCCGGGACGGCGTCTGCCGGACCGCCGGCGGCGTGCTGGCGGGCAGCGTTGTACCAATGCATGTGCAGGTCCAGAGGCTCCTCCGGGAGGTAGGACTGGGTCTGTCGGATGTGGTGCGGATGACGTCGGTGAACGCCGCCGCACTCATCGGCGTCAGCCAGAGCAAGGGCGCCGTCCGGGAGGGCTGGGACGCGGATCTGAACCTGCTGGATCAGAACTGGGAGCTGAAAAAAACCATGATAATGGGGAAAATATTCTCTCCGGAAAATCAGGATTTTATTTAGTGAGCTGTTTCGCCTGCCATGGGCAGAGTAATACTCTATTGAGAAATAGTATCCAGAAGGAAAGGAGGACGGAAAACCATCCCTGCAATACACCGGATATTCAAAATTTATAGGAGGAAAAGACATGAAAAGGACCCCAAAATCCGTTGTTTCCCTGCTGCTTTGCATGGTGATGGCGCTTTCGCTGCTGTGCAGCTGCGCCAGGGAACCCGACAACACGCAGCCTGACGCGCCCCGGAACGATGCGCCGGCCGGGCAGGAAGTCGAAACGCCGAAGGACGGCCCCGCTCCGGAGGAGGATGTCATCACCGTTATGGTTCCGCCTCTGTCCAACAATTATTTTGCGGAAATGAAAAAGTGGGCGGATCAGTTCCATGAGGAATATCCCCACCTGACCCTGAAGGTGATCGAGACCAGCTGGGACGATCACGACCAGAAGCTGTCCACCATGGCCTCTGCGGGAGAAGCCCCTGATATCGCGGAGGTGGCCTACTACAACGTAGGCAAGTATGTACAAAACGGCACGGCCATTGACATGAGCCGGTATATGAGCGCGGAACAGATGGCGGATTATGACGCCAACGTGCTGGCCTTCCTGCAAATGGACGGCGGGACCTACGGCGCGCCCCTTTACACCGGCATCCAGACCATCGGCGCGAACCGCGACATGCTGGAGGCCGCAGGGGTCGATGTGGATAAGGTGCAGACCGGGGGCTGGACCTTCGACGAGTTCCTGGAGGCTCTGAAAAACGGCACCACGGACAGCTGCTACGGCTTCGTCTTCTCCGCCTCCGGCGTGACCTCCGCGGACTATGTCAACGTCTTCGGCAAGGCTGCGGGGCTGAATTCGGCCTTCAACGAGGATCTGAAGTACGATTTTACCAGCAGGAAGATGCTGAACCTGCTCCAGGCCACGGAGGACATGGTGGCTGCCGGATACATGCCGGATTACGGCATCGAGGCCCTGGCCCGTTGGACCATGTGCATCACCGGCGAGGCCATGATCGTGGGCAAGGCCCCCTCCAGCTTTGAAAACCTGGCCCGGAAGAACAACGCGGCCCTGGACGCCAACGACGGCACGGCCACGGAAAACTCCATCAGGATCACATATGCCCGCCTGCCCATGCCCATGATGGAAGGCGTGCCGGAGAGCTGCTTTGCCTCCGTGGACGGGCTGGCCATGTTCCGGAATGTGGAGACGACGGAGGAGCATCTGAAAAACGTGGCGACGGCCCTCTACTGGCTGTCTTCCGGCGACCGCGCCGGCTTCCTGTGCGGCGACTGCTTTGAAACGCCGGTGTGCGGAAGCGGCCGGGAGGCCTTCTCCAAATATGCGCAGGAGGGCATGGACGAGCGCAACGCCGCCTGCGGCGAGTATCTGGTCTCGAAGGTGATCGCGCCGCCTGCCGGCGTCAGCGCGGAACAGCAGGAGACCGCCTCCAGGCTTCTCGACGAGGTGATCGTCCCCAAGGTACAGGCGCTGCTTGCCGGGGAGGTCGGGGCGCAGGATGCCTATCAGATGATTGTTGACGCGGCTGTGGAGGCCTTTGGCGAGGAGAACTGCAATCTGAACTGATCTGGAATGTGGGACGGGAGCCCTGGGAACTTCTGAATCTTCGCACGCCGGTTCCGGCTCCTGTCCCACGCTCCTGCGCGAAAATTACGGATACCAATCTGTTGAACCGGGGGCTTTCGGGATGCTCCTGCGAGGTAAAATGCAGAATTCTCAAAAGTCCTTTTTGATCCTTTTCCGTTCCCGGAAAAGGATGACGACCCGAAAAAGTATGGTAACCTGTTAGAAAGGAGCCGGCAGCAGCAGTGAAGCAATTGAAAGACAAACAAACCGGCGTCCGCAGGCTCCCCGGCGACGGACGCTGGGCGGCAATGTTCCTGGCCGTTGCACTGGTCATGTTTGCGGTTTTCACGCTATATCCTCTCTTTTACGCGGTAAAAACCAGTTTTCTGGCCTATAAGCCCTTTGGATCGGATTTTGTGGGCTTTAAAAATTATACGGACACGCTGAAAAGCGCTCTGTTCTGGAAATCGGTGCGCAATACGCTGGTCTATACGGCGGCGGTGGTGCCGCTGACGCTGCTGCTCAGTTTTCTGGTGGCGGTGATGATCCAGCCCTTTACGCGGAAAATACAGGCGGGGCTGAAGGCCATGTTTTACCTGCCTCTGCTGGCCTCCGGCGTGGCGCTGTCCGTGGTATGGCAGTGGATCTATGATTCCTCTCCGTCGGGGCTTCTGAACATTGTGTTCGATTTCCTGGGCCTGCCGCAGCAGAACTGGCTGAACTCCAGCAAAACCGCCATGCTGTCCCTGATTATCATGGCGCTGCTGTCGGGACTGGGGCAAAACATCATTATTTACTCGGCGGCGCTGATGGGCATTGATAACTCCTATTATGAGGCGGCGGAGATCGACGGGGCCAGATTCCCTGCCAAGATCCGGTTCATCGTCCTGCCGGCGGTGAAGCCCACTACGCTGTTTCTGACGGTGACCGGCGTAATCAACTCCTTTCAGGTGTTCATGAACGCCTATATGCTCACGGGAGGAGGGCCGGATAACAACACGAACATGGTGGGCCTTCTGATCTTTAACAACGCGTTCAAGTACAACGAATTCGGCCTTGCCTGTGCGCAGGCTGTGATTCTGACCATTATCATCGGCGGCATTTCCATCCTGCAATTCAGGATGACCGGCGCGGATGTGGAATACTGAACGGCCGCATACAGCGGAATTTCTCAATTTGGAGGGACGCCATGTCTAAAATCAGTCTTTATTCCAACCGGGACAACAACCGGGCGAAGCTGGCCGCCAGAAACGCCTTCCTGATGCTGGTTCTGCTTTTCATGGCGGCTGTCAGCCTCTTCCCGCTGGTTTATATGCTTCTCAACTCCTTCGGCCCCAACGTGCAGCGGGCGGGGAACGTGAGAAGCGTCTTTCCTTCCGTGTGGACCCTGGATTCCTACAGGGCCTTTCTGGGGTTCAGCCAATACAGTCTGCGCTGGTTGCTGAACAGTCTGATTGTCGCGGGCAGCGTGACCGTGGGCAACGTCGTCTTTGCCTCGGCGGGCGGCTATGCATTTTCCAAGCTGCGCTTCCGGGGAAAGAACGTGCTCTTCTATCTGATTCTGGTGGGGATGATGATTCCCTATCAGGTTACCCAGGTGCCGCTGTATATCCTGATCGTGCGCAGCTTCAAGCTTTCCAACACCTACGCGGCGCTGATCCTGCCCGGTCTGGTCAGCTCCTATAACATCTTCCTCACGAAGCAGTTTTTCCAGCAGATTCCCAACGAGGTGCTGGAGAGCGCCAGGATTGACGGCTGTTCCCAGCTGGGCATTTTTCTGCGGATCGTGGTTCCGCTGTCGAAGACCGTGCTGGCGGTGGTGGCCGTCACTTCATTTCTGGGAAACTGGAACACCTTCTTCTGGCCGTTCCTGATTACCAGCGAAGAGAGCATGTATACCATCCAGGTGGGGCTCAAGCAGTTCCGATACGCCAATACCACCCTGTTTGGTCCCATGATGGCCGGTGCGGCGATCTCCACCATCCCCATGTTTATCCTGTTTTTCAGCTTGCAGAAGTATTTCCTGGAGGGCGTAACGGTCGGCGCGGTAAAAGGGTAAGAACCTGTATTCATAATCGGGGAGGGAGATTTTCCGCAGCCATACCGACATATGGCAGGGGAAACTGACGCAGCATGGCGGGAAAAAGACCGGCCGGCGTGCTGCGATTGTGAATACAGGTTCTGAGTGAAAAAGATCAGTAAAAAAGGAAATGGTAGAAGATTGTGGAAAATATGTTTGAATCGTTAACCGAACGCAGCAATCCCCGAACCCGCGATATCGACGTGGTCTCTACCATAGAGCTGGTCAGGATGATTAACCGGGAGGATTGTCTGGTGGCCCCCGCGGTGGGGCTGGTGGCCGACAGGATTGCGGAGGCGGTGGATCTGATCGTGGCGGCCATTTCCGCCGGCGGCCGGCTGGTCTACTGCGGCGCAGGGACCTCGGGACGTCTGGGCATTCTGGACGCGGCCGAATGCGTGCCCACCTATTCCACCGATCCCGGTCTGGTGGTGGGACTGATCGCCGGCGGCCGGGAGGCTCTGGTCCGGGCGGTGGAAAACGCGGAGGACGATCCGGAGCTGGGCCGGGCCATGCTGCGGGAGATCGGCTTTTGTGAAAAGGACATTCTGGTGGCTCTGGCGGCCAGCGGCAGGACGCCCTGCGTCTGCGGGGCGGCGGAGTATGCCCGCGGGGCGGGCGGCAGGGTGATTTCCGTATCCTGCTGTCCGGGCAGCAGGCTGGACGTCTTCGCGGATGTGGGAATCGCGCCCCAGGTGGGGCCGGAGGCCATCAGCGGGTCCACCCGGATGAAATGCGGCACCGCCGAAAAAATGATCCTGAACATGCTGTCCACCGGGACAATGATTAAGCTGGGGAAGGTATACCGGAATCTGATGGTGGACGTAAAGCCCACCAACCAGAAGCTCCTCCAGCGCAGCATCAGCATCATCTGCGAGGCCGCCGGATGCAGCAGGGAGTCTGCCGGAGAGGCTCTGCTGGCCAGTCATAACCGGGTAAAGACCGCCATTGTGATGATTCGCTGCGATATGGACAGGGAGCGGGCGGAGGAGCTGCTGAGCAGCGTCAACGGGCACATTTCCCGTGCGCTGTGTCTGGGCGGCGCCGCCCGGGAAATGGAGGGAATGCTGAATGGATGAGGGAACCCTGTGCCGTCAGATCGGCCAGCGGCTGGTCACCGGGTTCCCCGGCAGGGAGCCGGACCGGGAATTTGTGGAGATAATAAAAACATATCAGATCGGCAACATCATTCTCTTCAGGCACAACATTGAAAGCGAGGAGCAGCTGACCGGCCTGTGCGCCCGCCTCCGGCGGATCGTTCTGGACGCCTGCGGCATAGAGCCTTTTATCATGATCGATCAGGAGGGCGGCATGGTGTCCCGCCTGCCTGACGAGGGCTGCAATCCGCCCGGCGCCATGGCCGTCGCCGCCGCGGGGGACGAGGGGGACGCCCGGCGGACGGGGCTGGCCGCTGCGGCGATCCTGCGGCGCTGCGGAGTCAATATGAATCTGGCGCCGGTGCTGGACATCAGCAGCAATCCGGACCATCCGGGCAACGGCGTGCGCAGCTTCGGCGACACGGCGGAGACGGTCAGCCGCTATGGCATTGCGGAGATGCTGGGAATGCAGGAGGGCGGGATTGCCGCCTGCGTCAAGCATTTTCCCGGCTGCGGCGCGGCGGAGAAGGACAGCCACCTGACCCTTCCCCGGATCGGCCTCACGCTGGAGGAGCTGGAGGCGCGGGAGCTGCGGCCCTTCCGGGAGGCCGCGGCGAAGGGGGCGGAGGCGGTCATGGTCTCCCACTGCCTGTTCTCCCGGATCGATCCCCGGCTGCCCGCCACCATGTCCCCGCAGGTCATCCGGGACCTGCTCCGGGACCGGGTGGGCTGCCGGGGGCTGCTGCTCTCCGACTGTATGGAGATGGGCGCGATTGCGGAGCATTTCGGCGTGGTGGAGGGTGCGGCGGCTTCTCTGAAAGCGGGGATGGATATTGTCATGACCTCTCACCAGGCCGGATACGCAGCCCGGATTGCCCAGCGGATGTTGGAGGAGGCCCGGGCGGGGTGCCTGGATCTCCGGGAGCTGGAGGAGAGCGCCGGCAGAATCATGGCGGCGAAAAACCGGCGGAGAACGCCGCCGGACCTTCTGCCGGACCGGTCCGCGTGCAGGCAGTGGCTGCATGACATGAAGGAGCGGAGCCTGACGCTGGTTCGCGCGCCGGAGGGCGGCGTTCCGCCGCTGGGAGACTGTCCGGTGTTTATCGGGTGCCGGGATTACCGGAACACGCTGGCGGAAAACCGCAGGGAAGAGGAGTTTTCCTTTGCCGGGCTGCTGCGGGAGCAGGCGGGCCGCGGTACGGCGGTTGTCATTTCCCACAATCCGGGGCCGGAGGAGATTGCCCGCGTGGCCTCGCGGCTGCCGCAGGCCAGCTGCCTTGTGTTTGGCAGCTGCAACGCCCATCTGTACCGGGGCCAGCTGGATATGATCCATATGCTGGCGGCGAAGGGGATTCCCATGATTGTAGCGGCGCTGCGGGACCCTTATGATCTGCGGGGGCTGCCGGAGGAGGTATGCTGTGTGGCGGCATGGGAATATACCCGGACTGCCTGCGGTATTCTCAGCCGGTTCCTCGCGGGGACGCTTTCCGCCGGAGGAAAACTGCCGCTGCGCAATTTTCAGAACCTGAATTCATAACCGGGGATGCCGGATGGAAGGGGAGTTTTCCCGTCAGACAGGGAAAACTGACGCAGGATGGCGGAAAACAGACCGGCCGGTCAGCGGCTGTGAATACGGGTTCACAATACTTTTCCCGATAAAGTGTTGAAAAGGACTTTGTAAACGGCCTTCAGACTGTTGCAGGGGTCCGGGACGGTATGGTGTTTTTCATCGGGATACGGCATAAAAAGGGAGGCAGGACGACGCCGTGGACTACTTTCTTGGAATTGACGGAGGCGGGACAAAAACAAAGTTCCTCCTGTGTGACGCAGATGGCAGGGCAGTAGGTGGGTGTACGCTGCCAGCCAGCCACTTCCGCCAGTGCGGGGTGGATGGGACGGCGGCGGTTCTGGAGCGGGGGCTGCGTCTCTGCTGCGAGCAGGCGGGCGTCGCGAAAAGCGGGATCGCCGGGGTGTTTACCGGCCTGGCGGGCTATGGAGACAGCACCGGCGGCGCCGGGGAAGCGCTGGCGAATCGGATTGCCCGGATTTTTTCCGGGATGCGATGGGCCCTTGGCAACGACAGCGAAAACGCGTTGAGCGGCGCGCTGCCGGCCCGGCCGGGGATCTGCGTGATCTCCGGGACCGGATCCATTGGCATCGGGAAGGACGCGTCAGGCGGCGTCGCCTGCTGCGGCGGCTGGAAATACGGCCTGTTTGGCGATGAGGGCAGCGGCTACTGGATTGCCTGGAAGCTGCTGTACGAATTTATGCGCCAGAGCGACGGGCGGGCCCCCCGGACCGGCCTTTACGAGGCGCTCCGACGGGATTTGCACCTCCGGCAGGATACGGACGTGGTCCGGCTGGTAACGGAGGAGTGGCAGTCCGACCGGACGAGAATTGCGCAGCTGGCGGGACTGGCGGCCGCTTACGCCGCCGGGGGCGACGAGGCGGCGCAGGGGATTCTGACAGCGGCGGCGGAGGAGCTGAGCGGCATTGCTCTGGCGCTGTCGGCAAGACTGGAAGGCGGCGGAGCCCTGCCGGTCAGTTATGCCGGCGGCGTTTTTGCCGCCGGAGAGAGCATCCTTGTTCCCATGCGTGAGGCGCTGGAGGCCCGCGGGCTCCGGCTGCATGCGCCGGAGCTTCCGCCGGACTGCGGAGCGGTGCTGCTTGCCATGGAGGCGGCGGGAGCCATCCGGGAACCGGCTGTGGATACCATGCTTCGCGCCGCCGGAACGGCAAAAGGAGAAGGGGTATGGTAAAATTTGCGGCGGGAATTGACGGCGGCGGAACGGGGACGACGCTGCTCTGCCGGGAACCGGGCGGCAGGACGGTTTCGGAACAGCGCTTTGGCGCGTTCAATCTCAATGGGACCGGGGAGGAGCATTTTGCGGCGCTGCTGGCGGAGATAACGGCCTGTTTGCGTGCGCTGGGCTCCTGTCAATCGGTATGCATCGGGGCGGCCGGGAGCAGCAATCCACGGATGCGAAGCATGATTGCAGAGACTTTTCAAACCGCCGGGATCATGCGGTGGGACCTGGTGGGAGATGATGAAATCGCCCTGCATGGCGCATTGGAGGGGGAGGCCGGGCTGTGTCTGATTGCGGGGACCGGGTCGGTCTGCTGCGGCAGGGGCCGGGACGGCAGGATCCTCCGCCTTGGCGGCTGGGGGCATCTGATTGGAGACAGCGGCAGCGCCTACGCGCTGGGACGGGACGCCTTTGCCGCCGTGGCCCGGCAGTGGGACGGCATGGGGCCGGAAACCGGCCTTACGGCGAAACTGGCGGAGGCGTTCCATCTGGGAAGCAGGGAGGAGCTGATTGCCTGTGTTTACCAGGGCGGGAAAAGCCGCGTTGCGGCTGCCGCCCGGCTGGTGGAACAGGCTTTTCTGGACGGCGACGCCCTTGCCGGTGAAATTCTGGAAAGAAACGCCCGGTGTCTGGTTGAGCTGACGGCTGCCGCAGCCGGACGGCTGTCCCTTGGCCACGCGCCGGTTGCGCTCATGGGTGGCGTTCTGGCGCAGGATACGGCTATGCGCCGCCTGTTCGTCAGTAAGCTGGCAGCAGTACGGCCGGACCTGCGGTGCATCCGGCCAAAGCAGAACGCGGCAGCCGGCGCGGTATCGCTGGCGTTGTCGGCAATACCGGCGGAGGAGCAGGCGTTTCGTGCATCCGGACGGGAAACATAATTATAGTGTCTTTCCGGGGACGCGTCCCCGGAAAGACATACAGCAGGAGGGAGCGGCCTTTGCCGCTCCCTCTCAACGCTACCTTCCCGCCTCAGCCAGCATGTTTTCAATGAGAATGCCGTATCCTTTGGTGGGATCGTTCACCATCACGTGGGTGACCGCTCCCACCAGCCTGCCCCCCTGGAGTATCGGGCTTCCGCTCATTCCCTGCACGATGCCGCCGGTCTGTTCGATCAGCGCCGGGTCCGTCACCTGCAGCAGCAGGTTCTGGCTTCCCGTTCTGTCCAGCACCCGCAGGATCTCCACCGCGTAGGCCGTCACGTCCTCGCCGCTGACGTTGGAGAGGATGACCGCCGGTCCCGGCCGCACCTCCTCCGCACTGGCCAGGGGAACCGCGTCCCCTTCGGTGTAGACGGAGGACTCCATGGAGCCAAAGACGCCCTGCTCCGTGTTGGCGTACAGCTCGCCCAGGTCATGGGCCAGGTCGAAGTTTCCCTTCAGCTCCCCGGGCTCTCCGGCGCTGCCCCGTTTGACGGCCTTGACCGACGCGTGCATCACCGAGCCGTCGCCCAGCGGCATCAGCAGTCCCGTGTCGGTGTCCGTGATGCCGTGGCCCAGCGCGCCGAAGCTGCCGGTGGCGGGATCATAAAAAGTTACCGTACCGATGCCGGCCATGCTGTCCCTGATCCAGGCGCCCAGCCGCCAGGTGCCGTCGGCGCCCAGGACCGGCTCCGCGGCCAGGGTCAGATCCTTGCCGTCACGGGTCACGTCCAGCCGCACCATTCCGCCGCATTGCAGCAGCGCGGCGAACTGCTCGGAGCTTTCCACCTCCTGGCCGTTGGCCGCCTCGATCACGTCGCCCACCCGCAGTCCGCAGTCCGCGCCCGGCGTCAGCACGCCGCTGCCGGTCTCCACCTCTGCCAGGCCGATGACCACCACGCCCTCGGCAAACAGCTTGATGCCGATGGTGTGGCCCACCGGGACCAGGCTGTCCGCCTCCAGCACGGCGGCCCCGGCGCTCTGTCCCAGACCCAGCAGGGAGGAGGCGCAAAGCAGTCCG
>CAJULD010000020.1:0-14804 GCA_910587505.1 uncultured Oscillospiraceae bacterium | reverse complement strand
AAAAAACCGGCGGCCCGTTTTCTGTTCCGCATCCATTTCACCACCCCTTCCTCTTGAAAATGTCCGCGCCCCTGCCTGCCAAACGACTGTCCCGGCAGCCAGAGGCTGCCCGGCGGCCCGAAACTGTTAAGAAATTTTCCTGCGAGGCAGAATATACAGTCGAATAACCTGAAAGCCGGCAAAGTCCGGGGAATAAAGGGGCTCACAGCTCTGCCGCTTCTCAGGTTAACCGTCTGCAAAATTCCTGAAAATTCTTTTTGCCGCTTTTTCGTTTAAGAAAAAGCGGAGAAGTTTGTTTTGATTCCTTTTCTTACAGGAAAAAGCGCGAAAAAGAATCAAAGAGCGCGTTCACTGCAAGCAGGACTGGCGGACAGCGTTAATTTGCGCGGCTTTCCAAAGGATACTCTTTCACGGCGCTTCTAAAAAGCGGCGGGTTTGTCATGGAAAAAAGCGGCAGTCGCCGCTTTTCCGGCAAAAAAACGGACTCCGCAGGCAAAAGCCTGCGGAGTCCGGCAAATATTTCCTTATGTAATAAAATGGTTACCGGTCGAAGATACGGAGAATATCCTCAAAGGGGTCCTTTTCGTCGGCCTTTTTCTCCTCCTCCGTCTGGGGACGCAGGAGCAGCTCGTTGAACCTGTCTTTGGAGGAGGCGGCGGAGCCGCTCCCGGCCACGGTCACGGCGTTAGCGCCCTTCTTCTCATCAAAGCCGGTGGCGATGATGGTCACCCGCAGCTCGTCCTCCATATTTTCGTCAAAGGACGCGCCGAAGATGGTGTTGGCGTCGGGATGGACGGCCTCCTGCACCATGGCGGCGGCGGCCTCCACGTCGTCCATGCTGATGTCCATGGAGCCGGTGATGCTTACCAGCACGCCCTTGGCTCCGTTGATGGAGGTTTCCAGCAGGGGACTGGAGATGGCCTGCCGGGCGGCCTCCTCGGCCTTGTCCTTGCCTGCGGCGATGCCCACGCCCATGTGGGCAAGCCCCGCGTCCTTCATGATGGCGGTCACGTCGGCGAAGTCCAGGTTGATGAAGCCCGCCTTGCCGATCAGGTCCGTAATGGACAGCAACGCCTGACGCAGCACGTCGTCGGAGATCCGGAAGCCGTTGGCAAAGGTGATCTTCTGCTCGGTCACGTGCTTGATGCGGTCGTTGGGGATAACCACGAGGGAGTCCACCTTGTCCTGAAGCTCCGTAATGCCCTCCTCGGCCTGCTGCATCCGGTGGCGGCCCTCAAACCAGAAGGGCTTGGTTACCACGCCCACGGTGAGAATGTCCATTTCACGGGCGATTTCGGCCACGATGGGGGCCGCGCCGGTGCCCGTGCCGCCGCCCATCCCGGCGGTGATGAACACCATGTCCGTGTCCTCCAGAGCCTTGGAAATCTGGCTGCGGCTCTCCTCTGCGGATTTGCGGCCCACCTCGGGCTTGCCGCCGGCGCCCTGGCCGTTGGTGAGCTTTTCACCGATCTGAATTTTATACGGAGCCACGGACTCGTTGAGCACCTGCTTGTCCGTGTTGATGGCCACGAAATCCACGCCGGTCACGCCGGTATTAATCATGCGGTTGACCACGTTGTTACCGCAGCCGCCTGCCCCAATCACCTTGATTTTTACGATATTGTCGGTTGCGCTCGCCAGTTCAATTGCCATAATGGAACTCCTCCTACCAGAAATGCTGTCTTTTGTATGTCAGCCGGGAACCATACCCCAGGATAAAGTGTTAATTTAACTTATTATATCCTCTTTTCCAGGACAGGTCAATAGCGAAGACCAGACTTTTTTGATTTTTTCGGGCGAAGACGGCCTGTCGGAACATGCATCCATAACCGGGGGATGCCGGGTGGCCGGTTTTTTTCCCGCCGGACAGGGAAAATTGACGCAGGATGGCGGGAAAAAACCGCCCGGAGGGTGCTGAGCGTTGTGAATGCAGGCTCTCAGTCTGCCGTGCGGATGAGATGGACCTCATAATCGTCGGAAAAGGTCATGCGCAGAATGCCGGACTCGTTGGCCTCCAGACGGTCCACGGCGCTGAGCATGCAGGTAATCTTGAAGGCGAAGTCGGCGCTGTAAAACATTTCCACCTGGAAGCGGCCGTCGTACTGAAGCTTCAGCACGCCGGGGTCACTGCAATCGATGCTGCCGGTCCGCTCGAGGGCCCCCTGCTCCTCCAGAGCGGACAGCAGCTCCAGCAGGCGCGGCGCGGTGATGGGGCATTCCTCAGGAAGTGCGAGGGAGCCGCTGACGGCGGGGTCCTGAGCCTGCACGCCGGCAATTTGCAGGTAACCGGCGGCGGCGGAGGCGTCCACTACCTCCAGCAGCTTTCCACCGGCGTTCAGCAGCCAGTAGCCTCCCGCGCCCATAATGGCGGCGGCGGGACGGGCCTCCGTGACCTCGATGTGGAGAGTGCCGGGGAATTCCTGCCGGGGGCTGACGTCGGTAATGTAGGGGAGGGCGGTGTAGATTCGCTGGGAGACGCGGTAGCGGTCCAGGAGGACCAGGTTGTCGCCGGTTTTCACGCCGGAGGCCTCGATGATCTCGGCGGCGGCGTAGCGGCCCGCTCCTGTTACCACGATGGTTTCCACCTTGAAAAAGAGGGTGAGCGCCGCCACCACGGCAACGGCGGCGATGAGGAAGGAGAAGGGCCGCAGGAGGCGGCCCAGGCCGCCCCGGCGGCGCCGCTTTTTTCTTTTGTTCGGCATGGCGGGGCCTCCTTTCCCGAGATTATCCGGTATTCCTTTCCGGGGGCTTCGCGCCCCCGTACTTTGCAGGTACGTTTCCTGCGCGGGAAACATACCCGTCTGCCCTGCGACGGCGGGGCGGAGAAAGAAAGTGCAGAAGCTGTACCAGCAGGCGAAGTGCGCAGATTGGCGGGAAAGATTTTTGACGGGCAGGGAAGGAAAGCGCAGGAATCCTGACGGATTTCAGGCTTTTCTCACGCAGTCCGGACGGTAAATTTTCCGTCCGGATGTCTGCTCCCGCCTGTTGGTTCAGCTTCTTAAAGAAAAAGAATCAGCCGTCTTCCATCCGCACCTCCGCGCCCAGGGCGCGGAGATCGCCCACGGGGTCCTCATAGCCCCGCTGGATATGAAAGATATCGTCGATCCGGGTTTCCCCCTGAGCGGAGAGGCCCGCCACCAGCAGTGCCGCGCCGCCCCGCAGGTCGGTGCATCTTACCCGCGCCCCGCACAGTGCGTCCACGCCGGTGATGACGGCCACCCGTCCGGCCACGCTGATGTCTGCGCCCATGCGGCAGAGCTCATCCACGTGGCGGTAGCGGTTCTCGAAGATGTTTTCCACGAACACGGTGGCCCCCTGAGCCCGCAGCAGCGCGGCCATGAGGACGGCCTGGGCGTCGGTGGGAAAGCCGGGGTAGGGGGCTGTGCGGACGGTCCCGACGGCCCGCAGCCGCCCTTCCGAACGGAGCATCAGCCGCCCCTCTCCGCCGGCGATATGACACCCGGCGGCATGGAGGGCGGCGGTCACGGTGGACAGGTGGCCGCAGCGGACGCCGTGCAGTTCCACCTCGCCGCCGGACGCCGCTACGGCGGCGAGGTATGTAGCTGCCGCGATCCGGTCGGGCATGATGGTGTGGGTCACGTCGTGGGTGCGCCGGCGGCCCTGAATGCAGACGGTGGAGCTGCCTGCGCCCCGGACGGGGCAGCCCATGCCGCAGAGATAGGACTGTAAGTCCACGATTTCCGGTTCACGGGCGGCGTTGACCAGCACCGTTTCGCCCTCCGCGCCGCAGGCGGCCAGCATGGCGTTTTCCGTCGCGCCCACGCTGGGCATGCTCAGTACGATCTCCCGGCCCTCCATGTGCTGGGCCGTGCAGCGCAGGCAGCCGCTCTCCTCCCGCAGCTGGGCGCCCAGCTGCCTCAGCGCGGTCAGATGCAGGTCGATGGGCCGGGGGCCCAGCTCGCACCCGCCCGGGTGGCTCAGCTCCGCCCAGCCCATGCGGGCCAGGATGGCCCCCAGAAAGACCACCGAGGAGCGCATCTCCCGCATCATGCTGTCGGGGATGTCCCACCGGTCGATGGTGGACGCGTCCACCACCAGCGCTCCGTTCTCCCAGCCGGCCCGGCATCCCAGGTGGCGGAGGATACGGATGCTGGCCTCCACGTCGCTGAGATGGGGGCAGCCCAGCAGGGTGGTGCGCCCCGGATGGAGAATGGAGGCGGCCAGAATGGGCAAAACGCTGTTTTTTGCGCCCTGGATGGTGAGAGCGCCCTCCAGCCGGCCGCCCCCCTGAATGATGATATGGCTCATAGAATCCCTCCGCCCATGGATTTGTCAGACTAACCCATGGTATGCGAAAGGAAGGAATCTGCTACTTTTTCTTCCGGGTCAGGGCCAGGACGGCATCCAGAATCCGCTCCGCCGCGTCGATTGTACCCAGCGAGGCCATGGCCGCGCCCATTTCCCGCCGCCGCCCTTCGTCCTGCAATATGGCGCAGGCGGCGTCATAGAGGACCTGCCCGCCGGTATCCTTTTCCAGCAGCATCAGCGCGCCCCCCGCGTCGGCGAGGACCCGTGCGTTGGATTCCTGATGGTTGTGGGTCACGTTGGGGGAAGGAATCATGATGGCGGGCACGCCCAGGACGGTCAGCTCGCTGATGGTGCTGGCTCCGGCCCGGCAGATTACCAGATCGGCGGCCCGCATGAGCTCCGCCATATTCCGGATGTACTCCCGGACCTCCAGCTCCGGCGTCCGGCTCAGATCCACCCCGGCATCCCGGAGATATTCGGCCATGTGGCGGCAGCCGATGGCTCCGGCGCTGTGGACGTGGTGGAAGGGCGCGCCGTTTGCGGCCTCCAGGGCCAGGAACCGGGCCATCTCCCGGTTCATCCCCGCGGCGCCCAGGCTGCCGAAGAAGGAGACGATCAGGGGCCTGCCGTCGTTCACGCCCAGCTTTTCCCTGGCCTGACGCCTGGTGAGCCGGAAGAAGTCTCCTCTCACGGGCGTACCCGTCACCAGCACCTTTTCCGGGTGCTTATAGTTTTTCCGGCACTCCTCGAAACCAACCATGATTAAGCCGGCGTGATTTTCCAGCAGGCGGGTGGTGAGGCCGGGAATGGCGTTGGACTCGTGGATGGCGGTGGGGATGCCCAGTCTGGAGGCGGCCTGAATCATGGGATAGCTGGCGTAGCCGCCGGTGCCCACCACCAGCTCGGCGGGGAATTCCCGCAGCAGCGCCCGGGCCTCCCCGGGGGAGCGGAGGAAGTTGCGCAGGGAGACCAGGTTGTGCCGGATCTCCTTCGGCTGCACGGAGCGGTGGAAGTTGGACACCTCCACGGCCCGGAAGGGCCAGCCCGCCGACTCGATGAGCTCCCTTTCGATGCCCCGGTGGGCCCCTACGAAGAGAATTTCACTGTCGGGCTGCCGCTCTTTGACGAGCCCGGCCAGGGCCAGAGCGGGGTTCACGTGTCCCGCCGTCCCGCCGCAGGTAAAAATGACTTTTATGAGCTTCTCACCTCGTTTCCGTGCCGTCAGGCATACATTCTTTCTCCTGAAAGAAAAAATCAGAAAGAGCTTTCAGGTAAATATATTTTGCCTCGCAGGAAAGTTTTCTGAAAGCCGGGTCCGGACGGAGCCCGGTATGATTTTCGTGCTCCTACCGCGCCTTTGGCGCGGGAATCTGCCGGGACACCGACAGCACGATGCCGATTTCCACCAGCTGGATGGCCAGCGCCGTGCCCCCCGAGCTGAAAAAGGGGAGGGAGATGCCGGTGGAGGGCATGAAGTTTGTCACCACGGCGATATTCAGGAAGGTCTGCAGGGCGATCTGGGTGGTGACGCCCACGATCAGCAGGCTGCCGAACCGGTCTCTGGCGTGGATGGCCAGCCAGAAGCCCCGGATAATCAGCAGGGAGAAGAGCATCATGATGAGCGTGCCGCCCACCAGTCCCAGCTCCTCCATGACGATGGCGAAAATGTAGTCGTTCTGGGACTCGGGGAGATAGCCGAATTTCTGCCGGCTCTTGCCCAGCCCCACGCCCAGCAGTCCCCCGGAGCCGATGGCATACAGGCTCTGGATGGTCTGCCACGCGTCGTCCCTCCGGAAGGCCAGGTCCCCGCCGAAGGGGTCCCGCCACACCTGAAGCCGGGTGGCGTTGTAGTTGAGGAAGTGGAAAATTTTGTCGATGATTTCCGTGAAAAACAGCAGGTACGCGGCCACGCCCACCGCGCCGGAGCCCGCCGCCACCCAGCCCCAGTGGATGCCGCCCACCACCAGCATGGCCGCGCCGATGCCGAAAATCAGCAGCGCGCCGGAGAAGTGAGGCTCGATGAGGGTCAGAACGAACATGGCCAGCAGAATGGTCACATGGGGCAGGAAGCCCTCCCGGAAGGTTTTCATTTTCTCCCGCTTTTTGGAGATGGATTCGGCAAAATAGACGATAAGGCCCATCTTTGCCACCTCCGAGGGCTGGAAGGTGAGGGAGGTGCTGGGGATGCCCAGCCACCGGGCCGCGCCGTTTTCGCCCAGAGCCAGCAGGCGGCCGTATTTGTTGGGGCCCGGAATGACCACCAGAATCAGCAGGACAAAGGAGACGATCAGCGCCAGCCGGGCCAGGCCGCGAAAGCGCTCATAGTTGATCTTGCTCACCCAGAACATGGCGAAAAGTCCCAGCCCGGCGAAAATCACCTGCCGCTTGAAATAATACAGCGCGTCGTTTCCCAGCCTGGCGTTGGACTGGGCCGAGGGGAAGCTGGCGGAGAGCAGCATGATGAGTCCCACCCCCAGCAGCAGCAGGGCCAGCAGCAGGAAGGGCAGATCCAGCGGTCCTCTGGCGGCTTCCCAGGCCTCCTGCCGTTTGCGCCGGTCTTCCCGTTCCTTCTGCTTTTTCAGCTGCCGGTATTCCTCCCGTGTCAGGGGGATGCCGTTCCGGGTTTTCACAGGGTGGATTTTTTTCTGCGCCATGGGATTCCTCCTTTCGCTGGAAGTCGTCTTCGCGCCCTGAGGGCGCACAGGACGGATTTTTCTTCTCGATGCCTCCGGGGTACTTTTTGTGCCGTGGGCCCTCCTGCGGCGGCCCTGGCCGGCAGCGCGCCTCCGGCAAGTCAGATGCTGAAAGGATCGCGAAGCGATCCTTTACGGGACAGGCGGCACAAAAACCGCGCAGTCCCCGGAAACAGGTCTACCAGACAACGATTCCCGCCAGAGCCAAAATACAAAAAACCGCGGATACCGCCGTAAATACGGTGACAATCTTCCCCTCGCTCCAACCGCACATCTCGAAATGGTGATGAATGGGGGCCATTTTGAAGATCCGCTTCCCGTGGGTCAGCTTGAAATAGCCCACCTGGAGGATATCGGAGAGGGTTTCTATAATATATACGATCCCCACGGGGACCAGGATCAGGGGCATGTCGATGGCGAAGGCCATTCCCGCCACCGCGCCCCCCAGGAACAGCGAGCCCGTATCCCCCATGAACACCCTGGCGGGGTGGGCGTTGAACAGCAGGAAGGCCAGCAGGCCCCCCAGCAGGGCCCCGGCGAACACGCCCAGCTGGGTGACGCCCCACCAGGCCGCCGCGGCGGCGTAAAACAGGGCCACCGGCACCGTGACGGAGGCCGCCAGACCGTCCAGCCCGTCGGTGATGTTCACCGCGTTCACCGCTCCCACGATGACGAAGGCGCAGAACACCATGTACGCCGGCCAGCTCAAAGACAGGTCCAGCCGGAGGAAGGGCACATACAGATGGGGCGTGATATGCCCCTCGAAGCGCATGAGCATCAGAAACAGGATGGCGGCCGCCAGCTGGAGCAGGAACTTCTGCATGGCCGTCAGTCCCAGATTCTGGTGGCGCTTCACCTTCTCATAGTCGTCCAGGAAGCCGATGACGCCGAACACCGAGGAAAAGAGGAACAGGTAGATATGGGTCAGATTTCCTCCGGCCATTCCCCGCCAGCCGGCGGCGGATATTGCCGCCGCGGTCCCGATGATGAACATCAGTCCGCCCATGGTAGGGGTCCCCGCCTTGGAGGCGTGCCATCTGGGCCCCACCTCCCGGATCTCCTGCCCGGCCTTCAGCCGCCGCAGGGCGGGCAGGATGACCCACCGCCCCAACAGGGCCGTGACCGCGAAGCTGAGAATGCAGGCAATCATCATTTCCATAAGCGTCTCCCTCTGTCCTGACGGCGTCAGGTCCTCTCCTTGTGTTCAGCGACGTAGTCCGCCACCACTTCCCGCTCATCCAGGTGGCGCTTTTCATGGCCCACGATCTGATAGGTTTCGTGGCCCTTTCCGGCCAGAATGACGACGTCTCCGGGCCGGGCGTGATCCATGGCGTACCGGATGGCCTTCACCCGGTCCGGCTCCACCACATAAGGGGTCTCCGTCCCCTCCAGTCCCGGCAGGATCTCGGAGATGATGAAATCCGGGTCCTCGGTGCGGGGGTTGTCGGAGGTGACGATCACAAAATCCGCCAGCCGGGCGGCGATGCGCCCCATCCTGGGCCGCTTGCCCCGGTCCCGGTCGCCGCCGCAGCCGAAGAGGATCACCACCCGCCCCCGGGCAAAGCCCCGCACGGTGTTCAGCACGTTCTCAATGGCATCGGGGGTGACGGCGTAGTCGATAAGGATGGTGTAGTCCCAGGGGACCGGGACCACCTCCACCCGGCCCTTGACCCCCGCGCTGGAGGCCAGCGCACGGGCGGCGTCCGCCAGGGGCACGCCCAGGGCCTTTGCCGCGGCCAGCACGCCCAGGGCGTTGTATACCGTGAACCCGCCGGGGATGCCCACGTGAACAGGGACCGTCTCTCCGTCCAGGGAGGCGTCGAAGTCCACGCCGTCCACGGACAGACGGATGTTCCCGCCCCGCAGGTCCCCGGCCTTCTCGCCGAAGGAGAGCAGGGGACAGGCCGCGTCCTTCGTCACCCGGCCGGCCCAGGGGTCGTCGGCGTTGTACGCGCCCTTTTCGCTCTGCCGGAACAGCAGGGCCTTGGCGTCGCAGTAGGCCTCCATGGTCCTGTGAAAATCCAGATGGTCCTGGCTGAGGTTGGCGAACAGCCCCACTGCGAAGCGGATGCCCGCCACCCGCTGAAGGCTCAGGGCGTGGGAGGAGACCTCCATGACCACGTGGGTGCAGCCCGCGTCCGCCATGGCCCGGAAGAGGGCGTGGAGCTCGAAGGACTCCGGCGTGGTACGCTCCGTGTGCAGGACCTCGTTTCCGATCATGTTCTGATTGGTGCCGATAAGCCCCACCCTGGCCCCCAGACATTTCTCCAGGACGTCCTTGAGCAGATAGGTGGTGGTTGTCTTCCCGTTGGTGCCGGTGACGCCCACCATGGTCATGGAGGCGGCGGGGTCGCCGAACCGGTTCCGGCCCAGCCGGGCCAGGGCGGCGCGGCTGTCGGAGACCAGCACGCAGGGGCTCCCGTCCCCCGGCTCCCTCTGGCAGAGGACGCAGACCGCGCCCTTTTCCCGGGCCATGGGGATGAACCGGTGTCCGTCCGCCTCATAGCCGGCGATGGCCACGAAGAGGTCTCCCGGCTTTGTCTGCCGGGAATCGTAGCTGACGCCGGAGATCTCCGTCTCCGGGTCCGCCCGCAGTTCCAGAATGTCAATACCCTGTAATAATTCTGCCAGTTTCATGGTATGCCGCCTGCTCTTTCGTTATTCTGTATGGATGTCATATCGGTATGGATGTTATACGGATACTTTTTCCCGGTTGTGAATACCGGTTCTGCATCGTCCGCCTGCATCAGTCCGCGATATTCGACATGGTGCCCATCTGCACCGTCACCACGGTACCGGCGGCGGCCTCGACGCCGGAGGCCAGGGACTGGTTGATGACCTTTGCGCCGCTGGAGCTGGAGCCGGTGGCCTTCATGATGAAGCCCGCGTTGACCAGGGCCCGGTTGGCCTCGTCGGCGGACATGCCCACCACGTTGGGCACGGCGCGCTGCTCTCCGGATTTTTCCTCTCCCATGTACAGGATGATCTCCGCGCCGGTGGGCACGATGGCGCCGCCGTCGGGGGTCTGGTCGGTGACGGTCTCTCCGCCGCCCACGGTGCGGTAGGAGGAGAAGCCGTAGCTTTCCAGCCTGGCCACCGCCTCGTCCCTGCTCATGCCCACCACATAGGGGACGGAGCCCTCGGCGGTGGCCAGCATGTCTTCGTCGTACTGGGGCGCGATGCCCAGATAGGGCAGAATGTCCGCCATGATTCTGGAGGCGGTGGGGGCCACGTAGTTGCCGCCGGAGGTGAACACGCCCGTCACGTTCTGCCGGGCGGGAGTGTCCATGGTCAACAGCATGATGACCTGCGGGTCGTCGGCGGGGGCGAAGGCCAGAAAGGAGACGATGACGTCCGTCTCCTCGCCGCCCCGCTTGTCGGCGGTGCCGGTCTTGCCGCCGATGCGGTAGCCGGCCACCTGACCGTTCTTGCCGCCGCCGTCGGAGACCACGTACTCCAGACACTCCCGCACCAGAGCGGAGGTCTCCTCGCTGACCACCTGCCGGATGGGGGTGGAGTCGTGCTGCCTGACTACGTTGCCCTCCGCGTCCAGCTCCTTTTCCACCACGTAGGGCTGGTAGAGGTACCCGCCGTTGATGCAGGCCGCCTGGGCGGCGATGAGCTGGATGGGCGTAACGATGAAGTTCTGGCCGAAGGCATAGCAGGCCAGATCGATGTCGTGGCTCTCAAATTCCTTCCGGCTGGTGAACACGCTGGCGCCCTCGCCCTGCAGGTCCACGCCGGTGGGAGCCATGAGGCCGAACTCCTCCAGATAATCATAGAACGTGGAGCGGCCGATGTCCAGCCCCATCCGGATGAAGGCCGGGTTGCAGGAGTGTCCCACCGCCTCCCGGAGGACCTGGGAGCCGTGGCCGTTTTTATTGGAGCAGCTGATGGGCTCGTTCTCGATGGTCACGGAGCCGCCGCAGTAGTAGGAGCTGTTCCGGTTGGCCACGCCCTCCTCGATGGCCATGGCCAGGGTCAGGGTCTTGAAGGTGGAGCCGGGCTCGTAGCCGTCGTTGACCGCCTTGTTGCGCCACTGGAGGTTCTGGAGCTCCCCCAGGAGCGTCCGGTAGGCGTCGGAGTGCTCCCTGCCCTCCTCCGGGGGATTCTCCTCGTCCGCGCTGGCCAGCTGGTCCTTCAGCTTCTGGGTATAGATCTCCCGGGGGGCGTTGAGGTCGTAGTCCGGGGTGGAGCAGATGGCGAGGATTGCGCAGGTTTTGGGGTCCAGCACGATGCCGCAGGCGCCGTTTTTGGCCCCGAACTGGGACGTCATGTCCGCGATGCCCCGCTCCAGATAGTATTGGATGGTGCTGTCGATGGTGGTCACGATGCTGTGACCGTCCTCGGCGTCGTAGTACTGCTCGTACTGGAACATGATCTCGGAACCGGAACCGTCGGTGGCCGTCACCGTCAGGCCGGTGGAGCCCTCCAGCTCCTCCTCGTACAGGGCCTCCAGGCCGTAGGCTCCGTGGTTGTCGCCGTCCAGAAAGCCGATTGCGTGAGAGGCCAGGGAGGAGCGGGGGTAGTAGCGTTTGGAGTCCGCCTCCAGATGGACCCCCTGGAGGTTTGCGCCGGTGTCGTTGTCGGTGATGAATTCCCGGACCTGGTCGCTGACCTCCTTCTCCACCCGGCGGCTGAGCACCGCGTAGCGCCAGTTGGTTTTCGCCATTTCATCATAGACCTTCCGGGGCTCGATGTCCAGAATTTCCGACAGCCGGGCGGCCAGCAGGTCCTTGTACTCCTGCCCGCTCATGGGCAGCTTCTCGCCGTCCTTCAGGCCGTCCACCAGCTTCTGGGCCCGCTTTTTGTCCAGCTCGTCGGCATATTTGCTGATGGCGTTGGGGTCCAGGAACACGGTGTCCGCGGAGGCGGACACCGCCAGCGTCACGCCGTTACGGTCCAGGATGGACCCGCGGGAGGCGGAGATTACGGTGCTGCGGGTCTGCTGGATGGAGGCGTCGTCCTGAAGCTGGTCATGCTGCCGGATGGTCAGGTCATAGGCTCTGGCGAACAGGGCCAGAAAGGAGGCCACGCCGAACAGGAGCAGCAGCGCCAGCGTCCGCCGCTGGATCACCAGCTTTGCCAGACGGGCGGAGTTGCTGGTTTTGGCCGGTTTTGCCGGCTGTGGATTTTTTTTCGTCATAGTACTGTATCTCCTAAGAAAAGAGGAGCGGGAGGATGACCCTCCGCTCCCGTCGCCCGCCCGTTCCGGCGGGACGCTTCGTCCCGGAAGACTGCCGGAAGGGAAGGAAGTCCATATGGATGCCTGCGGAAGAAAACTGTCAGCGGGGGCGGGGCGGCGTTCCTTCAACTATACGCGGCTTCACGGGAAATATTCCGCCGCCGCGTCGATCCCGCGGCGCAGGGCGGCGAAGCATTTTTCCAGCGGACCGGCCGCGTCCTGATACACGGTGGCCTGATCCTCGCCGGGAAGATCGATGTAATATATCTGACTGTCGCCGGGCTGGATCATCCCGGCCGCGGCGGCGGCCTCCTTCACGGCGGACAGATCGAAGGTCTGCTCGTACCGGGTCAGCAGGCCCACCTGTTCCACCTTCAGCCGGCTGATTTCCGCCTTCATGGATACGATGCTGCGGGAGATGCCGTTGAGGCGCACGTAGCACAGCAGCAGTGCCACCATCAGAAACGCCACGCAGACGAACCCCAGCAGCGTCGCGGGGGCCACCTTCTGGGCGGGCCGGCGACTGGCTCTGGCCTGAGCCCTGCGGCGGGCGTTGCGTTCGGCGGCGGTTTCCACCTGACGTTCGTAGAGCTGGTCGAAGTCCATCTGCCCGCTGCGTTCCAGCTGGCGCTCCAGCTCCTGCCGGCTGGGCCGGCTGCGTTCCAGTTTGCGGGCAAGGTTTCCGTCCACGGCCCCGGAGGCGCCGGGTCTGCGGTTTGTTCGCTTGTTGTAGGCGGCCATGGGACGGTTCTCCTTTCCCGGGATTTTTGCTTTTTGTACAGGGTGCGAAAGACGGATTGTTCTCTGTGCCCCCTTCGGTGACCTTCCGGGTGCTTTTGGTTCACACAAAAAGTACCTGCGGGGCGGCGGAGAAAAACATCAGAACGCGGTTCTCTCCGCCACCCGCAGCCTGGCGCTGCGGGACCGGGGATTTTCCTCCAGCTCGGCGGGCCCGGCGGCGATGGGCTTACGGGAGATCAGCTGCAGCCTGGGCTTCTTCCCGCACACGCACACCGGGAATTCCGGCGGGCAGGTGCAGCCGTTGGACAGCTCCCGCAGCTTCCGCTTGACGATACGGTCCTCCAGACTGTGGAAGGTGATGACGGCCAGCCTTCCCCCCGGCGACAGCGCGTCCGCCGCCGCCTCCAGCATGGGGGGCAGGGCGTCCAGCTCGCCGTTGACGGCGATGCGGATGGCCTGAAAGCTGCGTTTGGCGGGGTGCTGCTTTTCCCGCAACGCCCTGGCGGGCATGGCGGAGCGGATGATCTCCGCCAGCTGGCCCGTGGTTTCTATGGGCTTGTCCTCTCTGGCGCGGAGGATGGCGCGGGCGATCTGAGGGGCGAAGCGCTCCTCTCCGTATTCAAAGAGAATCCGGCGCAGCTCTTCACAGCTCCAGAGGTTGACTACCTGAAAGGCGTCCAGCGCCGCCGAAGCGTCCATGCGCATGTCCAGCGGCGCGTCGTGCATGTAGCTGAAGCCCCGCCGGGGCTCGTCCAGCTGGGGGGAGGAGACGCCCAGATCGAAGAGCATTCCGTCTACCCCTGTTATGCCCAGATTTTGGAGAATTTCTCCCAGATCGGAAAAATTGCCGTGGACCAGGGTTGTCCGGTCTCCGAATTCCGCCAGCCGCTCTTTTGCGGCGTCGATGGCCTCCTGATCCCGGTCGATGCCGATGAGCCGGCCGGAGGTCAGGCGGCGAAGGATGGCCTGCGAGTGACCCGCCCGGCCCAGGGTGCCGTCCAGATAGATTCCCCCCGGCCTGACGGCCAGGGCCTCCATGCACTCCTCCAGCAGTACGGGCCTGTGCCCGTAGTCCTTATCTTCCATATTGCAGCAGCGCCTCCGTCACCGTGGGCCGGTTGTGAATACAGGTTTTTGCTTTTTCTTTCAGGAAAAAGCAGGTCAGAATCCAAGTTCTTCCATGGCGGCGGCCAGGTTCTCCGGGTCCAGACCGGCGTCCTCGATGGGGGCCCACCGTCCGGGGTTCCAGAGCTCCAGACACTTGGACGCGCCGTTGATGATGACCTCCCGCTCCAGAGCGGCGTACTGGCGCAGCTTGGCGGGGATGAGGATGCGTCCCTGCGCGTCCGGCTCGCATTTGGCGGCGTTGGCGAAGAGGGTGCGCATCCTGCGGGCCTGGGAGATGGGCAGCGCGTCGAACTTCTCCGTCAGCTCCGCCCACCTGGTGTCGGAGTAAACGGACAGGCACCCGTCCAGCCCCAGCGTGACATAGAACGTCTCGCCCAGCTCCTCCCGGTACCTGGCGGGGATGAACAGGCGGCCCTTGGCGTCAATATTGTGCTGATACTGGCCGATCACAGTTCCTCCGCCTGCCTTTCCCGCCGCGGCCGCGGCACGCCGTTTTCTCCGGGAGAGAACGGCTCTGAAGCGGCTGCGTCAGGGAGAAGTCCCCACTTCGCCCTACTTTCCACCACTTGACCTCTAGTATACGGCATGACGGCCCGAATTGCAAGGAAAAATTTTTTATTTTTTTTGTAGAAAAAAGCACAGTTTCCACAAAAAATGTAAAAATTTGGAATGCAAAACGTATGTTCTAAATAGAAGGGTAAAAAAAGGCGCCTGCTGCACCTGGTGTTGTGCGGCAGGCGGACAAAAATACAGAATATGAACGCGAGATCGGAAGAGCACACGTCTGA
>CAJULD010000019.1 GCA_910587505.1 uncultured Oscillospiraceae bacterium | reverse complement strand
GGCCGGGCGCTTCTCCCCATGCCGGTGATCGAAGCCGCCCGCGCCGGGGACGCCGAGGCCGTGGAACGTGTCTTGCGGTACTACGAGGGCTACATAAACAAGCTCTGTACCCGGACGCTGTATGACGAGTACGGCTATCCCCATGTGTGCGTAGACGAGTACATGAAGCATCTCCTGGAGATCAAGCTCATCTATGCCATTGTTGCCGTAGACTGACGGCAACCGGCCCGGCAGGGCAGGCGGAACACCTTACCCTTTCCATGTTCCCCCGCCTCCGGCCCGGCGCTGCACCTTGACAAAGAAAGCCCGCAAGATAACGGCGGCGCAGTATAGGGCACATCGGGTACGTCCTTTTTGCGCCGAGCCAGACAGCGGGTGCGCCATGACGCTTTTCCCCTATGGGGAAAAGTCAAGCGACCAACACCGCGCCGGGGAGCAAGTGTAGCGGCTTGCGGGCGACGACACGCATTGAGGGGAGACAAGCCTTTATAGCCATAGTCCGAGCGTTAGAAGCGTCGCAGGCATTGGGTAAAGCTGCCTTAACGGGCAGGGGTGAAATTCCCGCGAGGCTGTGCTGCCAGCCGCCCGATGAAAGCCTTTTTCTTCATAACGTACAAGCCGGAGCGCATATTTTATTGTATGCTGACCGGAAAGGGGAATGAAGATGATTAGCCAATTACAGCTTCGAGAAATGAGAAGCGTAGATATAACACAGGTTGACCGCAGCACTTTGGCAGATATTCGCAACATTCACATCGACCCTGCGATGCCAACCGCAGAAAAGATGCAGAGCTACCTTGAACAAATCGTAAATCCGTATTGTTTTCGTTGCGGCGATACGCCTGTCAAAATCCGCTTTGTATCTGAAAGCAAGACCTTAAAGCGATCCTTATGCGATTACTTTTTAAGCCTTAAATGAAGTGCCAACTTTCCTGTTGCCATTTTTGACAAAATCCTTGTGATCATGGGGAGAAAATGGTATAATAGACCTGTAATTATAGGGGGAAAGGAGGTATCATGCCCCGCACGCGCAAAAACAGAACGGCACGTGCCAGCGCAGAGCCGTTTTGGAAAATCGGGCTTTATATTCGCCTCTCCAAAGAGGACGACAACGAGGACGACAGCGAGAGCATTATCAATCAGGAAAAAATACTGCGGGACTTTGTAGATGGTTACTTTGAGCCGGGAAACTATGTGATTGTAGATGTGTTTGCCGATGACGGACTGACAGGCACAGATACAGCGCGTCCAGACTTCAAGCGGCTTGAGGGCTGTATCGTTCGCAAGGAAGTAAACTGCATGATTATCAAGTCACTTGCACGCGGTTTCCGCAACCTTGCAGATCAGCAAAAGTTTCTTGAGGAATTTATCCCAATCAACGGCGCAAGGTTTATCTGCACAGGCACACCATTCATCGACACCTACGCAAACCCACATTCTGCAAGCGGCCTTGAAGTGCCGATCAGGGGAATGTTCAACGAGCAGTTTGCCGCCACCACTTCTGAAGAAATCCGAAAGACGTTCAAAATGAAACGGGAGCGCGGCGAGTTTATCGGAGCATTTGCCGCATACGGCTACAAGAAAGACCCCAACGATAAAAACAGCCTTTTGATAGATGAAGAAGCGGCGGAAGTCGTAAGAAGCATTTACCACTGGTTTGTGAATGAGGGGTACAGCAAAATGGGGATTGCAAAAAGGCTGAACAACATGGGAGAGCCGAACCCCGAAGCCTACAAAAAGAAAAAGGGCTTAAAGTATAACAATCCCAATTCCGGCAAAAACGACGGTCTATGGTCTGCCAGCACGGTTGCAAGGATATTGCAGAATGAGATTTATACCGGCGTGATGGTGCAGGGACGGCATCGCATCATCAGTTACAAAGTACACAAGCAAATCGCCGTTCCCGAAGATGAATGGTTTGTTGTCCCAAACACCCACGAAGCAATCATTGACAGGGAAACCTTTGAAAAAGCACAAGCCCTGCACAAGCGCGACACAAGGACAGCACCGGGCAAGCAGGATGTCTATATATTGTCTGGCTTTGTCCGTTGCGCTGACTGTAAAAAGGCGATGCGGCGAAAAACCGCCCGCAATCTGGCTTACTATGCTTGCCGCACGTTTACTGACAAAAAGACTTGCAGTAAACATTCTATCCGGCAGGACAAGCTGGAAGAAGCGGTTTTAGCTGCCCTGCAAGTGCAGATCGCATTGGTAGACGAACTATCGGAAGAAATCGAGCGGATAAACAACGCGCCTGTTATCAACCGGGAAAACAAACGGTTGACCCTTGCGTTGAAGCAGGCAGAGAAACAGCTAAAGCAATATCATGACGCTTCCGACAGCTTGTACCTTGATTGGAAAAGCGGCGATATTACCAAAGAGGAATACCGCCGCTTAAAAGGCAGGATTGCCGAGCAGATTGCCCAGCTTGAACAAAACATTTCTTATCTAAAAGAGGAAATGCAAATGATGGCTGACGGCATCGACACCGACGACCCCTATCTTACTGCTTTTCTAAAGCACAAGAATATCCAAACCCTTAATCGCGGTATCGTGGTGGAATTGGTCAATATGGTTTGGGTGCATGAAAACGGGGAAATAACGGTGGACTTCAATTTTGCCGACGAGTATCAACGCATACTTGATTACATTGAGAACAATCACAACATTCTTACGGTGATAGAGCGAAAGCCCGCGATATAGCAGGTTTAACGCATCATCTCCGAGCAAGAGTTATTGTTGTGCATAAATAAGCGGCGCAGTCGCACCCACAGGACCGGCAGGGCCGGTGGCTCCGGTAGCTCCCGTCGCACCCACAGGACCGGCAGGGCCGACCGAACCGGGAAGCCCCGGCATCCCCATCGGACCTGCCGGGCCCGGAAGCCCTCGCGGACCTCGCGGTCCGGCAGGACCCGGAATGCAGCAAATGCCGCCGCACTCATCGTGACAGCCGCAGGTATCGTGCTCGTAGCAATGATATCTCATCGGGAAATTTCCTCCCTGTTCACAACCGCGCAGCCTCCGGCTGCGCTCGGATCGGGCGCGGCTACGCCGGAAAACCGGCTGCTGCGCCTCGATCTATTATATGCGGCGGGTTATGACGGGGATACCCGCTGCCGTCAGGGAGGACATGGCGCGAACGCAGGAACGGAGCAGCTTCCTGCTCTCCCGTATACAGCGTACATTCTGAATGAACCGCAGGCACCAGCGTCATATTCTCTGAGAATGCGCAGACGTTTCCGGCCCCGTCCATGGCGTTAATCAGCTGCAACACGCCGGCGGTCTCCCCCGCGCGGTTCCGCATGGGAACCACCGCCGGTGATGACGTCGCAGCGGACTGCCGTTTGACAGGCCCGCCGGTCCATGGTATCATATAGTCAACACACCTGAAAATCAGTAAAGTTCAACGGCGAAAATGCGGTGCAACCGTGTTGCCGTCCGCGGGCCGCCCTGTTGCACCGCATTTTCCCCCGCGTCCTTTTCCCGATTCTCAAGCGCGTCGACTACAGCTTCTTACTTATACAGGAGGCCGCCTATGAAACGCCGGAAAATTCATGTGGGACTGCGCACCGTCAAAACCGCCGCCGCTATCATCATCGCCATGATCCTGGTGGAACCCTATGGCGCCACCAGCTCCCGGCTGATTCTGGCCATGCTGGGCGCAATGGCGGCGGTACAGCCAACCTTCAAGGAGTCGCTGGAGGCCTGCGTCACGCAGACCGTGGGCGTGCTCGTGGGCGCAGCGGCAGGCGTGATCCTGACCGCGCTGCCCACCGGGCCGCTGACCTCCGTGCTGCTGGGCGTCATTTTTGTCATCACTGTCTACAACCTGCTGCCCGACGCCTTTTCCCCCTCCCTGCCCTGCTTCATTCTGGTCATGGTCTGCACCGATTCGGAAATGGCCCCCATCGCCTACGCCCTGGGACGGATCTGGGATACGGCCATCGGACTTGGCGTGGGCATCGCGGTCAACATGCTGGTATTTCCCTACGACAACAGCCGGCAGATCCGGGATACCATGGGTGGTCTGGACAAAGATCTGGTCCTCTTTCTGGAAGAAATGTTTGACGGAGACTCTCATCTGCCTGATGCGGAGGCTATGAATACCCGGCTGGCTCTTCTGAAAACCCAGCTGTCCGTCTTCGCCAACCAGCGGCTTCTGCTCCATGTGCGCCGCAGGAAGCAGGAGCTGGAGCGCTACAAGGCATGTCAGCGGAAAGCGCAGGAGCTGGTCTCCCATCTGGAGGTTCTGGCCCAGCTGGACCGTCCCGGCCGGCTGAGCCAGGAAAACCGCCGCCGGCTGGCCGCCTGCGGCGCGAAGGTGACGGATACCCGCCGGCTGGACTCCGTCATGGAAAAGGACGTGGTAACCAATTTCCACGTCTCGCAGATTCTCTCCATCCGCCGCGACCTGCTGGAAACTCTTTCCGGTCAATGAATACCAGGAGGGACAGCCCGGTTCGCCATAAGCGAACCGGGCTGTCCCTGTATATTTTCCCCTCAGGAAACAGAGGCATAGTATGCCTTTACCGCCCGGGAAAAGAACGCCGCGCAGCCGGGCGCTGTCTTCTCATAGAAGGCCCGGAATCTGGCGTCCTGCGCGTACATCTCCGCCAGACCGGTGTGGGCCTGGGGCGTCACCGCTCCCTCCGGCCAGTAGTGCGCCAGCCACGCGGCATGGAGCCGGACCGCTTCCCTTGCGTCCCCGCTGTCAACGTCGTCCGCTTCCATCGCCCTGCGGAGAGCCTCCAGATAGCCCGTCTCCTCTTCCTTCATCTGGTCCCACTCTCTCCGGGACATGCCCGCAAGACGGGCGTTGCTGCCGTCCACCGCCGCGTCTCCGTACTTCCGGCGGGCCTCTCCGCCATAGGCGGCCTCGTTCTCCTCAACGGCCAGCCGCTTCATCCCCTCAAATTTCTCTTTGCCGGTCATAGCGTCTCCTCCTTTTATTTCATCGAGCGTACTGCGAACGGCGTGGATCATCAGATCCATCTCCTGCCGCCGCTCCAGAAGGCGTTCCAGATGCTCCCGTAAAGCCCCCGCCCGGTCAAAATCCGGCGCGTCCAGGATCCGGCCAATTTCCTCCAGGGGCAGCCCCATTTCCCGATAGAGCAGGATCTGCTGCAAACGGTCCACCTCATCGGGCCCATAGAGGCGGTAGCCGTTCTTCCTGTCCCTGCGGGGGCAGAGCAGGCCTGTGGCATCATAGTGCCGCAGCGTCCGGGGCGTCAGCCCCGACAGTCCGGCCAGCTGTTTTATGGTATACATCGTCGGTTCCCCTCCTGAACATGAGGATAGACCATGACGCAGCGTGAAGGTCAAGAGGTTTTTGAGAAATTTTTTATTTGCCCAGCAGCTTCTCCAGAGCGGCCAGACGGAGGCAGACGCAGAACACCTCCACGGCGGCCTCCAGCTCCGCCACCGGCGGCAGGCTGGGCGCGATGCGGATGTTGCGGTCCCTGGGATCAATTCCGTTGGGGAAGGTGGCCCCGGCGCTGGTCATGACCACCCCCGCCTCCCTGCAGAGGGCCAGGGTGCGTCCGGCCAGACCGTCGGCGGTGTCCACGCTGACGAAATACCCGCCGGTGGGCCGCTTCCAGGCGGCGATGCCCAGCGGCGCGATCTCCCGGTCCAGCGCGTCCAGCACCGTGCGGAACTTAGGCCTCAGAATGGCGGCGTGCTTCTTCATCAGCTCCAGCGTATGGGCCCTGTCCCTGAGATAGCGGACGTGGCGGAGCTGGTTGACCTTGTCATAGCTGATGGTCTGATAAGTCATAAGGCCCGCCATGTATTTGATATTATCCACGCTGGAGGCCATCACCGAGACGCCGGCGCCGGGGAAGGTCACCTTGGAGGTGGAGGCGTACTCAAACACCATATCCGGATTTCCCGCCTCCCGGCACAGGGAAATAATGTCCGGGAAGGGCACGTAGTCCCCCTCGAACTCGTGGATACAGTAGGCGTTGTCCCACATGACCGTAAAGTCGGGCGCGGCGGGCTTCAGCCGGGCCATGCGCTCGATGGTCTCCCCGCTGTAGATGATTCCCTCCGGATTGGAGTATTTGGGCACGCACCAGATTCCCTTGACGGCGGGGTCCTTCACCGCCTCCTCCACCGCGTCCATGTCCGGCCCGGTTTCGGTCATGGGGATGGTGACAAGCTCCATCCCAAAAGATCTGGTCACGTTGAAGTGCCGGTCATAGCCGGGGGACGGGCACAGGAATTTCACCCTGTCCAGCCTGCTCCAGGGCTTCTCGCTGTGGAGCAGACCGTGGGTGTACGCCCTGGCAATCGTATCATACATGAGGGTCAGACTGGCGTTGCCGCCGATGAAGCACTCCTCCGGCCGGCAGCCCAGAATTTCCGCAAAATACCGTTTGGCACAGGGCAGACCGGTGAGCTCGCCGTAGTTGCGGGTATCGAAGCCCTCCTCCACGCAGTCCTCCGGCGTGGACAGCACCGTCAGCATATCGCTGACCAGATCCAGCTGCTCCTTCCCCGGCTTGCCCCGGGACATGTCCAGCTTCAGCCCCCTGCCCTTCAGCTCCGCAAAGCGTCCGGCTACCGCAGCGTACTCCTCCTCCAGCTGGACGGGGGTCATTTTCCCATATTCCATGGCAGTCTCTCTCCCTTTCTCCCGCAGCGCGGGCGATGATTAAACGAGTGAATGTTGGGCTCCGCAGCCTTTTTGGAACCTGACGAAACCTTTCAGGAAATTTTCTTACGAGGCATACGATGCCCTTCCTGAAATTCTTTTTGCATATGCCTGCTCCATTCAGCGTCTTTGCAGTCCCAGCAGCGCCGCGCCGGTGATTCCGGCGTCGTTGCCCAGTCTGGCCTTCACCAGCCGGGTATGGCGGCTGGCCTCCCGGCCGAAGCAGTCCTCCAGCACCATGGTTTGCAGGGGCAGCAGCAGATCCTCGTCCCTGGCCTGGCTGACGCCGCCGCCCAGGGCGATGACCTCCGGCTGGAAAATATTGATAAAGTTGGACAGTCCGTCCCCCAGGTAGCGCAGATACCGGTCGATGACCGCCCGCGCGGCGGCGTCGCCCTGGTGCATGGCCTCAAAGGCGGTGCGGCCGTCCACCCGGCTGAGGTCGCCGCCCACAATGCCCCACATGACGGAGTTCCTGTTCTGATCCATGGAGGCCATGGTCTGCCGGATCAGCGCGTTGGCGGAGGCATAACGCTCCCAGCAGCCCTTCCGGCCGCAGGTACACTGCTCGCCGCCGTGGACCAAGACGATGTGGCCCCCCTCTCCGGCGCAGCCGTTGATGCCGGTGTGAATCCTGCCGTTGAGGATGATGCCGGTGCCGATGCCGGTGCCCAAGGTCACCAGAATCAGGCTCTCGACGTTCCTGTCCTCGTAGTGGTAAAACTCTCCCAGGGCGGCGCAGTCCGCATCGTTGCCCAGACGGACGGGCACGCCGTCCCAGTACCGGTGGAACATCTCCGCTACAGGCATAAACCGGATGGGAATGTTCACCGTCCTGATGACCACGCCCTGCCTGTCGTCCACCGGGCCGGGGAAGCCCATGCCCACCGAGGCCACCTGCTCCCGGGGCACGTGGTTCTCCTCCACCAGATCGATGGCCATCCGGGCCAGCGTCTCCCCCATCTGCTCCATGGAGGTGAATTGCAGGGGCTGTTTTCTGGTGGCGGTGATCTGATAGCTCTCGTCTACCAGACCGGCCTTCAGGTTGGTCCCGCCGATGTCGATACCGATGTAATACATGCCGTCTCCTCCCTCGCTCATTCAATATTTTTCAGCCCGTCGTACAGCTCATTAAAGGATTTCTGTTTTTCACACCTGCCAAACGAGATCTCCCGGTCCTCCCCGAATTCCAGCAGGAAGCACTTGGTCAGCTCCTCCACCGTCTGCTCCAGAGCCGTGAAGAACTGCTCGCAGGCAAAGCGCCACGCCGGCGTCCCTTCCTCAAAATGACTGGTGATCAGCGATTCCGTCACCTGGTCCAGCGGATACATCTTAATGTGCATCAGCTCGTGGATGATGATCTCCTCGGCGTTGTCCTGCTTCGGGTTGTCCGCGTTCAGCAACAGGATGGCCTTGCGGTCCGTGCAGTCGATCTTGAAATCCCCGGTCTTCCGCCATGCGGGGTCTTCCACGAACTCCAGCTTCACATCCCACTGGGGCGTCAGCCGCAGCTTTTTGCAGTACTTGTCAAAAAGCCGCCGGCACTCTTCTCTGTCAAAAGGCATCTCTTATCCCCCCTGCGCGTGGCGCTCCAGTTCGTCCGCCAGCTGCTGGGCGGCGTTAAAGCCGTATTTTTTGTGCCGGTTGTTCATTACCGCCACCTCCACGATGGTGGCCAGATTCCGCCCCGGCTGGACCGGAATCGTGATGATGGGCACCTCGATCCCCAGAATATTTACCTTCTCCTCGTCCAGGCCGAAGCGGTCGTAGAACTTGTCCTCCCGCCAGCGCTCCAGATGCACCACCAGGTCCACCTGGGCCTCCGGCTTCACCGCGCTCATGCCCAGCAGCTGCTGCACGTCCACCACGCCGATGCCCCGCAGCTCGATGTAATGCCGGATCAGGTCCGGCGCTTTGCCCAGCAGCTGGTCCGCCACCCGGCGGATGTCCACCGCGTCGTCCGCCACCAGCCGGTGGCCCCGCTTGACCAGCTCGATGGCCGTTTCGCTCTTCCCCACACCGCTGTCGCCGGTAATCAGGACGCCCTCGCCGTAGATGTCCAGCAGCCCGCCGTGCCGGGTAATGGTGGGCGCCAGCGCCTGGGTCAGGTATTCGATGACCTTCGTGGTAAAGGCCACCGTGGTGTCCGCCGTATGCAGCAGGGTGCGCCGGTGCTTCCGGGCCATGGCCAGACACTCCGGATAGATGTCCAGATCCCTGGACACCACCAGCGCCGGAATGTCATAGGTGAACAGCCGGGAAAAGCTCTGCCTGCGCTGCTCCGGATCCATACCCTCCAGCATCTTGGTCTCCGCCATACCGATGACCTGCAGCCGCCGGGGATCGAAATAGTCGAAAAAGCCCACCAGCTGCAGCCCCGGCCGGTTCACGTCCCGGATGCCCACCAGGGCCGTGTCGAAATCGGCCCCCTTGTTCACTACCGCCAGCTTCAGATGCTCCACCAGCTCGCCAACCTTGACGCCGCCCATCATCTCATCCTGTTGGATCATACGCATCGCCTCCGTTTTCCGCGGTCCGCCCGCGTCTTCATATCGTACCTGTGGTCATTATAGTATAAATGGAACGGCTTGACAAGGGCGAGAAAAAGTTTTGAAGAAAATGAAATTTGTGCTTGCAATTTGTGTCAAACTCTGTTATCATATCCGAAGGTGCTTTGGTGCCGCTATGATTTTGAAACAGCAAGGAGGTGCAACGGATGGCAAAGTGTCAATTCTGTGACAAGGGCGTTACCTTCGGGATCAAGGTTTCTCACTCCCACAGGCGCTCCAATCGTGCGTGGAAGCCCAATGTCAAGCGCGTGAAGGCGATCGTCGACGGTACCCCCCGCCATGTATATGTTTGTACCCGGTGTCTGCGTTCCGGAAAAGTCACCCGTGCTGTCTGAGATAGACACGCAAAAACGAATGCGCTGTCCCCACCGGGGCAGCGCATTTTTTATTGCAAAAAGCTCTCGCCATATGGAGCGAGTTGTGCTATGATACAGTCGGCGCATCCGGGAAGCAGCCAAAAGGAAGCGGGAAAAAGGGGCGGTGCGGTGCTGTTTTTCAGGTGTGTCTACCATATAAACAGCGTTCGCCGCGCCATGCGGCGGACCGTGGAAACAGCGGGAAAAGGAGCGTTACAAATGACTGCGGAGCAGAACTTCCTGCCGCCCGGCGAGCAGGATACGGTCATGGTATATTTTAACCCCGAGCTGATCCAGAGCATGGCGGGACTGACCGCCGAACGGCAGCAGAACCTCCGGGAGCTGGAGACCGCCGCCGAGGACGGCAATCTGGACGCGGCGTACCAGCTGGGACAGCATTACTGCCGCGGCACCGGCGGCGCGCCGAAGGATGAGCGGAAGGGGTTCCTCTGGTTCAAAAAGGCCGCCGACGGAGACTACATCGCGGCCCAGTACAGCCTGGGCATGTGCTGGCTTCGGGGCACAGGCACGGAAAAGGACCCGGAAAAGGGCGCGCAGCTCCTCGCCGCTGCCGCTGAGCAGGACTATTCCCCCGCCATCTGCGAGCTGGGATTGTGCTATGAGCTGGGCGCGGGGGTGGAGATGGACAAGCTCCGCGCCGCCGGACTGTACCGGGAGGCCGCCGAGCAGGACTACGCTCCGGCCCAGTGCAACCTGGGGTTCTTCTACTACCGCGGCATCGGCGTGGAGGAGGACGACGGCGAGGCCGCCCGCTGGTTTGCCAAAGCCGCCCAGCAGGGATACGCCCGCGCCCAGATGCTTATGGGCGAATGCTTTGAAAACGGCTATGGCGTGGAGCAGGATCCCGAGAAAGCGATCGCCCTTTACAGGGCCTCCCATGAGCAGGGTTATGCGCCCGCCGCCTGCGCGCTGGGGGTATGCTATGACCGGGGAACCGGCATCGCGCAGGATGTGGAGCAGGCCGCCCGGCTGTACAGGGAATCCGCCGAAGACGGCTATCCCCGTGCCCAGTATCTGCTGGGGCAGTGCTTTGAATACGGCCACGGTCTGGAAAAGGACGAGGACAGGGCCTTTCATTACTACCAGATGGCTCATGAGGGCGGATTCATTCCCGCCACCTGCGCCCTGGGCCTGTGCTATGAGACCGGCATGGGCGTGGAAGCGGACGCGGTCCGGGCCGTATCTCTCTACCGTGAGGCGGCTGAGGCCGGCCACCCCGCCTCCCAGTGCAACCTTGGTTTCTGCTATTACCACGGCATCGGCGTGGAGGAGGACAACGGCGAGGCCGTCCACTGGTTCCGCCTGTCCGCCGAACAGAACTATCCCCGGGCCCTGTACCTGTTGGGAGAGTGCTGCTATTTCGGCTATGGCGTGGAAAAGGACGAGGAAAAGGCCGCCAGGCTCTACGACGCCTCCAGCCGGCAGGGATACGCCCCCGCCGCTACCGCTCTGGGCCTCTGCTGCGAGCTGGGCCAGGGCGTGGAACAGGACCTGGCCAGGGCGGTGGAGCTTTACCGGCAGGCCGCCGGAGGCGGAGACGTCCGGGGACAATGCAATCTGGGCTACTGCTACTATCAGGGTATCGGTACGGCGGTGGACGACGCCGAGGCCGCCAGATGGTTTGAGGCTGCCGCCCGGCACTCCTATCCCCGTGCCCAGTTTCTGCTGGGCCAGTGCAGGGAATTCGGCTATGGCGTGGAAAAGGACGAGGACGAAGCGCTGAAGCTGTACCGGGAGGCGTGGGAGGGCGGCTACCCCTCCGCCGCCGCCGCCATCGGACTGTGCTATGAGCTGGGCAGGGGCGTGGAAATGGACAAGGCGAAGGCGCTGGAATTCTACACTCTGGGCGCCCGGAAGGAGGACGCCAAAGCCCAGTGCAATCTGGGCTACTGCTTCTATCAGGGCATCGGCACGGAAATGGACGACGCGAAGGCGGCGCAGTGGTTCGCCCGCGCCGCCCGGCAGGGCTTCGCCAGAGCCCAGCAGCTGCTGGGCGAGTGCTACGAAAACGGCTACGGCGTAGAGCGGGACCCCGCGCGGGCCTTTCAGCTCTACCGGCAGTCCCACGAAAACGGCCACGTCCCCGGCACCTTCTCTCTGGGGCTCTGCTATGAGCACGGCGTGGGGACTGAGACCGACGCATCCCAGGCTGCGGCACTCTACCGGCAGGCCGCCGAATCCGGATACATGCGGGCTCAATACTGCCTTGGCCTGTGCTACTACCGTGGCTTTGGCCTGGAGGAGGACAACGACGAGGCCTTCCGCTGGTTTACGCAGGCCGCCCGGCAGGGGTATGCCCGCGCCCAGCACCTGCTGGGGGAGTGCTATGAGAACGGCTACGGAACCGAACCGGACGAGGCCCAGGCCGTCCGGCTCTATCAGACCGCCCATGAGCAGGACTATCCCCCCGCCACCTGCGCTCTGGGCCTCTGTTACGAGCTGGGTACCGGCGTAGAGACGGACAAGGACAGGGCCGCAGCGCTCTACCGGCAGGCCGCCGAGGCGGGCAACGCCAGAGCCCAGTGCAACCTTGGTTTTTTCTATTATCACGGCATCGCGGTGGCGGAGGATAACGATCAGGCGTTTTTCTGGTTCTCCGAGGCGGCCCGGCAGACGCACCACCGGGCGGAATTCTTCCTGGGCGAGTGCTATGAAAACGGCTACGGCGTCCTCCGGAACCTGGTCCTCGCCGCGGAATACTATGCCAGGGCCAGAGAAGGCGGACGGGCGGACGGCAGCTACGCGCTGGCCGCCTGCTACGAAAACGGGCGGGGTGTAAAGGCGGACCGGGAGAAGGCCCTGGCGCTGTATCAGGAGGCCGCCCGGCGGGGCGAAAAGCGGGCGGACGAGGCGATCCGCCGGCTGTCCGGCAAAAAGGCGGGGAAATTCCCCTGGCAGAAAAAATAACGGGACTTTTTCTTGAGCGAACAGGTATCCACAATTATGCAATGACCCTTGCTATAATCGACTTGACAGACCGGTGTTCGGCATACTGGAGAATCGGAATTTGTGGAGGTGTTTTATGTTTAATGAAATATGCATATATGAGGCAAAGCCGGCCAGGTTAGATGAAATTGAAGAACTGATGAGGGAAGTAGCGGAATTTTACCTGGAGCAGGATGGTGTTATTGATGTACACTATATAAAACGCACTCACCGGCAAAAAGATTTCAATGCAGTTAAAGAGGGAGAATTACCTGTTCGTCTTACAAGAAATACAGGTAAGGTAACATATGTCCTGTATTGGGTGCTGGAAAATGAAGAAGTTCATGCAAGAGTTGGAAAACTTGGTATAGAAAAATTCTATAAGCGTTGGAACAGGTGTTTAACTGCAATGCCCAAAATAATCCTGGGTGAGAATATTGTTTGATTTATAAATATGAATTTATCGGGCAGTCATCCATCAACAGGTGACTGCCCGATTTGGATATTTTGACGGGTGGTTTGACGAAGCGGCTTTCGGCAACGCCAAACAGAAAAGGGAGATTTATGAAGGGGACCAGAGCTTCCGGGCAGCGCCTGCGGAGCAGAACACAGCATTCGTAAGGCGCTTTTCTGCTGCTTTTCCTTCAGGAAAAAGTATTGTTACATCTGTCTTCCCGGCAAAAGCAGCTCCGGCAGGATATCCGCTGTTTCCGGGTACATCAGAAAGCCCGTCCCAATCCCCATCTCCTGCCCCAGCTCGATTTTCCTGCGGAGGGTGCCGGCATCGTCGAACAGGACAAAACGGCTCTCCCCGCCGTCCGTAAAGGTAAAATATCTCGCGCACAGGTCATGGGAGTAGAACACCGACTGCCCTTTCCGCGCCAGCATCTCCTCCCATTTTTCCCGTTCCAGCGGTTCCCCCTCTCCCGTGGGACAGGGCAGCGGGAAGCTCATCCGCAGCCGCTGGAGGTCCAGAGCAACCCTCCCCTTCCCAAACTGCCGGACGCTCTCCTCCAGCCGCTGGCGCAGATTCCCGCCGGACAGGGCGGTGCAGATCAGAACGGCCGCCTGCCCCACCTGGCCGCCGTAGGCCTCCGGGACAAACAGGCGCTTCCCGTTCCGGGCCAGCACCATGCCCAGCGCCTCCAGAAACGCCCCCCGGTCCGCCGCGGGCGGCTGCTCAAAATCCGCCAGTACGCCGCCGTATCCCCGGTTGCCGCATTCCCTCCATACGTCCCGGCACAGCGCGGCGGGATCGCGGATGAGTCCGCACTCCTGATCCCCCAGAACCAGGAGGCCGCCCCGGGTCCTGGCCAGCAGATCCCGGCGGGCCAGACGGCCGTCCCGCCCCACCCGGTAGGCCACATGCGCCAGCCGGTCCGTATAGCGGGCCGCTTCCCGCAGCTTGTCAGGCGTGACGGCCAAATACAGTTGCACAGGCACTTCCCCCCTTGTGGAATCCCAAAATTTGTGATATACTCCTTTCATATTATGCGACCAAGGAGGGCGCTATGCCATTTTCCCTCATCCCGGACCGGCTCTATCGCCGCTACACCGACCTCACCCCCCGGCTTCTGCGGGAGCTGGACATCCGGCTGCTGCTGTGCGACTTGGACTACACCCTGGCTCCCCGCTCCGTGGAAAAGCCGGACGGGACGCTCCGCCGCTGGCTGGAGGACTGCCGGGAGGCAGGCGTCACGGTGATGATCCTCTCCAACAACCGCTCCACCCGCCGGGTGGAGACTTTTTGCAGCGAGCTGGGCATCCGGTATGTGGGCCATGCCGGAAAACCGGGCACGGCCGGCTACCGGCAGGCCATGGTCCGGGCCGGAGAGCCGCCGGAGCATACCGCCATGCTGGGCGACAAGCTGCTGACCGACGTGCTGGGGGCAAAGCGGGCGGGGATTCTGGCGCTGATGGTGGAACCCCTGGGCGGGCCCGTGGGGGCCTGGAACCACGTGCTTCACGCCCTGCAGCGCCCCTCCAAATGGATCGCCAGAAGGAGATGCCAGAAACTATGAGCAGATTTCACAAAATCGCGGAAAAGCTGGAGGCTTACGGCCTGGATGCCATGATGGTCACCAGCGAGCCCAACCGGCTCTATGCCGCCCGGTTCCATTCCTCCGCCGGCGTAGCCATCGTCACCAGGGACAGGAGCTACTTCTTCACCGACAGCCGCTACATCGAGGCCGCGGAAAAGGCGGTCACCGGCGCGGAGATTCGCGAGAACACCGCCAAAACGCCCGTCACCGACCTGGTCAATGAGGTAATTCGCCGCCATGAAATCCAGAAGCTGGGCTTCGAGGACTGGTATGCCACCGTTGAGGATTATAACCGGTGGCAGAAAAAACTGGAGTGCAGGGAGCTGGTTCCCGCAGCAAAGCTGCTGATGGAGCTTCGCGCGGTAAAGGAGCCGGAGGAGATCGACTGCCTGATCGCCGCCCAGCGTATTGCGGAAAAAGCTCTGAAGGAGGTTCTGGATTTTATCAGGCCCGGCGTCACGGAGAAGGAGATCTCCGCCTTTCTCCAGTATCGGATGCTGATGGGCGGCGCGGAAAAGATGAGCTTCGAGCCCATCGTGGTCAGCGGCGTCAACAGCAGCATGCCCCACGGCGTGCCCTCGGATAAGAAGGTAGAAGAGGGCGATTTTGTTACCATGGATTTCGGCTGCATCTGCGGCGGCTACTGCTCCGATATGACCCGCACCGTGGCTGTCGGCTATGCCACGGAGGAGATGGAAAAGGTCTATTACACGGTCCTTGAGGCCCAGAAGGCGGGCATCGCCGCCGCCAGGGCCGGCGTTACCGGCAAGGCCGTCCACGAGGCGGCGGAGCAGGTCATCGCCAGCGCCGGATACGGAGACTGTTTCGGCCACGGCTTTGGCCACGGCGTAGGCGTGGAGATCCACGAGTCCCCCACCGCGGCCAGCTCCTCCGATAAGCCGCTGCCGGCAGGCGCCGTAATCTCCGCCGAGCCGGGCATCTATATCCCCGGCAAATTCGGCGTCCGGATCGAGGACGTGATCATTATCAGGGACGGCGGCTGCACCGACATCACGGAAGCGCCGAAGGAACTGCTCATCCTGAAGTGATCCGGCCGCCGGATATCCGCAAATCCCGTCCATAAGCTGTCCTCCCGCCGTCTTCCCTGCCGGCGGGAGGATTTTTTGTCAAATTTGACCATTGACTTTATCGCTTTAGCGCTATATAGTAATAAAGCAATTTTACCCTGCCGGTAAATGCCAATAAAATGAATCAGGAGATATGAAAAGATGAAAAAGAAACTGCTTGCCCTGTGCCTCTCCGGCGTCATGGTTCTGGCCCTGACCGCCTGCGGCGGCAGCGGCGCCCCCCGGCAGAACGACGACGCCTCCGGCGGCAAGGTCTACAGAGTGGGCATCTCCCAGTACGTCACCCATCCCGCCCTGGACGCCGCCACGGAGGGCTTTATCGCCGCCATGAACGACAAGCTGGGCGAGGACGGCTGGGAGTACGATTTCCAGAACGCCGCCGAGGATATTCCCACCTGCGCCACCATTGCCACCTCCTTTGTTTCCCAGGGCGTGGACCTGATTATGGCCAACGCCACCCCGGCCCTTCAGGCCGCCGCCGCTGCCACCGGCGACATCCCCATTCTGGGCACCTCCGTCACGGAGTACGGCGTGGCCTTCAACATCAGTGACTTCTCCGGCACCGTGGGCGGCAATGTCTCCGGTACCTCCGACCTGGCGCCTCTGGACCGGCAGGCGGAGATGATCCGCGCCTGGTATCCCGACGCCAGGACCGTGGGACTGCTCTACTGCTCCAGGGAGGACAACAGCCAGTACCAGGTGGACACCGTCCAGCAGTATCTGGAGGGTATGGGCTACACCTGCACCCAGTACTCCTTCTCCGACTCCAACGACATCGCCGCCGTCTGTCAGACCGCCGCGGATGCCAGCGACGTTCTCTACGTCCCCACCGACAACTCCGCCGCCTCCAACACGCCCGTCATCGACAACATCTGCCGGGGCAACGTCCCCGTGTTTTGCGGCGAGGAGGGGATCTGCGCCGGTTGCGGCGTGGCCACATTGTCCATCAGCTACTATGACATCGGCTACAAGACCGGCGAAATGGCCGCCCAGATTCTGACCGGGCAGGCAGAGATCTCCACCATGGCCATTGAGTACGCCCCCGAGTTCGTCCAGAAGTACAATCCCGCCACCTGCGAGGCCCTGGGCATCACAGCGCCTGACGGCTACGTGGCCATCGGGGGGTAAAACCGGTCGGTATGCTTTTTCCTGAAAGAAAGCGCGGCAAAAAGAACTTTGGGGAATTTTATATGTTTCCCCCTAGGCGCTTCCATGACATGCCGGGCAGACCCAACATCCGGAACCTGTATTTATGGCAGGAGGATGCCGGATGGACGGGGAATTTCTCCGCCGGACAGGACGGATTTTCCCAGGCGGGCTGACGCCCGGCAGGGAAATTTAACCCGGTATGGCGGGAAAAGGTCCGGCCAGATGGCGTTCAACGGTTGTGAATACAGGTTCTTACCACCCGTTTTCCCAAAATCAGCGCAAAAAAAGAGGAAAGGGACTTCCCTTTTCCTCTTTTTTGTGATAAACTGCTGAAGTCTTGTGACGATTCCGTTTATACACAGGAGGCAACTGTTTATGCTCGCATTCATCGGCGCACTGCCGGGAGCCGTGTCCCAGGGTCTGATCTGGGGCGTCATGGCCATCGGCGTGTATATCACCTACAAAATTCTGGACATCGCCGACCTGACGGTGGACGGGTCCTTCTGCACCGGCGGCGCGGTCTTCGTCGTACTGTTCGGCGCGGGCGTCAATATCTGGCTGGCGCTGCTGGCGGCGCTGCTGGTGGGAATGCTGGCAGGGCTGATTACGGGCCTGCTCCACACCGCCTGCGGCATTCCGGCCATTCTGGCCGGCATTCTGACCCAGCTGGGACTGTGGTCCGTCAATCTGGCCATCATGGGGATGAAGGCCAACGTGGCCATCAACATCATTGACCAGACCAATCTGGACAAGCTGCTGGTATCCCTCCGGTTTGTTCAGGATGTGGCCAGGGGATCGCGCCCCTTCTACCGTCACCCGATCCTCGTGGTGGGCGTATTTACCATAGCGGTTATCGGCATCCTGTACTGGTTCTTCGGCACCGAGCTGGGCGCGTCCCTCCGGGCCACCGGGGCCAACCCCAGCATGGCCCGGGCCCAGGGCATCAACACCAACGTGGGCAAGGTGCTGGGCCTGATGGTCTCCAACGGTCTGGTGGCCCTGTCCGGGGCGCTGCTGAGCCAGTATCAGGCCTTTTCCGACGCCAGCATGGGCAAGGGCGCCATTGTCATCGGCCTGGCCGCCGTCATCATCGGCGAGGTGCTGTTCTCCCGGTTCTTCACCAATTTCGCTCTGAAGCTGCTGGCGGTATCCTTCGGCGCCATCATCTATTATATCGTCATTCAGGCGGTGGTCAGCCTCAGCGGCATCGACACCAACTACCTCAAGCTGATCTCCGCCTCCATCGTGGCCGTCTTCCTGGCCATTCCCTACTGGAAGGGCCGCTATTTTGCAAAACGCGCCCAGAAGGGAGGTAAAGTCAATGCTTGACGTCAAGGGAATCCATAAAACCTTCAACCCCGGCACCGTCAATGAGAAGACAGCCCTGCGGGGCGTGGACCTCCACATGGAGGAGGGCCAGTTTGTCACCGTCATCGGCGGCAACGGCGCGGGCAAGTCCACCCTGCTCAACGCCGTGGCCGGAGTTTGGACCGTGGACCGGGGGACGATTTCCATCGGCGGCGTGGACGTGACCCACCTGCCGGAGTACAGGCGGGCCCGCTATATTGGACGGGTGTTCCAGGACCCCATGCTGGGCACCGCCGCCACCATGCAGATCGATGAAAACATGGCCCTTGCCATGCGCCGGGGCCAGCGCCGGACCCTCCGTCCCGGCATTGGCCGGTCCGAGCGGGAAGAGTACCGGGAGATGCTGAAAATTCTGGACTTGGGGCTGGAGGACCGGCTGACCAGCAAGGTGGGTCTGCTCTCCGGCGGCCAGCGGCAGGCGCTGACCCTGCTGATGGCCACCCTGCAAAAGCCGAAGCTGCTGCTGCTGGACGAGCACACCGCCGCTCTGGACCCCAGGACGGCGGTGAAGGTGCTGGACGCTACGGAGCGCATCGTGGGCAGGGACCATCTCACCACGCTGATGATTACCCATAACATGAAGGACGCCATCGCCCACGGCGACCGGCTCATCATGATGTACGACGGACAGATCGTCATCGACGTTTCCGGAGAGGAGAAAAAAAAGCTCACCGTCCACCAGCTGCTGGAGCTGTTCGGCAAGGTCAGCGGCAGCGACGAGGCCGACGATACGCTGCTGCTGTCGTAATGCGCTCCCGCATCGTATAGCCGGATAACCGGAAAGTCAGGCGGATAAAACGGCGCACAGCAGCGTTGCCGTCCCGCGGGCAGCGCGGGCTGCCAGTGCCCTTCGCCTCGCTGCAAATCATTTTCTCCTGCCTCCTTTTTTGCCGTTTCTCCGGTGAATTGACCATACCAGTTCCGAAAAGGCTGAGAGAGGGACCGGGCGTAAGCCCGGTCCCTCTCTCTTTCACGATGCCATCCGACACTTTTTCTTTTCAGGAAAAAAGATCAGCAGTTCCCCAGCTTTTTCAGCGCGTCCGTATCCCGCAGAACGACCGCGCCCCGCCTGAGTTCCACCAGGCCGTCCCCGGAAAAGTGCTTGAGCATCCGCGCCACGGCCTCCCGCGCCGAGCTGATGTGTTGGGCGATCTGCTCATGGGTCATGGGGATGACGTCCGATCCGGTGCGCTCCTGTTCCGCAAGAAGGAAATCCGCCAGACGCCGGTCCAGGCCCTTGAACAGAATTTGCTGCATGGACCACATGACGTCGGAGAAGCGCTGTGCCGCCAGCTCGTAGAGAAAGCATCGGACGTGGATGTTCCGCTCTTTGAGCGAAGCGGTGATTCCGGCGGGAATGATAAGGACCGCCGTGTCCTGCTGTGCGGTTATCTGCGTATCAAATGTGATCTGGCTGATGACGCAGGAGGCGGACAATACGCACAGTCCGCCGGGGTAAACCCGGAACAATGTCACCTCGCGGCCTTCGTCCGAGAGAAGACAGGTTCGGATCTCTCCCTCCAGCAGCAGCAGCATACCCAGACACTCGTTGCCGCCGCTGTGAATGAAAGCTCCTTTTTTATAGCGGCGGAGAGTGGAGGCGTTTCGCACCCGCTCCTTTTCCTGCTCCGTCAGCATTTCCCAGAAAGGAAGCCGTGTAAGATATCGCTCCATCAATGGCAGCTGTGACTGCCGCAGCCGTGACTGCTGCAGGAATGACCGCCGTGGTCGTGGTGATCGCAGCGGACATGGGGGTCATAGCCCAGCTCACCGGACAGCAAGGCGTTTACCGCGGCGTCCGCATCTCCGCTGACGCCTCCATAGAGCCTGATGCCCGCCGCGGCGAGCGCCTCCTGCGCGCCGCCGCCGATGCCGCCGCAGATCAGCGTGTCCACACCCCGCTGCATCAAAAAGCCTGCCAGCGCGCCATGGCCGCTGCCGTTGGTGTCCGCCACCTCGGTATGAACGACCCTGCCATCGGCAATTTCATAGAGCCTGAACTGCCTGGTATGGCCGAAATGCTGGAAAATTTGTCCGTTTTCACAGGTTACCGCGATTTTCATAGTGAACTCTCCTTTGTCTTTGTTGTTGATATTTGAGTTGATCTCCCGGCGGCAGCGCAGGCAGCGGTCCTGCTCCTGTCCACCGCAAATGCGGTAATTGCCTCCGGTGACGACCAGTTTCCTCCCGTGTACAAGGCACGCCGCAATTTTGCGCCGCGCGCTTTCGTAGATTCCCTGCACCGTGGAACGGGATATATCCATCTGCGCCGCGCACTGCTCGTGGGTCCGTCCCTCCAGATCCATCAGCCGGATGGCCTCGTATTCATCCAGCGTCAGCGCAATGGGCTCCGCCTCCCGGCATCTGTCGGGGCAGAAGGAATCGACCTGCGGCGCGGCGCAGATCCTCCGGCATCGCTGCGGTCTTGGCATACGCCGCCCCCCCTCATTTCCGGTATATGCCGATTATAACATATCTGTTGATGAAAAGCAACTTCAATTTTGCGCGAATGGGCATCCGTCTGGGGGATTTCCATATTTATGTTGAAAAACCGGACCCGATACGGTATAATAATATGATATTACGTCCCCGCTGAAAGCCAGGAAGTGATATATGCCATGTTTTGCGGTTGCCGCCGCCTGCGGAGGCGGACAAAGCGTTCTGAATCAATTTATTATTTCCGTATTGCAAATTCGGAAATAATATGAAGGAGGTCCTTGCAACGAAATATTTGCTGGTAATCGGGGACGGCATGGCCGATGACCCCGTCCCCCGTCTGGAGAATAAAACGCCGCTGCAGGCCGCATCGATTCCCGCCATCGACCGGATGGCCGCCAGAGGGACGGTGGGCAGCGTTGTCAACTGTCCACCGCCGCTGCCCGCAGGCAGCGAAACGGCGATTTTGTCCATCTTCGGCTGCGATCCCCTGCAATATTTCACCGGGCGCTCGCCCATGGAGGCTGCCGCCGCCGGCATCGTTCTTCGGCCGGGGGACGCGGCGTTCCGGTGCAACCTGATCTCCGTGGAGGACGGGGACGGGCCTCTGGCGGAAAAGAAGCTGCTGTCCCACTCCGCCGGGTCCATCGACGGCGCCTCCGCCCTGGAGGCCGTGGAGGCACTGCTGGGCGACGCCCGGTTTGCCGGAGCGATGGCGGAGGCGCGGATGGAACTGCACCGCTTCCCGGCCTTCCGGCAGATTGCCGTGCAGCATGAAAGCGACATTTCCGGCATCCGCTTCACGCCCCCCCATGACCATCTGGGGGAAAAAGCGGGGCGGCATTTTCCCGCCGGAAACGACCGGGCGGCGGTTTTTACCCGGCTGATGCTCCTGGCCCACGAGATACTGGACCATCATCCGGCTGCGGAGAAGCGGCGGGCGGAGGGGAAACTGCCTGCCAACGGCATCTGGTTCTGGGCGGAGGGCACGGCAGTGGCGCTTCCCTCCTTCCGGGAGCAATACGGCCTGGACGGCGCGGTGGTCAGCGCGGTACCGCTGTGCCACGGCATCGGCGTGCTGCGGGGTCTGGAGATGGTGGAAGTGGAGGGCGCCACGGGGGAGCTGGACACCAATTTCTCCGGAAAGCTGGAGGCCGCCTGGGAAAAGCTGCGGCAGTATGACTTTGTCTGCCTGCATCTGGAAGCGCCCGACGAGTGCACCCACAACGGGGACCTGCCGGGGAAGCTGCAGGCCATCGAGCGGCTGGACAGCCGGTTGGTGGGCCCCCTGCTGGAGCGGCTGGAGCAGGCCGGCGAGGAACACCGGGTGCTGCTGCTCAGCGATCACAAGACGCTCACGGCGACCAGAGGACACTGCGGGGATCCGGCCCCCTTCCTGCTGTATGACAGCCGTCGGGATACGGGAAACGGCGGTACGTACGACGAGCCCGCCGGAGAAAAGGGGCCTTTTGTGGATAACGGCAGCGTGCTGCTGGATCTGTTGTTTGAAACGGGAAAAAGCGGAAAGGAGGAGTTGTGATGAACAGCGAAGAAACGATTCCGGAGATATTGAGGAGAAGCCTGCGGAGGGGCGCGCGCTGCTGCGGGAAACGCCGGCTCCCGAAAAGCGCGTAAGAAAGCCGGCAGACGGCATATCGGTTTTGAAAATCGCTGTCCGCATCCGCTCCGAGCAGCCGGCCAGGCCGGAAAGGGCGCGGCAACCGGCGCGGGCGGCATATGAGATGAAGGAGGAGAGAGAATGAACGAGAAATTTGCATCCCTGGGCCTGCGCCCGGCGGACATCCTGCTGCCGGAGAGCGGCACGGACATGACCCGGTGGGCGGTGGTGGCCTGCGACCAGTTCACCAGCCAGCCGGAATACTGGGACGAGGTGGAGCGGATCGTGGGAGACGCGCCCAGCACGCTAAGAATGATCCTGCCGGAGAGCAGGCTGGGAGAGGACGGCGTAGAAGACCACATCGCGGACATCAACCGGGCCATGGCGGATTACCTGTCCCGGGACATTTTCCGGACGCTGCCGGAATCCATCGTTTATATTGAGCGGACTCAGTCCGACGGCGCGGTCCGCCCCGGTCTGGTGGCGGCGGTGGACCTGGAGAAATACGACTATACCCCCGGCTCCGGCTCCCTCATCCGGGCTACGGAGGGCACGGTGCTCGAGCGCATCCCGCCGCGGGTGCAGGTGCGGAAGGACGCGCCCATTGAGCTGCCCCACGTGATGCTGCTGATCGACGACCCGAAAAAGATCTGTGTGGAGCCCATCACCGCCGCCAGGGAGGAGATGGAGCTTCTCTACGACTTCCAGCTGATGATGGGCGGCGGCCGCCTGCGGGGCTGGAAGCTCAGCGGGGAACAGGTGGACGCGCTGGCCGCCGCCATGACCCGGCTGAGCAGCGACGAGGCCATGGAGCACAAGTACGGGCTGGGCGGCATAGCGCCGCTGCTGTTCGCCGTGGGCGACGGCAACCACTCCCTAGCCACCGCCAAGACCTGCTATGAAAATCTGAAAAAGGTCACGCCGGAGGCGCAATGGGCGGACCTGCCCGCCCGGTACGCCCTGGTGGAGATCGAGAACCTCCACAATCCCGCTCTGCAGTTCGAGGCCATCCACCGGGTGGTGTTCGGCGTGGACCCGGAAAAGCTGATCGCAGCCTTCCTGGAGTTCTATCCCAACGCCCACACAGGACAGGGCGTGGGACACACCATCGCCTATATCCACGCGGAGGGAGAGGGATACCTCACCGTGCCCAATCCCAGAGGCCAGCTGCCGGTGGGGACGCTGCAAAACTTCCTGGACGCCTATCTCCGGGAAAACGGCGGCGAGGTGGACTATATCCACGGCGAGGACGTGACCGACGAGCTGGGCAGGCAGGCGGGCAACATCGGCTTCAAACTGCCCGCCATGAGCAAGGACCAGCTGTTCAAAACCGTCATTGCCGACGGCGTTCTGCCCCGGAAAACCTTCTCCATGGGTCATGCCGCCGACAAGCGCTACTACGTGGAAGGGCGGAAGATCCGATGACCTTCCCTCAGAATCTGCACACCCACACCGTCTTCGGCGACGGGAAACACACTCCGGAGGAGATGGTCCTGGGGGCCATCCGGGCGGGCTGCCGCTCCCTGGGCTTCTCCGAACACAGCCCCATGCCGCCGGAGGCGGACCCGGACGGCTGGACCATGGACGCTTCCCGGGAGGCGGAATACCGCCGGGAGGTCCTCCGGTTGAAGGAGGCGTACCGGGACAGGCTGGAAATTTTTCTGGGCCTGGAGCTGGACGCGGACTCTCCCGCCCCGACGGAGCCGTATGATTATATCATCGGCTCCGCCCACGGCATCTGGAAGGACGGACGCTATCTGTCCTCCGACGCCAGTCCGGAATCCTTTGTCCGGGGCGTGAAGGAGCACTTCGGCGGGGATTACATCGCTTTTGCCGCCGCCTGCTACCAGCGGGAGGCCGAATTTGCTCTGGCCAGCCGGTGCCAGATCGTGGGCCACTTCGACCTGGCGACCAGGTTTAATCAGAAGGGGCGGTATTTCGACGAGGAGGACCCCCGGTACCGGCGCGCCGCCCTGGAGGCGCTGGAGGCCGCCATGGCGGCGGACGCGATCTTTGAAATCAACACCGGGGCCATCTCGCGTGGGTGGCGCACATCGCCCTACCCGGCCCCCTTTCTGCTGGACGCCATCCGGCAGGGGGGTGGGCGGATCTGCATCACCAGCGACGCCCACGACGCCGGAACCGTCGTCTGCGCCTTCCCGCAGGCTGCGGCGCTGGCGGAAAGCCGGGGCTTCCGGGAGGCCTGGGTGCTGGGCAGGGACGGCTTCCGCCCCCTGTCGCTGTCGGCGTGGCTCGACTGACGGGTATATATTCTTTTTCCTGAAAAAAGAATCAAGAGAACATTTGTCAAGGGGGATTTCACCCAAAAGGTGAAATCCCCCTGCAAACCGGAGGTTGCCTGTTTTTCCATGATCGAAAACAGAAAAGGGCGGGATTAGCGGTATTTTGCCGCTAATTCTTCACTGCTCTCTGAAAAAAGTGACCGGGAGATTGTCTGTACACTCTCAAGAGGGAGTTCGGACAGACTGCCCCTGTCTCTTTTCAGGCATGCCTCAAATCCTCTCACAATGCGCTCTGCAGCCAATCCGTGTCCATTGCCTGCTTTTGTTACATCGGCCTGACCCACGAAACGCTCCAGCATCCTCCGCTCTCTGGAGTAAATCAATTCCACCAGCTTGGCACGGTATTCCAGCTCCTCGTTTGTGATGTCCTTATAACGTGCCTGATCCATGGCATGCTGAGCTTCGTGCTTCAGAAGAGACACCTGGAAGTCTTCTGACTCCAGATCCCAGGCGGCTCTGACGCAGTGAATCAGGCCATCACCATTGGACCAGCCTCCAGTGCCCGTTTCGCCAAAGGAAATGTAGTCCAACCAGCTTTTCATGATGAACCCGTCCAGAAATTTAACAGCGTAGTCCTGCTCATCCTCTGGCAACTCCACCTTATAATGCTTCAGTTCCTCGGCCTTCCATATATAAGGACCATAGTATCCACTGGTTCGTCCCATCAAGGCGTGGAAGGACTTCTGGCGGAACGCCGCTGCTGCCATTTCCTCCAACTTGTCCAGCGCAGCGTCGGGCGCCGCCCGGAACAGTTCTGCCAACCGTTCCCGCAGCCGTTGCGCAGCTTCTTCGGCAGGCAGCTCCAGATAAAAGGCATCCCGGTAATACTTCTGATAGGCCAGGAGAATTTCGTTCAGTTCCGCATCTGCATCATAAGTCAGGTAGTGTTCTTTTTGATACAAAGCCACGCTCTTTTGATATAGTGCTGCCGTTTCCGGGAACTGTTCTGAATACGTCATTGCTGCCCGAAGGTTCCCCTTTACAATCATCCCACGTAGCGTATCCTTCTCAAATTTCTTCATACACAAATCCTCCAGGTCCTCCAGATTCCGATTTGTCATGAGCCAAATATACCACCAATACGAATGACATTCAACCCTCAATACAGGCCTTGTATCGTAGTAGCAAGCAATGCACAGGTATGTACCCTGTTCCGCCTGTTGGTGGCCAACAGTCCCCAGGCCCCCAGTGCATCGGCGCAGCTCGGCCCGATGCACAAGCCGCCGTTGGCGTCTGCTGTAATATACCGGAAGGGAAGGACTGACAACAGCGCCGCCCCGCCCCCGGAGGGCGCACGATGGCCGCAGACCATACCACCGCCAGCCTGCTGGTGGTGAGTAAGTTCGCTCTTCGCAGAGGGCCGGCAAAGAGAATGGAGCGCCCAGGTCATCCCCGGGCGCTCTCGCTTCGTCCCCCCTGCTGGTCGATCACCGCCTTTCCGGCCTGTGCATTCACCACAAACGAGCCACCAGTCATGTGTATCAGGTGGGTGAAACCACCCTTTACACAGTACATCTCAAAAAGAGCTTTCAGGAAAAAAGCCGGCGATGAAAGACCGGCTGCAGATCAGCGGCAACACAGGGCCTCGATGATGCAGGAATCATCGAGGCCCTGGAATCTGTGGAAAGAGGATTCTGAATGCGGACAGCGGGAAAAATGACCGGTCAGGAAAAAGGATGTATGCCTACTCCCCGAACACCCTGGCGGCAATGCGGGCCGACCGGGCGGCGTCCCCGGCATAGAAGTCCGCGCCAATCTGACGGGCAAAGGACTCCGTCACCACCGCGCCGCCCACCATGATTCTGCACGGCGCGCCCGCCTCCCGCAGGGCCCGGACGGTCACGGCAAGGTTCTGCGCCGTGGTGGTCATAAGGGAAGAGAGCCCCACCAGAGCCGCTCTGGTCTCCAGCGCGGCTTTTACGACGGTCTCCGGCGGTACGTCCTTCCCCAGGTCGATCACCCGGTAGCCGTAGTTCTCCAGCAGCATCTTCACGATGTTCTTCCCAATGTCGTGAATGTCGTCCTTCACCGTAGCCAGCAGAATGGTCCCCTTCTCCCCCGCCCCCTGGGGCAGGCGGGCGCGGACCACGCCGAAGGCGGCCTTCACCGCCTCCGCCGAGGCCATCAGCTGGGGCAGAAACAGACTCCCCTCCTCGTACCGCTCCCCCACCGCGTCCAGCGCCGGGACGATCCGGCCGTTGATGATCTCCATTGGCGTCTCCCGCTCCAGCAGCGCCTCCACCGCCGCCGGAACGCCGGAGCGCTGCCCCGTCAGGATCAGATTTTCCAGAGGCGGCTCCTCCCCGGCGGAAGACTGCGCTCCGCCGGGGACCTGAAAGCGGGCGATATAATCCCCGCAGCCGGGATCCGCTCCGGTCAGCGCCTTCATGGCCGCCAGCGTTTCCCGGATCCGGCCGGATTCCGTGTTGACGATGGGCACGTTCAGTCCCGCCGCCAGACAGGACGCCAGGAAGGCGCAGTTGAGTCCGTCCCGTCCCGGCAGGCCATAACTGACGTTGGACACCCCCAGCAGAGTCTTGTACCCCGCCGCCCGGACCAGCCGGATGGCCTCCGCCGCCGCCAGCGTCTCCCGCCGGCTCACGGAGGCTGCCAGAGCCAGGGTATCGATCAGGATATCCTCCCGGCGCACTCCGGCCCGCTCCGCCGCCCCGGCGGCCCGCAGGGCCACGTCCCGGCGCGCCGCCGGGGCATTGTGGATGCCCGCTTCATCCAGCGCCAGTACAATCAGTCCCGTACCGTACTTCACCGCCAGAGGCAGCATGGCGGAAAGACTGTCCTCCCTGCCGCTCACGGAGTTCAGCACAGGCCGCCCACGGCAGACCCGCAGCGCTCTCTCCATGGCCTCCGGGTCCGAACAGTCGATGACCAGCGGCAGGGGCGACACCTTCTGGATAGCCAGTACCAGCTTCGGCAGCGCCTCCTTCTGGTCGATGTCCGGCAGCCCGGCGTTCACCACCAGGAAGTCCGCCCCCTCCGCCTGCTGGGCCGCAGCAGCCTCTGCGGCGGCGTCCCAGTCCCCGGCGTACAGGGCCTCCCGCATCTTCGGACGACCCGTAGGGTTCAGCCGCTCCCCCACCGCGGCAATGGACGTCTCCGACAGCGTCACCCTCCCCTGCCATCCGCAGAGGCGGCACACCCCGTCCCTCTCCCGCTCCACCGGCGGGGCGCTCTCATCCAAAACCCGCCGCAGAGCCCGGATGTGCTCCGGCGACGTGCCGCAGCAGCCCCCCAGAATGGACGCGCCGCCGTCCAGAAACCGCCTGCCCCACTGGGCGAACTCCTCCGGCGTCACGTCATAGACCGTCTCGCCCTCCGCCAGCCGGGGCAGGCCCGCGTTGGGCTGGATCATCACCGGCAGATGGGTGTTTTGCAGAATCTCCTCCAATACAGGCCACAGCTCACGGGGCCCCAGGGAGCAGTTGAGCCCGATCCCATCGGCTCCCAGACTGGTCAGCGTCACGGCGGCCGCCGCCGGATCCACCCCCAGGAAGGTCCGCCCGTCCTCTCCGAAGGTCATGGTGACGAATACCGGCAGGCTTGTCCGCTCTTTCGCCGCCAGAAGGGCCGCCTTCGCCTCCAGCAGGTCGCTCATGGTCTCGATGAGCGCCAGGTCCGCCCCGGCTCGCTCCCCGGCCTCCATGATCTCCGCGAACTGGCCGTAGGCCTCCTCAAAGGACATCCCGCCGAAGGGCTCCAGCAGCGCCCCCAGGGGTCCCACGTCCAGCGCGGCCAGCCGCCCCTCCCCCGCCGCCCGGCGGGCAATGGCAATCCCGGCGGCGATGCAGGGTGCCGGGTCCTTCCCCAGCTTCCGGCGGCTTGCGCCAAAGGTGTTGGCGGTCAGGACGTCCGCGCCCGCCGACGCGTAGGCGGCGTGTATTTTCTCCACCGCCTCCGGCGCAATCAGATTCATCTCCTCCGGCGGAGTTCCCGCCGGGAGGCCCGCCCGCTGCAGCATCGTCCCCATCGCTCCGTCAAAGAGGAGCGGCTTCTTCCGGAGATCCATACCTGTTTCCTTTCTCCGCCGCCCGGCGGCATGAAAAAACGCGCCTTCCGGCACGTTTTTCACAGCGTCTTTTCTGAAAGCCCGCCCCCAAAGCCGTCACGCCCGGGGGTGCGCCTTCCGGTAAACGTCCTGAAGCTTCTGCTTGACCATGTGGGAGTAGATCTGCGTGGAGGAAATATCCGCATGCCCCAGCATCTCCTGGATCGAACGCAGATCCGCTCCGTTCTCCAGAAGGTGCGCAGCGAAAGAATGGCGCAGCGTGTGGGGGGTAATGTCCTTCTGAATCTGCGCCTTCTCCTGATAGTGCTTGACGATCTTCCAAAATCCCTGGCGGCTCATGCGCTCGCCGCTCATGTTGACGAACAGCGCCCGCTCCTCCATGTCAAGCACCATCTGTGGCCTGACGCTCCGCATATACTCGCTCAGCGCCTTTACCGCCCCCGCGTACAGCGGAATAATCCGCTCCCGCCCCCGGCTGGTACAGCGGATAAACGCCCCCGGCAGGCTCACGTCCTCCAGATTCAGACCGATCAGCTCGCTGACCCGGATGCCCGTGGCGTAGAGCACCTCCAGCATGGCGTGATCCCGGTAGCCCTTGGCGTCCACGCACTGGGGCTGCTCCAGAAGCAGCTCCACCTCCTTGCCCGTGAGAATCTGGGGCAGCTTCCTCTCGGCCCGCACCGGCATGGCCTCCCTGGCCGGGTTCTGCCGGATCACGCCCCGGTTTTGCAGGTAGCCATAATACGATTTCAGCGAGGCGATGCTGCGGGCCGCGCTGGCGGAGGATTTCCCTTTGGCGCTCATATAGGCCATATAGCGCTCGATCTGTTCCGTCTCCGCCTGGGGCAGCTCCGCGTCCCCCTGCTCCAGCAGGTACTGGGAAAACTGCGTCACATCGCGGACGTAGGAGGCGACGGTATTCTGGGACGCGTTCCGCTCCAGCTCCAGATATCCGGCAAATTCCCTGATATAATCTGTCAAAGCATCTCCCTCCTCCTTTCCCAAGAGACTGCAGTATGGTAATCTTCAAAATTCCTTACAAATTCGGAAGATGACCATATAAACGGTTGCAGATACGGATTCTCAAACTTCCTGAAGTTCTTTTTGATCCCTTTTCAGGAAAAAGGATACTCCACCGCCCCCAGCGCAAAGCGGAACAGCAGCGGCGTGAGCAGCCGCTCGCAGAACACGCCCACGGCAAGGACGATGGCACACAACACAAACAGCAGAAGATAGCGGCTTCCATACAGCACCGGCGGCGAACGCCTGCCCCGCCCAAAGGACAGGGCAAACAGCTCCATGGACAGCGGCCAGGCCGCACCCGCCAGCACCAGAAAGCAGGGCAGCGTAAACACCATCCGCACGAGCAGCGCCCCCAGCGCCAGCAGCGCCCCCGGCCTGCCGAAGCAGCGCACAAAGCAGGACACCGTATACATGGTAAAAAATCCGAAAGCCCCGGACAGCGCCGGGATCAGCACCACCCCCGCCGCAGAAAATCCCAGCAGGAACAGCAGAAGGCCGTAGCCAAAGTACATTACCACGCAGCTGGCCATGGACGGCTCCACGCCTCCCCCATCGTACAGGCGGCAGTAGCCGTCCAGATACTGCTTCAACGCCGTCCAGGCGTCCTCTCCGCAGCCGGCTGCATACAGATGGCCCGCCAGCGCGCCGCAGAGAAAGAACAGCGCCAAAAAAAGCGCCCGCGGCACCGCCGGGTCCCAATCTCCCAGCCGGATCGTCCGCAAGACCATTCGCCCGCGCATCTTCCATCACCTCTCCACAGCCTATGCGCCGTGGACAAGTTTTAGAAGCGCCCGGAACGGCGGCCCCTTCCCACCCGGCGGGAAATTCCCCGTCTATAAATATAGTGCAATTCCTCCCGTTTCGCAAGGGAAAATCGGGAAGTTCGCACTATTTTGTCAGTTATTACAAAATATTATGTAAACAGTGTTATGTAAACTTCCGTTTCAGCCGTCCTTCTCCGCCCTCCCCCGCCCCTTTTCCAGGAATATTTTGTGGAAGCAGCCGTCATGGTCCCCCACATGTGGGGCAGGCAGATGATTACAAAAAGTAATCATCTGCCTGGAGCGTATTTCCGGCTCCACAGAGGGGATTTTTTGATTTTTGGTTATTTTCACCCCTTGACAGCCCTTCCTCATTTCCGGCGCTTCCGCCGCGCGCCCGTGCGCCCCCGCTTCTCCCTGGGCAGGTTATGGCCCACCAGCGCCGCCAGAAGCCCGCCCGCCGCCATGGACAGCCCCAGGCCTGTCAGCCCGTTTTCCACGCTGACCGCCTCCCTGGTCAGCAGCGCGGCCGCCAGCGTCAGCGACAGGAAGACCACCACTACCACCGGCACCGGCAGCATGGACGCCCCCTTCCCTCTCAGCACGCTGTAGCCGCAGCCCAGAAAGGAGGCCAGCGCCGCCGTGACGCACACCAGCGGATAGATCTGCTCCAGTCCCAGCACGCCCCGGTCCACCAGCAGGGCGCAAAGCATCTGTAGCAGCACATAGGAAAGCAGTGAAATCGCGCCGCCGGTCAAACAGTTTTTTACCATCCCCTCCGGCAGAGACATGACGACCTTGGACATAATAAGACCTCCCGGCAAATTACTGGATAGACCAGTATATTGTCTGAGAGGTCCCATTATTCGATTGGACAGGGCAAATGTTACTCTTTGGGAGCGCCCTCCTCAATCTGTGCGGGCTCCTCCGCCTCCCTGGCCTTCCGTCCCTTCTTATCCGCGGGGGGATTGCTGTTATTGGTGGAAACGGCCCACTTGGTCAGCTCCATGCGGACGCGGTCGTCGCTGGTCTCGATCACGATACTCTCGTCGGACACATGAACGATTTTGCCCATGATGCCGCCGATGGTGGTGATCTGATCGCCCTTTTTCAGGCTGCTGCGCATTTCCTCGGCCTGCTTTTTCCGCTTGTTTTCCGGACGGATCATCAGGAAGTACATCAGCGCAACCATGACGATCAGAGGGAGCAGCAGCGAGCCCATGCCCATGGCTCCGGTCTCGGCTGGGGTATAGAATAGCGGCATATCTTTTCTCCTATCATCCAATAAATTTCGTTTGCCGGCAGATAACGCCTGTCCTATTATATCTGATTTGCCAACGTTTGGCAAGTCTTAAATTTTTCAATTCCCTGAATCCGGTTTTTGCCGCTGCTGCGCGGCCCTGCGCTTCTTCCGGGGCCTCCAGCCCCGGCGGCGTCAGACTGAGAAGCTGTACCAGCAGGCGCACATATCCTGACGGAAAAATTCCCGTCAATCTGCGCACTTCGCCTGCTGGTACAGCTTCTGAGAAAAACTGACCGTGAGCCCATGCTCCGGACAGGAGCGGTCAAAACCGCCCCGGTTCGCCTCCTGAAGAAAGACCTCCCGCAGGACGGGAATCCGGCGCAGGACGGAGTTTCCGCGGCCATGCCGCAGAGGGCATTGCAAAACCCATGATTCCATGCTACAATGTCGCCAACAGAAAAGGAGCGGAATCGCCATGCTGAAGCGGGTCTATGTGGAGATCACCAATATTTGCAATCTGCACTGTCATTTTTGTCCGGGTACGAAGCGGCAGGGCCGCTTCCTGCCGCCGGAGGAATTCCGCGTTCTGGCGGAGCGGCTCCGGGGGCGGACGGGGTATCTCTACCTGCACGTGATGGGCGAGCCGCTGCTTCACCCGCAGCTGGAGGAGATTCTCAGCATTGCCTCGGAGCTGGGGTTCCGGGTATGCGTCACCACCAACGGCACGCTGCTGGCGGAGCGGGGAGCGGCGCTGCTTGGCGCGTCCTCCCTTCACAAGGTCAGCGTTTCCCTCCACAGCGCGGAGGGAAACGGCGCGCCGGAACTGGGGGGCTATCTCCGCGCCGTGTGGGACTTCGCCCTGCATCTGACCGCCGGTGGAACGATCTGCGCCCTGCGGCTGTGGAACATCGGCGGAGCCCAGGAGCGGAACGGAGAAATTCTCTCTTTCCTGGCCGGAGAGACCGGCGTCTGGCCCCTGGAGATGCCGCAGCCCCGGCGGGGCAGCTGGCGGCTGGGGGAGCGGCTGTATCTGGAGCAGGCGGAACAGTTCGACTGGCCCGATCTGAACGCGCCGGTGACGAATCCCCGGTTCTGCCTCGCTCTGCGGGACCAGGCGGCGGTGCTGTGCGACGGGACGGCGGTCCCCTGCTGTCTGGACCACGAGGGGGACATCCCGCTGGGCAACCTGCTGGAACAGAGTCTGGAGGAGATATTGGACAGCCCACGGGCCAGGGCGATGGTCCGTGGCTTTTCCGACGGGAAGCCGGCGGAGCCGCTCTGCCGCCGGTGCGGCTTTGCCACCCGGTTCGGATAACGGCGGAAGGGAGCAGGAAATGAACAATCGTCTGGAGGCTATTGCCGGCCCGCTGCTGGACTGGTACGATGTTAATAAGAGAACGCTGCCTTGGCGGGGCGACAGGGACCCCTATCGGATTCTGGTGTCGGAGGTTATGCTCCAGCAGACCCGCGTGGCGGCGGTAATCCCCTACTATCTCCGCTGGATGGAGGCGCTGCCCACGGTGGAGGCGCTGGCGGCAGCGGACGGGGAGCGGCTGATGAAGCTATGGCAGGGATTGGGATACTACAGCCGGGCGAGGAACCTCCAGCGGGCGGCGAAGGTAGTCATGGAGACCTGCGGCGGCCGCTTTCCGGAGACCCGCGAGGCGCTGCTCCGGCTGCCCGGCGTGGGGGACTATACCGCCGGGGCGGTGGCATCCATCGCCTTTGGCCAGCGGGTGCCCGCGGTAGACGGCAACGTGCTGCGCGTGGCCGCCCGCATCACGGGAGACGACGGAGACATCCTGGAAACGCAGGTCAGGCGGCGCTTCCGGGAGCAGGTGGCGGAGGCCGTTCCGGCGGACAGGCCCGGAGAGTTCAATCAGGCGCTGATGGATCTGGGGGCGACAGTCTGTCTGCCCAACGGGAGCCCGGACTGCGGCGGCTGCCCGCTGGCGGCCCTCTGCGAGGCCCGGCGGCTGGGGCGGCAGGAAAATCTGCCCGTCCGGCGGAGGAAGGCGGCGCGGCGGCAGGAGGAGCTGACGGTCTACCTGCTGCTCCGGGAGGGCCGGGTGGCCCTGCGCCGCCGGGCGGAGGACGGGCTGCTGGCGGGCCTGTGGGAATTTCCTCATGTGCAGGGACGCCTGGACGACGGGGCGGCCGCCGGGCCGCTGGATGCCTGGGGCCTCAGGGCGCTGGAGTGGCAAAAGCGGCTGACGGCCCGGCATATTTTCACCCACGTGGAGTGGCATATGACCGGCTACCTGCTGCGGGCTGCCGGGGAGGGCACGGGCCTGACCTGGGCGGACCGGGCGGAGCTGGAAACGCTGGCGGTGCCGTCGGCCTTCGGGAAGTTCCTGGAGGCGGCGCGGCAGGCCCTTGACGGGGAGGCGGGAACATGATCTGTACGCTCTGTCCCAGGCAGTGCGGGGCCCGGCGCACGGCGGAAGAGGGAAACGGATTTTGCGGAATGCCGGAGACGCCGGTGCTGGCCCGCGCCATGCTCCACCGGTGGGAGGAGCCCTGCATCAGCGGTGCAAACGGCAGCGGCGCGGTGTTTTTCTCCGGCTGCGTGCTGGGGTGCATCTTCTGCCAGAACGGGAAAATCAGCCGGGAGCGCTTTGGGAAACCCGTCTCCCCTGCCCGGCTGCGGGAAATTTTTCTGGAGCTGGCCAATCAGGGAGCCCACAATATCAATCTGGTCAGCCCCACGCCCTTCGTCCCCGCCATTCTGGAGGCGCTGGCAGAGCCCCTGCCCGTACCGGTGGTATGGAACACCGGCGGCTATGAGCGGGTGGAAACCCTGCGGACGCTGGAGGGAAAGGTGCAGATCTGGCTGCCGGATTTCAAATACGGAGACAACGCCCTGGCAAAACGGTACAGCGGGGCGGGAGACTATTTTGAAGCCGCTGCCGCCGCCGTCCGGGAGATGTACCGGCAGAGCGGCGATTACGTACTGGAGAACGGACTGCTGCGGCAGGGCGTGGTCATCCGCCACCTGCTGCTGCCGGGAGGACTTGACAACGCCAGGGCGGTGATGGACTATGTGGCGGAGACCTTCCGGCCCGGCCAGGTGCTCTTTTCCCTCATGTCCCAGTATACCCCCCAGCCGGGAGCGGCGGGACTTCTGGGCCGCCGGGTGACCCGTGGGGAGTACCGGGCCGCTCTGGAGTATATGCGGAACGTGGGCATCACCGAGGGATACTGTCAGGATTCCTCCTCCGCCCGCGAGGAGTACACCCCGGCGTTCGATCTGACAGGGGTATGATAATCACCTGCCTTTTCCGAAAGAAAAAGGCAAAGGGGCCTTCAGGCAGCGCAATGAACTGCCCGGGAGAGCTTCCATGCGAAAGGGAAAAGCAGGCCCCTCCGGTAGCTGCCGGAGGGGCCTGCCTTTATGGGACGTCCCGGAATTTCTTCAATGCTGATATTTCAAATTTTTTGATTCTTTTCGCCCGGTTTTATTCTGTCCTCATGATTACCAGCGCCTTGCAGATTTCGGCTCTGGTGATGGCGGAGGCGGGCAGCAGTCTGCCGTCCCTGCCGTCCAGCGCGCCGCTGGAGACCAGAATGCGGAAATAGGAGGCGGCGTATTCGGGCACCTGGTCCGCGTCGGGATACTCGTCGAACTGCAGGGGAAGCTGGCCGGCGGACTGGGTTTCATCCGGGAGGACCGGCTCGGGGTCGGTTCCCGCCGGAGAGTCCGGCGCAGCGGGATCAGGGGACGGCGTTTCCGTCAGACGCAGAGCCCGGCCCAGCATGGCAGCGGCCTGGGCCCGCTCCAGCGGCGCCTGGGGATCAAAGCGGGTCTCGTCAACGCCGTTGACGACGCCCTGGGCGTACATGGCCCGGATGGCCCCGCCCGCCCAGGATTCCACGCCCTCCAGGTCGGCGAAGGGGACGCTGTTTCCGGCGTACTCCGCGGTGTCAATGCCCAGATACCGGGCCAGGAGCACCGAAAATTCCGCGCGGCTGAGGCTCCGCTCGGGATAGGCGTACAGCAGGCCGTCCTCCGCCGGTTCGCCGGTAAGGACCTTCTGCTGGTAGAGCCTGCCCATGTAGGCCTCCGCCCAGTGTCCCTCCAGGTCGGCGAAGGGATGGTTGGCCTCCACGCTCACCGGCAGGGTGGCCTCCACGCCGCCGCAGGAGGCGGTGATCGTGCCGGAACCGGCCTGCCCGGAGGAGGTAAAGAGGCCCTTTTCATCGATGGTCCCCAGCTTTGGATCCACCGTCCAGACCAGCTCCTCCGGGAAGATTTCCAGCGGCAGATGGTTATAGGAGGCGGAAGGAACCAGCTGGATGGAGCTCCCCGCCACAACGGACAAAGAGGCGGCGCTGCTGCCCTGAGCGCGGATGGTCAGAGAACCCGGCCCGTCCAGCACCTGAATGTGCTGCTGGGCGGAATACATGCCGTAAGAGGCGGTGACGGTGACCCTGCCGCTCTGCCCGGGCGCCGTAAAGACGCCGTCCGCCACAAAACCGTCCGTGGCGAAGAAGTCCAGGGGCAGCTGCATGGGGAAATAGCGGGTGTCCGTTACGTTGGCGGTGAGCTTGACCGTATGTCCTTTCAGGACTGCCGGCGCGTCGGCGGCGAGATACACGCCGCCGGCCTCGCCGGTGGCGCCGCCGGGAGCGAGCAGCAGAAGATGGTTGGACACCTGCCGCTGGGTTTTATCACTGGGAGAGTTGAGAAGCCTGGCGGATGCGCCGTCCGGCAGAGCCGCCGCCGCCGTGGTGGAGCCGCCGCCGTCCAGGCACAGCGCCGTCACGCAGCCCAGCTCTTCCATCCGCCTGGCCAGCACGCCCAGGGACGCGCCCATGCTGACGCTGTTCTGCCGCCCGTCCAGAGCGTAGAGGATGACGTCGCCGTTGGCCTTCACGCCCACGGCGGTGCGGGGCGCGGCGGACACTTCAAAGTCCTCCCTGGCCGTCCCGTTTTCCACCAGCAGATGGTAGGCCCCGATGGCCTCGGTGACCTCGTTCCACTGGGGATCCGGCGTGGTGCAGGCGATGGTGACCAGCTCGCCGGGGACCAGGGAGCGCAGGAAGCTCAGGCCCTCCGTGTATCCCTCCACACCGCCGGTCAGGAGCACCTGATCCTCCCCCAGCGTGCGGACCACGGCGTCCTCGGCCACCTCCGTGACCTGAAGCGTCAGGGTTTCTCCAATGGCGGCCCGTCCGTCCACAATGGAGGCCACCACGTTCACGCCCTCGGAGGCCACAGAGGGCCCCGCGGTGTGGTCGTCCCGGTAGTCGCAGGTCAGCATGGTGACGCCCGCCCTGTTCACACGGGGCTTGTTGATGGAGGCCAGCTTCAGGGAGCGCTCCCCCGCGTAGGCCATGATGGACAGCTGAGGGGAGCCCATGACGGCGGAGCCGTCAGCGCGGAACCCGGCGGCGTAGTATTCCGAGGAGCCGGAAAGAAGCTCCCCGCCGGAGATCAGGATGCCCAGCGGATAGCCGGTGGCCGTGTCGTAGAAGTCGCCGTTGATGGCGCCAACCACCCGGTAGCCCTGACCTTCATATTTCGCCGCGGCCTCGGAGACGGTGCTCCGGCCGCAGACGGACCCGCCATAGGAGGCCGCGGGCCGCACGCCCATGGGAAGCGCCTGCTCCGTCTCCTCCGGCTGCTCCGCCGTCTGGTCGGGAAACAGCCAGGAGATGTCCGTGCCGCCGGGATTCCATCCGGAACCGGAGGAAGGGTCGGAGGCGGGCAGTCCGCCGCCAATGCCGGGGGTGTAAGTAAAGTAGTATTCATGCCGCGGCTTATCATAGCCGCCGCTCCAGAATATGTTCTCGCTGTAGGTCACGCCCTCCTGGAGCGCGGCGTCCCGCAGCCATACGTCGCTTCCGTAAGCGTCCGAGGCACACTGCGCCGGGACGGACAGCAGCGCCAGCGCCAGGGACAGGAATACCATCAGGGATGCTGCTCGTTTCATGAAATCTCCTTTTCTGCTCGCAAGTAGTTGGGTACAGGAACCTCCATACTATACCACATATGGATGGGAATGTCCACCTTCTCCAACTGGCAGTAATGGAAATGTAACATTGGGCCCTCCGCGGCATAGGATAGACAGGGGCAGGGAATCCCCGGTGTCCTGCGGCGTCCGTCATTTTGATGGGGAGCGCCGTATAAAATCCGCGGCTGTGTGGGAGAATGATAGTGGCCCGAGGTCCTGGGCGGACGGCCAGCCTCGCTCTTTTCTGCGATGCCGGACCAGGTCCGCCGCACGGTAACGATATCCTGTATCAGATCCGTATAGAGCCCCGGGCACTTCTTCCGGCGGAGTGTGAACTTTGTGGATACAAGCGTAAAACGCGGCGACATCTATTATGCCGACCTCAGCCCGGTGGTAGGGAGTGAGCAGGGCGGCGTCCGTCCCGTGCTGATCGTTCAGAACGATACAGGGAACCGATACAGCCCCACGGTGATCGTGGCGGCCATCACAAGCCAGACGGGAAAGGCGAAGCTGCCCACCCACATAGAATTGGCAGCGCAAAACTATGGACTTACCCGTGATTCTGTGGTATTATTGGAACAGATCCGCACGCTGGATAAGCGCCGTCTCCGGGAAAAGATGGGGCGCGTGGACAGGGAACTGATGGACAGAGTGGACGCGGCCATCGCGGTCAGCTTCGGTCTGCACAGCGAGAGACTCGTATAATCACGGGCTGTTGACGGAAAAGGATACGGGCCTGCGGCGGGGCGTCGCCTCCCACAGGCCCGGTAAGACATCTGGAACCAGTATGCACACCCGTTGAACGCCGTGCGGGAAAATCTGCCCTGTCCGGCGGGAAAATCCCCGGCCATCCGGCATCCTCCGGTTATGAATACAGGTTCTTACATAAGAAAGGAAAATTCATGAAAAAGAAAAGATTCCGCATTCTTCTGTGCGCCGTTCTGGCGCTGGCGGGGCTGACCGCCGTGGGCGTCATGGCCGCCGGAGGCGCCGGTTCCCAGAGCGACCCTCTGGTGACCCTCAGCTATCTTACGGAGACCTTTACCGGTCAGGTGATGGAGAAGGTGGACCGGCTGATCGAAGAGCGGAACGCCGGACTGAACCAGGGATCGGGCGGCGCGCCCGTCTCCGGCAGGGTCTATACCTCCGTCACGCTTTCCGCCGGACAGGTCCTGACCGGCGGAACGGGCTGCGAGGTGCTGCTGCGCCTTGGCGCGGCCAACTGCACCGCTTCCTCCGCGCCGGGACTGGTGGACGCCACCTCCGGCGGCAGCATCGAGGGCGGGGCCAGCCTGCAGCCCAACCATCTCTATCTCATGACGGATACCCGCAGCGTGACCTCCGCCTCCGGCGCGACGCTGCTGGTGCGGGGGAGCTATACGGTGCGATGACCGTCCTCCCGGTCGGGAAAGAGACGAACCTTGCACAACATCACAAAATGCCGCTTCCGTAAAACCGGAGCGGCATTTTTGTGCGGCCGGGCCCGGCTTGATAAACCGCGAAATGCCCAGGAGAACGGGATCTTTTCGCCGGCAAGGCGAATTGCGCAGGCCGGCTGACCCCCGGCTGGGAAATTTTGCGCAGTATGGAGGGAAGCGCCCTGCCATCCGGGCGTTTTGCTATTGATCAAACACGGCCCGTACATGTTAAGGAAATCTTATAGATTTCCCTTCTTTCATTTTAAACTGAAATTTAGTAAACTACCATCAGAAAACATCTCCAGGAAAGGAAATGGCCATGAGCAGCCCTCGACACCTTACAGAAAAACAGAAAAAGCTGATCGCCGGAGGCGGGATCTTCCTGTTTCTCCTGCTCTCGGCCGTGATCTGCGTCTTCGCGGGAAAACCGCTGATTCAGTTCGTTCAGGAGCCGGAGCGCTTCCGGGCCTGGGTGGACGAACAGGGAATCATGGCTCCCATTGCCTTTCTGGGGATGATGATCTTACAGATCGTGGTGGCCGTGATTCCCGGAGAGCCGCTGGAAATCGCCGCCGGATACGCCTTCGGCGCGCTGGAGGGCACGCTGCTGTGCGTGATTGGCGCCTTTGCCGGCCGGGTCGCCGTATTTCTGCTGGTGCGGCGGTTCGGCACGCGGGCCGTGGAGGTCTTCTTCCCTCTGGAGAAGCTCAATGACCTGAAGTTTCTGCAAAACAGGCGCAGGCTGACGGGGTGGGTCTTTTTCCTCTTCTTCCTGCCGGGGACGCCGAAGGACGTGCTGTGCTACTTTGTGGGACTGACGGACCTGCCGCTGCGGAGCTGGCTGCTGATCGCCGCCATCGCCCCCTTCCCCTCCATCGTCACATCCACCATTGGCGGCAACGCCCTGGGCATGGGGGATTATTCCTTCGCCCTGCTGGTCTTTGCCGTCACTCTTGCCATCAGCGGCCTTGGGCTGCTGGCCTATCGCGCCGTCTGTCAGGCGCGGGAAAGGAGCAGATTATGAGCGCACTGGAATTTCTGCAGTCCGTTAACCAGATCATCGGCATTCTCTTTCTGGTCTGCTATGCCTACCAGCTGCTGTACGTGCCGGTCGCCCTGTGGCGCAGGCACCGGGTCACCGGTCCCGTGCCGCCGCGCCGCTACGCCGTGCTGATCTCCGCCCGGAATGAGGAATCGGTCATCGGGCAGCTGATCGAAAGCGTCCGCCGGCAGGATTATCCCGCCGATATGCTATCCGTTTTCGTCGTGGCCGACAATTGTACCGACCGCACCGCCCAGGTGGCCGCCGATGCCGGGGCAACCGTCTGGCAGCGCAAGAACCTCCGGGAGGTCGGCAAGGGTTACGCGCTGAACTTTCTCCTCGCCCGCATCCGTGAGACCTTTGGAGACGAACATTTTGACGGCTATTTTGTATTTGACGCCGACAATCTTCTCGCGCCGGATTACGTGTCCCGAATGAACGAGGCCTTCGGCCCCGAATGCCGGATCCTGACCAGCTACCGCAACTCCAAGAACTACGGCGATAACTGGATCTCCGCCGGTTACGGGTTGTGGTTCCTGCGGGACGCGGCGTTCCTCAACGCGCCGCGGGCCAGGCTGGGCCTGAGCGCGGTAGTGTCCGGCACCGGGTATCTTTTCAGCCGGGAGGTCATGCTCCGCTACAACGGCTGGCCCTTCCACTCCCTCAGCGAGGATACGGAATTCACGGTGGACTGCCTGCTGCGGGGCGAAAAGATCGGTTACTGCGGCGAGGCGGAGCTGTATGACGAACAGCCCACCCGGCTGCGCCAGTCTTTCCGTCAGCGGATGCGCTGGTGCCGGGGCAATATGCTGGTCCTGCTCCGCCACGGCGGACAGCTGGCGGGGCATTTCGGCGGAAAGGGCGGAGCGAGCTGCCTCGATCTGCTGATGTCCATGGCGCCGGCCATCCTCCTGACGGTCTTCGGTACGGCGGCGGGTCTGCTGGCCACCATACTGGAGCTCTCGAACGGCGGACGGGTCCTGCCCATGATGGGGGCGGCAGCCATGAGCTTTGCGGTGCCCTACCTTCTTCTGCTGGTGGCCGGAGCCATCACCACCGCCACCCAGTGGAGGCACATTCGGACCACCGCATGGAAAAAGCTGCTGTACACCTTCACCTTCCCCCTCTTCATGGCCACCTATGTTCCCATCACCCTGTGCGCCATGTTCGGCAAGGTGGAATGGAAGCCCATCGAGCACCGCGCCGCCATGTCGGTCCGTGAGCTGAAATAATTCTTTTTGTGGAAAGAACCGGCGCGCGTTCTGCCCATTAAAAGGGCCGGCCCCTGCAGGAAACTGCAGGGGCCGGCTGTTTATCACTTCCGGATTTTAAATCCGGAAGTGATAAATCCGTTTAATCCGTCCCGCTCAGCGGCAGCAGCCGCAGCATTGCTTCGCGCCCTCGTAGTCGCAGGCGCTGGTCAGGCTGTTGGGGGGGAAGAACTCATCCACAGGGAAACTGATGTTCTGGAACAGCTCGCAGGGATCCTCGCTGGCGCAGCCGCAGCCGCAGGAGCAGTCCTTGTCGGGCATGCAGTAGTCAAACACCGGAATCAGCAGCTGTGTGTCGCGCTCCAGGCGGATGATGGAGAACTGGCCCAGGGTGACAAAAGCCCGGCGGTATTCGTCGCCCATGGTCAGCTCGCAGCCGAAGCACTGGCAGACGCAGGACGGGATCTCGCAGATGTCGCAGTCGCAGCAGCGGTTCTCGCAGCACTCCACCAGCTTGGCGTCCAGAACGATGGGATCGACGGTCTCCACCACAGCCACGGGCAGATTGCTCCGCTCCAGCAGCTGGCGGTCCAGAGCGTCCACCCGCAGCTCCGAGGAGAAAATCTTGGCGTTCCCCTCGCTGCCGAACAGGATGACCCGCTTGTCAAAGACGCACAGGCCCTCTACCTCCACCGGCCTGGGGCAGGAGCAGTAGGCGTTGAGCGTCACGCGGTAGAAGAATCTCATATCCACCGTGTAGAAGCCCCGGTTGAAGACTACGGGCTCCACGTCGATGTAGGTGTAGAGCAGCTCCGCCTTGCCGCCCTTTACAGTCTGGGCGCGGCTGAGCACATCCTGCCCCGCCATGGTGGGATAGAAACGCAGATCCTCGATGCAGTCCTTATCCCGGCAGCTGTCGAAGATTTTTCTGGTATGGATACAAACGGCCTCACAGTTTTCCTTAATACCGGAAACGGGGCCGGGCACAATGCGTTCAGGCATAATGAACCTCCTAAATAGTAACCCTGGTTGTTCTGATGTTGGGAAGGCGTCTGCCTTCATTTCAGTCTATGCGCCGGACGCCGCGGGGTGAAAATTGGGGCTATACAAATTTCTCCGGAGCAGGTATAATAGAGATAACAAGTCTCAGGAGGCGCGCCATGTCCTCTTTCGGTTTTATCAGCAGCAATCTGGAAATCAAGTTTCTGATCCTCTATATCGCGGCGCGGGTGGTGGAACCGGTGCCCTTTGAGACGCTGCAGGAGCTGAGCATGTGCGACGGCGGCGTGGACTACTTCGGCTTCTCCGAGTCTCTGGCGGATCTGGTGCGGACGGAGCACCTGACGCTGGCGGACGGCATGTACGCCATTACAGACAAGGGCCGCCGCAACAGCGCCGTCTGCGAGAGCAGCCTCCCCTACTCCGTGCGGATGGAGGCAGAGCGGAAGCTGGCCCTCTGCAACGAGCAGCTCAGGCGCCGCGCCCTGGTAAAAACCGCCGTCCTGCCCCGCGACGGAGGCGGATACGAGGTCTCCCTCTCCCTGCGCGACGAGCTGGACGAGCTGATGGACCTGCGCCTGCTGGTTACCCGGCAGGATATGGCCCTGGAACTCCAGAAACGCTTCCGGGACCGGGCCGAGGAGCTGTACGCAAAAATTCTGGCGGACCTGTATGAGCATGATTAACTTCTTTCATAGAAGTGCTCCCCATGGTTACATGTTTTTTACGCAAAAAAGCCGGCAGGCAAAATGCCTGCCGACTCTGATGATGTCAGCCTGTTTGACAGACCGGGATGATTATGCTTTTCGCTTTGGGCGGCAGGCATAATGAATTGCAACATAAATAAAAGTGGGGATGTTCCCCAGGCCCCACATTACAAACGCCTTCCATACCGCAGTGCCGGCTGACATATTAAGCGGATATAAAAAGCTGAACAGAAAGGAAATGACAGGCAAAATCCATCCTGCCCATTTACGTTCTGCTCTTGACAGGAAAATCTGCAACAGTATACCAATTAAAAATGCCAGCTTCATGATTGTATGAAACATAAGCTGTCTCCTGAAGATAGAGTTTCATATGTCGCTTTGTTCCGGGGCAGTATAGCACATTTCAGCAAAATTGTCTATACTGTCCACGCGATTTACATCAGGATCGTATGTAGGACTACAATACATATTGAACAGCAGAGGAAGAAAAAACAGAAGGATGGGGCCGCATCGTTACTCTTAATCAAAATTGCATTACGCACAGCGTCTGTTACTGCTGAATTGACCAGTAAACAATGCATCGTATTATTTGAAAGGGGGAATTTGAGTGCACTGGAACAATTTTCGTTTACTGGACCCCGTAGCCCATGACCAAAAATGGAAAACCACGGTCAGACCCAATTTTGCGACTTTGCTCATAGCCATACTGATTACTATACCCATTGCATTTTTCAAACCTGTTTTACTGCTGGCCATAGTTCCAGCGTTTGGCCTTATCGGACTCATCTGGTACAGGCTTGCCAATCGAGCGTTGAAGAAAATGAACGAAGACAAAGAATCGGGAGACGATGAGTGATTTACTCACACTACAGATGTGAATCAAGGCTCCTTTCAACCTTTGATTCGCATTAAGGGGAAAGAGGAAAATCCTCCGCTTCTTCTGGTTGAAAAAATCTTTAAACGATTTAAGAAGCTGTACCAACAGACGAAGTGCGCCGACTGACGGGAAAATTTTTCGACCGGCAAGGCAGGAAAGCGCACTGCTGAATACCGAACCGCTCCAGTAAAACCGGACATTGACAAAAGCCCCCTGATGCAGGAAAACAGAAGTACTGCATCAGGGGGTAATACTATGGAGAAGCGGAAATGGACAACTATCAGGGCAAGAGGTACACAAGAACAGAAGAACGAAGGAAATTCTGAATCAGGAAAAGCTTTTTGAGCCTTTTTCTTTCCGGAAAAAGGCTGTCGCAGTACGGAAACCTCAAGCCCTCTGTCCCAGACGGAACGCCTTTCTGTTCATCTCCAGGAATTGCGGCGGGACGCTCTGCCCGATGGCCTCCATCCACTCCTCCTCCGTGAAATCAAGCTCTCGGGAGAGCCATCCCACAAGGACAAGGTTTACCGCCCGGCTGCTCCCGGCCTCTTCGGCCAGCTTCAGCGCATCGACGGCGTCCACCGTCAGTCCCCTGGCCCGCAGCTTCTCCACCAGGTTCTCCGGATACGCCGCCGCGCCGGTGATGACCGGCATGGGATTCACCCGTTGGGTGTTGGTGATAATCCTTCCGCCGGGCTTCAGGTACGCCGCCCACCTGGCGGCCTCCAAGGGCTCAAAGGCGAGGATGATGTCCGCCTGTCCCCGGTCGATCACGGGGGAACAGACTCTGTCGCCCCAGCGGACGTAAGTAACCACGCTGCCGCCCCGCTGGCTCATACCGTGGACCTCGCTGACCTTCACGTCATAGCCCCGGCCCAGCAGAAGCCGGCCCAGCAGCTTGCTGGCCAGCAGCGTTCCCTGTCCTCCCACGCCGGCGATCATGATATTTTTTGTCTCCATGCCTACGCCTCCTTTTTCCCGCCCAGGGCGTCAAACCGGCACAGCTGGGCGCACACGCCGCAGCCGGTGCACAGGGTGTTATCGATGACCGCCTTTCCGTCCGATATGCTGACGGCGGGGCAGCCCAGCTGCATACAGGCCCTGCACCCCACACACTTATCCGGGTCGGACGCGATGGGGCCGGGGTGCTTTACGTATTTCAGCAGGGCGCAGGGGCGGCGGGCGATGATGACCGACGGCTCCTCCGCCGCCAGCTCCTCCTTCACCGCCGCGTCGCAGGCGGCCAGATCACAGGGGTCCACCACCCTCACCCGCCGGATGCCCACCGCGCGGCACAGGCTCTCCAGATCGATCTTCGTGCAGGGATCCCCCTTGAGATTGAAGCCAGTGGTGGGATTGTGCTGATGGCCGGTCATGCCGGTGATGGAATTGTCCAGAATGATGACGGTGGAGTTGGACTCGTTACAGGCCACGTTGATAAGGCCGGTGACGCCGGAATGGATAAAGGTGGAATCTCCGATCACGGCCACCGTTTTTCCCTCGTTTTCACCGCCGCCGGCCTTGTTGAAGCCGTGGAGGCCGGAGATGGACGCCCCCATGCAGACCGTGGTGTCCATGGCGCTCAGAGGCGCCGCCGCCCCCAGCGTATAGCAGCCGATGTCCCCCAGGACCGTCACCCTGTTCTTTTTCAGCGTATAGAACAGACCCCGGTGGGGGCATCCGGCGCACATCACCGGCGGCCGGGCCGGGATCTCCTCCTCCAGGCTCACACCCGCGGGCTCCTTCCCCATCAGCTGTGCGGCGGCCAGGTTCTGACTGAGCTCCCCGATGCGGGAGAAGCTGCTCTTCCCGGTACAGGCCAGCCCCAGATTCCGGCAGTACGACTCGATGAACCCGTCCAGTTCCTCCACCACCACCAGCAGGTCGACGGACCTGGCAAACTCGACGATTTTCTTCTCCGGCAGTGGCCAGACCATTCCCAGCTTCAGCACGGGGTATGTATCGCCGCAGGCCTCCTTCACATACTGATAGCTGGTGGAGGAGGTGATGATCCCCATCCTGTAGTCCTTCCCCGCCTCGATGCGGTTGACGGAGGCATGCTCCGCCCACCGTGCGATTTCCTTCATCCGCTCCTCTACCACAGGGTGGCGGCATCTGGCGTTGGCGGGCATCATGACATACTTGGCGGGATTCTTCTCATAGACCTTCCGCTCCGGCTCCTCCCGCTCGCCCAGCTCCACCACGCTCCGGGAGTGGGAGATCCGGGTGCACATCTTCAGGATGACCGGCGTATCACAGGCCTCGGACAGCTCAAAGGCCAGTCTGGTAAACTCCAGCGCCTCGGCGGAGTCCGCGGGCTCCAGCAGGGGGACCCTGGCGGCTTCGGCATAGTGGCGGGAATCCTGCTCGTTCTGGGAAGAGTGCATTCCCGCATCGTCGGCCACACCGATCACCATGCCCCCGTTGACCCTGGTATAGCTGATGGTGAACAGAGGATCGGCGGCCACGTTCAGCCCCACGTGCTTCATTCCGCAGAAGCTGCGGCAGCCCGCCAGGGACGCGCCAAAGGCGGCCTCCATGGCAACCTTTTCATTGGGGGCCCACTCGGCATAGATTTCCGGATACCGGGCGGCGGCCTCCGTGATTTCCGTGCTTGGGGTCCCCGGATAGCTGGAAACAAAGGCGCAGCCCGCCTCATAGAGTCCTCGGGCAACGGCCTCGTTGCCCAGCAGCAGTTTTTTCATAGGTGGGTTTCCTCCTGATTTTATACTTTCATATTACCCTGAATATTGTCCGGTGTCAAGGAGGGGCTGCTGTTTCGCAGCGTGACCCGCTCCACCTGTTGCATACTTTGTACGGTGGTTTTCTGTCATGGCATCGATTTTGAAGGGATGGCCGGCGCGGGAGTGTGTCCCGCGCCGGTCTCTTCACCATTTCTCGAACAGCTTCCGGGAGCATATCCCCAGTGCGAATATGGCGGCTCCGCTGGCCGCCAGCACCACCCATCCCGGAGAGGCATCGAACCACAGGCCATAGAGCAGCTGCCCCAGCGGCTGGGCGCACATGGAGATGGTGGAGACGCAGGCCATGACCTTCCCGGTCATATGCTCCGGCGTTTTCTGCTGGATGGCGGAGACAGCGAAGATGGAGAAGGTGCAGGCCATCGCCTGCGCGGCGCAGAACACCGCCACCAGCGCCCCGTACTGTCTCATGGCCCCCACCGGCAGCAGCAGCGCTCCGCCGCCCAGCAGGATGCACGCGCCGACCGCCGCCGCCAGCCGGTTGAGCCGCCGGAAGGGCAGGCGCGCCGCCAGCGCCCCCGCCGTCAGACCGCCCAGCAGAGCGGCCATTCCCATGGCGCTTTCCGCCGCGCCGTAGAGCCGGGCGGAAAGGCCCAGACCGGTGCGGATCAGATACGGCAGTCCCACGATGGCCGCGCCGGAGATCAGCGCCCCTACCCCGGCGGCAAACAGCAGCAGGTCCAGCACCTCCCGCCGCTCCTTCGCCAGAAACCGGGCGCTGCCCAGCAGATCCTCCCGGAAAATGTCCCCCAGCCGCTGCCCCTGGACGCGGTCTGCCTCCGGCAGGCAGATGAAGCGCTCCAGCGCCGCCGTCAGCAAAAAGCACATTCCCGCCCCCGCCAGCACCGGGCGCACGCCGAAGACGGTGTAGAGCAGGCTCCCCAGGAAAGGCGTCACCAGTCCGGAAACCGCGCCGGCCTGGTTCACCGCCGCGTTGCCCCGCAGCACGTTCTCCCCGCTGAGCATCTGGGGAACGCAGGCCTGGACCGTAGGCGATTCAAAGGCCCCCAGCACCGACAGCACAATCAGCAGCGCCGCCGTCACGGCGATCCCCCGGCCGTCCGCAAACAGCAGCGCCGCCAGCAGTACCGCCGTCCCGGATGCCAGATCCAGCCCCACCATGATCTTCCGCCGGTCCATCCGGTCCGCCAACACCCCGCCGAAGGGGGTCAGCAAAATGGTGGGGACCATGCCCACCGCCAGCAGCGTGCCGAACACCGCCGCCGACCCGGTCTTCTCCAGCACGTACATGGACAGCGCGAACCGCAGAGCCCCGTTGCCCAGCAGGGAAAATACCTGCCCCAGAAGCAGCAGGGTAAAATTCCGTGTAAACAGCCCGTTTTCTTTCTGTTTCATGTGCTTCTCCTTTCATACCTACTGAATGAATGTATCTTTCCCGGAAAAAGCCGCCTTTACAGCGGCTTTTACTGCATGAGCTCCGGCGGCAGCAGCTGGAAATACCGGTCCGCCATTTCCAGCATCTCTCCGTCGATGAGGGGGACGCCCAGGTTGGCGAAGATCTCCCCCACGCAGCGGAATTTGTGCAGCACTTCCTCCCGTGTGGCCGGAAAGACGGTGGGAGCCATCCAGATCGTGTCCAGCAGGGTCAACAGCTCCGCCACCTCACGGGGATACTCCGTGCGGATGGAGCCGTCGGCCATCCCCTCCTCGATAAGCTCCAGCCACCGCGGAGTCGCGATCCGCTGGTTGTCCTCAATGGCCCTGGCCAGCAGCTTGGGATTCTTGAGGATGGGCATGCTCTGCCGTCCCAGACTGGACCAGTCCGGTTCCTGGGTCAGGCGGATGACCTCCTTCATCTTCTCCAGGCCGGTGAGGTCCTCCCTCCCCCGGACCTTCTCGAAGGGATTGTTGTCCCAGAACATCTTTTCCGTGACGGCGTCCATGATCTCTTCTTTGGATTTAAAGTGGTGGTACACCGCCCCCCTGGTCAGGCCCCCCAGCCGGTCCACAATGTCCTGAATGGTGGTTTTTTCATACCCCTTTTCCAGAAAAAGCTGTCTGGCCGCGGTGAGGATTTTCTCCACCGTCTCCTCCGGGTATCTGTTCCGGGCCATGGGTCCACCCCCCTCGGCGATTGATACATTCTCTTGGTATGTTTTGAGCATAGCACATCTTTTCTGCTTTGTCAACAGAGAACCGGTCAGATTTTTCTTCTCCACACCCCCAGGGGCGCGCCCCGCTTAAACCGACATGGACCGCCGGTACGGTCCGTGGGTAGCCGCAGATGTCCGTCGGGTTCTGCGGTGCAGATAAGCCAAATTTCAGAGGATTCTCAAGGGGGTTCGCCCCCCCTGCCCGTGCTTTTGTGTACTTTTCCCCTGCGGGAAAAGCACCCCGGAGGCAGCGCGGAGAAAAACTGCCCTGCCGTGGTGGAAAACCGCGGCAAAAAACTATGGAAAAACGCATACACTTGTGCTATCATAGAAGAAGATATGATTTGAGGAGGCTTTCCCGTGACCTTACTGAACGCTCTGCTCCTGGGACTGATCCAGGGCGTGGCAGAATTTCTGCCCATCTCCAGCTCCGGCCACCTCTCCATCGCTCAGAATCTCCTGGGCATGGGGATGGAGGGCGCCGACGACGTATTCTTCGACGTGCTCCTTCATCTGGGCACTCTGGCGGCGGTGTTTATCGCCTACTGGTCCGACATCAGGGAAATGGTGCTGGAGTTTTTCCGCATGATCCGCGACACCACCGGCAGGACGGGACCCCGGCACATTCCCTCCGCCCGGCGGATGATCCTTCTGATCGTCGTGGGCACCCTGCCCCTGTTCCTGGTCCTGCCGGTAAAGGAGCTGGTGGAGAGCCTGTACGGCAACACCTTTTTTGTCGGCGGCGCGCTGCTGGTAACGGGGCTGCTGCTGTATTGCTGCGACCGCGTCCAGAAGGGCCGGAAAAGCGAGCGCAATGCCACGCTGGCCGACGTTCTGCTCGTGGGCGCAGGCCAGGCGCTGGCCACCTGTCCCGGCATCTCCCGGTCCGGCATGACCATCTGCATGGGCTGCTTCCGGGGCTTTGAGCGGCGGTTTGCCGTCCGCTTCGCCTTCCTGCTGTCCATCCCCGCCGTGCTGGGGGCCAACATCCTGCAGATCAAAGACGTGGCGGAAGCCGGCGGCATCGACGCGAAGCTGATTCCCGCCTATATTCTGGGTGTGACCGTGGCGGGAGTGTCCGGCTACTTCTCCATCCGTCTGGTGCGGATGGTGGCGGACAAGGGGAAATTCGGCGCCTTCGCCTACTACTGCTGGGCGGCGGGAGCCATCACCGTGCTCCTCAGCCTGCTGAAGGTGTTCCATCTGCTGTGGTACGGGGCCGCGGTCTGACGCGCCGGTACACAGGAGGAGTGAGACAATGACAAAAGAACTCTGGGACGCCTGTGACAAAGAGGGAACCCCGCTGGGCTTCGACCTGGTCCGGGGCGAGCCTGTGCCCGAGGGCGTATACCATCTGGTGGCGGAGGTCCTGTCCGTGACCAACGACGGCCGGGTCCTGCTCACAAAGCGCCACCCGGATAAGGCCTGGGGCGGTTACTGGGAGTACACTGCCGGGGGCGTGGTGAAGGGAGAAACGCCGGTACAGGGAGCCCTCCGGGAGCTGCGGGAGGAAACGGGCATCGCCGCATCGCCTCAGGACCTGCGCCCGGTCTATGTGGACGCCCGGCCGGGGATCGACGGGCTGAACACCATCTATCACAGCTTTGTGACATTCTTTGACCCGGCGGAGCAGACCGTCCGCCTCCAGGAGGGGGAAACGACAGCCTGCCGCCTTCTGCCCTATGAGGACTTCAAGCGGTTCCTCCTGACGGATGAATGCGTTGAGCCTGTCCGCCGCCGTTTTCTGGACCACCAGGCCGCCTTTGACCACTTGATCGCAGAACACTTTACATAAGAGGGAGAACCATGGCAACGACACGAAAGAAAACCGCATCCAACGCCCGGAGCGGGACCAAAAGCGGCGGTTCCCGCTCCGGGACCGCCTCCCGTTCCCGCGCCTCCGCCAGGAACGTTAAGCGCCCCATCCGCCGGGAGGTGGGGGGCATGGTCATGCTGCTGCTGGCGCTGATCGTACTGGTCAGCTGCTTCACCGGAGACGGCTGGCTCATCAACCTGATCCCCAAAGCCTGCAAGGGCCTTTTCGGCGTGGGTTACTACCTGATGGTCCCCGCCCTGCTGGCGGCGGCCTGGGTGCTGCTGACCCACCGGGGCCGGCCCGTGGCCCTGCGGACGGCCTGCGCCCTGCTGACCCCCTACCTCTTCGGTGGGGTGTGCCACATGCTCTTTTGCAGGCTGGACCTGTCCGACGCGGCCAGTCTGTTCCCTACCCTGTGGGAGACGGGCTTTACCCTGGAGTCCGGCGGCGTTCTCTCCGGCGGCACCGCCCACGGCTTTATGGCGGTGCTGGGCAAACCCGCGTCGGTGATCGTCTTCCTCGTATTGCTGCTGACCCTGCTGATGGTGGTATCCCAGGTGACTCCCGCCATGCTGGCGGAGCTGTGGCGGGAGCGGGAGGACTACGACGAGGAGGACTATCCCGAGCCGCCTCCCCGCCGCGCCCCGCCGCCCAAAAAGCACCAGCCCCCCCGGCAGGCCGCCAGATCCCGGCCCGTCATCGACATTCCCCTGGACGGCACGCCCCTGGGGGGCGCGCCCGCCGCCCCGGAGGACGCCCTGGAGGGGAAGCCGGAGAAGAAGGGCTTCTTCCGGCCCAAGGGAAAGGAGCAGCTGACCCCGGCCGACGTGCTGGCCCCCCATCAGGAGGCGGCCCCGCCGCCGGACATGCCGGTTCCCCCGGAGCCGGAGGTCACGCCGGAGCCGGTTTACGAACCGGCCCCTCCCCCGCCGGTATATTCGGAACCTGCGCCGGAACCGCTGCCGGAGCCGGAGATCGCGCCCGCGCCTGCACCTGTCCCGGAGCCTCCGCCTCAGACGAGAGAGCGGACCAGAAAAAAGAGCGCCGCCGAGGAGCTGGAGGAGGCTGCCGCCCAGGTAACGGCGGAAATCGCCAGCACCATGGCCCGGTCGGACGATTCCTACGGCTACCCGCCCGTCACGCTGCTGGAGGAAAACCGGCAGGGCAACTACATCGAGGCCGGGGCGGAACTGCGCTCCACCGCCCAGCGGCTGGCGGACACCCTGCGCAGCTTCGGCGTGGACGCCGCCCCAGGCGACGTGATCCGGGGCCCCGCCATCACCCAGTATGAGTTCACCCTGGCCCAGGGGGTCAAGCTCAGCAAGATCACCAATCTGGCCGACGACATCGCGCTGGCCCTGGGAGCCAGCGGCGTGCGCATCGCCCCCATTCCGGACAAGAGCTCCGTGGTGGGCATCGAGGTGCCCAACCGGACGGTGAGCCCGGTGCTGATCCGGGACGTGATCGAGTCCAGGACCTTCGCCGACCACCGCTCCCAGGTGGCCTTCGCCATCGGCCGGGACATCAACAACCGGGACATCGTGGGCGACATCTCCCGGCTGCCCCACCTGCTCATCGCCGGCACCACCGGCTCCGGAAAGTCCGTGTGCACCAACTCCCTGATTATCAGCCTGCTCTATAAGTCCAGCCCCGAGGACGTCCGCTTTATCATGGTGGACCCCAAAATGGTGGAGCTGGCCCCCTACAACGGCATCCCCCACCTGCTCATCCCGGTGGTCACCGACCCGAAGAAGGCCGCCGGGGCTCTGCAATGGGCGGTGTACGAGATGCTCAAGCGGTACAGGACCTTCTCCGAGCTGGGGGTGAAGAAGCTGGAGGAGTACAACGCCCTGGCCGGGCAGCGGGAGGACGTGCCCCACATGGCCTCCGTGATCGTGGTGATCGACGAGCTGGCGGACCTGATGACCGAGGCGGCCAAGGAGGTGGAGGAGTCCATCTGCCGGGTGGCCCAGATGGGCCGCGCCGCCGGGATGCACCTGGTCATCGCCACCCAGAGCCCCCGTGCCGACGTCATCACGGGTCTGATGAAGGCCAACATCCCCAGCCGCATTGCCTTCGCGGTGAAGGACGCCATCAACTCCCGGATCATTCTGGACGCCACCGGCGCGGAGAAGCTGGTGGGTCGGGGGGACATGCTTTACGCCCCTATCGGAGCCAGCAAGCCCCTCCGGGTCCAGGGCTGCTACATCACCCCTGAGGAGATCGAGCGGGTGGTCCGCTTTGTCAAGGCCTCCGGCGAGGTCCAGTATTCCGACGAGGTCATGCAGAAGATCGAGGAAAACGTCCAGGAGAAGGAGCGGAAATCCGGCTCTTCCTCCGCCGGTGCGGAACCCGAGGCGGACACGGGGACCGACGAGCTGCTCCCCGCCGCCGTGGAGGTCATTCTTGAGACGGGGCAGGCGTCGGTATCCATGCTCCAGCGCCGGCTGAAGCTGGGCTACTCCCGGGCTGCCCGGCTGGTGGACCAGATGGAGCAGAAGGGCTATGTAGGCCCCTTCGAGGGCTCCAGGCCCCGGCAGCTGCTGATTACCCGTGCCAAATGGCAGGAGATCCAGATGGGCGGGAACGCCTCCCTGTCCCCCACCGGACCGGAGGATAGCGCCCCCTGGGACGGGGAGGAGGAATGAGCCCATGGTCCAGTCAATCGACTCCCCGGACCGGCGCGCGGCCATCGCCCGGCAGGTCCTGGAGGCCCTGCCGGACTGGTTCGGCATCCCGGAGAGCCGGGAGGCATATATCCGGGACAGCCGCACCCGGCCCTTCTGGGCGGACCTGGAGGGGGATACGGTCCGGGGCTTCCTGTCCCTGAAGGAGACCAGCCCCTGCGCCGCCGAGCTGGCGGTCATGGGCGTCCTGCCGGAATACCACCGGCAGGGCATCGGCCGGGCGCTGTTCGCGGCGTTCCGGCAGTACGCTCTGGACCGGGGCTGTCTGTTCCTCCAGGTGAAGACCGTTCAGGAGGGCCGTTATCCCGCCTATGACGGGACCAACGCCTTCTACCGCAGCCTGGGCTTCCGGGAGCTGGAGTGCTTCCCCACCCTCTGGGACGAGGCAAACCCCTGCCAGCTCTACGTGATGGCCCTGCCCTGACGCTCAAAAAAACCGGATCGGTCCTCCCGCGCCACGCACGGGTGATCGATCCGGTTTTCTGCATGTCCGGGGCCGGCTCATATTATGTTTCCGCCGGAAGCCGGAAAGAGCCCAACGTCCGGACTTTGCCGTTCCTGCGAGGCAGATACGGGAAAAGAAGGTCTGCCTTTCCTCAAAGCCCCTCCCCATTTTCCAGCGCGGCCCTGGCGGCGGCCTGCTCGGCCTCCTTTTTACTGTGTCCCTCGCCCTGGCCCACGGGGCGGTCGTTGAGCCGGACCTCGAAGAGGAAGGTCTTATTGTGATCCGGTCCGCTCTGGGAGAGCATATGATAGGTCAGCACCTGGCCGCTTCTGCGCTGGACCACCTCCTGAAGGGTGGTTTTATAGTCCTTCCTCTCCTCCGCGGCCGGGGCCTGACTGAGCAGCACCCGGACGATCAGCTCCCGGACGGGCTCGATGCCCCCGTCCAGATACACGGCGGCAAACACCGCCTCCACCGCGTCCGCCAGGATGGAGGGCCGTCTCCGGCCTCCGCCGGACTCCTCGCCCCGGCCCAGCTTCAGATAGCTGCCCAGGTCCAGCTCCCTGGCCACCTCGTACAGGCTCTGCTCGCACACCAGCGCCGCCCGCATCCGCGTCAGGTCGCCCTCGGGCAGGTCCCTGTGCCCCTGGAACAGGTATTCCGCGGACACGAACCCCAGCACGCTGTCCCCCAGGAACTCCAGCCGCTCATTGCTGCCCATGCTGCTGCGGTGCTCGTTGGCGTAGGAGCTGTGGTTGAGGGCCTCCTCCAGCAGCGTCCGGTCCCGAAAGCAGTACCCCAATTTCTTTTCCAGGGATTCCATACGCGATCCCCCTCCTTTCAAATGGAAGGGCCTCGCCTGCGGGGACAGGAAGTCCCCCTACGACAAGGCCCTTTTCGCATCTGTATGCACAGCCGCTGGAAAAGCTTCAGCCGTCCAGCCTGCTCGTCAGGAAATTGACGCAGTCGCCTACGGTAGACAGTGAAGTCAGCTCATCCTCCTGCACCTCGTCGATCTCGAACGCTTCCTCCATACTCATGACCAGCTCCACCAGATCGACGGAATCCGCTCCCAGATCCGCCTCGAAAGACGTATCCATGGTGATTTCGTCCTCGTCCACAGAGAACTGCTCAGAGATGATCTGCTGCATACGCTCAAAGATATCCTGCATGTCGTTTCCCTCCTTTCGCAAGGGGTAGTCGGTAATGCACCATTGGCATGATAGAACATTTCGTCCCGCCTGTCAATAGGGCGCGGCAGATTTCTTCCAATTTCTCTTCCGCCGTCAGCGCTCCGCCCGCATCAGGCCGATATTGGCCTCGATCTCCGCCGCCAGATCCGCCTCTGCGGCGGCCGCGGCCTGATAGACGGCGTTCTCGATGGCCAGGGCCCCGCTGGACCCGTGGGCCTTGATGACCGGCTTTCTCAGGCCCAGGAAGGGCGTGCCGCCGATGGTGTCCGGGTCCAGACGCTTTTTGAAGTCTCTCAGTCCCTTTTTCACCAGCAGGGCGGCGATTTTGGTCGTCAGGCTCCGCAGGAACATGGTTTTCAGCTCCCTGCCCATAAAGGAGCCCACGCCCTCGATGGTTTTCAGCATCACATTGCCGGAGAACCCGTCGGCCACCACCACGTCGCAGCCGCCCCTGATGGCCTCCCTGGCCTCGATGTTGCCAATAAAGTTCAGGTGTCCCGCCGCCCCGGCCTCCTTCAGCGCCCGGCAGGTCTCCTGCCGCAGGGCGTCGCCCTTGCTGTCCTCCGTCCCGATGTTCAGCAGGCCCACACGGGGCTTTTCGATCCCCAGGGCTTTGGCGGCGTAAAAGCTGCCCAGATAGGCGAACTGGACCAGGTATTCCACGGTGCACTCCGCGTTGGCCCCGCAGTCCACCAGCACCAGCCCTTTCCCCGCCGTGGGCAGCAGGGGGGCCATGGCGGCCCGCCGGATGCCCTTGACCCGCTTGACGATCAGCGTCCCGGCGCTGAGCAGCGCCCCGGTGCTGCCGGCGGAGACGAAGGCGTCCCCTTCCCCGTCTTTCAGCATGGTCAGTCCCACCGTCACGGAGGAATCCTTTTTTGTCTTGAAGGCGGTGGCCGGGTCGTCGTGCATGTCGATAACCTCTTCGGCGTTGACAACATGTACCGTCTCCGGCAGGCCGCCGCAGGCCCCGGCGGCGGAGCGGACCTCCGCCTCCCTGCCCACCAGCACGATCTCCAGGCCCGGGCGGGCCCTGGCGGCCTGCACCGCGCCTTTTACGATCTCTCCCGGGGCGTTGTCGCCGCCCATGGCGTCTACGATGATCTTCAATGGAAGCTCCCTTCTGCTCTGCCGCCGCCGCGTGGCGGCGGGTGGTTGTTTTCTTACCTTTTTCCTTGCCCTCGGGCCCGCCTGCGGCGGGCCTGGCGGTAAAAGCGCCGTGCGCAGCGCTTCACGGGGGCCTTCTTTTCGCTTGTGCGAAAAGAAGCAAAAGCACACCAGCCCCCAGGGGCTGGACCCCCTCATTGATCGCGGGGGTTATTTTGTTTTGCGCGTGTCCTGCGGTCCCTCCGGCCTGAACCGGGCTTCTCGCCGTGTATCGGGCGAAGCGTCTGTTTCAGGATGCTGTCGGCGGTCCCTACCGTCTCGCTTCGGGTCCTCCCGGGGTGCGACGGCGGTTTTTTACCGCGTATCGGTCCTGCCCACCAGGTAGTCGATGGAAACCCCGTAAAAATCCGCGATCCTCCACAAGGCCGGCAAGCCCACTTCTTCACTTACTCCCGTCTCATAGCGGCGGTAGGTTCGGATGGAGAGGCCAAATTCCTCCAAAACGTCCTCCTGCCTCAAATTTTTCTCTTTTCTCAACAAAAGCAGTCTCTCTGAAAATTTTGATATTTTTTCCCCAGAAAGGTCTTGACCGGCCTCCAATGACCTGTTTCGTCGCGACCGGTCATCAGAGGCCGCAGCTTGAGATATATCCGTCCCGCTGATCAAATAATCCACCGAAACCCCGTACAGGTCCGCCAGAACGACCAGCGCTTCCAGATCCGGGCGGTGGGCGGTGTCGGTATCGCTCTCATAATACTGGTATGTCCGCATTTTGACCCCCAGCCGGTCCGCCACGTTCTGCTGTGTCAAATGGTGTTCCTTTCTTAATTGCTTCAACCGCCCCGATAAAATAATCAAAAATTTTCTCCTCCCTCTTGACTTGAACGTTATGTGCATATATAATATGCACATAACGTTCGCGCCAGAGCGCTTCACACAACACGTGCGAAAAGTTCCTTCAAGGGTTGCCGCCTTTCCAGCAACCTTTTCTCTTTCCCCACTCAATTTGAGGGAAGACAAACCTCCGGCTTCAGCCTCTCGATAATCTCCAGGGACCGCCGGGAAATTTCCAGATTCTTATTCCGCTTCCCCCGGACCTTATGGTTCAGGGGGGCGATAATCCCGAAATTGATGTTCATGGGCTGGAACTCTTTGACCGTCCCGTCCGAAATGTACAGGCTCAGGGCCCCCAGCGCCGTCTCCCTGGGGAAGTTAATGGGCTCCTTTCCCGCCAGCCGCCGCGCCAGCTCCACCGCCGCCAGAAACCCCGACCCCGCGGACTCCACATAGCCCTCCACGCCGGTCATCTGCCCGGCAAAGGTGATCCGCGGCTCGCTCCTGAGCCGGTAATACCGGTCCAGCAGCCTCGGCGAGTCCAGATAGGTGTTGCGGTGCATCACGCCATAGCGCACATACTCCGCGTTTCGCAGCGCCGGGATCATGGAGAACACCCGCTTCTGCTCCCCGAACTTCAAATGGGTCTGGAAGCCCACCAGGTTGTAGATAGACCCCTCCGCATTGTCCTTTCGCAGCTGCACCACCGCCCAGGGCTCCCGGCCGGTAGACGGGTCCTTCAGCCCGCGGGGCTTCAGCGGCCCGTACCGGAGGGTATCCTCCCCCCGCCGGGCCATGACCTCCACGGGCATACAGCCCTCGAAGACGTTCTTATCCTCAAACCCGTGGACCTCCGCCTCCTCCGCCGCGCACAGCTCCCGCCAGAAGGCCTGGTACTCCTCCTTCTCCAGGGCGCAGTTGACATAATCCGCCGTGCCCTTGTCGTACCGGCTGGCGAACCAGGCGCGGGACAGATCCAGGCTCTCAAAGGTCACCAGCGGCGCGGCGGCGTCGAAGAAGTGCAGCGCCGCCCCTTCCCCGCCGGTCCGCGCCAGCAGGTGGGCCGCCAGCGCGTCGCCGGTCAGTGGCCCGGTGGCCACCAGCACCTCTCCCTCCGGCAGCCGGGAGATTTCTCCCTCCGCCACGGTAATGCCGGGGTGGCTGCGGACCGCCTGGGTGACACAGGCGGAAAAAGCGTGCCGGTCCACCGCCAGCGCGCCGCCGGCCTCCACCCGCGTCCTGTCCGCCGCCTCCATGATGAGGCTGCCCAGCCGCCGCAGCTCCTCCTTCAGCAGACCCACGGCGTTCTCCAGCCCCGCGCCCCGCAGGGAGTTGGAGCAGACCAGCTCCGCAAAATCGGGGGTATGGTGGGCGGGGGACATTTTTTCCGGCTTCATCTCGCAGAGCGTGACCTGCACGCCCCGCCGGGCCAGCTGCCACGCGGCCTCGCTGCCCGCCAGCCCCGCACCGATTACTGTTACGTTCATCTTTTTCCTCTTTCATCCGACCGGCCAACCAGATAGTCAAGCGTAACGCCGTAAAAGTCCGCAATTTTCCAAAGGGTAGATATTGTTGCTTCACGTTCCCCTGTTTCATAGCGGCGATACGTGCGAACAGAGAGGTTGAATGGTTCCAGCACATCTTCCTGGTTCAAATTTTTTTCTTTTCTCAGTAAGAGCAGTCTTTCTGCAAAACTTGACATAATATTTCTCCAAAAGGGTTTACAGCCCATTCGGACCGGTTATACTATAATCGGCCCGATTGGACCGCAACAGCAAAATTAAGGAGTGACCCCCATGATACCCATCGTCGAAAATCTTTTTCTCTACGCCGCAGAGAAGAACTTTCATCCGTATCTGAAAATAGAAGAA
>CAJULD010000018.1 GCA_910587505.1 uncultured Oscillospiraceae bacterium | reverse complement strand
TCATCTTTACATGAAAAAGTCTACCAGTTGGCAGACTTTTTCGACAGGCTGAGGGCCGTGGGGACACATGGATTTCCATGTGTCCCCACGGCCTGTTCTCTCTCCCGGTTAAGCGCGCAATCCCGATGCCCTGAGCCTCCGGAACGCTCCTGCGGGGAATCATGTACAATTTTAAAGTTCTTTCTGTTTCCTTTTACAGGAAAAAATCAGTTGCTGAACGAAAGCAGGACGCTGCCGTCCGGGCCGCAGTTCCGGAAATTGTGCCGGGTGGAGGCGTTGATATAGATGCAGTCCCCCTCCCGGAGAAGGATCGACTGGTTGGCCAGCAGGACCGTGGCCTCGCCGCTGAGCACGTAGATGCACTCGTCATAAGTGTGGCTTACCAGTCCCTCGGAGACGTCGCACCCCGGAAAAAGCGTATAGATGATTCCGCGCAGCAGATGTCCGGCGTCGCCGGAGGCGGGCTCCGTCACAAACTCGCATTTGGTGGAGAGTCCCGGTATGACCACCTCGGGGCGGGCGTTTTTCCGGACAATGGAGCAGCCCCCGGTTTGCCGGGAGAGCTGAGGGGCATCGGAGTCCTCCGCAGAAAAAAAAGAAGCGATAGGCACCTCCAGCGTCTCCGAGAGTTTCCGGAGCGTCGTCAGGGAGGGTTCCTTCAATCCCCGTTCGATCTGGGACAGGAAACTGGCGGTATAGCCCGTTTCCTCGCTGAGCCGGGCCAGAGTATAGCTGCCGCTTTTACGGAGCTGCTTGAGATAGGCGCCATTAAACATGTGTGTTACAACCTTACTTTCCGTATTGCTGCGGAGAGCAGCTTTTTTCATATCTCTATCATACAATACGCGGCTTTATTTCGCAAGTAGAATCTTGTTTTTTGTACATTTTCGGGGGAGATGAGGGGTTCCCCCGCCTTCGGCGGCAGAGAAGGCCGTTTCTTTCCGCGGGCTTCCGGTCTCAGGTCCCACACAGTAAAAATATGGATTTTCGAGGTATATTTATTAATTGTCTTGACATCCGCCAAATTTGTGCTACAATGATTTTAACTTATAGTTAATTGGCTTTGAGTTAAAATCCGGGGACGGCAATCGTTTGACCCGGAAGGAGGGGGGAAAAGAGATGGAGTGTGAAAAGAGCGGACACCCGGCGATGTGTCCGCCTGTCTTCGACGCGCACCTGGATCTCGGTATGTACCTGCGGCAGGAGCGGCAGAAAGGCAGGCGGGAAGTGATCGCCGCTGATTTCATCCGCGATATGAAGGAAAACGGCGTCGTGGGTGTGATCGCCGCAATCTTTGTGGACGAGGTTTCCATAAACGGCACCGCTCTGGAACAGGCCTGCGAGCAGATCGCCGCGCTGCGGGCGGAGGAGAGGGAGTCGCCGGGGCTGTTCCGGATCTGTACGGATTATCAGATGCTGCGGGAGGCGATAGACGAGGGCCTGGTGGCCGTCCTCCTCTCCTTTGAGGGGGCGGAGCCCCTGGGCACCAACCCGGAGCTGCTGAACTTTTTCTACGACGCCGGAGTCCGGGGGCTGGGACTGGCCCACGCCCGCAGGAATCAGGCCTGCGACGGGGCCATGTACTCCGACAGCCCCTACAACGGGGGCTGTGGACTGACCGATTTCGGCGTGGAGCTGGTGCGCCGGGGAGAGGAGCTGGGGATGCTGCTCGACGTCTCCCACCTGAATGACCCGGGGGCGGAGGATGTTCTCTCCCTTGCCGGCGGGCCGGTGATCGCCAGCCATTCCAACTGCCGGGCGCTGAATCCCACCCGGCGGAACCTGACGGACGGGCAGATTCGGGCGATTGCGGACCGGGGCGGCGTTATCGGCGTGAACGGATGCAGCGCCATTGTCAGCGACCGGCCGGAGGGCGTCAGCCTGGAGATGCTGGCAAACCATGTGGATCATCTGGTGCAGGTGGGCGGCATCGACCATGTGGGGCTGGGGTTCGATATTGCGGAGATGATCCTGCCGGACAGCTATATTGAGGTAAACGGATACCGGCAGAGGATCCGGGACCTCGTTCCGGGCTATGCCGGGCTGCCCATGCTGACGGATACCCTGCGGCGAAGAGGGTATACTGAAGAGGGGCTCGCCAAAATCTATTCCGGAAATTTCCTGCGGGTATTCCGGGAGGTGCTTTGACCCCCGCCCCGGCCGGGGCGATTACTGCTGGATGTTATTACTCTGACAACCATTTAAATTGTCAAAGTAATAATCATACATTTTGATGGATTGGTGAAAAAGCGAAGCAACAAAATTTTGAAAAAGGAGCACAGACACATGAAAAAAATCGTTGCACTTGCCCTGGCGCTTGCGCTGGTCACGCTTGCGGGCTGCGGAGGCGGAGGAAAGACCTCCGGCGACGGAGACGCGAAGGCGGTGACCTTTTCCCTGCTGTCCGCTCCCGCCAGCCTGGACCCTGCCACCACCGTGGACGGGCACTCCCTGATGGTGGAGACCCAGCTTTTCAACATGCTGGTGGACAGCGACGGCGGCAACTCTGCCGAAATCAGGCCGGACATTGCCACCGACTGGACCGTCAGCGACGACGGCCTGACCTATACCTTCCAGCTGCGGGACGACGTTTACTTTCACAACGGGAAGCTCCTGACAGCCGGAGATGTGGTCTACACCTTTGAGCGGGTGATGGTGGAGCCCTATACCTCCTACCTCGCCGTGATGATCGACTCCGTGGAGGCCCCGGACGACACTACCTTTGTGGCCCACCTCTCCTATCCCTTCGCCGATTTCCTTACGATGATCGGCGGCATCTATTTCGGCATCTGCTGTGAGGAGGCCATCACCTCCGGCGACGACTTCATGTATCACCCCGTGGGAACCGGCCCCTACAAGCTGGACGGCGATTATGTTCCCGGCCAGAGCTTCCGGTTCGTATACAACGAGGATTACTACGGCGAGGCGCCGGATATCCGGCAGATCGACTTCCGGATTCAGCCCAACACCAACACGGCGGTCATCTCTCTCCAGAACGGCGAGGTGGATTTTGTCCCCGCCCTGACGGTCAACGATATTTCCACCGTGGAGGGCGACGGCAATCTGGCCCTCTATCAGGCCCCCAGCTACACCATCCACTACGTCTGCTTCAATAAAACCGGCGAGCCCTTCTCCATTCAGGCGGTCCGGGAGGCCGTCAACTACGCCATCAACAAGCAGGACCTGCTCGACGGCGCGCTCAACGGCGTCGGCGCGATTGCCAATGCGCCGCTGAACAGTCTTCAGATGGGGTACAACGAGGAGATTCCCTTCAACGAGTACGACCTGGAGAAGGCAAAGGCAAAGCTGGCGGAGGCCGGCTATCCCGACGGGTTTTCCTGCCGGCTGATGGTGAACAGCAACAACGCGGTCTCCATGAAGATTGCCCAGATCATGCAAAACGAACTGGCGCAGATCAACGTCAATGTGGAGGTGGAGCAGCTGGAAAAGGCCACCTGGAGCGACAACCTGGACAACGTCAACTTTGAGATGGCGCTGGGAACGCTGAACTGGGCGGACACCAACAATATGGTCACCTACCTCTACCACTCCCAGGGCACCTTCAACTGGGACCACGTCTACAGCAATCCGGAGATGGACTCCATGATCGAGGAGGCCAGCCGCATTCTGGACGCCGAAGAGCGGACGGAGCTGTATCAGAACATCGTGGCCCTGGGCCATGAGGAGCTTCCCATCATCTGCCTGCTGTTCCCCAATGAGATCGTGGGGGCCAACAAGAATATCAGCGGCATTGAAATTGTGGACAACTGCTACTTCCCGGTGTGGAAGTGGACACTGAACCAGTAAGGCAGGGACAACAGGGAGGGGCGCCGGAGAAGATCCCCCTCCCTGTCCCTGTTTCGGCGGAAGGCTGAGCTGCGGGACAGCTCAGCCGAGAAAGGGGAGAACATTTTTGCTTAAATATATCTCAAAGCGGCTGCTGTACATGATCCCGGTTCTGGTGGGCATCGTGCTGATCGTGTTCACCATCATGTACCTGTCCCCCGGCAATCCGGCCAAGATGATCCTGGGCGAGCGGGCGCCCCTGGAGCAGGTGGAGCAGCTGGAGCATGAGCTGGGGCTGGACCTGCCCTATATCCAGCAGTTCTGGAACTACCTGAAGGGCCTGCTCCACGGCGACTTCGGCACCTCCTATCAGCTGCGGATGCCGGTGTTCGACATTATCAGGCGGTGCTTTCCGCTGACGCTGAAGCTGACGACGCTGACGATGCTGTTCGCCGTCGCCATCGGCATGCCGGTGGGCATCCTGTCCGCCGTGAAGCAGTATTCCGCGCTGGACGCCTGCTCGGTGGTGTTCGCCCTGCTCATGGCGTCCATCCCGGCCTTCTGGCTGGGGATGCTGCTGATGCTGCTGTTCTCCCTGCAGCTGGGGTGGTTCCCCTCCAGCGGCTACGAGGGAATACGGTGGCTGATTCTGCCGGCCATTACGCTGGGGTGCATCAACTGCGCCACTATCATGCGGATGACCCGCTCGAGCATGCTGGAGGTGATCCGGCAGGACTTCATCCGCACGGCCAGGGCCAAGGGCGCGGCGGAGAAGCGGGTTATTTTCCGCCACGCGCTGAAAAACGCCATCATTCCGGTCATCACGGTGGTGGGCAACGCCTTCGGCTCCAGTCTGGGGGGCGCGGTGGTGACGGAGACGGTGTTCGGCCTGCCCGGCATGGGGACTCAGATTGTCACCTCCATCCGGCAGAAGGACAATCCGGTGGTGCTGGCCTCGGTGATCGTCATCGCGGTGGCCTTCAGTCTGGTCAATCTGGCGGTGGATATCCTGTACACCTACGTTGACCCGCGGATCCGCACATAAGGGAGGAAAGCGCATGGGAAGAAAAAATCAAGACGGCGTCAAAAAGCGCAGTCAGGCGCAGGAAGTCTGGATGCGCCTGAGAAAGAACCGGCAGGCCATGTTGGGACTGGCGGTGTTTCTGGTAATCGCCGCGGCGGCCCTCACCGCTCCGCTGTATATCAATTACGAGGAGCAGGTGGTCCGGCAGGACATCTCCTCCCGGCTGCTGCCCCCCAGCGGGGAGCACCCGCTGGGAACGGACAGCCTGGGCCGGGACATGCTGGCGCGGCTGATCTATGGCGCGAGGATCTCCATCACGATCGGCCTGGTCACGGCCATTTCCGCGCTGACCATCGGCGGGCTGATCGGGGCGGTGGCGGGTTTCTATGGGGGCCGGCTGGATAACATCATTATGCGGATCATGGACATTTTCCTCAGTATGCCCTCGATATTGCTGGCCATCGCCGTGATTGCGGCTCTGGGCTCCGGCATCGTCAACATCATGATATCCGTGGCCATCTCCTATATCCCCATCTACGCCAGAGTGATCCGTTCCTCCGTGCTGTCCATCCGCAGCAGGGAGTATATCGAATCGGCCCGGGCCATCGGGACCGGGGATCTGCGGATTATCTGCAAGCACATCATCCCCAACGCCATCGGCCCGGTCATCGTGCAGGCCACGCTGGGCGTGGGCGAGATTATCATCTCGGCGGCGGGCCTCAGTTTTCTGGGGCTGGGGATTGAGCCGCCTCTGCCGGAGTGGGGCAAGATGCTCTCCGAGGGCGAAGAGGTCATCCGCACCATGCCGTCTCAGGTGGTCTATCCAGGACTGTGCATCATGATAACGGTTCTTTCGCTGAATTTGCTGGGCGACGGGCTGCGGGACGCGCTGGACCCGCGGCTGAAATAGGGGGAGGAGCATGGACGAGAGGAAAAAACTTCTGGAGATCCGGAATCTGAGCGTTCGCTATCACGCCGCCGACGGGCTGGTCCGGGCGGTGAACAACGTCAGTCTGACCCTGGAGAAGGGGGAGACCCTGGGGCTGGTGGGCGAGACGGGAGCGGGAAAGACGACCACGGCCCTCAGCCTGCTCCGGCTCCTGCCCAGACGGACCAGCGAGGTTCAAAGCGAGGGAATCTTCCTTGACGGCGTGAACCTGCTGGAGCTGCCGGAAAAGGAAATGTGCGCCATCCGCGGCAGCAGGGTGGCCATGATCTTTCAGGACCCCATGACCGCGCTGAACCCTCTTCAGCGGGTGGGGGACCAGATCGCCGAGGTGATCGAGCTCCACTGGAACATGAGCAGGCAGGAAACGGCGGCGAAGGTGGACGAGATCATGGAGAGCGTAGGGCTGCCGGCGGAGCGGAAGGAGGAGTACCCCCACCAGTTTTCCGGCGGCATGAAGCAGCGGATCGTCATTGCCATCGCGCTGGCCTGCAACCCGGAGCTGCTGATTGCGGACGAGCCCACCACGGCGCTGGATGTGACCATTCAGGCCCAGATTCTGCATATGATCGAGGAGCTGAAGCGGGAACGGGACACCTCCATGATCCTCATCACCCACGATCTGGGAATCGTGGTGGAAATGTGCAGCAAGGTAGCCATCATGTACGCGGGGGAAATCGTGGAATCGGGTTCCGTGGAGGACATCTACGGGGACCGCCGGCATCCGTATACCGTGGGACTGTTCAATTCCGTGCCGAATCTGGAGGATGAGCAGGCCCGGCTGACTCCCGTCAACGGACTGATGCCGGACCCCGCGGACCTGCCGCCGGGGTGCAAATTCCACCCCCGGTGCCCCTGCGCCGCCGAACGCTGCCGGAGCGAGCAGCCGCCCAATGTGGAGGTTTCCCCCGGTCATCTGGTACAGTGCCACCTGGCGGCGGAACGCGGGAAGGAGGAATAACCCATGGCGGAAACCATACTGGAAGTCAGAAATCTGAAAAAATATTTCAAAACGCCACACGGCGCGCTGCACGCCGTGGACGGCGTGTCCTTCACCCTGGAGGCCGGCAGGACGCTGGGCGTGGTGGGCGAGTCCGGCTGCGGAAAATCCACGCTGGGCCGGGTCGTCCTGCGTTTGCTGGAGGCTACGGAGGGCTCCATTGTCTTTGACGGGACGGATATTCTCCGCTGCTCCGGTCGGGAAATGCGCGCTCTGCGCCGTCAGATGCAGATGATCTTTCAGGACCCCTACGAGTCCATCAATCCCCGCATGAGCGTGGGCGAGCTGATTGCCGAGCCGCTGATCGTCAACCGGATCTGCAAGGGAGCGGAGATGGACCGGAAGATTCTGGAGCTGATGGACACGGTGGGGCTGGCCTCCCGGCTCATCAACGCCTATCCCCATGAGCTGGACGGCGGGCGGCGGCAGCGGATCGGCATTGCCAGAGCTCTGGCCGTGTCGCCGAAGTTCATCGTCTGCGACGAGCCGGTCTCCGCTCTGGACGTGTCCATCCAGGCCCAGATTCTCAACCTCATGCAGGACCTGCAGGAGGAGGCGGGCTTTACCTATCTTTTCATCTCCCACAACCTCAGCGTGGTCAAGCACATTTCCGACGATATCATGGTCATGTATCTGGGGCAGGTGGTGGAAAAAGCGCCCAAGGCGGACCTCTTCCGGGAGCCGCTGCACCCCTATACCCGGGCGCTGCTGGAGGCGATACCCATCCCCAAGCTCAGTAGCCGGAACCGGCAGCGGGAGATTTTGCAGGGGGAGATCAAATCTCCCATCGAGCCGCCGGAGGAGTGCCGCTTTGCCGGGCGGTGCCGCTATGCCACCGAGGCATGCCGGAAGGGAGTCCCCCCGCTGCGGGAGGTCCGGCCCGGCCACTTTGTCGCCTGTATCCGGGCAGAGGAGGGAAGCCTGTGAGCGATCGCATATTCCTTTACTACCGGGCGGGGGTCCCCATTGCCCGGTTCCGGTTTTCCGGGGAGAGCGTCCGTTGCGCGCCCCGTGATCTGACCACCATGGCCTGGGGAAGGGAGCGGGAGTTCGCCTGGCCAATGCCGCCCCTGGACCCGGAGCTGGACCGGCGGCTGCCGGAGGCGGTCCGCTGCGTGCGGCAGGGGATGGTCCCCCGTGAGGCGGTATATGTCCGCGATATTTCGGGCATGGCGGCCGGGCGCGAGGTTACCGCGGGGCTTTTCGCCATGCTGCGGGGGAAAAATCCTCTGGACTTCCTGTGCAGCGGCGAGAGAATCGTGGCCTGTATCGACAATGAGAGAAATTACCTGGGGCTGCTGGTGGAGGAAGGGTGGGAAGGCCTTACACCTCAGGGGGATATGGCCGGCCCGGGCCTCTCCCGGCCGGAGTGGGGCATCGATTTTACCGGGACGGAGATGGTCCCCATGCGGGACGGCGTGCGTCTGGCGACGGACGTGTACCTGCCCGCCGGACGGAAGCCCGGCCAGCGGTTCCCCACGGTGCTGATCCGCACCTGCTATAACAGGCTTGCCACCGGGCAGTTTTTTGCCTTTGTTCATTACGGCTATGCTGTCGTCGCCCAGGACACCAGAGGCCGGGAGCTCTCGGAGGGGGTGTGGCAGCCCATTATCAACGAGCGGGAGGACGGCGACGACACCCTCAACTGGATTGCGGACCAGCCCTGGAGCGACGGAAGCGTAGGGATGATCGGTGCGTCCTACCTGGCCATCGTCCAGTGGCAGGCCGCCGCCAGCGGGAATCCCCATCTGAAGGCCATCATCAGCATGGTAACCGGCGGCGTGCCCCTTTTCGACTTCCCCCACCGCAGCGGCGTGCTCTCGCCGGGGACCATCGCCTGGATCGTCTCCATGCGCAAACGCAGCTTCGCGCCGGACGACATGGAGCGGACGGACTGGGACCGGATACTGAAAACCCGCCCCATCCGGGAGATTCCCTTCCGGGGAATCGGAGAGGAGATCCCCTTCTGGAACGAGTGGATGGATCACGAATACTACGACGGGTACTGGCACAAAGCAAATTTCCTGGCTCATCAGCACCGCATCGACGTGCCTGCCATGTATATCAGCGGCTGGTACGACGACGTGGGGCCGGGCAGCATGCAGGTCTGGGACATGAACCGGCGCAACGGCAGAGCCGGGCAGAAGCTGATCTGCGGCGCGTGGCAGCACAAGATGAACGTCTCCCGTGACATCCACGGCAACGAGTACGGCCCGGAGGCCGTCCGGTACGATATGTTTCTCCGGTACCTGCGCTGGTATGACCACTATCTGAAGGGAGTGGACAACGGCGTGGACCGGGAGCCGGCCGTGGAGTATTTCACTATTGGTGAGAACCGGTGGCACACCTCCTCCGCGTGGCCCCCGGCGGAAGTGGAGGAGCGGGAGCTGTATCTCGCCTCCGCGGGCCGCGCCAACACCAGCGGGGGGGACGGACGGCTGCTGCCTGTGCCGCCGGAGAAGGCGGGAGAGGACCGCTACGTTTACGATCCCCTGGACCCCGCCCCGTTCCTCATTGACATCAGCGAAAACGAGTGCCTCGTGCCGGAAAACTACCGGGAGGTGGAGCGCCGGGAGGACGTGCTGGTCTACACCACGGAGCCTCTGGAGCGGGCGGTGACCATCGCAGGGGAGCCGGTGGCGATTCTCTACGCGGCGTCCGACGCGCGGGATACGGACTGGGTGGTCCGGATCACCGACGTGGACGGGGAGGGGAACGCCGTCCGCATGTGCGACGGCATCCTGCGGGCCCGGTTCCGCAGGTCGTTCATTGAGCCGTCGCTGCTGCTTCCGGGGGAGATCGTGCGCTATGAGATTCCCATGACATGGATTTCCAACCGCTTCGCCGCCGGACACAGGATTCGCGTGGAAGTCACCTCCGGCGCGGACAACTCTGTCTTCCCCAACAGCAACACCGGCCTGCCGGCAGCGGACGATACCTCCGTCCGGACCGCCCGCCAGACAGTCTACCACGGCGGCCGCAGGCAGAGCCGCATTGTACTGCCTGTGGTGGTTGGGCGATAAGGCATGCATTCTTTTTCCTGAAAGAAGAAGAATCAAAAAGAACTTTCAGGAATTATCATTCATTGCCTTGTAAGAGCTTCCTGCAGGGTTAAGAAACGTATGTGAAAAGTCCCCCGGAACCAGACGGCTCCGGGGGACTTCCCTGTGTATCATTCCAGCATCGGCAGGACCAGACCTGCCAGCATGACCAGCACCAGTACGATGATGACCGCTCTGGAAATGATTTTGACCCATTTCTGATTCACGTCGCTTCCTCCTTTGCCGGTTTGATGGCTGCCTCTTTTTCTTTCGGGAAAAAGAGGCAACCAAAGCCTTACAGTATTTTTTTAATCGCCTTTTCGGCTTTGCTCCTGGGCAGCATCAGTTCGTGGCCGCAGGTCTCGCAGCGCAGCCTGATATCCATCCCCAGACGCAGGACGGTCCAGACCTTCCCGCCGCAGGGGTGAGATTTTTTCAGCTCCACGTGGTCGTTCAGCTTCAGGTTCAGCAAGAAATCACCTCTTCTTCTCAACGGTCAAGCACCGCGCTGCATACACTGTCTTATCAGAAAAGCAAGGACGGTGTATGACATGCGCAGAAACGAATACCTGCCGGAGGGCGCGGGCCCCCGGTTCCCGGAGGGGCAGCCGGCCGGCGTCCTCCGCCAGGCCATGGAGGAACAGACGGTGCTGGAGGGCCTGGCCGTCCGGTGCGATGCCCGGCGGGACCTGACGGTCCGCTTCGGCGGCTATGAGGGAATCATCCCCCGCGCCGACGCCATCCATCCCGCCATCAGCGGCGCGGAGCGGGACATCGCGGTTCTCTCCCGGGTGGGGAAGCCGGTCTGCTTTACCGTTACCGGCCTGGAGACCGACGGCGGCGGAAAGCCCCGCGTCACTCTCTCCCGCCGGGCGGCCCAGGAGCAGGCCATTGCCTGGCTGCTGGAGCACGCCGGGCCCGGCTGTGTGCTTCCGGCGCGGGTGACCCACCTGGAGAGCTTCGGGGCATTCGTGGATCTGGGCTGCGGGGTCACCTCGCTGATTCCGCTGGAGAATATGGCGGTTTCCCGTGCCGCTCACGCCGCGGACCGCTTCCAGGTGGAGCAGGATATTCTGGTTGCCGTGACCGGTGTGGACGCCGCTGCCTGCCGGTTTTACCTGACGCATAAGGAGCTGCTGGGCACCTGGCTGGAAAACGCGGCGGACTTCGCCCCCGGCGACGCGGTCCCCGGCATTGTGCGGGGCGTCAGAGAGTACGGCATTTTCGTGGAGCTGACGCCCAATCTGTCGGGACTGGCGGACTGGAAGGGGGACGTTCTGCCCGGCGACGCGGTGTCCGTATACATAAAATCCATCCGGCCCGACACCAGGAAGATCAAGCTTCAGATCATCCAGAATCTGGGAAGCGCCGGCACGCCGGGAAAAATGCGCTATTTTATTACCGACGGGACGATCGATGGCTGGAAATATTAACCGGATCCGTCCGGAGGGCCCTTGCGTTTCTCCCAGTAGGCCCGGGCTGCCTGCTCGGTTTTGTTATCCCCGTACTGATAGTAAACTGCGCCCGCCAGCTCGTCGGGCAGGTACTGCTGTTTTACCCAGTGGCCGGGGAAGTCATGGGGGTAGAGGTAGCCCTGCTCCCGCTCCTGACCGGTGGTGTCGGCGTGGACATTTTGCAGCTCCCTGGGGACGGACCCGGTCCGTCCCTTTTTTACGTCGCTCCAGGCCGCGCCCACAGCGCTGATGACGGAGTTGGACTTGGGCGCGGTGGCCAGCAGGACCGCCGCCTGCCCCAAAGGCAGCTGGGCCTCGGGCAGCCCCAGCTGCATGGCCGTGTCCACGCAGGCCTTGACGATGGCAATGGCCTGGGGATAGGCCATACCAACGTCCTCACTGGCGGAGCACAGCAGCCGCCGGCAGGGGGTAATGAGGTCCCCCGCCTCCAGAAAACGGGCCAGATAGTGCAGCGCCGCATCCGGGTCGCTGCCCCGGAGAGATTTCATGAGAGCCGAGGCCAGGTCGTACATGGCGTCCCCGCCCCGGTCGTAGCGCATGGCGCTGCGCTGGCTCACCTGCTCCGCGTCCGCAATGGTCAGGACCAGCTTCCCGTCCTCCGCCGGGGCCGCCTCATAGAGCAGCTCCACCGCGTTCATGGCCTTACGCACATCCCCGCCGCAGGCGTGGGCGATATAGTCCGGCACCCCCTCCTCCCAGTCGAGAGGCAGTGGACTTTCCGCCCTGACCAGCGCCAGGGCCCGGTCCACGGCGGGGCGCACGTCGGATGCGGTGACGGGCTTGAATTCAAACACCGTGCTCCGGCTGAGCAGGGCGGCGTAAACGTAGAAGTAGGGATTCTCCGTGGTGGAGGCGATCAGGGTGATGGATCCGTTCTCCATAAATTCCAGCAGGGACTGCTGCTGCTTTTTGTTGAAGTACTGGATCTCGTCCAGATACAGCAGCACGCCGCCCGGCGCCAACAGCGTCCCCACGTCTCCGATGATGCCTTTCACATCCTGAAGGGAAGCGGTGGTGGCGTTGAGCTTGTACAGCGTGCGGTGGGTCCGTTTGGCGATGATGTTGGCAATGGTGGTCTTCCCGGTCCCGGAGGGACCGTAAAAGACCATGTTGGCGTCTGTGCCCTTCTCAATGAACCGGCGCAGCAGGGCGTTGGGCCCCAGCAGATGCTTCTGCCCCACCACCTCGTCCAGCCCCTGCGGCCGGATCCGGTCCGCCAGCGGATGGTCCATGGGCGGTCACGCTCCTTTCGGTTTTAGTTACGGGGGCGTTCTTTTCTTTGTGAACAAAGAAAAGAACCAAAAGAAAAACTTTTTGCACGCCCTACGGGCCGTGGGGGCAGGCGACTGCTCCTATTGAGGTTCTTTGTGTAAATACAGCGCCTGCAGGCGCGGAACTCTGTTCCGCGCAGAATTTTTGTGGTCTAAATTCGGCCGCACGGCTCACGCCGTGCTGGGGGGCCCGTCTAACGGGGTATGGCGAAAATGTTTACAGGTCCAGTTCGTACTTGTACTCCAGGAACTCCCGGTCGGTGCCGCGCTTTTTCTTCACCTTCGTCTCCACAACGCGGAAGCCGAATTTTTTGGCTATGGCGTTGGAACCGGGGTTCTCGCTGAAGATGAAGATGGTGGCCTTTTTTGCGCCCTGGCTCCTGGCATGGTTGATCATGCCGTCCACCATTTCCGTGCCGTAGCCCTGACGCCAGAGGCTCTTGTGGACGCAGTAGGCGATGTCGTATACTGCGCCGTCCTCCTCGGGGATGAAGCTGCAGGTGCCGATGCGCTCCCCGGTTTCCTTGGATTCGGCGATCAGGTAGCAGCACTCCTCGTCCTCTCCCAGCTGCTCGATTTGCCGGAGGTATTCGTCGCTGACCGTCTCCATGGCCTCGTCCATCAGATATTCCCCCATCTCCGGGTCGTTCCAGATGCCGAGGGCGAAGCGGGCGTCCGCCGGGGTGAAGCCCCGGAGGAACAGACGGTTCGTTTCAATAGCTGGTATCTTCATCGTTTATTTCCTCCTATAGTTTCGTATCCCAACGTGTACGTGGAGATACGAAACGGGTTCTCAGTCTCTGCCGCACTTCTCCGCGTCGATGGCCAGGACCGCCATCAGCGCGCACAGCGCGTTGGATGGGTCGGGGACGTCGATGACATAGGTATCCGTCCAGTTGAACAGCTCCTTGCCGATGGCGGCGACCAGGCCCTGGCTGGGGCTGGTGATGGAGTAGTCCCACTCCGTCCAGCTGCCCTCCACCTCCCAGTCGCTGCAATCAAACACGAAGCGGGGCGTGAAGAAGCTGAATTCCTTCTTCAGACAGCCCAGATATTCCCCGTAGGCGGTCAGCTCAAACTGCGGCAGAAAAGTCAGCACGCGCTCCTGGACCGTGCCGATATGCCGGCCATGGGCGTCCATAATGTGCAGGCAGTGCCCCCAGCTGAGCTTGCCCTCCACGGTGAAGATGGTATTGCCGTTTTCATCGTAGATATCGTAGCTGTCGAACCAGGAGAAAAAGCGCTGTTTGAATAGCAGTTTCATGGTATGTTCCTCGTTTCGCCGGTTCCGTCGTCTAAGGGGCGGTTTGGCAATCAGTGTATCACAAATTGCAGAGGACTGCAAGGTTCTATTTGTTTGTGCGGAGGCTCCGGCACAGCCGTTCAGCTTCGCTGAACGGCTGACCTGACTCAAAAAGGTGACTGCGCAGCCTTTTTGGAAGCAGTTCCGCCCTCTGCTCGACGAGCAGAGGGCGGAACTTTCCTGTTGCGCTATCCTTTTGTCAGGTACCGGTGCAGGAACGTTACGATCTGACCCCGGCTGCAAATTTCATCGGGCGCAAAGCTCTCGCCGCCGTTACCGGCAGTTACGCCCTCCTGCACCGCCCAGGAAACCGCCTGCGCGTAGGGCGCGTCCGCGGGAATGTCGTAGAAGAACACCGTGCCGCTTCCGGGACTGCCGGCCAGCTTCCACAGGCAGGTCACCGCCATACTGCGGGTGCACAGCCGGGCCGCGCCGAACACGTCCCCCTCCACCATTCCCTGTTCCCAGGCCCACAGGGCCGCCTGATAGTAGTAGTGATTCGGGGTTACATCCTGGAAGGGGTTCTCCACGGCGGGCTCCGGACGGCCCACCGCCCGCCACAGGAAGGTCAGAACCTCCCCTACGGTACACTGCCGGTCGGGGGAGAACTGTCCCCCGCCGGTGCCCGTAATGACGTCGTGGTCCGTGGCCCAGGTCACCGCGGCAGCGTACCACGAACCGGCGGGTACGTCCGCGAACGCGCCCACGCTCACGCTCTCGCCGTCCGGCAGGGCAAGCCGGGCCTCAATCACGTCCTCCGTGCGGTAGACCCGCCACATATCGCCCCGCTTCAGCCACAGGTATCCGTCCCAGTGGCAGGCCTCTTCGTACTCGAAGGGCACCAGCTCGCCGCCCTCGCGGTCATATACGCCGCACAGGCCGTCCACCCGCCGCAGCGCCGTTATGCCGCCGCTGAAGGCCGCGCCCTCTGCGGCTTCCGCCGTGAACAGCGTTCCACCCTGTCTGTCGATGGCCCGCAGGCGGTCGCCCTGACGGGCCAGGGCTGCGCCCTCCCGGAAGGGGCCCGCCGTGTCAAAGACGAAGCCGGTCACCATCCGGCCCAGCTGGTCCACATAGGCCCACTTCCCGCTCTGCCGCACGGCGGCCAGTCCCTCCTGACAGGGAGAGGCTTCCTCATACAGGGCCGGGACCACCGTCTCGCCCTGCGCGTTGATGAAGCCGAAGGAGACTTCGCCCCGTTCATTCCGCTCGCTCACGGCGGCCAGACCCTCGGAAAAGGGCTCCGCCGACTCATAGCGGCAGGCAATTACCAGCTCGCCCTTTTCATCCCGGTAGCCCCAGGCGCCGGCATCGGGTACGAAACGGCAGCCCGCTCCCCCGCTCACCCATTCGCCACCTGCCGCCACGGCCACCCGGCCGTTGCGGTATCCTTCGGAGAAGTCCACACAGGCGTCCGTCAGCGTCCGGACCCTGCGTCCGGTGGTGTCCACCACCAGATAGACCGGCGCGGGCGGCGCGGCCTCCTCCGGATTCCCGGCTTCTTCTTCGCTTCCGCTCTCCTGCGCCTCCGCACTGCGCACAGGCAGGATCGCCAGACCCTCGCTGAACCGGACCGTTTCGCCCTCCGGCACCTCCGCCTCCGGGAAGTTCGCCAGCTCCTGCCCCATTTCATCCAGCAGTACCAGTCTGCCGCTGGCAGCGTCCACGGCAAAGGCGCGGCCTTCGGCGTAGGGGAAGGCGCGGCTGTAGCGCATGGGGACCACCATCTGTCCTCCGGCGTCCACATAGCCGAAGCGGCCGCCCTGGAACACCGGATTTGTTTGCTGACTGCTCCATTCGCCCGACAGGGACACGGCGGCCCGCCCGCCGCTGAAGGAGCCTGCGGCGGCATAGTCGACAGCCGTTACCGGCGTGCCGTCGGTACGGATAAAGCCATACCGGCCGTTCTCCATTACGGTATAGATTCCGCTTTCCTGGTCATAGGCGATTACCTCGTCGATCCGGAGGCTGGCGACCTCCTCCACCGCTCCCCGTGCGGTGACCGTCAGCCCCAGGCACAGCAGACAGCCCAGCGCCAGGGCGCATAGTTTCCTTTTCATTTTTCGTGGTCCTTTCCGGCTCAGCCAGTCCATATCGCGTTGCGGCAGCCCTCTCATATCTCTGTCTCTTTCTATTCAGGCCGGTTTATTCTATTCACGCCAATTTTACCCGATGACGGTATATAATGCAAGGGGTCCCTGTCAATCGTAATAGAATTGTAACTGAAGAAGAGATTTTTCTTCGCTTTCCGTCCGGGACCGGTGCGGTCCCGGACCCCGCGGCTACTTTTTACACGAAAAAGAGCAGTCCAAAAGCCGCTTGAACCTGCGGTTCAGGAATCCACTCTTTTCGGAGACCGGGTGCGGGCGAAGCGCCGGAATGTCCCGTGAACTGCCGGCTTTTCCTCCGGCAGCGCCACCAGCGCGTCCGTAAGATGCCAGATCAAACAGGCGTTGCGGTTCCCGCTGCCCAGCGGTGAAACACTTTTCAGCTTTTGTTCCGTTTTTCCTGCCCCTGTTGACAAACATGACTTTTTCTGTTACATTTGTTTCGCTGTTACGTTTGTAATATCGAAACACAGACAAAACATTCTGTCAAGGGAGGACGGGAAAAATGACGCTGACGCAGAAGCGCATTCTGATTCTGATCGCGGTTATCCTCATCGCCGCGGTTCTGGGCCGCCTGGCGGTGCGGGCTGTGATGAACCTGCTGCTGGGCGGCACGCTGTCTGGAGGGAATTTTCTGTGAAAAAGAGAAAGGGCAGAGTGATGTGGGGCTTTATATATGTGGGGGCTTTCCTTGCAGCGTTTGTCATATCCGCCGTCGTAAAGATGACGGCGGATCCCCTTGGGGGGAAATATGCGGTTCATTGGGACGACTCGGTGGGAACGGTTTACACGGACCTGGCCTGTGGCGAGGGGGAGGCCAACAAATTTGACCTCTATGTCCCTGCGGACAGTACCAGGGAGGCCTACGGCCTGGCGGTCTATCTCCATCCGGGCGGTTTTACCGGCGGAGACAAGAGCGGCGACGCGGAAATGCTGCAATGGCTGTGCGCCAGAGGCTACGTGGCGGCAGGCATCAATTACACCCTCTTCAGCGAGGCCAATCCCCAGGCCAATGTCTACACCCAGTCCGTGGAAATCCGGGACAGCATCCCCTTTGTGATTGCCGAAGCGGAGAAGCTGGGGTACCGCATTGACAAAATGGCGGTGGCGGGCGGCTCGGCGGGCCACACGCTGGCCATGCTGTACGCCTACCGGGACGCCGGAGAGGCGCCCGTTCCCGTGAAAATGGTTTTCGGCGCGGTGGGCCCCTCCTGTTTCTATCTGGAGGACTGGATCAACATGGGGGCCGACCCCGATCATCCGAATCCCATCGATCCCAATGAGGATTACAGCGGAATCGCGGAGCTGTTCGGCGTCATGGCCGGGAAGGAGATCACGGCAGATATGCTGGCAACCGGCGCTTATCTGGAGCAGGTGAAGGACATCTCCGCGGCCATGTGGATCGATGAAAACTCCGTGCCCACCGTTTGCGCCTATGGAGCGTGGGACCGGGCGCAGGCATTCGGCGCGTCCGCACGGCTGGACGCGGCGCTGACGGAGCACGGCGTACCCCATGAATACATCGTATTTGAGCACTCGGGCCATGGACTGCAAAACGATACCGCTCAGTATGATCGGTATATGGAAAAGGTCTGCGAGTATCTGGACCGGTATATGCCGGCAGGCTGAGATTTGCAGAAGCCTGAAAAAGGGACGGCGACGTTTTCATATATACAGCCGATGCTTCCGGAGCCGGTATACCGAAAAGCAGCGGGGCGCAAAGCACACTTGCTTTGCGCCCCGCTGCTCTGATTCAGATGTTGCTTCCGCAATGAAAACCCGGAGTAATCCCTCTCCCGTGAAGCTGCTCCGTCCTTTTTCAAAATCCGTACCGTTCCGGAAAAGGGTCAGCCCCGCAGCTGGAGCTTCCTCCGCTCCATCACGGTGCGGAAAAGCGTCCGCAGCTGCTCCGACTCGGCCTGGGGGTCCTCCATCTGCTTCTTGGGCAGAATCCACGCCTGCTGCTCCGACAGGAACAGATAAAAAGCCTTCCGGGTCTCCCGCACCCGCAGCAGGCTGCTGAACGCCATTTTGGCCCGGTCCCTGCCCACGGCGACGTGAACGCCGAAGCCGTTGATCTCCGTCTCCTGGACGTAGGACGTCCGCCCGGACCGGCGGACCTGGCTTTTCACCCGCTGCCGGGTGGAAACCGTCAGGACCAGCAGGGACAGGGCCGCCGTGACCAGGGCCGCCCCGGCGCACACCGCCGCCTGCAGCGGCAGGGACAGAGCCGTCCCCGACATATACAGAAGCGCCGCCAGCGCGCCCACCAGGCCGAAGCCGGCAATGCCCTTCCGCCAGTGCCGCAGCGCCAGGGAGAGATAAAAATCCCGGGTCTCCCGGAGCCCTATGGTAAAATCACGGCGATACGACATGCGCGTCCTCCTTCTCCCGGCGGCACAGGAAACCGTACCACCCCTCGCTGGAGCCGGTTTCCTCTATGATAAAGCCCGCCGCCTCCAGAGCGCCGCGGACCTCCTCCGCCCGTTCGTCAATGATCCCGGAGGCGAGGAACCGCCCCTCCTCCTTCAGCAGCCGCCCCACCGCAGGAGCCAGAGCGATGATGACGTCGGAAACGATATTGGCCGCCACGATATCGTATCCGGCGCCCATTTCCTTTTGCAGTCCCGTATCGGTCAGCACGTTTCCCGCCCGGACGGTGTACCGCTCCCGGCCGATGCCGTTGAGGGCGGCGTTTTCAAAGGCCACATTCACGGCCTTTTCGTCGATGTCGCAGGCAAAGGCGCTCTCCGCCCCCAGCAGCAGCCCGGCGATGGACAATATCCCGCTGCCGCACCCCAGATCCAGCATCCGCATGCCGGGCCGGACGGTTTTCTCCAGCGCCGTCAGGCACAGGCGGGTGGTGGCGTGGCTGCCGGTACCGAAGGTCAGCCCCGGATTCATCCGCAGGGCCACCCGGCCATGGGGGTCCGCCTCCTCCCAGTCGGGGATGACCAGCAGCCGCTCCCCGATCTCCATGGGCTTGTAGAAGGCCTTCCAGCTGTTCTCCCAGTCCGCGTCCTCCACGCCGTCCACAGTCATGAGCAGGGGGGCGTATTCCGGGTGCTCCGATTTCAGCTTCGCCAGAGCGATGCGGGCGGCGGCCACCTGGCCGAAGCCGGCCTCGCTGTCCTCTGCGTAAAAGGTGATCCGGCACTTTCCGGTCATGGATTGGGACAGTTCCTCGTCCACATAGTCCCAATACTGCCTGTTCTGCTCCAGAAAGCGGCGGAAGTCCGCCTCGTCCTCAATGACCAGACCGTCGATGCCCAGAGCGCTCAGGGCGGTTTCCACCGGCTCCAGCCCGGCGGGGGAGGTGTCGATATGGAGAGCAAGCCATTTCATAGGCAGGTTCCTTTCTTTGCCGCCCTTTGGCCGGCAAACGTCAAATTTCCTTTTATTGCGGCAAACGTCAAAATTTCTGACAAACGGGCCGGTAAGGGGGCCGCCCCGGCAGGCGGTTCGCTGGTGAAGACTAACGGGCGCGCCGCCGCGCGGCGGCGGAATCAAATAAGGGCCGCCCCAATTGGAAAATCGCCGTCGGCACCAGCATCCCCACCGCGATGGCCACCGCCAGCAGCACCGTGGTCAGCGCCTGGCTGGAAAAGGCCTCCAGGTCGCTGCGCATGAAATACTGCATCGTCCGGTACAGCGACCCGCCGGGAATCAGGGGAATGGAGGCCGTTACGATAAACAGCGTGGCCGGACACTTCACCGCCCGCGCCAGCGTCTCCGCGTACACCGTCAGGCACACCGAGGCCACAAAATACCGGATTACGTCCTGCTCCGTGACCAGCCCCATCAGCAGGTAGACTCCCCAGGCCAGCAGCCCCCCCAGACTGGCCAGCAGCAGCCGATCTCTTTTCACATGGAACAGCAGCGCGAACCCCAGGGACCCCACGAAGGCCGTCGCCAGCTGCAAAATCATGTCGCCCATTTCGATTCCTCCTCATAACAGGCTTGCCGCCAGCGCGAAGCCGAAGGCGATGGTCAGCGCCAGCAGGATGGCCTCGATGAACCGCATCAGCCCGGAGATGGTGTTTCCGCTGAACATGTCCCGCAGGGAGTTGGTCAGGGCGATGCCGGGGATCAGGAGCATGATGTTGCCGATGGAGATCATGTCCACATTATCTCCCAGATGGAAATGCACCGCCAGCCCCGCCAGCAGGCCTCCCAGACAGGAGCACAGCAGCGCCGAAAGAAAGGCGCTGGCCTCCGTCCGCCGAATCACCCGGTCCAGGCATTTCAGCCCCACGCCGATGACCCCCGAGGCCGCCGCGTCCAGCCAGCTGCCCCCGAAGAACAGGGAAAAGGAGGAGGAGATCAGCGCGTAGGTCAGCAGCTGCACGCCGAAGCTGTATTGCGGCGTGGCCACGATCTCCCGCAGCGCCGCCTCCGTCTCCTCCAGGCTCAGGCGCTGGGCGCAGATTCTCCGGCTGAGCTGGTTGAGCTGCTCCAGACGGTGGAGATCATAGGCGGACCCGGTGATCCGCCTGGTCTGGGTCACCGCGCCGAAGGACTGGGCGTAGATGGTGACCACGATGCTGGAGGTAATGGTGAACACGTCCGCCCGCTCCGCGCCGAAGGCGATGCACAGCCGGCGGATGCTGTCCTCCACCCGACTGACCTCGCCGCCGCACTGGAGCATGTACTGCCCGATGTCCAGCACCCGGTACAGGTATTCGTTGGCCCGGTCCGCATTCTCCATGCGGGAGAGCTGGCTTAACTCGTCCGGGGAAAAGAAATGGTAGGAATGTTCTTCCATAGATTCACCAGATGTTCCGATTATTCCGATGCTTCCGGAAGCTGAATCGGACCGTGTTTTTTTTCATAGTTGGCGATATATTCAAGCATAGCAGTTTCGATTTCCTTAGCGATGGAACGTCGTTCGGTATAAGCAAGGAATCGTATTTTTTCATAGGTCTCATCTTGAACCCGCAATGTAAATGGGCGTTTGTCAGTTGCCATAACAGTCTCCTCTCTGATATCTTATTGATTTCACTGCAATCATAGAATGAAACCAGCAGAATTTCAAGATTCATATTGACACCAGTGAATTCACTTGTTATAATTATATACGATATTTCTGACAAAGGAGGGACATTCTTATGCAGGAGCCGCTGAGAGAAATATTTGATGTGATATATGCGGACAGAGCAGGCTGTCATCCCATGACAAAGGAGGAATCCGCCGTCTGGGACTGCGCCCGGCGCATTCTGGGAGGGGATATGATCGACAGGCTGATATACAGTCAGAGCAGGTCTTTGTCCGAAGGCGAGTATGAGATGTTCCGGGAGGGCTTCCTTCTGGGAGTCCAGCTGATGCTTGAGGTGAAATAATCGCTTTTTCCGGGGCTTCCAGCCCCGCGCCCCGGGTTGCTTTTCCCCCGTGGGAAAAGTAACCAAAAGCACGCTCAGGCTGCTGGCGCCCGCCGGCGGGCGCCAGCAGCCTGAGCCGCGCAAAGCGCGGCCCACGGGGGGCTTCGCCGTTCTTGAGAATCCCAAAATTACGGGGGTTATTATTTTTGCGCCCGTGGCATAGTCTGTTTTGCCTGTCAAACTGCCGCCCGAAGGGCGGCAAATCATACCGCCTGCCAGACCGCCAGCCCATTGACGGTAATATGCAGAAAAATACTCCCCCACAGGCTTCCGGAGCGCTCACAGGTCCACGCCATCACCAGGGCCGGGGCCATATACTGAAGGATGAGCGGCAGGTACGCCGCATTCCCGCCGGAGGCCGCAAAGGGCCAGACGTGCAGCAGAGCGAAGAGCAGACTGCTGGCGAGGTAGGCCGCCGGCCGACTGAGCTCCCGGAGATTGCCGAAGACGTAGCCCCGGAAAAGGGCTTCCTCCACTACGGGAGCGAGAAACACCACAATGAGAATGGTGCTGTGGGGCGCGGCGTTCAGCTTCGCCAGAATGGCCTGGTCGTTCAGGTTGGTCCGGGTAAGGGACAGCAGCTGCAGCGCCCGCCAGAGAATCTCGTTGACCCCGTAGAAGGCCACCAGACCGGTTCCCACCGCGCGCAGGACCGCCCCGGCATGGTCGAGGAACGCACGGGTGGTCCGGGCGAAGAAGCCGCCGAAGGCGGCCAGCGTCAGGACGAACAGAATGCCGTAATACGCCACGCTCCGCGCGCTCTCCCCGACGGTGATTCCCAACAGCTCCCCTGTCAGATCAAACAGGGGATCCGCCGCCAGCGGCAGAATAAAGAGATAGACCGCCAGCAGCCCGCCGCCCAGAATAATCTCCCACCGGGTCATACCGGCGGAAACGCTCCGTCCTGCCATAGCCGCCCTCCCTTCCGCTTCATTGCAGCTTTTGCTTCAATTCGTACAGCAGCCCCATGGCCTCGATGGGGGTCAGCGTGTCCGGCTGGGTCCGGCGCAGCCGGTCGATGACCTCCGCCTCTCCCAGCGCCGCCATGGATACCTGCTCCTCTCTGGGTGCGGCCAGCAGCGGTGCGGCGCGGGAGGACTGGCTCTCCAGGTCCCTGAGAATGGCTCTGGCCCGCCTGACCACCGTGTCCGGCAGGCCCGCCAGCTTGGCGACCTCGATGCCGTAGCTCCGGTCCGCGCCGCCGGGGACGATCTTCCGCAAAAAAACGATGTCGTCCCCCCGGCTCTTGATGGCAATGTTGTAATTCTTTACGCCCTGCAATTTGTCCTCCAGCTCCGTCAGCTCGTGGTAGTGGGTGGCGAACAGGGTTTTGGCCCCCACCTTTTTCCGGCAGTGCTCCAGCACCGCCTGGGCGATGCTCATGCCGTCAAAGGTGCTGGTGCCCCGGCCGATCTCGTCGAGGATGAGAAGGCTGCGGCCGGTGGCGTGCCGGAGGATGTCCGATACCTCGGTCATCTCCACCATAAAGGTGGACTGACCGGCGGAGAGGTCGTCGCTGGCCCCGATCCGGGTAAAAATGCGGTCCACGATGCCGATCCGGGCCGCTCTGGCAGGGACGAAGGACCCGATCTGGGCCATAAGGGTGATGAGGGCCACCTGCCGCATGTAGGTGGATTTTCCCGCCATGTTGGGCCCCGTAATAATGGCCACCCGGTCCTCTTTTTCCCCCATGTAGGTGTCGTTGGGCACAAAAAGCGCGCTTTTCAGCACCTTTTCCACCACGGGGTGGCGGCCGTCGTGGATTTCAATCACGCCGCCTTCGTCCACGGCGGGACAGCAGTAGTCGTTTTTCGCGGCCACGGCGGCCAGGGAGCACAGCGCGTCCAGCTCCGCCACCAGGGCGGCCGTCTCCTGGATGCGCCCCATCTGAGCGCCCACCTGCTCCCGCAGCGCGCCGAACAGTCCGTACTCCAGGGCCACCACCTGGTCGTTGGCGGTGAGAATCGTGTGCTCCAGATCCTTCAGCTCCTGGGTGATGTATCGCTCGCAGTTGGCCAGGGTCTGCTTGCGGATATATGTCTCGGGCACCAGCTCATAGTAGGATTTGCTGACCTCAATGTAATAACCGAATACCTTGTTATAGCCCACTTTCAGGCTTTTGATGCCGGTTTTTTCCTTTTCTCTGGCCTCCACCTCGGCGATGACGCCCTTGCCGCCGCTGAGAATTTCACGAAGCCGGTCCACCTCCTGGTCGTAGCCCTCCCGGATAAACCCGCCCTCCCGGACGGAGAAGGGCGGCTCGTCCACAATCGCCCGGCTCAGCAGCCGGTGCATATCCTCCAGCGTGTCCAGCGTCTGGAGCATCTCCCCCAGCCGCCCGGAGGAGAAGGGGGCCAGCCTGTCCTTCAGATTGGGCAGCTTCTCCAGAGCGGCCCGGAGGGAGGCCATGTCCCGGCCCCCGGCGGTGCCGTAAACGATGCGCCCAATCAGCCGCTCCATGTCGCCGATGCCCTGGAGGGCGAAAATCAGCTCCTCCCGGGCCATGGCGTCCCTTACCAGCGACTCCACGGCCCGCAGCCGCCGGTTGATGGCCGTCACGCTCAGCAGGGGCCGCTCCAGCCAAGAGCGCAGCAGCCGCCCGCCCATGGCGGTTTTTGTTTTGTCCAGCACCCACAGCAGGCTCCCCCGCTTCTCCCTGCTCCGCATGGTGGCGGTCAGCTCCAGATTCCGGCGGGTGTTCAGATCCAGCTCCATGAACCGGCCCTGTTCGTAGTATTCCAGCTCGCTGATGTGACTCAGATCCGTTTTCTGCGTCTCGTACAGGTATCCCAGCAGGCCTCCCAGCGCCATGACGGCGGCGGGGTTGGGCAGCTGCCCGGCGGCCTCCTTCCCGTACTGCTTTTCCACCAGACGCCCGGCCTCATCCAGCTGGAAGCGGGCGGCAGCGCCCTTTTCCGTCCGGCAGCCAAATTTTTCCTTCAGCAGCTCCAGAAGCGCCGTCTGCTCCCAGGCCCCCTCGCTGAGCAGCGCCTCGGCGGGGGAAAACCGCCCCAGCTCGTTCATCACATGGTTCACCCGCTCCGGCCCGGTGAAGGAGGTAGCGTGGGTCTTCCCGGTGGTAACGTCGCAGAAGCAGAGCCCTGCGGCGGCGCCGTCCATGTAGATGCCGCAGATATAGTTGGCCTGGCTGCCCTCCAGCATGGCCGCATCCACGGTGCCGGGGGTGACCACCCGGATGATGTCCCGTTTGACGATCCCCCTGGCCGCGGCGGGATCCTCCATCTGCTCGCAGATGGCCACCTTGTAGCCCCTGGCAACCAGCCGGGCAATGTACCCGTCGCAGGAGTGATAGGGCACGCCGCACATGGGGGTCCGCTCCTCCTCCGGCTTTCCCCGGTCACGGGAGGTCAGCGTCAGGTCCAGCTCCTGGCTGGCCAGAATGGCGTCCTCGTTGAACATTTCATAGAAGTCGCCCAGCCGGAAAAAAAGGATCGCATCCCTGTTTTCCTCTTTCATTTGCAGATATTGCTGCATCATAGGGGTAGATTCCGGAGGCATTGCCGTCATCCTCTCCGCCGGACACCGCGTCCGGCACTCGTTATCGTTTACGGTTTGCTAAAGCGCTTCCCCGAACAGGGCCCAGGTGTTGCTGCCGGTAATCCGGGCGTTGACATACCGCCCCGTCAGGCTCCCGTCCCCCCGCAGGTGGACCAGCCGCCCGCCGTGGGTGCGGGCGGAGAGGGGCCACTGGCCGTCTCCGCTGCCGCCGTCCACCAGTACCCGCAGGGTCTCGCCCACATAAGCGCGGTGGCGCTCCCCGGAGATCCGGTTCTGAACCTCCAGCAGCTTGTCAAACCAGGACTGCTTCTCCTCCCGGGAAACGGGGTCCGGCAGCCTGGCGGCCGGCGTGCCCGGACGGGGAGAATAGATAAAGGTGAACAGCGCGTCATAGCGGACAGCCTCCACCAGAGAGACCGTCTCCATCGCCTCCTCTTCGGTCTCGCCGGGGAAGCCGATGATGATGTCGCTGGTCAGCACCAGCTCCGGCATGACTGCCCGTGCCAGGCGCACCTTCTCCAGATACTGCTCTCTGGTATAGCCCCGGTTCATGGCCTTCAGCACGCGGCTGCTGCCGGACTGGACGGGCAGGTGAAGCTGCTTTGCCACATGGGGGCACTCCGCCATGGCCGCAAAGAGCCGCTCGTCCGCGTCCTTGGGGTGGCTGGTCATGAACCGGATCAGATAATCGCCGGGAATCCGGTCGATCTCCCGCAGCAGTCCGGCAAAGTCCATGGGCTTGTCCAGGTCCCTGCCGTAGGAGTTGACGTTCTGCCCCAGAAGGGTGATTTCCTTATACCCCTCCTCCACCAGGCCCCGGATCTCCTCCAGGATGCGCTCCGGCTCCCGGCTCCGCTCCCGGCCGCGGACGTAGGGCACGATGCAGTAGGAGCAGAAATTGTTGCAGCCGTACATGACGGACACCCACGCCCTGACATCGCTCTCCCGGACCACCGGAAGTCCCTCGGCAATGGACCCGTGCTCGTCGGCAATGGAGAAGACCCGCTTTTTTTCCGTATACACGCCGCAGAGCAGCTCGGGGAACCGCCACAGCGCCTGAGGCCCGAACACCAGATCGACATGCCGGTAGGAATGCCTGATCCGGGCGGCGACCGCCTCCTGCTGGGCCATACAGCCGCACAGGCAGATGACCAGATCCGGATTTCTCTCTTTGGCGTGGACCAGCTGGCCCACCACGCCGAAGACCTTCTTCTCCGCGTTCTCCCGGATGGCGCAGGTGTTGACGACGATCACGTCCGCCTGATACGGGTCTTGGGTAAAGCCGCAGCCCATGTCCCGCAGCATCCCCATGATGCGCTGGCTGTCGGCCACGTTCTGCTGGCAGCCGTAGGTGTCCACCATAGCCAGCGGCCGGCGGGGCGCGCGGTCAAAAAAGGCGGCCATGCGCCGGGTAAATTCCTCCTGCCGCCGGATGGCTCCGGCGGGGAGGACCACTTGCGTTCTGTCCAAGGGCAGCTCCTCCTGCACATAGGGAACCTCAGAATAAATCCCCGCGCACGTTGATTTAATCCGAACTTCCCTGGATTTCCAAAGAGCATTATACAGGTAAACGGAGAAAAACGCAAGCGGCGTCTCCGCCAAAAAATTCCTTTGCCAAAAACAGGAACAACTTTGGAAAAAGTGACGGCCCCTTTCCGGCGCATAACCGCCGGGAACCGGCCGCAGGCCCCGTTCTACCGGGGTTTTGCACATTATCCACAGAGTTTTCCACATAATTATGTTAACAGCCCTCCGCCGGAAAAGTTGGGGAATGGCAAATTCGGACGCGCCGGGGGGGTGAATGAGGGTTGACAATCGCCCCCCGACAGGGTAAAGTATCTGTCAGGAATGGATCACGGAGGAAATTTCCATGAAAAAAGAACTGACCCGGACGGCGGCGAAGACGCCGGACATCCCCGCCGCCGGGGAACTGGAGGGACTGTGCAGAGCGATCCACCCGGCCGTGGAGCGCACCCGCGGCGAGCTGGAAAAGCGCTATTACGAGCGGCTGGCGGAGGAGGCCCTGGGCCCCAGGTGGCAGGACGGCGCGCCCAGCGAGGAGGCGCGGCCCGTGCTGGACGCCGTCCAGGGGGAGCTGGACCTGCTCCATCGCGCGTCAAAGGACCTGGCCCAGTCCTATCAGGCCATTGTAGAGCTGGAAGACGAGACCGGCGCCCGGCTCCGGGACCTGCGCAAGAGCCGGAACCGGAAGTGGTACGCGCCCAATCCTCCCGCCAACGCCGCCATCGATCTGGCGGAAAAGAGACTGAACCACTTCGCCCAGGGGCTGAATATTTACAAGATCCTGCTGGTGTGCATCGTGGGCAGCTTCGCCGGCGTGGTGGTGGAAATGATGTGGGCGTTCGCCCGGTATGGGATCATCGAAAGCCGCCGGGGACTGGTTTACGGGCCCTTCAACCTGCTCTACGGCGCAGGAGCGGTGTGTCTGACCCTGTTTTTGTATAAATACCGGAACCGGGGACGGCTGTGGTCCTTCTGCGGCGGCTTCCTCGTGGGCAGCGTGCTGGAGTATGTCTGCTCCTGGGGGCAGGAGGTCCTGCTGGGCTCCCGGTCCTGGGACTACAGCAACCTGCCGCTGAACCTCAACGGACGAATTTGCTTCACCTATTCCGTTTTCTGGGGCATACTGGGTATCGTGTGGATCAAGGACCTCTATCCCCGGATGGCCAAGTGGATCCTGAAGATTCCCAACAAAGCGGGCCGCCCGCTGACCTGGGCGCTGACGGTCTTCATGATCTTCAACATCATTGTCTCCTGCGTAGCCGTAGGCCGCTGGGCGGCGCGCCTGGAGGGAACCCCGGCCCCGGGCGCTTTCTGGGAGATGGTGGACCGGCGCTTTCCGAACCGGCGGATGGAGCGCATCTTCGCCAACATGAGCTTTGGCGGGGGAGACTCGTGAATTTGAACGAAAAAGGAGCGGCAGACTGTGATTAAGCATATTGTCATGTGGAAATTCAGGCCCGGCACGGAAACGGAAATGCACGCCTTTCTGGACGGACTGCGGGGCCTGTACGGCGTAATTCCCCAGATCAGGGAGCAGGAGGTGGGGGTCAACTGTATCCCCGGCGGCTACGATGCGGCGCTGATCTCCCTGTTTGACTCCCCGGAGGATCTGGAGGCCTACAAGAACGATCCACGCCACCAGGCGGTGTCGGCGCTGTGCAGGGCGATCCGCACCGACCGGGTGGCCGTGGACTACGAGGTATAGCCCCATGGCGGCGCGGTTGGACAGCTTTGGACTGACGGAGCTGGCCGCCAGACCGGAGGACGCGTTCCGCCTGGCCGGTCTGGCCATGGCGGAGGGGCGGCGGGTCCCCGGTTACGGCGGAGATTATTACTGTTACTGGATCGGAGACGCATCGGCGGTCGTCCGTACCCGTCTGGACCCGGAGAGCGGGGAGGAAGAGCTGCTGGGCATGGACACCCACGCCCGGACCGGGTGTCAGTGGAGCTGCCGGATGGTGAAGGACGTGTCCGGCAAGGATACCGGGCCGCTCAGCCGTCGGGTACTGGTGCGCCGGGAGGGCTGCGGCGGTCTGGCCGTGGTAGACCTGGTATGCGCGGACGTGCTGCCGGACCTCCGGGAGGGAGACGCGCTGCGTCTGGGCATGGCGGGCTTCCCCCTGCGAATCTCCTATGACGGAGGGGAGAGCAGCGGCGTGGTGGAGGCCCAGGAGGATACGGTACTCCTTCAGGGCGTGGTGAAGGACGCCAGGGTGGGCGAAACCTATCTGGGCATGGAGCCGCTGACAAAATTTGTCAGTGTGACCGTCTCCACGCAGATGGGCGACGTGGAGCTGTGCCACCCGCTGGAGCTGGTGGCGGAGGAGCAGCGGGACCGGGTGAAGCCGGGGGCGGTGGTTTCCTCCCTGTGCGTGCTGTCCGGGGACTGCGCGGTAGGCGAGTACGCGGGCGGTATCGTGTTCGGCGAGGAAAACGACCTGGCGGTGCTGCGGGCCTTTTTCCGGGACGGCGGCGTCCAGCGGCTGCGGCCGCTGCTGCGCAGCGATTGTGCCTGCACCTTCCTGGAGAACCGGCAGGAGGGGCCGGAGAACGCCCTGTCTCTGCTGGCGGTGGTCCGGGAGGAGCTGGCGGAGGCGGCGCTTACGGTCTGCCGCCGCGGAAGGCTGACCGGCGGGGGAATGCGGGGAAAGGGCTGCCTGCTTCTGGGGAACGGGGAGGGCTTCGCCTTCCTCTGCCTGCTGGAAACGGACAGTCTGGGCCGCGTCCGGGAGATTACGATCACCAACGATCCGCAATGTGAGTTTGAACCGGATGAGTGAAAGAGGGGCCGCTCCGAAAGGAGCGGCCCCTGCGCTTCAGACAGGCGAAGCCTGCGGCAGAAGTTCTTTTTGGATGCGTCCTCTTTCAGGAAAAAGTCATAGCAGAAATTCAAGACGCCGGGGCAGGTTCCGGATCTCCACCTTCTCCGCGCCGGAGCCGTACTCGCCGTCCAGCGTCCAGGGGAAGCCCTCCGGCGTTTCCACCGTCACCGCCGGGACGTGGCGGAAGACCACGCCGCCGCCGGTAAAGTCCTGCAAAACCAGCGCACGGATCAGCTCCTGGAGCTCCAGCGCGCTGGTGGGATTGGGAATGAGCAGCAGCTCGAAAAGACCGTCGTCCAGCACCACCTGCTCCTTCTGCAGCTTCATCAGCCCGCCCACGCTGGTGGCGTTGGTGACCGCGCCGAAAAGGAATTCCCCGTCGAAGATTTCCTCCTCCGTGGTCACCGTAGCCGGATAGGGCCGCAGGGTAGACAGGTCCCGGACCCCCTCCAGAATATAGGCCAGATGTCCCAGATCGTTCTTGATGGACTGGGGCGCGGCATAGGAGGCTCTGGTGAACGCGCCGAAGGAGGCCACATAGACAAAGGGACGGCCGTTGAAGGTCCCCACGTCCAGCGTTTTCCCGCCGCTGGCGGTAATGCGCTCCGCCGCCTGCACGGGGTCGGAGGACAGGGACAGACTGGCGGCAAAATCATTGGTACTGCCGCCGGGGATATAGCCCAGAGGCGGCGGCGAGTCCAGCGTCATCGCCCCCCGAACCGCTTCGTTGAGGGTGCCGTCGCCGCCGCAGCAGACGATACGGTCAAAATGTCTCCCCTCCTCCTCCACGATCTCGGCGGCGTGGCCGGGGTAGGCTGTGCGGCGGACCGATACCAGGTAGCCCGCCTCGCAAAAATGGGCCACTGCGTCAAACATGGGGGCCATGGAGCGGGTGCGCCCCGCCCGCGGGTTCACAATGAGCAAAAGGGTCTTTGCCATAGCTATACGTTACCTCGCATCTGTCAGGTGGATTTTTCTCTATTATATACCGTAAGGGCGCAGATGACAAGATGGTTTTTGCACCGGGGCGGAGGCCCCGGAACAGAGGAAAAGATAAAAACAGCAGGGAGGCCGCGCGAAAGCGCGGCCTCCAGCTTCTTACTCCAGATTCAGCTTTTTCCGCAGGATAAATTCCGTACCCGCGAAGTACACGGCGGAAATCACCAGCTCTGTGGCAATGGCAAGCCAGACGGCCTGATGGTAAGCACTCATGCTGTGGCCGGGAGCGATATGGAGGCTGATGTCCGGCAGGACGCTCAGCAGCGTGGTCATGACGGCGTTGATGGCGATGAAGGCGACGACGCTGAGCGCCACCCGGCTCTTGTTGAACAGATGGCCCAGGCTCATGGCCAGATACAGCTGGAGGAAGCCCGTGGCGAAGGACATCAGCATGAGCAGGATGGTCTCCAGGATAGCGATAACCACGTTGGAGGCTTGGGAGTCCCAATGGGCAAACAGATACCGGAAGCCCTCGAACAGCACCCGCAAGTCCTCCCGGCTCCAGGGCATGATGATGAAGACGGACACCACCGCCACGATGACGCTCAGGAAGGTGGTCACCACGGCGCACAGCAGCTTGGAGCCGATGAGCTGCCAGGGGCGCACCGGCAGGGTGTGCATCAGATACCCCTCGTCCCCCAGCAGGCCCTTGTAGAACCGCTGGATGGTGAACACCAGGGCGGTGATGAACATGGCCATGAGGATGGCCACGTAGACCAGCATGGAAACGCCGGCGGTGGTAGTGCCCACCGTACTGGTCCCGACGATGCCGTCGCCGCTGACGGTGGTCATGGCGCTCATGGTGAAGTGGTTCACCAGAGCCAGCGCCAGGGCGGCGGGCCAGATGAAGGCGAACTGCTTGAACATGGACCGGAAATCGTATTTCAAAAGCTTACCGAACATCAGAATGCGCCTCCTTCCATATTGTGGGCCCGGAAGATCTCCCGGAACAGAGCATCCACGCTCTTGCCCTCCCGCTCCCGGATGTTGTCCACCGTGTCGTGAAGGGTGATTGCCCCCTCCTTGAGGAAGATGGCCTCGTCCAGCACCTTCTCGATGTCGCTGATGAGGTGGGTGGAGATGAGCACCGTGCCCTCCTCGTTGTAGTTGGTGAGAATGGTGTTCAGGATGAAGTCCCGGGCGGCGGGGTCCACCCCGGCGATGGGCTCATCCAGCAGGTAGAGCTGGGCCTTCCGGGCCATGACCAGCACCAGCTGGACCTTCTCCTTGGTGCCCTTGGACATGCTCTTGAGCCGGTCGCTGGGAGTGACCCCCAGACTGGCGCACATGCTCATGGCGCGGGTGCGGTCGAAGTCCCTGTAGAAGTCGGCGAACAGATCGAAGAGGTCCGTGGCCTTCATCCAGTCGGCAAAGTACATCCGGTCGGGCAGATAGCTGACGGCGGCCTTGGTGCAGGGCCCCACGCTCTGCCCGTCTACCAGCACGGCCCCCTCCGTGGGCTGGAGCAGACCCACCAGAATCTTGATGAGGGTGGTCTTGCCGCTGCCGTTAGGGCCCAGCAGACCCACGATTCGGCCCCGGCCCAGCTCCAGGTTCACGCCCCTCAGGGCGGTTTTGCTCCCGTACCGCTTGGTCAGTGCGGTGCAGGAAACCAGCGTTTCATTCATGGTGCAATTCCTCCTTTACAAACACAAGCGCCCTGTCCGGGCCGTAGCCCAGCTCCTCCAGTATCCGCAGGCATTCCTCCACCGCGGTCTTCGCCCGCCCTCTGGCGGCCGCCTCGATGACGGCGGTGTCGCAGGTGACGGTGCGCCCCGCTGTGCGGCTGCCCACGGCCAGCCCGTCGGATTCCAGCTGGGCCATGGCCCGCTGCATGGTGTTGGGGTTGACCCCCGCCTGGGCCGCCAGCTCCCGAACGCCGGGAAGCCTCCCTCCCGGCGGATACTCCCCCTTCAGAATTTTAAGGGTCAGCTGTTCGGTGAGCTGCTGCCAGATCGGCCGGTCCTCCGTAAATTGCCAATCCATTTCGTCCTCCTTCCCAAAGCGTGCGCGGCTGGTTCACAGCGCGTATTATTGTACTAGACGATTAATACAATAATACATTTGCGCCGGTTTGTCAAGAGGGTTTCTAAAATTTTTTTCCTGTGCATAAAGTTATGTGAAGACGAGGGAGATATGCGGGAGGAAAAGCATGGAACTGTTCAAAAAGGATTTTCTGGACGGCGCGGCGGAGCTGTTTGATCTGCCGCCCGACCTGGTGGCGGGCCTGCCCCATATCGAGGTGGTGGGCGACTCCCATTTCTACATGGAGCGCCACCGGGGGATTCTCTCCTACAGCGGGGAGGAAATCGACATCAACGGGGAAAAATGCATTGTCCGGGTCTTCGGGGAGCAGCTGGAGCTGATGAGCATGACCGGCGACCAGCTGCGGATCAGGGGACGGATCAGCAGGGTAGAGTGGGTGAAATGACATGCTGAAGCATCTGGTTAATCTGGTCAGAGGCGAGGTTACCGGCAGGGTGGAAAGCGGCTTTCCGGAGCGGGTGCTGAATCTGTGCGCGGAGTACGGCATCGTCTTCTGGGATCTGAACTGGGCCTCGCCGGTGGAATTCACCTTCACCATGACCCGGCGGGACTGGAAGCGGCTGCGGCGGCTTTCCCGCCGGATCGACTGCGACATGTCCGCCGTGAACTGGAAGGGCACGCCCTTCTTTCTGGGACGTATCCGGCGGCGGTATGGACTGTGGGTCACGCTGGGAATCTGTACGGCGCTGATATTCTGGGGGTCCTTCTTCATCTGGGATTTTGAGATCGAGGGAAACAGAGACGTGTCACGGCAGGAAATTCTGCGGGCGCTGGACAGGCACGGCGTCCGCTTCGGGACCTGCGGCCTCCATGTGGATTCCACGGAGCTGCGCAACCATATCCTGCTGGAAATCCCGGAGCTGAGCTATATCGCCGTCAACGTGCGGGGCTGCCGGGCCTACGTACAGGTACGGGAGCGGGTTCCCCCGCCGGAGATCGTCAGCAAGCGGGAACCGGGAAACACCGTGGCCGCCAAGGACGCGCTGATTACCGCCATACAGCCCTGGGACGGGGAAAAGATGGCGCTGCCGGGAACCACGGTGAAGGCCGGGCAGCTGCTGATCTCCGGCGTGGTGCAGGACGACGTGTCCGGGGTCCGCTATCTGCGGGGGATGGGGAAGGTCTACGGGCGGACCTGGTATCGCCTGCAATGCAGGGTGCCCCTGACGGTACAGGAAAAGACCTATACCGGGAGGGAAAAAACCCGGCGGGCCCTTCTGATCGGAAAAAAACGATGGAATCTCTATTTTAGCAGTAGCATTTTGGGGGATACTTGTGATAAAATAAGTGTTTGGGATGAATGGGAGCTGCCCGGCGGCGTGGCGCTGCCGGTGACCGTGGAGACGGAGCGGCTTCGCTTCTACGAGGTGACGGAACGGGAGCGGAGCCGGGAGGAGGCTCTGGTCCTGGGGGAAAAGACGCTGGACGAGCGGCTGGCGGGCTATCTGGACGATGGAGAGATCCTCAGCCGGGAAGTCACCGCCGCAGAGGAGGACGGCTGCCTGGTGGTGACGCTGTCGGCGGAATGCCAGGAGCAGATCGGGCGGCTGGTGGAAATTCCCGGAGACTGAGAGCAGAGGAGAAGAATATGACGGCGGCAGCAGTGTTTGATATCGGCGAGACGCTGATCCGGTATGGGAATCCCCTCAGCTGGGCCTCGCTGTACCGCCCCGCCCTGGAGCGGGCGGACCGGGCCTGCGACCTGGGGCTGTCGGAGGCGGATTTTTCCGGCGCCGCGGCAGTGCTTCAGCGCTATAACACCCGCCTGCATCCCCGCGCGCGGGAGGTCCGCGCGGACGATATCTTTCAGGAGATTCTGGACGTCTGGCAGCGCCCGGAGGGGCCGGTGAAAGCGGTGAAACGGGAATTCTTCGCCTTCTTCAGGCAGAACGACCCCCGCCCCTTTCCGGAGGTGCCGGAGACGCTGGCGGCGCTGAAGCGGGACGGAGTCCGGACGGCCACGCTGTCGGACGTGGCCTACGGCGAGGACAATGAGACGGCCCTGGCGGACCTTCGGGAGATTGCGGCATATATCGACCTGCCTCTGACCAGCCGGGACACCGGCTGGCGGAAGCCGGACGGCCGGGGACTGCGGTATATCGCGGAGCGGTTCCACACGGACGTCCGGGAGCTGGTGTTCGTGGGAGACGAGGAAAAGGACGTGCTCTGCGCCAACGGCGTGGGGGCGGCGTCCGTGCTGATCGACCGGGCGGGACGGCGGCCGGACTGGGGACAGAGGTATACGATTTCGTCTATGGACGGTTTACGAAAGATTTTACAGGAAAGAAGATGAAACAGTTTGGAACAGAGGATAGAGATCGAGCGGCTGGAAGAGGCGGCCAGCATTTTCGGGTCCTTCGATGAAAATATCCGGCTCATCGAGTCAGAATTTCACGTGGTGGTTACCAACCGGGAGGGCGAGCTGCGTATCGCCGGGGAGCCGGAGGACACCATGCTGGCCTCCAGGGCCATTGGCGCGCTGCTGACCCTCTCCAGCAGGGGGGAGGCCATCGGGGAGCAGACCGTGCGCTACGTCATCGGTCTGGCCCGCTCCGGGCAGGCGGACAAGGCCGCGGAGCTGACGGCGGACGTGATCTGCATCACCTCCAGGGGCCGGCCGGTGAAGGCCAAAACCATCGGGCAGAAGAAATATATTCAGTCGGTGCAGAAAAACACCGTCACCATTGGCGTGGGCCCCGCCGGTACGGGCAAGACCTATCTGGCGGTGGCCGCCGCCGTGGCCGCCTTCCGGGACAAGCAGGTCAACCGGATCATCCTCACCCGGCCCGCCGTGGAGGCCGGGGAGCGGCTGGGATTTCTGCCGGGAGACCTGCAAAGCAAGGTGGACCCCTACCTGCGGCCTTTGTACGACGCCCTCTTCGACATGCTGGGACCGGAGACGTACCAGAAGTATCTGGAGCGGGGGAACATTGAGGTTGCCCCGCTGGCCTATATGCGGGGCCGGACCCTGGACGACAGCTTCATCATTCTGGACGAGGCCCAGAACACCAGCCGGGAGCAGATGAAGATGTTTCTGACCCGCATGGGCTTCGGGTCCAAGGTGGTCATCACCGGCGATGTGACTCAGATCGACCTGCCGGCGGACAGGACCTCGGGGCTGAAGGAGGCGGTGCGGGTGCTGAAGAATGTGGAGGGCGTCGGCATCTGCGAGCTCACCGATCAGGACGTGGTAAGGCATGTGATGGTCCAGCGGATCATCAAGGCCTACGACGACTACTACAACAGGGGGAAGCGCAGATAGGGCGTGCACTCTTCCCTTTCGTAAAGAAAAGAGTTAAAAGAAACTTTTGATGCGAAATGCTGTTTCGTTTGAGGTGGGGTTATGGCGAAGAGACATTATATCCCCGTGACGGCGGACGTGCCCGGTGTGGACGATAAGAAACGCGCCCTCATACGCAAGGCTATCTGTACCGCGCTGGCGGCGGAAGGGGTGGAGTTCCCCTGCGAGGTGGACGTATCCGTCACCAGTGACGGGGGAATTCATCAGATCAATCTGGATATGCGGGAAGTGGACAGGCCTACTGACGTGCTCAGTTTTCCAGCCTTCGATCTGACGCCGGGGGAGCTTCCCGGAGAGGAGGACGCGGACCCGGCCACGGGGCTGGTGCCCCTGGGGGATATGGTGATCTCCCTGGAGCGGGTGAGCGCCCAGGCGAAGGAATACGGGCACTCCAACCGCCGGGAACTGGCGTATCTGGTGGTGCATTCGGTTTTGCATCTGCTGGGGTATGACCATCTGGACGAGGGGCCGCAAAAAGCGCAGATGCGGGCCAGAGAGGACGCCATTATGGCGGAGCTGGGGATCGAACGGTAAGGATCGGGAGGTTTTTCATGAAAATACAGCTCAGCGGCAATCTTATCAGGCACTATCTGCAGAACGTGTATTTTATCAACGGCCACAGCTGCGCCGGGAAGTCCACTATGGTGAAGCTGCTGGCCCAGCGGTACGGGATGATCTGCTGCGGCGAGAATTACCACGATGTGTTCCCCCGGGAAAAGCTCTCCCGCTGGGCGCAGCCCGGACTGTGCTATTTCGACACCATGAGCGGGTGGGAGGAATGGCTGAACATGACCCCGGAGGAGCACTGGAACTGGACGGAGCAGGTTTCCCGGGAGTGCGTCGAGATCGAGATACTGGAGCTTGTGAAGCTGTCCGCGGAGGGGAAAAAGATCATCGTGGACACCAACATCCCCGCGGACATCCTGCGGGAAATTTCCGACTACCGTCATGTGGCGGTTATGCTCTGCGACCCGCCGGATATCTGCGCGACCCGTTTTTTTAACCGGGAGGACCCGGAGAAGCAATTTATGCTGGAGCAGATCAGGCAGTGCAGAGACCCGGAGGCCACGCTGAAAAATTTCAACTCCTGGGCGCACTACCACCCGCCGGAGGAAACAGACTGGCAGCACACCGGATTTTTTACGTATACCCGTACGGACTTTGAGAGCGACACCCGGGAGGAAACGCTGCGTATTCTGGCGGAACATTTTGGTTTCCTGTAAGAATCCGGCAAACTGCTCAATGCCGGAAAATATTAGAAAGTTGAGGATTACCTGCAAATGAACGGGATCAGGAAAACTGCAATGATTACCATCGCCGGACGGCCCAACGTGGGCAAGTCCACCCTGACCAATGCTCTGGTGGGGGAGAAAATCGCCATCGTCTCCCCCAAGCCCCAGACCACGAGAAACCGCATCTGCGGCGTGGTGAACCGGGGAGAGACCCAGTTTGTGTTCCTGGACACCCCCGGCTTCCACAGGGCCCGGACCCGGCTGGGGGACTACATGGTGAAGGTGGTCAGGGACTCCGTGGCGGACGTGGAGGCGGTCTGCCTTATGGTGGAGCCTGTCGCCAAGGTGGGCGCGCCGGAACAGGCGCTGATTGACCGGATCAAGGAGGAGCGGCTGCCCGCTGTGCTGGTCATCAACAAGATTGACACCGTGGAGAAGGCCCGGCTTCTGGAGGTCATGGCGGTTTACAGCGGGGCCCACGGGTTCGACGCCATCATTCCCGTTTCCGCCCAGGAGAAGGATGGGCTGGACGTACTCATGGATCAGCTGGAGAAGTACGCCGCCCCCGGCCCCCAGCTCTTCCCCAACGGCATGACCACCGACCAGCCGGAAAAACAGGTGGTGGCGGAGATCGTCCGGGAGAAGCTGCTGCGGAATCTGGACAAGGAGGTCCCCCACGGGACGGCCATCGAGGTGACCAGGTTCTCCGAGCGGGATTCCGGGGTGATTGACCTGGACGTGACCATCTACTGCGAGAAGGCCAGCCACAAGGGCATTATCATCGGGAAAAACGGGGCCATGCTGAAGAAGATTGCCTCCCACGCCAGGGAGGACATCGAGCGGTTCATGGGGACCAGGGTTTACATGGAGACGTGGGTGAAGGTGAAGGAGAATTGGAGAGATAACGTAAACTATATCCGCTCCTTCGGGTATGACGAGCAGTAGAGAAAGAGGTCGAAAATACTGTGGATTATCAGGAAAAGACGGTTTTGCTGAAAAACGGGAGCCCCTGCCTCATCCGCCGCCCGGAGGCGGCGGACGCAGAGGGCCTGCTGCGCTTTCAGAAGGAAACCAGCGGCGAGACGTCCTATCTGGCGGTGGGGCCGGAGGACATCGACTGGACGGCGGAGCAGCAGGCGAAACGGATCGAAGGGTGGAACGATTCCCCCGGCCGTCTGCGGCTGCTGGCGGAGGTGGACGGGGAGCTGGCGGGCGTGGCCATCGTGTACGCCAATAACCCCCAGACCCGGCTGCGCCACAGGTGCTGTGTAGATATTACCCTTTACAGAAGGTTCTGGGGTATGGGTATCGGGACCGCGCTGCTGGGGGAGGTTTTAGACAGTGCAAAGGCCGCCGGGTACGGGCAGGCGGAGCTGGAGGTGGTTTCGGCCAATGCGCCGGCAATCGGATTGTACAAGAAGCTGGGGTTTGCGGCCATCGGGACCCTGCCCCGGGCGCTGAAGTACCAGGACGGGACCTATGCGGACTTCCTGCTGATGGTCAAGCCGCTGTAAGGAGGAGAAAAATGGAGTACACAAGCAAAGAAGTCCTGCTGAAAAGCGGGCAGACCTGCCTTCTCCGCTGCCCGGAGGAGGGCGACGCGGAGATGCTTCTGGAGTATCTGAAAGTCACCTCCGGGGAAACGCCCTACATGATCCGGGAGCCGGAGGAGGTCCGGACCAGCGTGGAGGAGGAAGTGGAGTTCATCCGGCGGAACCGGGAGAACCCCCGGGCCCTGATGCTGCTGGCATTTGTGGATGGGAAATACGCGGGGAGCTGTTCCTTTGGCGGAGCCTCAGAGCGAAACCGGATGCGGCACCGCTGTACGGTAGGCATCTCCCTGTACCGGGAGTTTTGGGGCATGGGCATCGGGACGGCGCTCATGGGCGAGATTTTGGAGCGGGCTAAAGCCGCCGGGTTTGAACAGGCGGAGCTGGACGTGGTTTCGACAAACGCCAGGGCGGCTGGGCTTTATAAGAAGCTGGGGTTTGAAACCACCGGGACCATCCCCCGCGCCTTCAAATACCGGGACGGGACCTGCGCGGATTTCCTGTTTATGGTAAAAGACCTGACATAACCACAACTTACCACTTATATCCGACAAGTTTCCTGCCCACCATAAACACGGGAGGACGGGAAAGATGGACGATGGCTATTGGGATCTGTTCTGGCGGACCGGGGAGCCCATGTTTTACCTTCTGCGCAGGCATGAAGATGCAAACGAACCGGAACGCCGGGAGATGGATTGACGGCGGCACAGCCGCCGTCTACATAGAGGAGCGGACATGGCGCGAGAACGGACCGTAGTAAAGGGCATCGTCCTGCGGGCGGTGGACACCAGGGAGAGCGACAAGATCCTGACCATCCTGACCCACGGAGGAAAAGTCTCCGTGGTAGCCAAGGGGGCCAGAAGCCGGAAAAGCCGGGTGACGGCCTGCACCCAGCTGCTGGCCTACTCCGAGCTGACCCTCAGCGAGAGCCACGGGTGGCAATATCTCAGCGAGGGAAACACCGTCGAGCTGTTCCAGGGGGTGCGGCGGGACATCGAGCTGCTGAGTCTGGCCAGCTACTTCGCCGAGCTGACGGAGGCGGCGGCGCTGGAGGATGTGGAGAGCGGGGAAATTTTGTCTTTGCTGCTCAACGCCCTGTACGCTCTGGGAAATCTGAAAAAAGACCCGGCGCTGGTGAAGGCGGCCTTTGAGCTGAAGCTCATGAGCCTCATCGGCTTTGAGCCTCTGGCGGACGCCTGTGCGTACTGCGGGAACCCCCGGCCGGAGGAGCCGGTGCTGGACGTGCGGGAGGGCGTGGTCTGCTGCGGGAAGTGCGGAAAAGGAGAGCGGGGATTGTCCATGCCGCTTTCCGCCGGAGCGCTGGCGGCCCTGCGGCGGGTGCTGTACGGAGAAGTGAAACGGCTTTACAGCTTCTCTCTGGCGGCGGCGGATCTGAAAAAGCTGGGGGATGCAGGCGAGGCCTACGTCCACGCCATGCTGGAGCGGGGGTTCAAGACGCTGGACTTCTATAAGGGGCTACAGATGCCGGAGGCGGACGGATGATCGAACTGAAAAAGGCGGGGCCGCGGGACTGCGGCGCGATCCACGCCATGCAGGCGGAGGCGTTTGCGGAGCTGCTGAAAAAATATCGCGATACGGCAACCAGTCCGGGGGCGGAGCCTCTGGAGAGGATCGAGTCGCGGATGGCGCAGGATGCAACGGACTACTATCTGATCCTGGCGGAGGGCCGTCAGATCGGCGCGGCCCGGGTCCAGCGGCTGCCGGAGAACGTTTACAGGGTGTCCCCCGTCTTCATCCTTCCCGCGTTTCAGGGGAAGGGGTACGCGCAAGAGGCCATGCTGGCGCTGGAGGCGCTGCACCCCCAGGCGGAGGCGTGGCGGCTGGATACCATCAGGGAAGAGGCAAAGCTGTGCCATCTGTATGAGAAGCTGGGATACCGGCGGACGGGCCGGGAGGAAGTTTTACAGCCCGGCATGACCATCGTTTATTACAGGAAACAAAAGCGGGCAGAATCTGGAGAAAAACATGAGTGAGGACAAAAAATGTGAATGACGTGCTGAAGGAAATAAAAGACAGCTGGGATCGGCTGTCGGATTCGGCGTGGTATCGGTCCCTGCGGACAGACGGTAAAATCGCGGAGCTGATGGAAGATCCGGCCAGCGCTTTTCATCCCGGAATATATGCGATGCTGAACAGCTGTTTCCCCGACTGGAAGGGGAAGCAGGTGCTTCTGCCGTCCAGCGGGGACAACCACGCCGCCTTTGCCTTTGCGCGGATGGGCGCGGAGGTCACCTCCACAGATATCAGTGAGCGGCAGCTGGAGTATGCCCGGGAGATCGCGGACCGTCTGGAACTTCCGATCCGTTTCGCCTGTGAGGACACCATGGAACTCTCAGGGTTGGGGGATGAGGCGTATGATCTGGTCTATACCTCGAACGGCACGCATACATGGATCATGGATGTGAAGCGGATGTACCAGAACATCAGCAGAGTGCTGAGACCTGGCGGGTTTTCGGTCATGTATGACATCCACCCCTTTAACCGCCTCTTTACGGGAGAACCGTGGAAAGGTCCTCAAATCCAAAAGCCCTATGGGGAGATCATGCCCCACTGCCACTGGCGGGTGCAGGATCTGGTAAACGCCATGGCGGAGGCCGGGTTGTCCATCCGGGAAATGGAGGAGCTGCAGGCGGTGAACGCCTCGTTCTGGTTTTCCTTTGACGAGCTTCAGAGACAGGACGCGGCGAAGCTGGAGGGGATCAATGACTGGACGCAAAATCCTATGGCGGCGCTGCCGGCCTGGATTGCAATCACTGCACAGAAATAGAGCGTTATCCGAATTTGGAGAAAGAATATGAGTGAACTGTTTGATAAATCCATACGTACGCTGGAGCTTCCGGCGGTACTGAACATGCTCGCGGAGCAGACCAACAGCGCGGAGTCCCGGGAGAAGGCCCTGTCCATCGTCCCCCAAACGGACGTGGACGACGTGCGCCGCCTGCAGGACGAGACCGACGCGGCCCGCGCCATGATCGGACTGAAGGGCTCCCCGGCCTTTGACCGCATCAGGCCGGTGGCGGAGAGTCTGTACCGGGCGGACCACGGCGGGGCGCTGAACACAAGAGAGCTGCTGGATATTGCCGGGCTGCTGCGGTGCGCCCGGCGGGTCAGGGACTACTTCAATGACGACGGTGAGAAGACCGCCATCGACTATCTTTTCTGCGCCCTGCGGGGCAACAGATTCCTGGAGGAGAAAATCTTTACCTCCATTCTGGAGGAGGACGTCATCGCCGACAACGCCAGTCCCGCGCTGGCGGACATCCGGCGGCATATCCGGGTGGCGGCGTCCAGGGGCCGGCAGATTTTACAGAAAATCATTTCCTCCCAGAGCTACGGCAAGGTGCTCCAGGAGGCCATCATCACCCAGCGGGACGGCCGGTTTGTGGTGCCGGTGAAGGCGGAATTCCGGGGCAGCCTGCCGGGGCTGGTCCACGACGTATCCTCCAGCGGGGCCACCATCTTCGTGGAGCCCATGGGGGTGGTTCAGGCCAACAACGAGCTCAAGGAGCTGGAGGCCAAAGAGAAAAAGGAGATCGAGCGCATCCTGCGGGCCCTGTCCGCCGAGGCCGCCGCCAGTCACAATGACATCCTCTCCGACTATAATGTGCTGGTGCAGCTGGACCTGATCTTCGCCAGAGGACAGCTGAGCTACAAAATGGACGCCACCCGGCCCGAGATCCGGCGAAACGGCAGCATCGCCCTCCGTCATGCCCGCCACCCCCTGCTGGACTCCGGCAAGGCGGTGCCCATTACCATCGAGCTGGGGCAGAAATTCGACACTCTGGTCATTACCGGCCCCAACACCGGCGGCAAAACGGTGAGCCTGAAAACCCTGGGCCTTTTGACCCTCATGGCCCAGTGCGGGCTCCATATTCCGGCGGATGACCGCAGCGCAGTCAGCGTTTTTGACCGGGTGCTGGCGGACATCGGCGACGAGCAGAGCATCGAGCAGAGCCTGTCCACCTTCTCCGCCCACATGGTGAATATCGTGAAAATCCTGGAGGAGGCGGATGGACACAGCCTCATCCTCTTCGACGAGCTGGGGGCGGGCACAGATCCCATTGAGGGCGCGGCCCTGGCCATCGCCATTATCCAGCATGTCCGGGAGCGTGGCGGCAGGATTGCCGCCACCACCCACTATGCGGAGCTGAAGACCTTCGCCATGACCACGCCGGGGGTGGAAAACGCCAGCTGCGAGTTCGACGTGGAGACCCTGCGGCCCACCTACAGGCTGCTCCTCGGCATCCCCGGCAAGAGTAACGCCTTCGCCATTTCCCAGCGGCTGGGGCTGGACCCGGCGGTGATCGAGACCGCCAGGGCCCAGATGGACAGCGAGTCCATCCGCTTCGAGGACGTGCTCACCCAGCTGGAGGAGAAGCGCCAGAGGCTGGAGAAGGACCAGACCGAGGCGGAGCGCCTGCGCTCCCAGCGGGAAGCCGACGCCAGGCGGGCCCACGAATTCCGGGAGCAGATGGAGCGGGCCAGGGAGAACGCCCGGACCCGCGGCGAGGCCGAGGCCCGGCGCATCGTCCGGGAGGCCAGGGCCCAGGCGGACGCCATCTTCGAGGAGCTGACCCGGCTGCGGAAGGAGCAGGAGAAGAACGCTTCCTGGCAGAATGTCAACGACGCGCGGGCCGCCATCCGGGGCAGGCTGAACCAGATGGAGGAGGAGCTCCATTTCGAGACGGAGCGGGAGCCCATCCCGGCGCCCAGCCGTCCCATCCGGGAGGGGGACCTGGTGGAGTTGGGGGGTACCCGGAAGCAGGCGGTGGTCACCGCCGTCAGCGGGGAGAAGCTCCAGCTTCTGGCCGGAAATATGAAGCTGACCGTGAAGGCCGGGGAGGTGCGGCTCATTGAGGACGCGGAGACCCTGGCGAAAAGAGAGGAAAAAAAGAGGGCCGCGGCCACCGTCCGGCTGGCGGGGGCCCGTGCGGCGGTCAGCGAGCTGGACATCCGGGGCCTCATGACCGACGAGGCGGATTTGCAGGTGGAGCGCTTTCTGGACAACGCGCTCATGGGAAAGCTGAACATCGTCACCATCATTCACGGCAAGGGCACCGGGGCCCTGCGCAAGGCGGTGCACCAGCAGCTCAAGCGCCACCGCGCGGTGAAATCCTTCCGTCTGGGCCGGTACGGCGAGGGCGAGGACGGCGTCACGGTGGTGGAGCTGAGGCAGTAGCGAAGGAAATTTGCGGGCCGGGGAGAACCCGTTTTCTCCCCGGCCCATAGAATGAGTGCGGGAGAATAAGGCCCGGCGCAACTGGGAATACTTTCCGCAGCGGGGAGAAGGACCTTCTTTCGTAAATTTTCCCACAAAACGGCGCGCAAAGCTCCCTGACAGGCAAATAATTTTGTGGAATGTGCCGTTGACGGGGAAACGGAAATTTGCTAACATATAAACGATCCTTAGAGCGGGGCCGGAATCTCCGGCTGTCATCGGTATATGCAGATTGAGAATGAAGAGGAGATAATAGGTCTATGTATACTCAGGAAGTCACCATCAACAACGAGGTTGGCCTGCACGCGCGGCCTGCCACCTATTTCATCCGCAAGGCCAACGAGTTCAAGAGCGGCATCTGGGTCGAGAAGGATGACCGCCGGGTCAACGCGAAGAGCCTGCTGGGTGTCCTGTCTCTGGGCATCGTCAAGGGCAGCACCATCACCTTGATTGCCGACGGCTCCGACGAAAAGGAAGCCGTGGAGGCCCTGGCCGATCTGGTTCGTTCCGGCGAGTTCGGCGAGTAAGATCATACACAGCGGATGAAAGACTGTTTCGGTGACGAAGCAGTCTTTTTCTGTCTCAAAGGCAGCGGCGAAGCCGCTGCCTTTGAAGGAGAAGGTCCAGGCCCGGCGCGGCCCGCAAAGTGTTTTTCCAAGGCGCATGTCCCTGGAAAAACGGTTAAAATTTATGCCGTGGCGGCGGCAAAACTTCGGAGGAAGGCTATATGACCTGGAGGACCTGTAAAAAATTTGACGCCCATGTCCATGTGCTGCCGGATGAGCGGGCGGCGCAGTTCTTGGAGGGCGAGGGGCCGGAGGCCCCTTGGTCGCAATGCTCCGCGGACGATTACCTGCGCCGGATGGACCGCTTCGGCATCGAGCGAGCTTTGCTGGTGCCAAACAATGACCAGCACCTCTACTACCGGGACCCCCGTGAAACCAACCGTTTCCTAGGGGAGCTGGTCCGGGCCCACCCGGACCGGTTCCACGCTTTCGCCGACGTGACCGCCAGCGGGGCCTACTTCATCGAGCAGACCCCGTGGATTCTGGAGGAGGCCGTGCAGGAGTACGGTCTATCCGGGCTGAAGCTCCATCCCACAAATCTGTACATGGACGCCGACGACCTGCGCCTGGTGCCGGTGCTGCGGAAGGCGGCGGAGCTGAGCGTCCCGGTGATGTTTCACGCCAATCCCTGCCGGCTGGGGTTTCATGACAACTGCGCCCCGGACAAGATCAACCGGATGATTCGGGTTTTTCCGGATTTGCGCATTATTACTGCTCATCTGGGCGGGAGCAAGTGGCAGGATGCCTTGACCGGGTGTACCTGGGCGGACATGTCGTATATTTTGCCCAGGATGGTGGAATGGTACGGCATCGAACAGGCCAACCGCATTCTTCGGGCCTTTGGCCCGGACCGTCTGCTCTTCGGCACGGATTTCCCGGAAGGGGACTATGACGTCTATTTCGACATCCTGGAGCAGATGGATTTTACCGATGAGGAAATTGAGAAGATTGCCTGGAAAAATATTGCCGGGCTGCTGACGCCGGAGGATACCCCATGACGAAAGAAGAACTGCTGGAAAAAGCCAACAGCCTCCCCCTGGCCCCCGGCGTATATCTGATGCACGGCAGGGACGGCGAGGTCATCTATGTGGGCAAGGCCAAAAAGCTGAAAAACCGGGTAAGCCAATACTTTCAGGCCGGCCGGGGCCACAACATCAAGACCCACGCCATGGTGGGGCTGGTGGAAGATTTCGACACCATCATCGTGGGCAGCGAGTTCGAGGCCCTGGTGCTGGAAAACGCCCTTATCAAACAGCACATGCCCCGCTACAACATTCTCCTCAAGGACGACAAGGGCTACCCCTTCGTGCGCCTGAGCCGGGAAGCCTATCCCAGATTTTCCATCGTCAGCCGGGCCTCCGACGACGGGGCGAAGTATTACGGCCCCTATGGCGGACGCTTCGAGACCCGCTCCGCGCTGGACGCGGTGCGGGCGGCGCTCCATCTGCCCGCGTGCAGCAAAACCTTTCCCCGTGACATCGGGAAGGAGCGGCCCTGCCTGAACCACCACATGGGCCGGTGCGACGGCTTCTGCCGGGCGGACATGACGGCGGAGGAGTACAACCGGCGGATCGGTCTGGCGGTGCAGCTGCTGGAGGGCAAGGTCCGGCTGGTCACCGCCCAGCTGGAGGAGGAGATGCAGGCGGCGGCGGAAAATCTTCGCTTTGAGGAGGCCGCGGCCCTCCGGGACCGGATCGCCGCCATCAGGGTGCTCAGCAAGCGGCAGAAGGTCTTCGCCGGGGTCTGCGCCGACACGGACGTGTGGGGACTGTACCTGGGGGCAAAGTGCTGCTTCGCGGTGCTCCACTACGAGGACGGCCAGCTGACGGGCCGGGAGGCGGAGCTGTTCGCCCCGCCGGCGCTGGAGGATGAGGCGGCGGTCCTCTCGGCGCTGCTGCTCCAGTATTACGGCGGAAGGGCCGTGCTGCCCCGTGAAATCTGCATCCCGGCGGAAATCGAGGATCAGGAGGTGCTCGAGCAGCTGCTCACGGAGAAGGCGAAGCACAAAGTGATCCTCCGGGTCCCCCAGCGGGGCGACCGGGCCCATGTCCTGGCCCTGGCGGCCGCCAACGCGCGGGAGGAAGCCGAGCGGCAGACCACCAGTCAGGAGCGCAGCGACCGGACGCTGGAGCTGCTGGGGAAAATGCTGGGTCTTCCGGAGACGCCGGAGTGGCTGGAAAGCTACGACATTTCCAACACGGGCTCGGACGACATCGTGGCCTCCATGGTGGTATTCCACGGCTCCAGACCCGCCAGGGAGCGCTACCGCCGCTTCCGGATCAGAGAGGTGTCGGGTCATCCGGATGATTACAGGTCGATGGAAGAGGTGCTGACAAGGCGGCTCACCCATTATATGGAACAGGACAGGAAATTTATGCCCCTGCCGGACGTGATGCTTATTGACGGCGGCGAGCAGCACGCCAGAGTGGCCCGGAGGGTGGCGGAGCGTTTCGGACTGGCCATCCCGATTTTCGGCATGGTAAAGGACGACCGCCACCGAACCCGCGCCCTCATCACGCCCGAAGGGCGGGAGATCGGGATGCAGAGCACCCAGGCGGTGTTTTCTCTCATCGGGCGCATTCAGGAGGAGACCCACCGCTTCGCCATCACCTTCAACCGGGAAAGCCACGCAAAGAGCGTGCGGGGCTCCACGCTGGACGGCATTCCCGGCGTGGGGGAGGTCCGCAGAACGGCTCTCTTAAAGCATTTCAAGAGTCTGAAGGCCATCAGGGCGGCCTCCCTGGAGGAATTGCAGGCCGTCGTGCCGAAAAACGCCGCACAGGCGGTCTACGACTGGTCCCACCCTCGGGCACCCGCGGAAGCTCCCCGGTCTGAGACGGCAGGGGCCATCGGCGGCCACGCGGAAACAGATGCAGAAGACCTGTAAGCGGAAAGCGGCCAGTCAGACCGGCCAGGCCGTACCGCGGGCGAAAAAGCAGTATCCCCATCGCGGGGTATCGCGCTTTGCGCGACGTCCCGGAGGCGCGCAGCCCCGGAGTGAGTGAGGAAGGGAGTGAAAGCGATGATCCTCTGCATTGTCAGGGCTCCATGCAGGGTCTGATCCGAACAGGACGGCATGGAGCGGATGAAGAAGTCAACGTAAAAGCAATACGGTTCGGAACAGGCTTTGCATTTTTGTAACAGATGGAAAACATACAAAAAGGAGCAAAGTCTGATATGAAAAACAAATTATCTGATCTGAGAGGGTTGAAATATTTTCTGATTCTCTGGGGCACCCAGGCCCTCTCTTCTCTGGGCAGCGCCATGACCGGCTTCGCTTTGGTGATCTGGTCCTACCGGCAGCAGGGCAGTGCTCTGACCACGGCGGGGCTTGCCATTGCGTCCTACGCCCCCTATGTGCTGCTGAGCGTCTTTGCGGGAAGTCTGGTGGACCGTTGGGACAGGAAAAAAACGCTGGTGATCTGCGACCTGTTCGCCGCCCTGACCACCGTGGCGATGCTGGTCCTGCTGAAAACGGGCCGGCTGGAGGTCTGGCATCTGTATGCCGTCAACGCCCTGAACGGCCTGATGAACACCATCCAGCAGCCCGCCTCCGAGCTGGCGGTGACGCTGCTGACCCCCAGAGAGCAGGTCCAGCGGGTGATGGGACTGCGCAGTCTGTCCGGCTCCCTGACGACCCTGCTGTCCCCAGCGCTGGCAACGGCGGTATTGACCCTGCTGGGACTGGAGGCGGTGATCGCCTTTGATCTCATTACCTGTGCGGTGGCGGTGGGCTGTCTGCTGCTGGTCATCCGCATTCCGCATGCGGATGCGACGGAAGAAAAGACCGGCCTGCTGCGCTCCGCCCGGGAGGGGCTGACGTGGCTGAATAAAAACCGGGGCGTACTGGACATGATCCTGTTCCTGGCGGCCATCAACCTGATCGCCAGCATCTACAACGCGGCCCTGGCGCCTATGGTCCTCTCCCGCCCCGGCGGCGGGGAGACGGTCCTGGGGGCTCTTCAGACCTGCACCGGTCTGGCCAATCTGGCGGGAAGCCTGATGGTAACTCTCCTGCCCGCGCCGAAAAGCCGGGTAAGGGTGATCTGTAACAGTCTGCTGTTCTCCATGGCCACGGAAAACCTCCTGCTGGCCCTGGGACGGCACGCCGGGGTGTGGTGCTTCGGGGCGGTGCTGGGGTGGGTGTTCATTCCGGTGATGAACGGTAACCTGAGCGCCCTGCTGCGGCTGCATATCCCGGTGGAGCTCCAGGGGCGGGTCTACGCCGCCCGGAACACGCTGCAATTTTTTACCATCCCGGTGGGGTACCTGCTGGGCGGCTGGCTGGTGGACCGGGTCTGCGAGCCGTTCATGGCCGGACTGCCGGGGGACGCGTTTCTGGCGCGGCTGCTGGGAGAGGGCAGGGGCAGCGGCGCGGCGCTGGTATTTCTGCTCATCGCGGCGGCGGGGGTGCTGGTGTGCTTCGCGTTCCGGCGGGATAAGCATCTATGGAGACTGGAGGAGTAAGCCTGTGGACAAGACGGCGTTTGTCACCGGCGGAAGCCGGGGTATCGGGCGGGCCATTGTCCGCCGTCTGGCGGCGGCGGGGTACGCCGTGGGAATCAACTATCTGCAATCGGAAGCGTTGGCGGAGGAGCTGGCCTCGGAGATCCGCGCCGGGGGCGGCAAGGCCCTGGCGGTCCGGGGAGACGTAGCGAACCGGGAGGAGATCACCGCCGCCATCCGGCAGGCGGAGGCCGCCCTCGGTCCGGTGGAGGCGCTGGTGAATAACGCGGGCATCGCTCAGAACGACCTCTTTCAGGACACCCCGGAGACGCTGTGGCGGCGGATGTTCGCCGTCCATGCCGACGGGGCCTTCCACACCATTCAGGCAGTGCTGCCCCATATGCTTCACGTCAAGAGGGGCGCCATCGTGAACATTTCCTCCATCTGGGGCCTGCGGGGCGCGGCCTGCGAGGTGGCCTACGCCGCCTCCAAGGCGGCGGTGATCGGGCTGACCCGGTCCCTGGCGGCGGAGCTGGCCCCCTCCCATATCCGTGTGAACTGCATCGCGCCCGGCGTCATTGAGACCGATATGGTGAAATCTCTGGGAGAGGTGACGCTGGCGGAGCTGACGGATCAGACGCCCGCGGGGCGGCTGGGAACGCCGGAGGACGTAGCGGCGGCCGCGGCCTTCCTGGCGGGAGACGGGGCGGACTTCATCACCGGACAGGTGCTGACGGTGGACGGAGGATTCATCCTGTAATACGCTGGAAAGAATACAAAAGACCCGGCTCCTGGATTCCAGGGGCCGGGTTCATTGCCTCCATGTGAGACGCATACCGCATACGATAAGATTCATAAAATAAAAAACCCACGCTCTGCAGCGTGGCCTTCCAATTCTTTCTTAACGCCGGGGAGAGGGGTTACCGCTCGCTGATGGTGGTCTTGCGCTCACCGAAGATCATGTCGTCAATATCGACGCCGGTGAAAGTGGTTGTCATGTCTGCTATCACTTCCTTTCCATATTAGATTAATAACATTATAGCACAGGAGGAAGGAGATTGCAAGTCTTTTTTTCAGGGGGCGCTGCGCAGGCGTTTTCCGCCGCCGGGGATAAACAAAGCGTCTTCTCCCCGTCATGGAACGGGAGCGGGACCGTGAGGGCGGCCCCGCTCTTCCCCGTCATTCCATATCCACGCTGATATGATCCGTTCCATGGGCCTCAAATTCCCCCATGTACTGCTCCATGCGGTCCATCACCTCATCGTAGTTTTCCTCGGTGGCCCGCTCGGCGTCCAGGTCCCTGAGAGCCAGCTCTTCGGCGAGGATCTCAAAAAAGGTAACGTCCTCGTAGGCCATGATGGCCTCGTGGATTCCCCCCTCCGCAAAGGCGCGGGAGGGAATGATCTCTCCGTTGTAAAGCTCCACCAGAGAGGTCATGCCGTGGTCCAGGCAGTGAGAAAACACCAGGCTCTCCACCTGGTCGTAATCCCGGATACGGTCGTCCCCCCGGGTGGAATTGAGCACCCAGTTTCCTATGTAAACCAGATCCAGCAGACGGCGGAATTGTTTCCCCGTCAGATGCAGTTCCATTGCAGGACCTCCCCCCGGCGCTTCCATTTCATCATTGAGCACAGTATAGCAGAAATGCAAGGAAAATTCCACAGAAAATACAGGGCAAAAAGCCCAAAATTTTACTTGTTATCCCCGATAAATCATAGTACAATAGTAAGAACTCTATTCCATTCATCTTAACAGCTGCGTCCGCCGTCCGCGGACGGGAAGGAGGGGGCCTAGTTTGAACCCACGCTCCATCGGCGTATTTGACTCCGGTCTGGGAGGGCTGACCGCCGTGCGGCAGCTGCGGCGGCTGATGCCCTCCGAAAACATTATATACTTCGGCGACACCGCCCGTGTCCCCTACGGGAACCGAAGCCGGGAAACTCTCCTGCAATACGCCCGGCAGGATCTGCGTTTCCTCTCCAGCTTTGACCTGAAGGCGGTGGTCATTGCCTGCGGAACCATCAGCACCAACTGTCTGGAGGCGCTGCGGGAGGAAAGCGATATCCCCGTCACCGGCGTGGTGGAGCCTGCCGTGGAGCGGGCCGCGGCGCTGACCCGGTCCGGGCGCGTGGGCCTGGTGGCCACCCGCGCCTCGGTGGCCAGCGGAGCCTACGAGCGGGCCTTCCGGGCCGCAGACCCGGCGCTGGAGGTCCACGCGCTGGCCTGTCCCCTGTTTGTGCCTCTGGTGGAGGAGGGCCGCTGCCGCCCAGGCGACACAGTCATTGAGACGGTGGCCAGGGAGTATCTGACGCCGCTGGCGGAAGCGGGGGTAGACACGCTGGTGCTGGGCTGCACCCACTACCCCCTGCTCTCGGAGGTCATCGGCGGCGTAATGGGGCCCGCGGTCAGTCTGGTGGACGTGGGCGCGGAGGCGGCACGGTCCTGCCGGGACCTGCTGGTCCGGCAGGACGCCCTGACGGACGGCGGAGAGGGCAGCGCACGGTTCTACACCAGCGACCGTGCCATGAACTTCCAACGGCTGGCCTCCCTGTTTCTGGAGGACGGCGCGCCGGGCCCGGTGGAGCAGGTGGACATTTCACAATACTGATATGATAAAAAAAGATGTAATTTTATTTGTGCGGGGGGAGCAGTCCTATACCGGCACGGAACCGGAGGTCACAGAGCTGGCCACCGAGGGCGTGATGACCCTGGACGGCGACGAAATCACCCTGACCTACGAAGAGACGGAGCTGACGGGTATGGAGGGCGCCACCACCCGGTTCATTGTCCGGGGGGACGCCGTGGCGCTGGAGCGCACGGGGACCATCCAGTCCCGGCTGGAATTTACCCGGGGCGAGCGGTGCAGCTCGCTCTATGAGACCCCCTGGGGGACCATGGTGGTGGACATCGCCACCACAAAGCTGGCCCACCGGCTTACCGGGCGGGGAGGCGTGATGGAAATTGCATTCACAATTGCCATCAACCATCAGGTCACGGGAGAGAACCGGTTCAAAATTCGGGTGAAAGAGGTCACGAGATAATCTTTGCCGCCGGACGTCCGGCCAGGCCGGGAAAAAGACCGGCCAGACGGCGTTCAACGGTTGTCAATACAGGTTCTGAGATATACGCCGGGACAGAACCGATACTGTGAGTAACAAAAATATTTTAATAAAGAAGGAAGAACAGAAGATGATGAACATGATCCAAAATGCCAGAGACCAGGTCCTTGACCTGACCCGGAAGGCCTGTCAGGCGGCGGTCGCCGCCGGACTTCTCCCCGCTGCGGAGGGCGTCCGGGCCGGGGTGGAAATCCCCAGGGACACTGCCAACGGCGACTACACCTCCACCTTCGCCCTGGCCGCTGCCAGGGTCATGCACAAAAGCCCCCGGGAAATCGCCGGCATCCTGCTGGACCACATGGATCTGAGCGGCAGCTACTTCGCTTCCGCTGAAATCGCCGGGGCGGGCTTCCTCAACTTCCGCCTGAACCCCTCCTGGTACGCCGGAGTCCTCTCCGCAGTGGAGAGCGAGGGGGAGGCCTATGGCCGCTCCGATGCGCTGAAGGACCAGAAAATCATGGTGGAGTTCGTCTCCGCCAACCCCACCGGCCCCATGCACATGGGCAACGCCAGAGGCGGCGTGCTGGGCGACACCCTGGCCGCCGTGCTGGAGGCCAACGGGGCGCAGGTCTGGCGGGAATTCTACGTCAACGATGCCGGCAACCAGATCGAAAAATTCGCCGCTTCTCTGGAGGCCCGGTATCTCCAGATCATTCTGGGCGAGGACGCGGTTCCCTTCCCCGAGGACGGCTACCACGGCGACGACATCCGTGAGCTGGCGCAGGCCTGTTACGACGCCTGCGGCGACAGCCTGAAGGACGCCTCCGGAGAGGAGCGCCGCGCGGTCCTGGCGAAGTTCGGTCTGGAGCGCAACATTCCCAAAATGCAGAGCGACCTGCGCCGCTATAAAATTGAGTATGACCAGTGGTTCTTTGAGTCCGTGCTTCACAACACCGGCTATGTGGCCGAGACCGCGGAGAAGCTGACCGCCGCCGGGTACACCTATGAGAAGGAGGGCGCCCTGTGGCTGGCCACCAGCCGGATTCTGGAGGAGAATCTCCGGAAGGCCGGCAGGAGCGATAAGGACATCGCCAGGCTGGACCTGAAGGACGACGTTCTCCGCCGGGCCAACGGCTTCTACACCTACTTTGCCGCCGACATCGCCTATCACCGCAACAAGTTTGAAAAGCGGGGCTTTGACCGGGTCATCAATATCTGGGGCGCGGACCACCACGGCCACGTGGCCCGGCTCAGGGGCGCCATGGACGCGCTGGGCCTGGACGGCACGAACCGGCTGGACATTGTGCTCATGCAGCTGGTGAAGCTCCTCCGGGACGGCGAAGTGGTCCGGATGAGCAAACGCACCGGCAAGGCGATTTCCCTCACCGATCTCCTGGAAGAGGTCCCTGTGGACGCGGCCCGGTGGTTCTTCAACGCCAAGCCCGACACCCAGATGGACTTTGATCTGGGCCTGGCTGTCCGGGAGGACAGCGAGAACCCTGTCTACTACGTGGAGTACGCCCATGCCCGCATTTGCAGTCTGCTGCGCAATCTGGCCGCGGAGGGGCAGACCGTCCCCGCCGCGGCGGAGGTGGACGCCTCCCTGCTCTCAGGCGAGACGGAGACAGCCCTCATCAAGCAGCTGGCCCTGTTCTGCGAAGAGCTGCGCCTGTCTGCGCGGGACTACGACCCCAGCCATATCAACCGCTACCTGGTGGATCTGGCCGGGTGCTTCCACCGGTTCTATACCGCCTGCCGCATCAAGGGCGAGGAACCCGCCCTCCTGGCCGCCCGCCTGAAGCTGGCTGACGAGACCCGCAGCGTGCTGAAAAACGGACTGGCGCTGCTGGGCGTGGACGCGCCGGAGAAGATGTGAGGGCATGTAGCTGCAACAGATTTTTCGCGTGGCGCTCAGATTGGAGGGAACGACAATGAAAACGCTGCTGCTGGGCGGAACCGTGGTCTCCGCCGCCGGAGAGAGGCGGGCGGACGTCCTGCTGGAGGGAGAGCGGATTGCCGCCGTAGGCGGGAATCTCCCCGCCGGGGACGCGCGGGTGGTGGACTGTACCGGAAAGCTGCTGTTTCCCGGCTTCATCGACGGACACACCCACTTTGACCTGGAGGTCTGCGGCACCATCACCGCTGACGACTTTGCCACCGGCAGCCGGGCGGCCCTCCGGGGCGGCACGACCATGGTGGTGGATTTCGCCGCCCCGGACAGGGGGGAGTCCCTGGCCTCCGGTCTGGCGCGCTGGCGGGAGAAGGCGGAGGGAAAAGCAGCCTGCGACTATGGCTTTCATATGACCATCGATGACTGGAACGAGGGGATTTCCCGTGAGCTGGATACGATGGCGGCGCAGGGCATCACTTCCTTCAAAATGTATATGACCTACCCCGCCATGATGATCCCCGAAGGGGACATGTACCGCGCCCTTCTCCGGCTGAAGGAGATGGGCGGCGTAGCCGGAGTCCACTGCGAAAACGACGGTGTGATCCGTGTCCTGACGGCGGAGGCCAAAGCCGCCGGGAGGCTGTCCCCCGCCTCCCATCCCCGCACCCGTCCTGCGCCGCTGGAGGCGGAAGCGGTGGGCCGCCTGCTGCGGCTGGCTCAGCTGGCGGACGTGCCGGTCATCATCGTACACCTGTCAGCAAAGGAGTCTCTGGAGGAGGTCCGCTCCGCCCGGCGGCGGGGTCAGACGGTGTATGTGGAAACCTGCCCCCATTACCTGCTGCTGGAAGACGGAGTTTATGACAACCCGGAGTACATGGAGGCCGCCAGATTCGTCTGCGCGCCCCCCATCCGGAAGGCGGCGGACCGCGAGGCTCTCTGGGCGGCTCTGAGCCGGGGCGAGATTGACACCGTGGCCACGGATCACTGCTCCTTCACCACCGCCCAGAAGCGGGCGGGGCGCTATGACTTTACCAGGATTCCCGGCGGGCTGCCCGGCGTGGAGCACCGGGGGATGCTGCTCTACACCCACGGCGTGGCCGCGGGCCGGATCACCGCCGCGGACATGTGCCGCGTTCTCAGCGAGAATCCCGCCCGGCTCTATGGCTGCTGGCCCCGGAAGGGGACTCTTTCCCCAGGCAGCGACGGGGACGTGGTCATCCTGGATCCTGCCGTCTCCGGACTCATCACCGCCGGGGAGCAGGCGCAGAACACAGACTACACCCCCTATGAGGGCTGGAAAACGGCCTGCGCCATCGCGCAGGTGTATCTGCGGGGCCGTCTGGCGGTGGATCATGGCCGGGTCCTGGATACGCAGGGGCAGTTTATTTTCAGAGGAAAGAATCAGTTGTAATACTTTTTCTGCCATGAAGAGCGGCTGCGGAGGCAGCGCTGGCGAGGACATCAGCGCGGTCATTCGTGACTGTACAACGTCCCTTTCACCGGAAAAACGGTTGGGTGTATCGTGGACACGAAATGAAATGTTCCACCGCGCGTCTGTCCGGCTGGGTGAATACGTTCACCGGAAAGACCCCGGCCGGGATTGGGGAAAGCCCTTTGCCGCCGGCATTTTGGACGGCTGCCGTCAGGGCGTGGACATACAGGCGCAGTATAAAAACCGGGCGGGAGGAGAGTGCACAGTGAACATAACGAATTTTGCAAATCTTTTTCAGCGGAACATTTTTCCCCGGAATGGAGCGCCGGGGCAAATGCCTGTCAAGCCGCCAGTCAACGACGCATTACAACGCCTGTCTCAGAATCTGCTGAACGAAAAAGGACAGGCAAAAGATTTGAGGAGCCGGTTTGATACGCTGGAGTTGTCGGCAGAGGCCGCAGAGGGCGGGAAAAATTCCCCGCTGGAAGAAATGCCGGAGGGCCTGCTGCGCGTCTACTTAAACCAGTGTAAAGTTGGTGCGTGTCTGAGCCGGCAGCATGAAAAATCTTTGATGGAATATCGGGATCAGCTCTCCGCCTTTGACCGGACCATTCAGGAATATCAGGATATGCTGGATGGCAACAGGGCTTTGCCGGAGCAGATGGAACCGGAGGACGTCTCCAGGCTGCTGGATGCAACCAGGGCGGCGCGTGAGCAGTTTTTGCAGCAGGGAGCGGCAGAGCTGAACCGGGTATCGGATCACAATCCTACCCAGGAGGGCTGCATGGGGAAGGCCTACAGCATGGCGGCAGAGTGGGTGGAGAACGGCACGAATGATACCCACTGGCAAATCGACACCTCCGCAGGTGACATTTACGATGAAATTGACCGTGCCCTTTCCTCCGCGCATGGCATAACGTCCACGTTTCAAAAGGGGGCCTCCAGCATTTTAAACGAGCTGAGACGACGCGGCTGTGTAGAGGAGGAAGCAGAAATCTGCTTTGAAAATCAGGGCATGGAGGACTATCGTGCTGTTCAGCGGGAGTCGTTGTTTCAGTCTGTTTATGGCGGGATCCGGAATGTTTTCAAGCACAGCATGAGCGGGACGGAGGAGTAAACACCGGGGTTTTAATAAATACATATCTGGCTTTGGGACATTTTGTCAACAGCTCCGTTTTGTCTCCCGGCCGGGGCGGTACTTTTTACAGCGCCGCCCCTTTTTCATGCCCACGGCCTGCCGGATCAAAAGGGACTGCCCGGTTTCCTCCTGCTTCGCGATATCCGGACGACCCCAGGGGGCCGGGAGCTCCATTTGCCTGGCATCTTTTTTGTCACACAGAAAAAAGCGCTGGTTTCCGGCGCTTTTTCGCTGATTTCACAATTGTTCTTTTTTGAAATATATGATATAGTCAACGCACTTGAGAACCGGTAAAAAGCAGGCGGGGGAAAATGTGGCGTGGCAGGGCGGCCCGGGCCCTGAAAGCGTATTTCCCCCTGTCAATCGAAGGTACTGCTCTTTTGTGAAGAAATTCATGGGAAAAAGTGGGTGTATGAGATGGAAAAACAGAAACAGGCAGGATATCAGATCGACATGGTCCATGGCCCGCTGGCGGGAAAAATTCTGCTGTTCGCGTTGCCTCTGATGCTGTCCAGCCTGCTGCAGCTGCTGTTTAACGCCGCCGACGTGGTGGTGGTGGGCCGCTGCGCGGGAAAGGAGGCCCTGGCCGCCGTGGGGTCCACGGGTTCGCTCATCAACCTGCTGGTGAACCTGTTCGTGGGCTTCTCCGTGGGCACCAATGTGGTGGTGGCGCGGGATATCGGAGCGGGCCGGGAGGAGGATGTACGCAGCAGCGTGCATACCGCTATCGCCATTTCCCTGCTCAGCGGACTGTTCCTGGCGGTGCTGGGCGTAGCTGCGGCCCGGCAGCTGCTGGTGTGGACGGCCTCTGCGCCGGACGTGATCGACCTGGCGGCCGTTTATCTGCGAATCTACTTTGCCGGTATGCCGGTGAACATGCTCTATAACTTTGGCGCGGCCATTCTGCGGGCCCAGGGGGACACCCGGCGGCCGCTGTATTTCCTGGCCGTTGCGGGAGTGACCAACGTGGCGCTGAATCTGCTGTTCGTCATTGTGTTTCAGATGAGCGTGGCGGGGGTGGCGCTGGCCACGATTATTTCTCAGGCGGTCTCCGCCCTGCTGGTGCTGGGCTGCCTGATGCGGGACCAGGGGCCGCTGCACCTGGATATCAGGGCCCTGCGACTGGACAGGCGGGTCGTCAAACGGATTTTGCAGGTGGGACTCCCCGCCGGCTTTCAGGGGATCGTATTTTCCCTGTCCAATGTGGTGATTCAGTCCTCCATCAACTCCTTTGGTTCCACTGCCATTATCGCCGGTTCCTCCGCCTCCGCCAACATCGAGGGGTTCGTGTACGTCTCCATGAACGCCTTTTATCAGACGGACCTGACCTTCACCAGTCAGAACTATGGCGCGGGGGAGTGCCGGCGGGTGGACCGTGCGCTGATCCTGTGCCAGCTCTACACGCTGGCCGCCGGGCTGCTGCTGGGGAATCTGGCAATCTTCTTCGGACGCCCTCTGGCCTCCATTTACGCCCCCGGTGAGGAGGAGGTCATCGCCCAGGCCGTGGTACGGCTGAAATACGTGTGCAGTCTGTACTGTCTGTGCGGCATGATGGATGTGATGGTGGGCGCAATGCGGGGGCTGGGTTACTCTGTGGCTCCCATGATCGTGTCCATGGTGGGCGCCTGTGGCATCCGGCTGCTTTGGGTGGCTACGGTGTTTCAGGCCCACCGGACGCCGGAGGTCCTGTATTCCTCCTATCCGGTCAGCTGGGCCGTCACCGCGGCGGTCCATATCATCTTCTTCCTGTGTATCCGGAAGCGGGCCTATGCCCGGTGCGGCATCCACGGCCTGCTCCCGGAGCCGCAGGGATGAACGGGGAAAAGGCATATATTTTTTGGAAGAAGAATCAAAAAGAGTGTTTAAGACCGGCCGTACCGCAAAAATGCGGTACGGCCGGTCTTATCAGTTTTGGGATGGCAGATGCCTGGCAAACGCCCGTTCCACGGGGAAGGAAGCCAGCAGCGTCCCCGCGCAGGGGAGAAAGAAAACCGGAAACAGGAACCGGAAGCAGGCCCACGCGCACCCCGCCAGCAGCACCACCAGCAGGACGCTGGAGGGCAGATGGACGATCAGAAACTGCCCCGCGGTCCGGTTCAGCGCGCCAAAGGAGAAAGTGAACCGGGACAGCAGCGGAAACATCCATGCCACGGTCCCCAGAGCGAAAAACAGCGCCAGCACCAATACCGTCGTGGCCGCCAGAACGGGGACGGGCTCCTGAACCGCCGTTCCGATTATCGTCCCGCACCACACCAGCGCGGCAATCACCGGCCCCCAGAGCAGGACAGCCAGACAGCCGGGCTTCAGCTCCCGCCGGAAGGTGCGGAAAAAGCGGGCACAGGTTCCCGCCTCATCCCGGCGGACGCCGTGGACAGCGGCGTCATACAGCGCCGTGGACGCCGCCCCGACGGTTACCACCGGAAGGCTGCAAAGAAGCCACAGGGTGCTCAGGATCATCATGTCCAGAATCCGGCTGCACCACCGCCAGAGGAAGGCGTCCGGATTGAACAGATTACCCATGCTCCACCAGAGTCGGAACCAGTTTGGCCAGAGCGGCGGCCAGATTGGCGTGGCCTCTGGCGGTCAGATGCATGAAATCAATGGTGTTGAACTCCGCGCCGCACTCGTTGGCATCCAGGAAGTGGCACCCCGCCTCCTCCGCCACCCGCCGGTAGTGGGCGGGCAGCTTCCGGGACTTCTCCACGCAGCCGGGGCCCATGGTCCCCATCTCGTCGGCCACCGGGGAGGTCAGCACCCCCTCGCCGATGATGGGCGGCGCGACGATGAGAATATTGGGCTTGCCTCCGGGGCCCCAGCAGTCGGTGGTCTGGGCCTTCTGCACCAGCCGGCGCATCCCCAGACTGATGGCAAAGGCGTTCATGCCGAAGCGCTCCTTGCTGTCGTTGGTGCCCAGCATGATAATAAGCAGGCTCACCGGCTCGTGGCTCTTCAGGCAGGGCCAGAGGTAGTGCAGCGCGTCCAGTCCCTCGTACAGGGGGTCGGAGAACACGGTGGTCCGTCCGGAGAGGCCCTCCTCAAAGACCAGGTAGTCCTCTCCCAGCGCCTTTTGCAGCAGGCAGGTCCAGCGCTCGTCCTCATTGAACCGGGCCAGCTTCGGGTCGGCGCAGTCCTTCGGGTCGGCACAGTAGCCGTGGGTATTGGAATCGCCCAGACAGATAATATGTTTTTGCATCGGTCCACGCTCCTTATTTCACAATCTCCGGCAGGGAAGCGGCGGCGGCGGACTGGCCCACCCGGCGGAATTTCTCGTCAGGCAGGGTGGGGTTGATCTGCCCGGCAATCTCCGGGTATTCGTCGGCCATGACTGCCTTGCAGGTGGAGAGAATCAGGTCGCCGCCCTTTCCGGACATTACCCGGCCCAGCAGCAGCACATGATGGAAGTGATACAGGTCGAAGTACAGCGCCAGCGTGTGGGCCAGATACACGCCAATAGAGGAGTACACGTCGGCAGCCCGGGGGTCGTCCTCCGCCATCAGCTTCTGGACCACCTTCAGCTTTTCCGCGGGGGACAGGGACTCGTCCAGCTCGATGCCCGCACGGGGGGCCAGCTTGATGACGCCGTCCTGAGAGAAGTATTTCACGCCGCAGCCGATGTCGCCGCTCCACTCGTCCCGCATGGCGTC
>CAJULD010000017.1 GCA_910587505.1 uncultured Oscillospiraceae bacterium | reverse complement strand
CCTACACGACGCTCTTCCGATCTCCGGGTGTTGTGCGGCAGGCGGACAAAAATACAGAATATGAACGCGAAAAAATAAATGCACAAAAAGACGAGGGAAATTTCGGCGATATGTACAAAGAAAACAGGCGGGACGCTATTTTCCTCCGGCCTGTTCCTCTACCCGCGCCTGCTGGGATTGGAGCTTCTCTCTTGAGACGGCGCGGAAGCGGGCGCGGGATTCCCGGACCTCCTCCAGAGCCTGCTGGATGGCTTCCTCGGTGCGGCGGAGGGCGTCGTCGGTGTACTCGTTGGCGACGTTGATGATGGCCCTGGAGCGGTCGTTGGCCTGGGTGACCATGTCTCTGGCTTTGTCCCGGGCGACACGGGCGATCTCGCTTTCGCCCACGATGGTCCTGGCGTCCAGCTCCGCCTGACGGCGGATACGCTCGGCCTCCTTTTTGGCCTCCTCCACATACTCGTCCCGGCGGCGGATCAGATCCTGGGCCTTTTTCAGCTCGGCGGGCAGCTCGCCCCGGAGCTGCTCGAGCAGCTCCAGCGCATCGTCGCGGACGACGATGCACTTGTCCGGGGAGAGGACCACGCCCTTGGCCCCTTCAATCATTTCATACAGCAGGTCGATCAAATAGAATACGTCGTTTGCCATAGTACAGTCATACCTTTCCTTGTCTGATCCTGTTGAGGACGCCCATGGCGCCCGCGGGAATATACCGGTCCAGGGGCTGGTGGTAGCGGATCATTTCCCGGACCATGGTGGAGCTGATATGCGCGTGTCCGGGCCGTGCGGGGAGGAGAATGGTGTCCAGCCGGGGGCAGAGGTCCCGGTTGATCTGGGCCAGCTGGACCTCCCAGCTGAAATCGGCCCCGCTCCGGACGCCCTTGACCAGGGCGGTCGCGCCCAGATCGCCGGCAAAGGAGGCCAGCAGGCCGCCGCAGGCCTCGGCCCGGACGCCGGGGAGGTGGGCCACGGCGGCGCGGGCCAGCTCCAGCCGCTCCTCCAGGGAGAACATGGGGCTCTTCTCGGCGTTTATCATGACGCAGAGGACCACCTGGTCGAAGATGGCGGCGGCCCGCTCCGCCAGATCCAGGTGTCCCACGGTGATGGGGTCAAAGCTGCCGGGACAGACGGCGAGTTTCATTCTGCGGCCTCCTCCCGGTGGTAGGTGGTAATTCTGGTCTTCCCGTACCGGTAGGTGCGGTGCAGGAAGTAGGGCGGGGCCAGAGGAGGCATTTCCTGTTCCGCAGGAGATTCACAGACTATTATACCATGGTTCGACAAAATGTCAAACTGATAAATGGCCTCCAGCGTTTTTTCCCAGAGACTGGCGGCGTAGGGGGGATCCATGAAAACAAGGTCAAATTTTTCCCGCGCGGCGGCGGGGTAGGCCGGGGCGTCTCCGCAGACCACGGCGGCGCGGTCCCCCAGTCCGGTGAGCTTCAAATTGTCCCGGATCAGGGCGGCGGCGTCCCGCCGGTGCTCCACGAAGACGGCGCTGGCCGCGCCGCGGCTGAGGGCCTCGATGCCCAGCTGGCCCGTTCCGGCGAAGAGGTCCAGGACCTTTCTCCCTTCTATATCGAACTGAATGATATTGAAGATGCCCTCCTTGACCCGGTCGGTGGTGGGTCTGGTCTCATAGCCCTCCAGTTCTTTTAACCGCCGCCCCCGGGCGGCGCCCGTAATTACTCTCATTGACTGGCTCCTTTACTGTTTTGTTCTTCCGGGACTTCGCGCCCCGGACCTCTTTCCCCCGGGCCTCCGGCACCGTACCACGGGCGCCTTTTTCCTCCGCGGGCCGCGCTCTCGCGGCCCGGGCTGCCGGCGGGCGCCGGCATTGCTTTTCGCGCAGGCGAAAAGCAGGGGCCGGGCGCTGTCCCGGCCCGTTCTCCCGTAATGAACTGACCGGCAGGCGCAGACACCCGCCCCCGCGGGGTTCCGGGAACACAAAAATGAATTGGGAAATCCGGAAAAAGAACGGGAGCGGAGGCGGCGCGCAGCGCCCCGGAAAAACTCTCTTCTATATATTATGTCAAACCGACTCATTTTTCAATAGGAAGATGCCGGGTTTTCGGACATTTTGCGGATTTCGTTTTTTCTACTTGTTATTGTGGAAAAAATAGTATATAATTACCTGGCGCAAATATCAACCACTTCTGCGGAAAGGGTGTTTTTCATGATAAAATTGCAAGGAAAAAAAGGAACCATCAGTATCAGCGACGCAGTCTTTACCAATATTACCGGCAACGCCGCCACCAACTGCTTCGGCGTCAAGGGCATGGCCTTCCGCTCCATGACGGACGGTCTGGTCCACCTGCTGCGCAAGGAGGCCATGAGCAAAGGGGTCCAGGTTATTTATAACGAGGACTCCACCGTCTCCATCCGCCTCCACATCATCGTGGAGCACGGCATCAACATCACCGCCGTATGCCGCTCCATCATGAGCGAGGTCCAATACAAGGTCAGCAGGTACACCGGAATCCCCGTGAAGAGCGTGGATGTGTGCGTGGACTCTGTTGTGTCCAATTCCAAGGGGGTTTGACGGCAAAATGATACATTCCATCGACGGTATTCAATTCAAGCGGATGGTGCAGCACGGCTCCGCCGCCATCGCCCTGCAAAAGCAGCAGATCAACGACCTGAACGTGTTCCCCGTCCCCGACGGCGACACGGGTACCAACATGAGCCTGACCATCGGCGCCGCCGCCTCCGAGCTGAAAAAGGCGGACACCCGCTCTCTTGGGCAGGCCGCCTCCATCACCGCCGGCGCGCTGCTCCGGGGAGCCCGGGGCAACTCCGGCGTCATTCTCTCCCTCCTCTTCCGGGGCCTGTCCAGGGCGCTGAAGGGCCGGGACGAGGCCGACGCCGTCCTTCTGGCCGCCGCGCTTCAGGAGGGCGTGGCCGCCGCCTACGGCGCGGTGATGAAGCCCGCCGAGGGCACCGTTCTCACCGTCTCCCGCCTGGCGTCCAAGCGGGCCGCGGAGGCCGCCGGGGAGAACAACGACGTGGATTATATGCTCTCCGAGGCCATCCGGGTGGGCTATGAGGTTCTGGCCCAGACCACGGATATGAACCCCGTGCTGAAGAAGGCCGGCGTGGTGGACGCGGGGGGCAGGGGCTATCTGGTCATTCTGGAGGGGATGCTGGCTTCCCTGCGGGGCGAGCCCATGCCGGAGGTGACCGAGGAGTCCCGCGGCAAGCAGGAAAAGGCCGATTTCAACGTCTTTTCCTCCGAGGAGATCACCTTTGCCTTTGACACGGTGTTCATCGTGCGCAAGGACGACCCGGAGGTGAACCTGACCCCCCTGAGGGACTACCTCAACAGCATCGGCGACAGTCTGGTCATCGGGGAGGACGACGGTGCCTTCAAGGTCCACGTCCACACCAACATCCCCGGAAACGCCCTGACCGAGGCCCAGAAGTTCGGCACTCTGGAGCTGGCCAAGATCGAGAACATGCGCACCCAGGCGGAGGACGTGGCCGCCGGGAAGAAGGCTCAGAGCGTGGACGATCTGGACGAGGTGGAGGAGGAGCTGGAGAGCGCTCCCGCCGCGCCGGAGGAGAAGCGCTGCGGCTTCCTGTCCGTTTGCGCCGGAGAGGGACTGGCCGCCGTATTCCGGGATCTGGGCGCGGACGGCGTCATCTCCGGGGGACAGACCATGAATCCTTCCACGGAGAGCATTCTCAGAGAGATCGAGAAGACGCCCGCCCGGACGGTTTTCGTCCTGCCCAACAACAGGAATATCATCATGGCCGCCCAGCAGTGCGTGGGGCTTTCCTCCCGCGAGGTGGTGGTGGTGCCCACCGAGACGGTTCCCCAGGGGATCACCGCCATGATGAGCGTGGACCCGGAGATGGAGACGCAGGAGCTGCTGGAGACCATGACCGCCGCCAGCCGGAACGTGTCCACCGCCCCGATTACCTATGCCGCCCGGAACAGCGATTTTGACGGTTTTGCCATCAACGAGGGGGACTACCTGTCCCTGCTGGACGGGAAGCTGTTCGGCACCAATCAGGATATTTCCGTCATGCTGGAGAAGCTGGCGGAGAAGGCTGCGGAGAAGGGCGCGGAGTTTGTGACCCTGTTCTACGGCGAGGACGTCACCGGGGAGCAGGCCCAGGCGGCCGAGGCGGTATTCGCCGAAAAATGTCCCGACGCGGAGCTGTCCGTGCTGCCGGGGGGGCAGCCGGTGTACTATTATATTGTCAGCATCGAATAACCGTCCCGGCAGTCCGGTATAAAAAAGAGAGACGGGCGCGTGCGCCGTCTCTCTTTTCATGCCTTCGGTTCGCCCCTGGCAGGCCGTCTCTTGCGATTCCGCGGCGGCCCCGCCGGGGGACCGCGCAGAATTCAGGAGGTCCGGGAGGCTGCATAACGGAGCATTTTGCCCTGCCGCCGCAGGCGGCGGAGAAAATTGATTTCCTCATGGCAGAAAGTATGGATTGTAATTTGTTTGATTATGTGCTATGCTATCCCATGGAAATCTCATAAAATTAAGGAGTAAGCCGTCATGGATGAAGAAAAGATGGAGCGGGAGGCCGTGGAGGAGAAGACGGAAACCGGAGAGGAAATGCCGTCCGGCGGAAAGAAGGACACGCTGGAGGGAACGCTCTGCTGCTGGGCCCAGGCGCTGGTGACGGCGGTGGTTGGCGTGATTTTGCTCTTCACCTTCGGCGTCCGGCTAATCAGCGTCAACGGTCCGTCCATGCAGGATACCCTTTATACCGGCGACCAGCTGCTGGTGCTCAACGCCATGTTCTGCGACTTCAGGGCCGGAGACGTGGTGGTCATCAACGACTATAACGCCGAGCTGGACGACATGCTGGTCAAGCGGATCGTGGCCGTGGGGGGACAGACGGTGGATATCGACTTTGCCGCCGGCGTAGTGTATGTGGACGGGCAGGCGCTGGACGAGCCCTATATCAAGGAGCCCACCTATACCGCCGAGGGCGTGTCCTTCCCCCTGACGCTGGCGGAGGACGAGGTCTTCGTCATGGGCGACAACCGCAACCACAGCACCGACAGCCGGGATACCCGGCTGGGGCCGGTGAAGGAGGGCTATCTTCAGGGCAGGGCTCTGCTGCTGGTGATGCCGGGGCCGACGCCGGACACACGGGCGCGGGACTGGGGCCGTCTGGGCGCGGTCCGCTGAGAAACGGGGGAGAGATGGAAGAGAGCGCCATGAACATCCAGTGGTACCCCGGCCACATGGCGAAGACCCGGCGGATGATCGCCGGGCAGCTGCGGAACATGGACGCCGTGTGCGAGATTCTGGATGCACGGGTCCCGCTGTCCAGCCGGAACCCGGACGTGGAGGAGCTTACCGCCGGAAAGCCCCGGCTGATCGTCCTCAACCGGGTGGATCTGGCGGACCCGGCGGCCACGAAGGCGTGGTCCGCTTATTTCCGGGACAGGGGCTTTGCCGTATTGGAGGCCAACGCCCGGCAGGGGCAGGGGACCCGCCGGTTTCCCGCCGCGGTGCGCGCGCTGCTCTCGGACAGGCTGTCCGCTTACGCCGAAAAGGGGCAGGCGGGGCGGATGATCCGGGTGATGATTCTGGGGATTCCCAACGTGGGGAAGTCTACGTTTATCAACCAGGTTGCCAGGCGGAAAACCGCCAGGGCGGAGGACCGTCCCGGCGTCACCCGCGCCGGGCAGTGGGTCCCCGTGGACCCGTCTCTGGAACTTCTGGACACCCCCGGGATGCTGTGGCCCAGGTTTGAGGATCCGGCGGTTGGTTTCCGCCTGGCCTGCACCGGAGCGGTGCGGGACGAGATCATGGACCTGGAGGAGCTGGCCTCCCGGCTGATGTCCTTCCTGGGGGAGCACTATCCCCAGGCTCTGCTGGAGCGGTACAGGCTGGAGGTCCAGGAGGAGGATTCCGGCTACGACCTGCTGACCGGAGCGGGGCGAAAGCGGGGCTTCGTTCTCCGGGGCGGGGAGATCGACACGGAGCGCATGGCCCGCATCCTCCTGGACGAGTTCCGGGGCGGGAAGCTGGGACGGTTTACGCTGGAGACGCCGCCCGCTTTTTCTTGAAAGAAGGCACCCATTTTGACCGGCAAATTGGGAATTTATGGGGATAAATATATGATTAGGATAAGACCATACAAGGCTTCGGATGCAGATACGATATTATCGTGGTGTCAAGAGGAAAAAGCGTTTTATCAATGGACAGCAGGCAAATTCGGCAATTATCCTATCACACAAAAAGATTTTTGTTTTGTTGAATCTCTCATGCCGTTTACGGCATTTGATGAAACAGGAATCGTTGGCTTTTTTACGCTAAGGAACCCTGCTGAATCGTTGGATGAATTACGTTTTGGATTTGTTATTGTCAATCCTCGCAAGAGAGGAAGCGGCTATGGAAAAGCGATGCTCCAGCTGGGTTTGAAATTTGCATTTGAACTATATGGAGCAAAAAAAGTATCATTGGGTGTTTTTGAGAATAATCTTCCAGCTTATTACTGCTATAAAGCAGCCGGTTTCAGCGATGTAGTTCTTGATACAGCAAAAAAATATCGTATTCTTGGTGAAGACTGGAATGTCAAAGAATTGGTTATGGAAAATTGATAAATTCCAGTTTTATAAACACGATTTTTGCAGGTGACATATAAGATGGACAAAAAAACGCTCCCCCTGTGGGAGCTGGAGGAGGCCGCCTTTGCCAGAGGGAGCGTTCTGGTCTGCGGCTGCGACGAGGCGGGAGCCGGACCTCTGGCGGGACCGGTGTACGCCGGAGCGGTGATTCTGCCCCGTGGGCTGGAGCTTCCCTGGCTCAACGATTCCAAGCAGGTCACGCCGAAACGCCGGGACCTGCTCTTCGATCAGATCAGAGAACAGGCCGTGGCCTGGGCGGTGGCATCCGTCTCTCCGGAGGAGATCGACGCCACGGACATCCTGAGCGCCCGGATGAAGGCCATGCAGCTGGCCGTCGACAGGCTCTCGCCCGCTCCGGACTACGCCCTCATCGACGGCAACCGGGACCGGGGGAAGTATTTTTCCGTCATGACCCCTCACGAGACCGTGGTGAAGGGGGACGGGCGCAGCGCCTCCATCGCCGCCGCCTCCATTCTGGCCAAGGTGAGCCGGGACCGGTACATGGAGGAAATGGCGGAAAAATATCCCCTGTACCGCTTCGAGCGGCACAGGGGGTACGGCACCCGGCTCCACTATGAGATGCTGGATCGATACGGGCCCTGTCCCATCCACCGGCTGACCTTTCTGAAGAAGTGGGAGGCCGCCCGCCGTGGATGACAGGAAGAGGCGGGGAGACCGGGGCGAGGCCGCCGTCGCGGCGGCGCTGGAGAAATCGGGATATCAGATTCTGGAGCGGCAGTACCGCTGCCGGTGGGGAGAGATCGACCTGATCGCCCGGTCCCGGTCGGGCGTGCTGTGCTTTGTGGAGGTCAAGACCCGCTCGGCGGGCGCCATCGCGGCGCCACGGGAGGCCGTTACGCCCGCCAAGCAGAGAAAGCTGCGAAACGCGGCCCTTTGCTATCTGGCCCGGACCGGTCAGGACTGCCCCTGCCGGTTCGACGTGGCGGAGGTCTATCCCGGGGACGCCGGCGGCCGGCGGCAGATCAAATATATTACCAGCGCGTTCTGAGGCGCGCTGCCGGAGGAAATGCACATGGAATATTTAAGCACGAGAGACAAGACGCTGCGCAAAAGCGCCGCCCAGGCCATTGTTATGGGCCTGAGCCGGGACGGCGGCCTGTTCACGCCCGTCGGCTTCCCCAGCCTCAGCGCCCTGGAGGTGGAGACCCTGTGCGGTATGCCCTACCGCAAGCGGGCGGCCTACATTATGGGAAAGTTCCTGGAGGACTTCCGTCCGGAGGAGCTCAACCAGTTTACCAAGAACGCCTACGGTCCGGAGAAGTTTGATTCGCCGGCTGTGGCCCCGCTGCGGAAAATGGACGGGAACACCTGGTGTCTGGAGCTGTGGCACGGGCCGACCAGCGCCTTTAAGGACATGGCCCTGCAAATGCTGCCCCAGCTGCTCTCCGCCAGCCTGCGCATGACGGGGGAGAAGAAGACCGCCTGCATTCTGGTGGCCACCTCCGGCGACACGGGAAAGGCGGCCATGGAGGGCTTCGCCGGCGTGGAGCAGACAAAGATCCTGGTGTTCTATCCGGAAAACGGCGTCAGCGAAATCCAGAAGCTGCAAATGGTCACCCAGGAGGGCGGCAACGTGGGCGTGTGCGCCGTGAAAGGCAATTTTGACGACGCCCAGAACGGCGTGAAGCGCATCTTCTCTGACGAGGCCATGCGGGAGGAGCTGGCCCGGCGGGGCTACTTCCTCTCCTCCGCCAACTCCATCAACTGGGGCCGCATCCTGCCTCAGGTGGTCTATTACATTTCCGCCTACTGCGATTTGCTCAGCGCCAAGGAGATCAAGCTGGGTGAGCCGGTGAATTTCTGCGTGCCCACCGGGAATTTCGGCAACATTCTGGCCTGCTATTACGCCAAGCGGATGGGGCTGCCGGTGAAGAAGCTGATCTGCGCCTCCAACCGCAACGACGTGCTGACGGATTTCATCCGTACCGGCGTTTACGACCGCAACCGCCCCTTCTACACCACCATGTCTCCCTCCATGGACATCCTGATCTCCAGCAATCTGGAGCGGCTGCTCTTCGACCTGAGCGGCGGCAGGGACGAGCTGGTCCGCTCCTGTATGGAGCAGCTGGCGGAGACGGGCCGCTATGAGATCACGGCGGGCATGAAGCGGCGGCTTCAGGAGGTGTTCTTCGGCGGCTTCTGCGGCGAGGAGGAAACCGCGTCCTCCATTGAAATGCTCCACCGGTACGGCTACCTCATCGACACCCATACCGCCGTGGCGGCCAGGGTGCTGACCGATTACCGGAAGGAGACCGGCGACAGGACGCCCGCCGTGTTTGTTTCCACCGCCAGCCCCTACAAATTCTGCGACAGCGTGCTCTCCGCCATCGGCGAAACCCCCGCGGCCGACAGCGTGGACCGCATCGCTCAGATGGAGGCGCTGACCGGCGTGACCGCACCGTCGCGGCTGGCCGCTCTGAAGGGGAAGGAAGTCCGGTTCCATGATGTGACCGGGAAGGAGCGCATGGAGGAGAGGGTGCTGGCGTTTCTGCAGTGAGTCCTCGGAAAAGATGGTGCCGGAACATCGGGACGTTCCGGTCGAAGGCCGCCGGGAGCATGGCGCAGAGTCCGTCTGAGGGGAGCCTGTTTGTGCAGCGCACGTACTCGTCAGACAGTTTCCGCCCGGCCGTCCGCTGCTCCTCCGGCTTTTTTCTGACGGATCTCTGACAGACCCTGCCCTGAAGCTTTCTGATTTGCTGACGGCAGGCTTCGCGGGTGCGGGCGATGATGCCGTCAGAGGTACGGGGCCGGAGCCCCGTGAGTAAAGAAAAGGGATATCGACTATGGGCCTCTATGCCATCGGCGACCTCCACCTGTCGCTAAAAGTAAATAAGCCCATGGATGTCTTCGGCCCCGGCTGGGCGGACCACGCCGCCCGGCTGGAGGCCGCTTTCTCCCGCCTGGGAGAGGACGACGTGACGGTGCTGTGCGGGGACACCTCCTGGGGGATCGACTTTGAAGAAAGCCTGGAGGACTTCCGGTTCATCGACAGGCTGCCGGGGCGGAAGCTCATCCTTAAGGGCAACCACGACTACTGGTGGAACACCGCTGCGAAGATGAAGAAATTTTTCACGGAGAACGGCCTGACCACCATCGATATTCTCCACAACAGCTGCAGCTTCTACGGAGGCTACGCGCTGTGCGGCACCAGAGGATGGTTCTATGAGGAGGAGGCCTCCGGCCACAATGAGAAAATTCTTAACCGGGAGGTGGGGCGGCTGGAGGCGTCTCTGCGCGCCGCCGGGGACCGGCCCATCCTGGCTTTTCTCCACTATCCGCCGCTGTACGCCGGCTACCGGTGTCCGGAGATCATCCGGAAGCTGGAGGAGTACGGCGTGGAGCGCTGCTTTTACGGCCATCTCCATGGCCCCTCCCACAGGCGGGCCATTGAGGGAACGGTGGGCGGCGTGGCCTATAGCCTGGTGTCGGCGGATTATCTGGGCTTTGTTCCGAAAAAAATCCTGGATTTGTGAAAAAAAGACTGGAAATATTCAACCTGGCATGCTATAATACACACTTGGCTGACTGTATGAGCCGGTTCAGTATCTTAACGTGCGCGGATTGGCTGGGGATTTTTTGTCCTGCAAGAGGTTTTGACAGAGTCAGGACGGAAAATCCGCAGTCAATGCGGGCGGGGGAGGATGCCAAACCGGCTCCATGGCCACAGTAAACGGAGGAAAGTTAAAAATGAGTGTAAAAAGCTGTGAAAAACTGGAAAAAAGCATGGTCGCGCTGACCGTGGAGGTGAGCGCCGGCGACTTCGAGGCTGCCGTTGAGAAGGCCTACAGAAAGCAGCGGGGAAGCATCCGTATGCCCGGCTTCCGTCCCGGCAAGGCCCCCCGTAAGATGATTGAGAACATGTACGGCGCGGGCATCTTCTACGAAGAGGCCGTCAACGACGCGCTGCCCGGCGCCTATACCGCCGCCGTCAGGGAGGCGGAGCTGGAGGTGGTGGGCCATCCGGAGGTGGAGCTGCTCAGCGTGGGCAGGGAGGGCTTCTCCTTCAAGGCCACCGTGGCCGTGTACCCCGAGGTCACCCTGGGGCAGTATAAGGGCGTGGAGGCCCCCCGTGCCGAGGTGACGGTGACGGCGGAGGACGTGGAGAACCGGCTGAAGGAAATGGCCGACCGCAACAGCCGCATGGTCAGCGTGGAGGACCGGGCCGCCCAGATGGGCGACGTGACCAACATCGACTTTGAGGGCTTCCTGGAGGGCGTGCCCTTCGACGGCGGCAAGAGCGACAGCTTCGATCTGGAGCTGGGCTCCGGCCAGTTTGTCCCCGGCTTCGAGGAGCAGGTGGCGGGCATGTCCATCAGCGAGGAGAAGGACATCAACATCACCTTCCCCGCCGATTACCACGAGGATCTGGCCGGCAAGGACGTGGTCTTCCACGTGAAGCTCAACTCCATCAAGGTCAAGGAACTGCCCGAGCTGGACGACGAGTTCGCCAAGGACGTCAGCGAGTTTGACACCCTGGACGAGCTGCGCGGGGACGTGGAGGCGAAGCTGCGCAGGGACCGGGAGGCCAGCGTCAGGCGCGCCTTTGAGGACGCGGTGATTACCAGGGTGGCCCAGAACATTCAGGCGGACATCCCCGAGGCCATGATCGACGAGCAGGCCCGGCGGTTTGTGGATAACTTTAAAATGCAGGTCCAGTCTCAGGGCATCCCCTATGACCAGTACATGAAGATGACCGGCATGACCGAGGAGAAGCTGCTGGAGGACGCCCGGGAGCCTTCCGTGGGACAGGTACGGGTAGAGCTGGCAATGACCGCCGTGGCGAAGGCCGAGGGCGTGGAGGCCGGCGATGAGGACGTGGAGGCCGAGTACGCCAAAATGGCCGGGCAGTACGGCATGGACGTGGAGGACGTGAAGAAGTACGTGGACGCAGAGGTGGTCAGGGAGCAGGTAGTCCGCAACAGGACCGTAGACATCATCGTCGCCGCCGCCGTCCCCACCAGTCCGGAGGAGCCCAGGCCGGCGGAGGAGTCCGGAGTGGCGGAAGAGGCCGGACCGGCGGAAGAGCCCAGGCCGGAGAAGCCCAGACGCACCCGGAAGAAGAAGGCCGAGCCCAGGGCGGAAGAGCCTGCCGGGGAGGAGTAAGCCGGATTTCTGTACTAATTCCCGCTGGAATTGGGTATGATATTGTGCGTGTGAAGGGCCGGAGCATCTTTCAGGAGGTATTTTTGCAATGAGTTTAGTCCCATACGTAGTAGAGCAGACAAACAGGGGAGAGCGGTCCTATGACATTTTCTCGCGCCTGCTCAATGACCGGATTATCTTTCTGGGCGAGGAGGTAAACGCCACCACGGCCAGTCTGGTGGTGGCCCAGCTGCTGTACCTGGAGGCCCAGGACCCGGATAAGGAGATCCAGCTGTATATCAACAGTCCCGGCGGCTCCATCACCGACGGCATGGCCATCTATGACACCATGCAGTATATCAAGTGCGACGTGTCCACCATCTGCGTGGGCATGTGCGCCAGCATGGCCGCCTTCCTGCTCAACGCGGGCGCCAGGGGGAAGCGGCTGGCGCTGCCCAACTCGGAGATCATGATCCATCAGCCCTCCGCCGGGACCCAGGGGCAGGTGACGGATATGGCCATCCATCTCAGGCGGTTCGAGATCATCAAGAAGAGGATGAACCGCATCATGGCGGAAAACACGGGCAGGACCATCGAGGAAATCACCGCCGCCTGCGAACGGGATAACTTCATGCAGGCCGAGGAGGCCAAGGAGTTCGGCCTGATCGACAAGGTCATCTATTCCAGATAAAAGAGACGGGAGAAAAGATATGCCCATGAGTGACGAGCCCAAAAAGTCGCTGCGCTGCTCCTTCTGCGGCAAGCGGGAGAACGAGGTGCGGCGGATGCTCCAGGGTCCGGGCGCCCGGATCTGCGACCAGTGCGTTCAGCTGTGCATGAGCCTGCTGGAGGAGGAGCTGGGCGGCGAGGCCGGCGCGCCGCCGGTGGAGCTGCCCGAGCAGCTGCCCACGCCCCGGGAGGTCCGGGAGATCATGGACCAGTATGTGATCGGGCAGGAGAGCGCCAAGGTGGCGCTGTCCGTGGCGGTGTACAACCACTATAAGAGGATTCAGTTTGCCGCCATGGACCGGTCGGAGGATGTGGAGCTGCAAAAGAGCAACATCCTGCTCATCGGGCCCACCGGCAGCGGCAAGACCCACATCGCTCAGACCCTGGCACGCATTTTGCAGGTGCCTTTTGCCATCGCCGACGCCACCACCCTGACCGAGGCGGGCTATGTGGGCGACGACGTGGAGAACATTCTGCTGCGGCTGCTCCAGGCGGCGGATTACGACGTGGAGCTGGCGGAGCGCGGCATCATCTATGTGGATGAGATCGACAAGATCGCCCGGAAGAGCGAAAACACCTCCATCACACGGGACGTGTCCGGTGAGGGCGTGCAGCAGGCGCTGCTGAAGATTCTGGAGGGCACCGTGGCCAACGTCCCGCCCCAGGGAGGCCGCAAGCATCCCCACCAGGAGTTTATTCAGATCGACACGAAGAACATCCTGTTTATCTGCGGCGGCGCCTTCGACGGTCTGGATAAGATCATCGAGCGGCGCACCGACAAGCGGGGACTGGGCTTCGACGCACCCATCCAGAGCAGGAAGGACCGGGACGTGGGACTGATCCTCAAGGAGGTCCAGCCTCATGACCTGTTGAAATTCGGCATTATTCCGGAGCTGGTGGGCCGCCTGCCGGTCGTCGCGCCGCTGGACTCCCTGAAGCGGGAGGACCTGGTGCGCATTCTCACCGAGCCCCGCAACGCCCTGGTGAAGCAGTATGAGAAGCTGCTGAGCTATGACGGCGTGGAGCTGACCTTCGCCGAGGGGGCGCTGGAGGCAGTGGCCGACAAGGCCGTCGAGCGCAACATCGGCGCACGGGGCCTGCGGGCGGTGATGGAGGGAATCCTGACGGACATCATGTACGATATTCCCTCCGACCCCTCCGTGCAGCGGGTGGTGATTACCCCCGCCTGCGCCAGGGGCGAGTGCGGCCCCACCCTGGTCCACCGCGGCGAGGCCCCGGCGGCCAATCCGGCGTCGTAGGATATTCGCGGCATACATTCTTTTTCTTTCAGGAAAAAGAATCAAAAAGAACTCTCCCACTTTTTCCTGAAAGAAAAAGTGGCAAAAAGAACTTTAGGAATTCTATATTTTGCCTCGCAAGAGCTTCCTGCAAATTTGGGAGCTGCCTCTTCGCAAACCCTGCTGTCTCAGACCGGGGCGCTTCCGGCGGTGCTCCCCCTCGCTGCGCAGTCTCTCTTTAACAGGCCGCCAGCTGTGCGGCGGCCTGACGGCCGGACTTCTTCAAGTACCGGACCCCCGGAAGAAGGACTGGAGATTCACGGGGCACCGCAGCTCTTCATTTGCAGCCAATGTTCGGAATAAAGGAGGTCCGGGACCCTGGCGTTAGACCGCTGAAAGCGGCCCCAGCCCTAAGGCGGCCTTTGGCCGCCCCACGGGTCCCGGCGCGTTTTTGGGTGCTTTTGCCGCGGGGCAAAAGTACCCGCGGGGACCGGGGCCGAAGGCCCCGGAGATATCGACGAGGAATCGTATGAGGCAGGGGGGCGGGTAACTGCCCCCCTTTTTCCTGCCCGGCCAAGGCCGGGGAGAGGAGGATTGACCAAATTGGAACGGAACGAAACCATGAACATGCCGGTGCTGGCCCTGCGGGGACTGACCATTTTCCCCGGCTGCGTGCTCAGCTTCGACGTGGAGCGGGCCATCTCCATCCGCGCTCTGGAGCGGGCCATGGAGCGGGACCAGTATATCTTTCTGGTGGCCCAGCGGGAGCCGGGCGCGGACCAGCCGGGGGAGAAGGATCTTTACGCCGTGGGCACCATGTCGGTGATTCGCCAGATCCTCCGTATCGGCGACGCCGCTGTGCGGGTCATCATGGAGGGGAAGAGCCGGGGCCGGCTGCGGCGGCTGTGGCAGACGGAGCCCTATTTGCAGGGCAACGTGGAGCCTCTGAAGGAGGGGCGGACCCGGCTGTCCGAATTCCAGCTGGAGGCGCTGCTGCGGCAGACCTGCAGCAACTTTGCGGAGTACGCCTCCCTGGCCCCCCGGCTGGGCGAGGAGATGACCTCCGCCGTCATGGAGGACCGGGACCCCGGCCATCTGGCGGACTTCATCGCCCAGAACATCATGCTCCGCCATCAGGACAAGCAGGCGGTGCTGGAGGAGCTGCGGCCCGTGCAGCGGCTGAGTAAGGTCAACGAGCTGCTGGCCAGGGAGGCGGAGGTGCTCTCCTTTGAGCATGAGCTGGAGGGCCAGATCCGCCGGGAGATGGTCGAGGTCCAGAAGGACCATATCATCCGGGAGCAGATTCGCCTGCTCCAGCAGGAGCTGGGGGAGGACGAGGACGGAGAGCTGACGGATTACCGGAATAAAATCGACAGGCTGCTGCTGCCCGGGGAGGTCCGGGAGAAGCTGCTCAGGGAAGTGGACCGTCTGGCCAGGCAGTCCTACTCCAGCGCGGAGGCTTCCGTGATCCGGAATTATCTGGACGTATGCCTGGAGATGCCCTGGGGAAGCGAGACCAGGGAGCGGGCCAGCGTGAGCGCCGCCCGGAAGATTCTGGACCGGGACCACTTCGGCCTGGAAAAGGTGAAGGAGCGGATTCTGGAGTTTATTGCCGTGCGGCAGATGAACCCGGACGCCAGAGGGCAGATCATCTGCCTGGTGGGCCCGCCGGGCGTGGGGAAGACCTCCATTGCCATCTCCGTGGCCAGGGCGCTGAACCGGAAGCTGGCCCGGCTGAGTCTGGGCGGCGTCCGGGACGAGGCGGACATCCGCGGACACCGGAAGACCTACATAGGGGCCATGCCGGGGCGGATTGTTACCGCCGTTTCCCAGAGCGGCAGCATGAACCCTCTGCTGCTGCTCGATGAGATCGACAAGATGGGCAGCGACTACCGGGGGGACCCCTCGGCGGCCCTGCTGGAGGTGCTGGACAGCGAGCAGAACTACGCCTTCCGGGATCATTTCCTGGAGATCCCTCTGGATCTCAGCCGGGTGATGTTCATCACCACCGCCAACACCACCTCCACCATTCCCCGGCCCCTGCTGGACCGGATGGAGGTCATCGAGCTGACCAGCTACACCGACGAGGAGAAGCTGGAGATTGCCCGCCGTTACCTGCTGCCCAGGCAGATGAAGGAGCACGGCCTGAAAAAGACGGCCCTGCGGGTGGGAGACGACGCCATCCGGGCCGCGATTACCGGTTATACGAGGGAATCCGGCGTCCGCTCGCTGGAGAGGCAGATGGGGAAGCTCTGCCGCAAGGCGGCCATGCATCTGGTGTCCGGAGACGCCAAACGCTGCACCGTTACGCCGGAGAATCTGGAGGAATATCTGGGCGTGCGCCGCTATCAGCCGCCGGTGCTGGACCGGGACCCGGTGGGCGTGGTCAACGGTCTGGCCTGGACGGAGTCCGGCGGCGAGCTGCTGGAGGTGGAGGTCAATGTGATGGAGGGCACCGGCAAGCTGGAGCTGACCGGCAACCTGGGGGACGTGATGAAGGAGTCCGCCCACGCCGCCCTCAGCTGCATCCGCAGCCGGACCGCCCAGCTGGGCATCGACCCGGAGTTCTACAGGAACAAGGACATCCACATCCACTTCCCGGAGGGCGCGGTGCCCAAGGACGGCCCCTCGGCGGGCGTGGCCATCACCACCGCCGTGACCTCGGCCCTGACGGGGCGGCGGGTCCGCTCCAGCGTGGCCATGACCGGCGAGGTGACGCTGCGGGGCCGGGTGCTGGCCATCGGAGGATTGAAGGAGAAGACCATGGCCGCTAAGCGCAGTGGCGTAAGTACCGTGCTGATTCCCAGGGAGAACCTGCGGGACCTGCCGGAGATCGACCCGGTGGTCCGGGAGGCGCTGCGCTTTGTCCCGGCGGAGACGGTGGACACGGTCCTCAGCGAGGCGCTGTGGCCGGCGGAGGAGGCCGCCACCAGGGAGGCGACGGCCTCCGGGGAGCGGTCGGAGCCCATTATTACCGCTTTTGTTCCAATGGAGAAAGAAACTTCTTTGCGGCAGTAGACTTCCAGCTCCGGCCTTTTTCCCTGGGCCTGCGCGGCCTCAGACCCGCGGGTACTTTCTGTTTGCACAGAAAGTACCCGGAACCCGGAGAGATTCTGATACTTTTCTCTCGCGGGAACAGCAGATAATCCCCCTGCCTCCGAAGGAGGCAACAGGAAAAACTACGCCCCGCCCCCGGAGGGAGCGGAGAAGGAGGCCCCGGTGCCGCTGCATTTCAACAAAGTAGAGTTCATCCGCTCCGCGGTGAAAAGGGAGGACTTCCTCCGGGACGGACTGCCTCAGATGGCCTTCGCGGGCCGGTCCAACGTAGGGAAGAGCTCCGTCATCAACCGGCTGGTGAACCGGAAGAATTTTGCCCGTGTGGGCGCGTCCCCAGGAAAGACCAGCCAGATCAACTGCTTTCGCATCGACGGGAGGGCCTATCTGGTGGATCTGCCGGGCTATGGTTACGCTAAAGTATCCAAAGCGGAGCGGGACCGGTGGGGCCGGCTGATGGAGAGCTATTTTGCCTCCGGCCTCATCACGCTGGGAGTTATGATCGTGGACGCCCGGCACAGGCCCACCGCCGACGACGTGACCATGGCCAACTGGTTCTATGACACGAAATGTCCGGTGGCGGTGGTTGCCAACAAGCTGGACAAGCTGAAAAAATCGGAGATCGAGCCCAATCTGGCGCGTATCCGGGAGACGCTGGGCCTCCGGGAGGAGGACGCGCTGGTCCCCTTCTCCGCGGAGCGGGGAGACGGCAGGGAGGAGCTGATTGCCCTGCTGCAAAAAATGGCAGGTGAGGAACTGTGAAAATAGACGGGCCCTTTGAGGGAGAGCGGATCGTGATCCGGAGCTATACCCCGGAGGATCTGGATTTTTGCACCGGCATGTGGTTCGACCCGGAAAACGGCCGGTACCTCAGCGACCCCACAGAGGAGCATGTGGACGAGGTCTACCGGAAGGCCCTGGACGGTATGGAGCGCAGCGCGGACGGGTATTATCTCATCATAGAGCTGCGGGAGAGCGGCGAGCGGATCGGGACCTGCTGCGCGTTCCCGGACAGGGAGGGGAAGGTATGGGACATCGGCTACTGCATCCATCGCAGCCGCTGGAAGCGGGGATACGGCGGGGAAGCGGTGAACCTGCTGACCGGCTGGATCCGGGCTCAGGGCGGGACTGACGTCACGGCGGAGGCCGCGAAGGAGAACCGGGCCTCCTGCGCCCTGCTGGAGAGGTGCGGGTTCCTTCCGGTGCGGGAGAGCTCCTTTAAAAAGTATCATATGGATGTTTCGTTTGACAGCGTGATTTACGGGAAGAAGCTGTGATACTTTTTCTTCACCTGCGCTTTTAATCGGGAAACAGTCTGACGTGCAGAACGCCTCCTTTTGAGAAAAAGGGGGCGTTCTGCGTGAAAATGCTTCCGCTCCCCATTGCAAATCACGAAAATTGTGCTATACTATTATTTTGTATTGTTGTGTGCATTCCACTCTCACAGAAGAGGAGCGTTTTGATAATGAGTCTGATTACAAAAATCTTTGGAACCTACAGCGACCGCGAGCTGAAGCAGATCTATCCCATTGTGGATAAAATCGAGGCCCTGGAGCCGGAATACAGGGCTCTGACCGACGCCCAGCTGACCGCGAAAACCGCCGCGTTCAAGGAGCGCCTGGCTCAGGGCGAGACCCTGGACGACATCCTGCCGGAGGCCTTTGCCACCGTGCGGGAGGCCTCGGTCCGGGTGCTGGGCATGCGGCCTTTCCGGGTGCAGCTGGTGGGCGGCGTGGTGCTTCATCAGGGCCGGATCGCCGAAATGAAGACCGGCGAGGGCAAAACCCTGGTCGCCACCCTGCCCGCCTACCTCAACGCCCTGACGGGACAGGGCGTCCATATCGTCACCGTTAACGACTATCTGGCCAAGTACCAGAGCGAGTGGATGGGCAAGGTTTACCGCTTCCTGGGCCTTACCGTGGGCCTCATCATCCACGACATGGACAAACCGGCCCGGCAGAAGGCCTATGCCGCCGACATCACCTACGGCACCAACAACGAGCTGGGCTTTGATTACCTGCGGGACAATATGGCGCTGTACGCCGGGGAGCTGGTCCAGCGGGGCCACAGCTTCGCCATCGTGGACGAGGTGGACTCCATCCTCATCGACGAGGCCCGTACGCCGCTGATTATCTCCGGCATGGGGGAGAAGTCCACCCAGCTCTATGACATGGCGGAAATGCTCGTGCGCCAGATGAAGAAGATGGTCATCGCCGAGACCGACGAGAAGGCCGAGGAGGACGTGAACATCGACGCGGACTATATCGTGGACGAAAAGGCCCGCACCGCCACCCTGACCGCCCGGGGCATTGCCAGGGCGGAGGAATTCTTCCACCTGGAAAACCTGTCCGATCCGGAAAACTCCACCGTGAGCCACCATATCAATCAGGCCATCAAGGCCCATGGCGTCATGAAGCGGGACATCGACTACGTCATCAAGGACGGGCAGGTCATCATTGTCGATGAGTTCACCGGCCGTCTCATGTTTGGCCGCCGCTACAGCGAGGGACTGCACCAGGCCATCGAGGCCAAGGAGCGGGTCAAGGTGGAGCGGGAGAGCAAGACCCTGGCCACCATCACCTTCCAGAACTATTTCCGCCTCTATCACAAGCTCTCCGGCATGACCGGTACGGCCCTTACCGAGGAGGAGGAATTCGGCACCATCTATAAGCTGGACATCATCGAGATTCCCACCAACCGCCCCATGATCCGCCAGGACGATCACGACGTGGTCTACAAAACCGAGACGGCCAAGTACCGGGCGGTTATCGAGCAGGTGAAGGCCTGCCATGACAAGGGACAGCCGGTGCTGGTGGGCACGGTGTCCATTGAGAAGAACGAGACCCTCAGCAAGCTGCTGACCAGGGCGGGCATCAGGCACAACCTCCTCAACGCCAAGAACCACGAGCGGGAGGCCGAGATCGTGGCCCAGGCGGGCAAGCTGGGCGCCGTCACCGTGGCCACCAACATGGCGGGCCGCGGCACGGATATCATGCTGGGGGGCAACGCCGACTATCTGGCTCAGGGCGACCTGCGTCGGGCGGGGCTCAGCGACGAGCTGATCGCTGAGGCCACCGGTTACGCCGAGACCGGCGACCAGGAGATCCTGGACGCCCGGAAGCTCTATCAGGACTGTCTGGCCAGACGCAAGGCGGAAATCGCCGGCGAGGCCGACAGGGTCCGGGAGGCCGGCGGCCTGTTCATCATCGGCACCGAGCGCCACGACTCCCGCCGCATCGACAACCAGCTCCGCGGCCGTGCCGGACGGCAGGGCGACCCCGGCGAGAGCCGGTTCTACCTCAGTCTGGACGACGATCTGATGCGCCTGTTCGGCGGGGAGCGGATCACGGGGCTCATGGAGCGGCTGGATCTGGGAGAGGATATCCCCATTGAAAACAAAATGCTGACGAAGGGCATTGAGAACGCCCAGACCAGCGTGGAGTCGAGAAACTTCCAGGCCCGCAAGAACACGCTGGAATACGACGATGTGATGAACAGACAGCGGGAGATCATCTACGGCCAGCGCAAGAACGTGCTGGACGGGGCGAACCTGCAAAAGGAGATCTCCGGTTTTATTTCCAACATTGTTTCCGAGACGGTCCGCTCCGCCTTCGGCGAAAACAAAAGCCTTGACGGCGAGGCCTACCAGACCATGATGGCCTCGCTGGAGGGCAGCTTTTTCCCCAGGTACGCGGTGAAGCTGACGCCGGAGGAGGTGGAGAAAACCAGCGAGGAGGACTTTGTGCGGCTGTTCACCGAAAAGGCCATGGAGACCTATGCCGCCAGGGAGGCGGAAATTGCCAGGGCCAGGGAAGCCAACCCCGGCTTTCCCGACATGCGGGAGCTGGAGCGGGTGGTCATGCTGCGGGTGGTGGACGAATACTGGATGGAGCACATCGACGCAATGCAGGATCTCCGCCAGGGCATCCGGCTCCAGGCCTACGCCCAGTCCAACCCGGTGGACGCCTACAAGCGGGAGAGCCTGCGTATGTTTGAGGAGATGGTTTCCGCCATTCAGGAGGAGACCGTCCGGCGGCTGTACTCCGTGCGCATCAGGAGCGATCAGGCGGTCAAGCGGGAGCGGGTGGCCAGCGGCATCACCGAGGGCCGGGGGGACGGCACTGTGAAAAAGCAGCCCCGCAAGGTTCAGAAGGTGGGGCGCAACGATCCCTGCCCCTGCGGAAGCGGGAAGAAATATAAAAAGTGCTGCGGAAGAGACCAGTAATGTGGGAGTGTGTGTATGGGAGTATGGGAGACGCTGAACAGCACGTATGAGGTTTTATACCGGCGGGTGCAGTCTGCCGGCAAGCTGCTGGCCGAGGCCGGCTATACCGCCCGCTGGGGGTGGTTCAACCTCCACGGCTCCGTCCGGGACGGGGAATACCGGGTGGAGCTGTTCCCGGTGCCCGTCATTACGGTGGGGCACTGGTGCGAGGTCATTCTGGAGCTGGACTGCATCTGCATTGACGCCCACCTCTCCTGTGACCAGGGCCGGGTTTTCGACTGGAAGGATCTCCCCTGGCCCTTCGAGGTCTACGGCGTAGAGGACTACACCGCGGACCTCTACCGGCCGGGGATGAGCCTGGACGAGTTGCCGGAGCGGATCAGGCGGTACGGCGGCGAGATCGGGCTGGCGATTCCCCTGCCCACGGACTGCCGGGACGAGGTGATTGTGGAGATCGCGGACTGCTGCAGAAAATGGAATACCCATCTGAAATGATTTTTGCCGGGAGACTGTCCCTGACGGCGGCCGTCCCGGTCTGGTCACAGGAGTAAAGCATGGAATCATATCTTGAAACGCCCCGCCTGACGATCCGGCCCTTTACCATGGAGGACTTCGACGCCCTCTGGGAGATCTTCGGGGACCCGGTGGTGATGGAGCACGTGGCCCCCTATACGGAGGAGGAGACCCGGGAGTTTCTCCGGACCTTCTGCGTGGAGCGGGACCCGCCCGGGGCCTGCGCAGCCGTTCGGAAGGAGGACGGGCGGCTCATCGGCTATCTCCTCTGCAAGCAGATCGACGAGCCCGGCATCTGTGAGCTGGGCTGGATCTTCCGCCGGGACGTCTGGCGGCAGGGCTATGCCTGTGAGGCGGTATCCGCCCTGATGGACCACCTCTTCCGGGTCCGGGGCGTCCACAAGGTCATGGCGGAGACGGAGGACGCCGTCCGCTCCCTGGGTCTTATGAAAAAGCTGGGCCTCCGGCAGGAGGGGCTGTTCCGGAAGCACTGTCTGGTCCAGGGCGGCGGATGGCGGGACCTCTACTGGTGCGGCCTGCTGCGGGAAGATTATTTGAGCCGGGAGGCAAACATGTCGTTTCTTACCCACGACCACGGCGGCGTGGTCTATCACACCTCGTCCGTTCTGGACGTCCCCGGCCTGGTTCACGGCTTTTCCACCCGCCTGGGCGGCGTCAGCGAAGGGCGTTTCGCCTCCCTGAATTTGCAGAAGAACGGCCCGGAGCCGGACGACTGGGAGAACGTTCTGGAAAACTACCGGCGGTTCTGTGCGGCCCTGGGGACGGACGTCCGGGACGTGGTCCGGTCCAGGCAGGTTCACGAGGACACGGTGCGCCATGTCACTGGCGCGGACCGGGGCAAGGGCCTCTTTTTCACCAGGGACTACACCGCCGACGCCCTGGTGACCAATGAGCCGGGGCTGAACCTGATGGTGTTCTCGGCGGACTGCATCATCCTGCTGCTTTACGACCCGGTCAGCCGCTGCGTGGGCGCGGTCCACGCCGGGTGGCGGGGGACCGCGCTGGATCTGCCTGCCAAGACGGTACGGGAGATGGGGCGGCTCTTTGGCACAAAGCCGGAGCATATCCGGGTGGCCATCGGCGCGGGCATCGGTCCATGCTGCTTTGAGACCCACGACGACGTGCCGGACGCCATGCGGAAGGCCTTCGGCAGCGGTGTGGAGGACTATATCCGGCCCAGAGGAGCGAAGTGGACCGTGGACCTGAAGGCGATCAACGCCTGGCGGCTGCGGGAGGCGGGGGTGCGCCCGGCGCAGATCGACGTGTGCCCCACCTGCACCGCCTGCCATACGGACCTCTACTGGAGCCACCGGGTCACCGGAAACAAACGGGGCCTCCAGGGAGCGCTGATCGGCCTGCGCCCGGAGGGGGCGGTATGAGGCGGGTCCTGGCCCTGCTGCTGGCGGCTGCGCTGGCGCTGGGCGGCTGCGCCGCCCTGACGGAGCCGGAGGAACCGGTGGAGGACTGGGAGAGCTACCAGCCTCTCCTGCCGGAGGAGCAGCTCCCGGAAGAGCCGGAGGAGCCGGACTATCCCGCCGCCTTCTCCATCCCTTACTACCGGGACCGCACGATGGACCCGGTGACCTGCGCCGAGGGGGTGCAGGAGACGGCGGCCTCGCTGCTCTACGAGCCCCTGTTCCGGCTGGACGAAGCGTTCCAGCCGGTTCCGCTGCTGTGCGAAAGCTGGCAGTGGGATGAAACGGGGCTGATCTGCACCCTGACGCTGCGGGAGGGCGTCCTCTTTTCCGACGGCTCCGCCCTGACTGCACGGGACGCCGCGGAGACGCTCCAGCGGGCCATGACGTCGGAGCGGTATGCCTACCGCCTGCGGAACATGGCGGAGGCGGCCGCCAACCGGAAGGGCGAGCTGGTCATCACTCTGACCTCCCCCAACCGGGGGCTGCCTGCTCTGCTGGACATTCCCATTGTCAAGCGGACCACCGCCGGCCAGCAGGTCCCCGTGGGAACGGGACCCTACCAGCTTGTGGAGGAGGATGGGCAGGCATATCTGCAGGCCCGCTCCGACTGGTGGCAGGGAACGGCGCTTCCGGCGGAGGTCCTGCCTCTGGTTCACGCCAAGGACTGGGACACCGCCAAGTATCTGTTCACGGCCCGGCGGGTGGAGCTGCTGGCGGCGGATCCCACCGACGATCCCACGCTGGTCAGCGGCCAGGCGCAGGCAGTCAGCCAGCCCACCGCCATCATGCAGTTCATCGGCTTCAACGCCGCGCCGGACCGGCTGTTTTCCGACGCCGCCCTGCGGGCGCTGTTCAGCCAGGGCATCGACCGGGAAACCCTGGTGAACGCCCAGCTGGCAAAGCTGGCCCAGGCCGCCCAGTTTCCCGTTTCCCCCCTGTCGTCTCTGTATCCCAAAGAGCTGGAGACCGCGTACAGTCAGGAGAAAACGCTGTCGGCGCTGCGCGACGCCAATCAGGACACGGGCGAGAGGAAGGAACTCACCATGCTGGTCAGCCAGGGCAACGCCTTCCGTTCCGCCAGCGCCCGGTTCATTGCGGAGGGACTCAGTCTGCTGGACTGGAGGGTCACGGTGACGGAGCTGCCCTGGGAGGAGTATCTGGCGGCGCTGGAGGCGGGAGAATTTGATCTGTATTTTGGCGAGGTTCGTCTGACTGCCGACTGGGACCTCACCGATCTGACTGGGACGGACGGACCCCTCAATTACGGCGGCTATTCCAATCAGGTGACGGACACGCTGCTGGAGCTGTATCTGGCCTCGGACAGGCAGCCGGAGACCGCCGGGCGGCTGTACAGCCACCTGCGCAGCGCCGCGCCCATTGCGCCGGTCTGCTTCAAGAATTACGCCGTGCTTACCCACCCGGATGTGGCGGAGGGGCTTTCTCCCGCGCCGTCCTGTGTGTTTTATAAGATGGAGAACTGGAGGATTCATCTGGCAGCAGAGGATGATTCTTAAAGGGTGCGGGGCCCGCGGGCTCCGCACCCTTTTCCTCCGGGGCCGGGGTCTCCGGCCTGGGCTGCTTTTCCCCCGGGGGATAAGTTACGCCCCCGCAGGGCGGGCCTCAACAGGAAGCGCCGCCGGAGCTGCTGCTCCGGCGGCGCGTAAAATTTCTGTCCTTGTTATCCCGGCAGACCCTGCCGGCGGCGGGAGGGACCATCCCCCCGGAGATGGAAGCGGTCGGTCTGGGCCTCCAGCATCCGCACCTGATTAAACAGCTCGGCGCTGACGGCCGCGGACTCCTCGCTGCTGGCGGAGTTGGACTGGACCACGGCGGAAATCTGGCCGATGCCCTCCGCCACCTGAGCGATGGCGTTGGCCTCGCCCTCGATGGCGGTGGAAATCTCGCCAATACCGGCGTTGGATTCCTTCACCAGTTCCAGCGTCTTTTGCAGGCTGCCGGACACCTCGCCCACGATCTGACGGCCCTTCCGGGTGGCCTGGACGGAGTTTTCGATCAGCTCCTTGGTGGCCTTGGCGGCCTGATCGGACTGGGCCGCCAGGGAGCGGACCTCGTCGGCCACCACGGCGAACCCCTTGCCCGCCGCGCCGGCCCTGGCGGCCTCCACGGCGGCGTTCAGCGCCAGAATGTTGGTCTGGAAGGCGATGTTCTCAATCGTGGCGATAATCTTGTCGATCTGCTGGGAGGCGTGGGTGATGTCCTCCATGGCGGAGACCATCTGCTCCATCTGCTCGCCGCTGACCTCCACCTGCTCGCTGGTCAGCTGGGCGTTGCGCTGGGCCTCCCCGGCGGTGGCGACGTTGGTCTCGGCGGTGCGGCGCAGCTCCTCCAGCGTAGCCTGCAGCTCCTCCACGGCGCTGGCCTGCTCCGTGGCGCCCTGGGCCAGATTCTGGGCTCCGCTGGAGAGATGCTCGGCGTGACCGGTCACCTGACTCTCCGCCTGACGGATGCTGGCAAAAGCCTGGGAAATGTTCTCCGTAAAGCTCTCGATGGAGGTCTCGATGGACTGGAAGTCGCCGATGAAGGGGGTGGCGGTATGTACGTCGAAATTCCCCTGGGAGAGCTGACTCATGATGCGGTTGATGTCCGCCACATAGCCCTCGATCCGTTCCATGGACTGCTCCAGGGTGGACGCCAGCGTCCCCATTTCATTTTTCGCGCGGATCTGCAAATCCAGCTTCAGCCGGCCCTCGCTGAGGGGGTGGCAGCGCTGGGTGATCTGGACGATGGGCTTGACCACGTAGTTCAGCACGTAGATCACCAGGCTGATAAGGCAGGTCAGCGCCAGGGTCAGACCGATAACGGTGGTGGCGTGCATGAAGCTGATGATGTTGGACATGTTCTTTTCGCTGGCAAGGTTGGACTGCGTGAGCAGTTCCACCACCTGGTCCAGCCTGCTCACCAGGGTGGTCAGATTGGCCTGGATCGTATTCTGGTAATAGCGCCGGGCCTGAACGGGCGTATCCGCCAGCATATCCAGCACCAGAACGGCGGATTCGTGCAGCTCCTTATGCAGGGGCTCCAGCTCAGACCGCAGGGACAGAATCGCCGGGTCCGTAGTGCCGGCCTCGCCGTAGATCCACTTGCCCAGGACGCAGGTATCCGGTGTGGTGCTGCCGGTGAACTCCGTGCCGGCGTACAGGGCGTTGCTGAGGTTGCTGGCCCACTTGTAGTGGGCAATCTCCGCCTGACGGCAGCGGTCCAGCAGTGCGGACACCTGTTCGTTGTCGGTCTGAGCCCCGTCGATACGGAGAATGTTAACCGTAGTCATCACACTGAACAGGAGTACGGAAACCAGCGCCGCCGCCACGCGAATCCAGACGCTTCTTTTAATGCTCTTCCCCATAGTTGTGCCTCTTCTTTCTTCCTTCAATTTCCACACTGCGCCCGCCGGACGCCAAATGGCCGGGAGGGGCAAGGGCTGCTACTTCTATCATATACCATCTGAAGGTTTTTTTCAACCATTATTTTTCCGTTCACAGGAATTCTCCCGGATGTGACGGCGGAGGAAAAACCGGAGTATAATTTTCACTTCTCCGGGAAACAATGGAAACGAACCGGCTCTCCGGCGTTCAGAACAGGATACAGGTATGAGAGGAGTGTTGTCCCCTTGGTGAAAGGTACTTCCCGCCGCGTGATCGTGGTAGACTCCCCCGATCCAAAGCTCTTTGAGCAGGCCATTTTTATTGTAAAAAACGACGCCTTCTCCCAGGAGGGCGTCACTTCCCAGCAGGTTTTGGGGGAGGCGTGCCGCATTGCCCGCAGCTGCGCCGCCCCCCGGCCCGCCCGGCCGCCTCTGTGGCGGCGAATCCCCGGCTGGTGCTGGGTGGCGGGTCTGGCCGCTCTGGCCGGCGGACTGATGGCGTGGCTGCTGTGAAAAGACTCCGGCCCGGCGGAAAAGCCGGGCCGGAGTCTTTGTCCTTATTGCACGGGGGATACCTCCCGGGGCGCCTCCTGCCGCTGCCGGGCGTTGGCCAGCATCAGCTTCAGCCGGTTCTCCTGATTGACTCTGGTAGCTCCGGCGTCATAGTCGATGGCCACGATGTTGATCTCCGGATTCTTCTCCCTGATGGGCTTCATCATGCCCTTGCCGCAGATGTGGTTGGGCAGGCATCCGAAGGGCTGGGTACAGACGATGTTGCCCACCCCCTTGTCCGCCAGCTCCAGCATCTCCGCCGTCAGGAGCCACCCCTCGCCCATTTTTACCCCCATGCTGATGGTTCCCTGAACCAGGCTGACGGTATGGGTGAAGAGGGTGGGGGGCTCGAAGCGCCCCTGCTCCCGGATGGCGTCGATCATGTCCTTTTCCTTGTTGACCAGATACTGGTAGGCGATCTGATAGGCCAGCTGAACGTTCTTCTGCATCCCGTAGAGCCTGCGGTCCAGCAGGTTGTTGTATACGCAGTACAGGCAGAAGTCCAGCAGGCCGGGGACTACCGCCTCGGCGCCCTCGTCCACCAGGAACTGCTCCAGGCTGTTGTTGCCCAGGGGGGAGTACTTCACAAAGATTTCCCCCACGATGCCCACCTTTATCCTGTCGGACTGCTCCATGGGAATCCGGGCAAAGTCATCCAGAATGCGGCGGTAGTTGGCCTTTACCTGCCTGTAGCTGGCTTTAGCGGTCAGCTCCTCCGCCAGACGGTCGGTCCACCGCCCTGCCAGCGCCTGCGCGTCGCCCCGGTTTATCTCATAGGGCTTGCACTGGTTCACCAGCGTCATGAGCAGGTCGCCGTAGAGCACTCCGTACATCATTTTCATAATGAGGGGCACCGTCAGCTGGAAGCCGGGGTGCTTCTCCAGCCCCGCCAGGGACAGGGAGATGACGGGAACGCGCCCCATCCCCGCCTTTTCCAGGGCCTTGCGCAGCAGATGTATGTAGTTGCTCGCCCTGCACCCGCCGCCGGTCTGAAACAGGATCAGCGCCACCCTGTCCGGGTCGTATTTCCCGCTCTGGAGGGCGTCGATGAACTGCCCGATCACCAGAATGGCAGGGTAGCAGGTATCGTTATGTACATATTTCAGCCCCGTCTCCGCGATCCGGGGTCCGCTGGTCTCCAGCAGCTCCATCCTGTATCCGGACCGGCTCATGACCTTGCAGATCATCCTGAAGTGCATGGGCAGCATGTTGGGCGCCAGAATGGTGTGGGTCTTTTTCATTTCTTCGGTAAAGACGACGTAGCCTTTTTCCTGGTCGATCATAAAGAGGGTTCCTTTCTTCTGCGCCGTTCCGGCGCAGGGGAGTTGTTTCTGTTCGATAGCCCGGGCTCCCGCGCCCGGACGGCGGCCTGCTTTTGTCCCACGACAACGATTATTCATGACCGCATCGAGCGGTCATGAATAATTGATTGTTCGCGGCCACTCGATGTGGCCGTGAACAATCTTAGTAGGCAAAAGCGGGCTTAAACCTGCGGTTTAAGAATCCCTTTCTCGGGGCCGCCCTTTGGTCGGCCACCTCGGCGAGGGAGTAAAGGGCTGTGCGGTGGTTTGCTGGGTTAGGCGAAGCCTCCGAATTTCAGTTCCTTCGGGCATCTGATCTATGCTCTGGTGGTCAACCAACTCCGGCTGACGCCCTGTTAAAGGGATACAGCCATCTATGAGGCCCTCTATTTGAGATTTTTCTTATATGGTTGCCTATTGTCCGGAAACTTTTTACGCTTTCCGGAAAGAACTTGAGGGAAGACAAACCTCCGCGTTGTTACGTACGGAAGCAAGTCGATGTCCGGTCGGGTACCAGGCCAGCACAGCAGGACTGCCAAAATGCTGCTGCAAGCGTTCCTTGACAACTGAATAAAAGCTGCCCCTGCCTGCTTTTTGATTGGCCTAAATGTGGTTCAACCTCATTTCCTTGTGGCATGATATAAAAATCGAGCATCTTCCGGTGAGGATTTTCCGTAATATACATCTAGCCCGCTTGAAGTATATTCTAAAATATAATAGCTGAAAATCACGGTATCATCAGAAAATACCTGTTCCGGATATTTTATGTATATCCTGTTATTTTCTGTAGTTTCTACATTGGAGGAATCGGCCAAAAATCGATAGGAACTTTCCGATACATAATCGGAAATATCATACCCATCGGCAGTTTTTTTGATCGTCAGTTTACCGGCTCCGTCATCCGATAAATATTCATATTCTCCTATCAAGTCTTCAAGCGCAAGCGGTACGTCCTTCGTTGTTCGGCCGCATGACGAAAGCGTAAGTAATACAGCTAAGGCTACTGCCGCTATTGCATTTTTCTTCATTTTTACCTCCCCTTTTCCTCCAGCGCCCCGATGAGGCTCCTGAGCCTTATCTTCACCGCGCCCAGATTGGTGATCTCATCGATCTTGATCTGCGTGTACAGCTTCCTGGATTCCTCCAGGATGCGCCGCACCTCGTCGGTGGTGATGGCGTCCACCCCGCACCCGAAGCTCACCAGCTGCACCAGCTGTACGTCCGGATTTTCGCACGCGAACCGGGCCGCCCGGTAGAGCCGCGCGTGGTACGTCCACTGGTTGAGCACATGCACGGGAACCGGGTCCGCCAGATGGCACACGCTGTCCTCGCTGACCACCGCAAACCCCAGGGAGGAGGCCAGCTTGTCGATGCCGTGGCCGATCTCCGGGTCGATGTGGTAGGGCCGCCCCGCCAGGATCATGATCCGCTTTCCGTGGGCCCGCGCCCAGGCTACCGCTTCCTCGCCCTGCCTGCGCACGGCCAGCATGTGAGCCTCGTAGGCGGCGAAGGCGGCGTCCACCCCTTTGCGGACCTCTTTTTTCGTTATATCATGAAACACCGGGGACAGGCAGGCGTAGAGCTCCCTGGCCAGTTCTCTGCGGTTGTTGATGTTCAGGAAGGGGTACAGGAAATGGGTCCGCTCCAGATCGTCCATGTTGCCGTGGAGAAGCTCGGAGTAGTAGGCCACCACCGGACAGTTGTAGTGGTTGTCGCTCTGCTTCTCGTCCACGTTGTAGGTGAGGCAGGGATAGAAAATGGCGTCCACGTGCCTGTCCAGAAGGACCTCCATGTGTCCGTGCATGATCTTGGCGGGATAACACGCCGTGTCGGATGGGATGGAGAATTGACCCTTCTCATAAATACGCCGGGTGGACAGCCCCGAGACCTCCACCTTGAAACCCAGGGCTGAGAAAAAGGCGTGCCACAGGGGCAGCAGCTCGTACATTCCCAGCGCCAGGGGCAGCCCGACGGTCCCACGGATCTCCGCCTTCGGCGCCAGACCCGTCAAAGCGTCCCGCTTCCAGGCGTACAGGTTGGGCAGCTCCTCCGTGCCTGCAAGCCCCAGTCCCTTCTGACACTGGTTGCCGGAGATGTACTTTTTCTTGCCGCCGCCGAAGCTGTTGATGGTCAGGCGGCAATGGTTGGTGCATCCCTGACAGGTGGCGGCTTTGGCGGTGTGCCGGAACTCCTGCAGGTTTTCCGGGGAAATCAGGGTGCTCTCCCGCAGATTCATGGCGTACAGCGCCGCGCCACAGGCCCCCATGAGTCCCGCGATGGTGGGCCGGATCACGTTTTTGCCCAGCTCCATCTCAAAGGCCCGGAGCACCGCATCGTTGTAGAACGTGCCCCCCTGGACAACCACATGGTCCCCCAGCTCGTCGGCGCTGCCTGCCCGGATGACCTTGTAGACAGCGTTTTTTACCACGCTGACGCTGAGTCCCGCGGAGATATCCTCCACCGTGGCCCCGTCTTTCTGGGATTGCTTCACGGAGGAGTTCATGAACACGGTACACCGGCTGCCCAGATTCACCGGGGCGGAGGCGTGGAGTCCCTTTTCCGCGAAGGCCGCCACGTCATAGCCCATGGACCGGGCGAAGGTTTCGATAAAGGATCCGCAGCCGGAGGAGCAGGCCTCGTTGAGCATGATGGAGTCGATGGCCCCGTTTCTGATCTTGAAGCACTTGATGTCCTGGCCGCCGATGTCCAGGATGAAGTCCACCTCCGGGCAGAAGTGCCTGGCGGCGGTATAGTGGGCGATGGTTTCCACCACCCCCCGGTCCACGCCGAAGGCGGCGCGGATGAGCTCTTCGCCGTAGCCGGTGACGGCGCTGCCCCGGATGACCACCCGGCCGCCGCACAATTCGTAGATCTTTTCCAGCTGCTCCCGGACGATCTCCACCGGGTTGCCCCGGTTGGAGCTGTAGTAGGTGTAGAGCAGCTCCCGGTTCTCCCCCAGCAGGACCAGCTTGGTGGTGGTGCTGCCGCAGTCGATCCCCAGCCAGGCGTCCCCGGCGTAGGAAGCCAGATCCCCCTCCGCCACCGTGGCGGCGGCGTGACGCTTCCGGAAGGCCTCGTAGTCCGCCTCGCCGGCAAACAGGGGCGGCAGCAGATTGGCCGCGTCCCGGACGGCGGAGCTGTGGGCGATTTTTTCCCGCAGCTGGTCCATGACGTACACCCCGCCGGACGTCTCGGCGTACAGCGCCGCCCCCATGGCCACGGCGAAGCGGCCGTATTCCGGGAACACCGCGTGCTCGCCGTCCAGCTTCAGCGTCTCCTGGAACCGCCTGCGAAGCCCCTTGCAGTAGTACAGCGGGCCCCCCAGGAACAGCACCTTTCCGGTGATCCGCTTTCCCTGGGCCAGTCCGGCGATGGTCTGGTTCACCACCGCCTGATAGATGCTGGCGGACACGTCGGCGTGGCGGGCCCCCTGATTGAGCAGGGGCTGGATGTCCGTCTTGGCGAACACGCCGCACCGGGAGGCGATGGGGTAGAGCCGGGTGCTCTGTAAGCTCAGCTCGTCCAGCTCGTCGGCGGTGATGCCCAGCAGGGTGGCCATCTGGTCGATAAAGGCACCGGTACCCCCCGCGCAGGAGCCGTTCATCCGCTCGTCCACGCCGTTGTCAAAAAAGATGATTTTGGCGTCCTCGCCTCCCAGCTCCACTACGGCGGATGCGTCCGGCTCCAGACGCCGGACCACCTCGCCGGTGGCAAACACCTCCTGCACGAAGGGAACTCCGGCGCTCTCCGCCAGTCCCAGTCCGGCGGAGCCGGAGATGGCGGCGGTAAAGGAACGGTCTCCCACCAGAGGCGCGGCCTCCGCCAGCAGTTCCAGAGTCTTCTGCCGCACCTGGGAGAAATGGCGCTGGTATTTTTCAAACAGGATCGTCCCGTCCTCCACCACGACGATCTTCGCCGTAGTGGAGCCGATGTCGATGCCCAGTGTCAGGTTGCGCTCGTTGTTCATATCCTCTCTCCATACCGGCGCACAACGCGCCAATTGTGTTGGCATTATAGCATAAAAACAGAGAATTGTTTATGGACAAAATGTTAAATATATGTGAAGGATTTCCGTTCCTGTTTTGCCAGATTCGTGATTTCCCATTGCCGGGGAGAGCAGGCTGTGCTATACTGAGAAAAACGGAAACAGGGAGGCTGCCCCATGTCTGACGCTGTACTGCACCCCGCCGTGACCTTTCGCCTGTATACGGACCAGAAGTGCTTCGACCCCGGCGTGGCCATGCTGCTGCGCCGGGTAAAGGATCTCCGCTCCCTCCGGGCGGCGGCCATGGATATGCATATGGCCTACTCCAAGGCCTGGACCATCCTGCGGGAGGCGGAACGGGGGCTGGGAGTAAAGCTGCTGCACTCCACCGCCGGTGGTCGGGGCGGCGGCGGCGCGGTGCTGACGGAGGAGGCCGAGGACCTGCTGCGTGCCTACGACGCCTGCGACCGGGAGCTGAAGGAGCTGGGGCAGCGGCTGTTCCGGCAGTATTTCGCCGCCTACGTTTCCGGGCCGGACGGGCAGGAGACAGAAGGAAAATTGTAAACTTTTATTAAGGAATCGATTTACCGTTTACATTCTCCGATTCCTATGGTATCCTTTTCCTGAGCACCTCCGGCCGGAGGGCCGGAGAAGAGAACGAAGACGGATGGAGGAAGATACTTATGGAGAAACCTGTTCTGGTCGTTCTGGCCGCCGGAATGGGCAGCCGGTATGGCGGCCTGAAGCAGATGGACAGCGTGGGCAGCTGCGGGCAGTGCCTCATTGACTATTCCATTTACGACGCCCGGCGCGCCGGGTTTGAGACCGTTGTTTTTGTTATTACCAGAGAGATGGAGGCCGGCTTCCGGGAGACGGTGGGCGCGCGGATCAGCCGGGGCATGGAGGTGCGCTACGCTTTCCAGAGTCTGGCGGACCTGCCGGAGGAGGTGGAGGTTCCCGACGGAAGGGTCAAGCCCTGGGGCACCACCCACGCCGTACTGGCCGCCAGTGACTGCATCCACGGCCCTTTCGCGGTCATCAACGCCGACGACTATTACGGCCCGGAGGCCTTCCGGGTGCTCTACGACTATCTGGCTCATCACACGGACCGGCCCGACTGCTTCCAGTACGCCATGGTGGGCTACCGCCTGGGCCGGACCCTCAGCGACAACGGCAGCGTCACCCGGGGCGTCTGCCGGGTCAGCGAGGACGGCCTGCTGGAAAACATCGTGGAGCAGCAGGATATCGAGCGGGACGGAGAGGGAGGCCGCTTTTCCACCGATGAGGGGCAAACCTGGACCCATCTGGCGGGGGATACGCTGGTGTCCATGAATTTCTGGGGCTTCCAGCGCAGCTTTCTGGAGGAGGCGCAGCATCGTTTCCCCCTGCTGCTGCGCCGTGCGCTGGCCCAGCATCCCGAGAAGGGAGAGGTGCAGCTGCCCGTCATTGTGGCCGACATGCTGGACCGGGGCCGGGCCCAGGTCCGGATGCTCTCCAGCGGGGAGCAGTGGTTCGGCGTGACCTACCGGGAAGACAAGCCGCTGGTCATGGCGGCCCTGGCGAAAAAGACCGAACAGGGCCTTTACCCGGAAAATCTGTGGGCCTGACCGCAGGGAAGCGTTCCGGACGGTCAGAGCGTACATGAAGCAAGGAGCAGAGCAGCAATGATTTTCTATTTTTCCGCCACGGGCAACAGCAGATACGCGGCCGAGCGCATCGCCGCCGCCACCGGCGACCGGCTGATTTTCCTGCGGGACGCCATCCGCAGCCGCAGCTACCGGTATGAGGCGGGCCGCGGGGAGCGGATCGGCTTTGTGTTTCCTGTCTATTTTTACGGCCTGCCCAGCATTCTCCGCTTCTTTCTGGAGAAGATGGAGCTGACGGGCTGCGGCGAGCAGTATATTTATGCGGCGCTGACCTGCGGCGGCAGCACCGGCGGCGCGGCGGACCAGCTGGCAGGCCTGCTGGCGCAAAAAGGTCTGTCCCTCTCCGCCCGGTTTGGCATCCCCATGGTGGACAACTATGTGCCCATGTTTAAAATCGCGGAGCCGGAGGAGATCGAGTCCCGGCTGGACGCGGCGGAGGAGTATATCGAAGAGGCGATCCGGGTCATCCGGAACAGGGGGCTGGGAGACTACAACCGCTGCCGGGGAACCGCAGCCGGAACCATGACGGCGGCCCTCTACCCCATCTACGCCCACGGCCGCTCCACCAGGCCTTTTCTGGTGACGGACCAGTGCATCGGCTGCGGGCTGTGTCAGGAGATCTGCCCCTGCGGGGCCATCCTGATCTCCGGGGGCAGGCCCGCGTGGGTCAAGCCGCAGTGCGTGCGGTGCCTGGGCTGCCTGCACCGCTGTCCGGCCCAGGCCATCCGCTGGAAGAAGCCGGAGGAGAACCAGGGCCGCTACTACAACCCGCGGGTGGAGGCGTGAATACAGCTTCCAGGAAAGTGTCGTTCGGAAATTTTTCATCGCTGCCCCGAAAGAGCCTTCTGAAAGTTTAAAAGCAGGCTCTTAACCGGGGATGCCGGGTTCCTCTCAAAAATTACCGGAATACCGGAGCAGACAGTGGAAACAATGAGAAAAAGGAGGCGAAATCGACTATGGCGCATATTACACTGACAAAGGATAATTTTGTCCAGGAGGTCCTCCGATCGGAGCAGCCGGTCCTGGTGGATTTCTGGGCATCCTGGTGCGGCCCCTGTACGGCCCTGGCTCCCACCATCGACGAGGTTGCCGCGGAGCAGTCCGCCGTCAGGGTGGGGAAGGTGAACGTGGACGAGGAGCCGGAGCTGGCCCGGCAGTACCGCATCATGAGCATTCCCACCCTGATGGTTTTCCAGAACGGGGAGCCCGTCCGCCGTGAGGTGGGCGGCAAGTCCAAGCGGGAAATCCTGGAGATGATCGGTCTGGACCACGTCCACGCCTGATCCGGTCAAAAAGCGATAAACCGGGGGCCGCCCTTTTTAAAGGGCGGCCCCCAAAGTATTTTATCTGGGCACCGGCATGGAGATGCCGTTGATGGTCACGTAGGACACATCGGGGCGGGACACGGCCCGGAAGCGGGCCTCCAGCGCGAGGAAGCGTTCGCGGGCCCGGGCGCGGCGCTCCCGGAGAACGGCCACAGCCTGCTCCAGCATGCGGGCGGTGTGAATGGTCTCCGGCCTGCCGGCAGCGTTGATGTTGCGGCTGTTCATTGTTTCATACAGTTCCATGAGTAAATCCTCCCGGATACAGGGCGCGCAGTCTGTCCGCCGCGCGCCGGATTGTTTCTTAAAGTTCTTTTGACACGTTATCTTTCAGAAAAAGTGTGCATACCGGTTATCTGGCAGCGGCGGCCAGCTTCCGCTTATCGGACTGGGGCTGGGTAAGCCTGCGGTAGCAGTAGAAATACGCGGGGATCAGAAACAGGTCCGCCATCAGCCAGGCAGCCGGCGAGGAGAAGCAGGCGACGGTAAAGCCGAACGCCGGCACCAGACAGGACAGCCCCGCCCGGGCGGCCATTTCCAGCACCCCGGCCAGCGTGGCCAGCGGGGAGAACCCCATGCCCTGGATCAGGAAGCGGAAGATGTTAATCAGGGCCAGCAGGAAGTAGAAGGATACCAGGGTCAGCAGGTTCTGCCGGGCCAGAGGGAGCAGATCCGCGCTGCCTGCGTCCAGAAACAGCATAATCAGCGGCCGGGAGAACAGCAGGACCACCACCAGGGATATGGCCGACCACGCGGCCCCCAGGGTTACGCAGGCCCGCACGCCCTGATGCAGGCGCTCCCATTTGGCCGCGCCCACGTTCTGCCCGCCGTAGGTGGCCATGGTACAGCCCATGGCGTCAAAGGGACAGCACAGGAAGAGGGAAACCTTCCCCGCGGCGGTGACGGCGGTGACATACGCGGTACCCAGGCCGTTGACCGCCGCCTGGAGCATGACGCTGCCAATGGCGGTGATGGAGTATTGCAGGCCCATGGGCAGGCCCATCAGGCACAGCTCGCCCATCCGCTCCCGGCTCCAGTACCAGTCCTCCTTCTCCATGTGCAGGATCTCGGGATAGCCCCGCAGCAGCCGGATCAGGCAGCCTGCTCCCGCCAGAAGCTGGGACAGCACCGTGGCCAGGGCCGCGCCGAACACGTCCAGACCCAGAGACAGGATAAAGACCACGTCCAGCACAATGTTCACCAGGGAGGCGGCGATCAGCCAGATCACCGGCGTACGGCTGTCCCCCAGAGACCGGAGAACGCCGGCGCAGTAGTTGTAGAGCACATAGGCGGGCAGGCCGATGAAAATGGTCTGGATATAGGAGTAGGACCGCTGGAAAATATCCGACGGGGTGTGCATGGAGGCGAGAATCCCGTCGCACATCATGGCGGTGGAAACCGTCAGGGCCAGGCCGATCAGAACGGACAGCCACACGCCGCCGGTCACGTACCGGCGCAGCTCGTGATGATCTCCCGCGCCGAACTGCTGGGCCACCGGAATGGCAAACCCGCCGCACACGCCGCAACAGAAGCCCACCACCAGAAAATTGACGGAGCCCGTGGAGCCTACCGCGGCCAGCGCCGCGCCGCCCAGCGTTTTGCCTACGATGGCGGTATCCACTACACTGTATAATTGTTGGAACAGGTACCCAAACAGGACCGGGATGCCAAAGCTGAGAATCTGGGGCATGGGGCGGCCCTTTGTCAGGTCTTTTGTCATGGTGAATCACCTCACTCATTCAGGTTGCTGTTCGTTTTTCCTCTTCGACTTCCGGCCTCGCGCCCTCCGGAAGCTTGAGCTGATTATAGTTGATTCTACCAAAAAAGCAAGCGTCAAATTGTGCAATCATACATAAGCCGGGGGCGCAAGCCTTGTGCAAAATGATTGTTATTTTCCGGAAAGTTCCGGACGAAAAACACAGTCGCCGCAAAACCGGAAAGCTTTGCGGCGGCTGTGCCGGGACGATCCTGATATTTTCATTCAAATACAAATATCTCCTCAATGGGGACCCCTACCTCACGGGAGATGTCCACCGCCAGCTTCAGCGAGGGGTTGTACTGGGCTTTCTCCAGCCGCATGATGGTTTCCCGTCTTACCCCCACCCGCTCCGCCAGCTCTCCCTGCGTCAGCCCCCTGAGAACCCGGCAGGCTTTCAGGTTGCAGGTGAAGCCGTCCATCACTCCTCCTCCATCGCCGCGGCGTCGTCATGGTCGTAGCGGTAGAGCAGGTACTCCGAGAGGAACATGGTCAGTGCCACGGTCAGGGCGATGCCGGCAATCAGGATGGGGGCAACCAGTTCCGACGTGAGCCGTCCGGCCTGTCCCGTGAAAATCAGCAGGACGAATATGATGGCGAAGCCGGTCCGCAGAGCCTTCAGCTCCGCCCTGACGGCATTCTCCCTATACCGCTCGTCCATGAGGGTGTTGGACATCTTCCCCTCGAAGAAGAAGCCGAAGAATCCGAAGAAGGCGAAAAATATGAAGCCCGTCAGGTCCCTCAGGGCTCCATAGGTCCAGAACCCGGCAAATCCCAGAAACCCGCAGAACCCCAAAAACCCGAGCTTCGGACTCAGCCGCCGGGTGCGGCCTGTTTTCGCCACGCGCTCCTTCTGCGCACGGGCGTTCCGTACCACCAGGAACGCCAGGTACAAAACGTACAGCACGTCCAGCCCCACCGCCAGCAGCACAGGAATATCCGTTGGCACAAAGGCATAGGAATGCATGGGGTAGACAAGCCTGCCGCCGTTGTATGTCAGGTCGTACCATGCCGCCGCGCCCGTCAGCGCCGCGCAGGCCGCGCCGCCGGCCACCAGTCCCAGCCACCGGGGAAATCTGAAAGCCGATTTCTTTTCTGTATCCATAATAAATTCCTCCTGAGATTTTACAGTGATATATTTATCACTTGTTGAGATAAATATATCACTTCCGGACCCGGTTGTCAAGAGGGAATGTGATAAATATATCTCGCTTCTGAGAGCGCGGGTTCCTGGAGAAGCATCGCCCGGTTTCGACAGCGTTCGACAGGGAAAAAGAAGCTTTCTCAGGAACGGCCGCGGATTTTGTGGAAAACCGGCGTTTTCTCCCTTGACGGGAGGGCGGACAGTGTGTATCATAAATAGATGCAGGATTTTGTCCTTTTTCAAAGGCTATGACAGAATGCTTCGGCCCGCGCGGCCGGGAAGGATACGGCATGATACGACTGACAGATGTAGTGAAGGAATATCTCAACGGCACCCACGCCCTCAACGGGCTGTCCATGGAGATCCAGGACGGGGAGTTCGTTTTTATGGTAGGACCCTCGGGCAGCGGAAAGTCCACGGTCATCAAGCTGCTCATCGGGGAGATCGTCCCCACGGCGGGCCGGGTGATGGTCAACGGCTTTTCCCTGACCAATATCAGGGAGTGGCAGGTGCCCCATCTCCGACGGACGGTGGGGGTCATTTTTCAGGACTTCCGACTGATCGAGCACAAATCGGTGTATGATAATATGGTGTTCGCCATGCGGGCGGTGGGGGCGGGGCCACGGGAGATCAAAAAGCGCATTCCCTACTGCCTGAATCTGGTGGGACTGGAGAACAAGGGGCGGCGGCTGCCCTCGGAGCTCTCCGGCGGCGAGCAGCAGCGGGTGGCCATCGCCAGAGCCCTGCTCAACAACCCCAGCACCATCATTGCCGACGAGCCCACCGGCAACCTGGACCCCGCCCGGTCTCTGGAGATCATGCGGCTGCTGGAGCGGATCAACGCCCTGGGGACCACGGTGCTGGTGGTGACCCACGAGAAGGATCTGGTCAACCGGTTTGACAAGCGGGTGGTGATGCTGGAACGGGGCCGGGTGGTCAGCGACGGTCACGGGTACTATGGGAGGAGAGCGCAGTGAACAGGCATAACTTTTTTTACTTCATCAAAGAGGGCGCCTTCAATATGTTCAGCCATGGCTTCATGTCCTTTGCCGCCGTGGGCATTACGGTGGCCTGCCTGCTGATTATGGGAACCTTTACGCTGGTGGCGGTGAATGCCAACGCCATGCTGGCGGACCTGGAGAGCCAGAATCAGGTGCTGGCCTTTGTGGAGAAGGGCATGAGCGAGGGAGAGGCCCGTGCGCTGGAAAGGGATATCCTGGCCGTGGACAACGTATCCGGCGTGACCTTTATCTCAAATGAGGAGGCCGCGAAGACCTTCCGGGACAAGTACGAGGATGACGAGCTGTTTCAGGGTCTGCCCGACAGCAACTTCCGCCACCGCTACGCCATCGATCTGAAGGATATTGGCCGCATGAGCCAGACCAGGGCCGCGCTGGAGGACCTGCCAGGCATCGGGAAAGGCAATGTCAGCGCCTATGAGGACGAGGCGGCGGGTTTTATCACCATCCGCAATGTGGCGGGGGTGGTGTGCGTGGTGCTTATCGCGGTGCTGTTCGTGGTGTCGGTATTCATCATCGCCAACACCATCAAGCTGACCACCTTTGACCGCCGGGACGAGATCGCCATCATGAAGATGGTGGGGGCCACCAACGGCTTTATCCGCTGGCCCTTTGTGTATGAGGGATTCCTGCTGGGCCTGTTTTCGGCGGTGATCGGATTTTTTCTCCAGTGGGGGCTCTATGAGGCGGTGGCCCGGTCGGTAGCCACCAACGACACCATCAACCTCATCAGCGTGGTTCCCTTTGAGAACATGTGGACCTATGTGGCGGTGATTTTCGCAGGAGCCGGAATGCTCATCGGCGTGGGGGGGAGCCTCAGCGCTATTCGGAAGTTTTTGCAGGTGTGATGCCTTTTCCTGAAAGAAAATCAGCGTAAAGGGAGCTTCGGGAATTTCGCATGTTACCCGCAGGAGCTTCTCAGAAATCTTTGTCCGTCAGGGACGGCAGCGAAGCTGTGTGCCGCTTTATTCTGAGGCTTTTACTCATATATAAGATCCCCCCGCTCAGGCTGCGCCTGGGCGGGGGGAAAGTCTTGGAAGCTGTATTCATAATCGGGGGATGCCGGATGGACGGGGATTTTTCCCGTCAGACAGGGAGATTTTTTGCAGCCATACTGGTGTATGACAGGGGAAAATGGCGCCGTCTGGCGGGAAAAGGACCCGCCAGACGGCGCGCTGCGCTTGTGAATACGGGTTTTTACTGCCGGATGATTGTTCCCGTCTTCCCGGCGATGCCGTCTTTGGCCTTCTCCAGCAGGGTAATGAGGGCCTCCCGGCCGGGCCTGGACTCGGCAAATTTCACCGCCGCCTCCACCTTGGGCAGCATGGAGCCGGGGGCGAACTGCCCCTGGCCGGCGTAGTCCCGTGCCTGTGCGGGGGTCATGGAGTCCAGCCAGCGCTCATTTTCCTTCCCGAAGTTCACCGCCACCTTTTCCACGGCGGTGAGAATAATCAGCATGTCGGCATTGAGCTGCTCGGCCAGAAGCCCGGAGGCAAAATCCTTGTCGATCACCGCCGCCGCGCCCTTGAGGTGGTTCTTCTCCGTGCGGTAGACGGGAATCCCGCCGCCGCCGCAGCAGATGACCAGGTGGCCGTCCTCGGTGAGGGCGCGGATGGCCCCGGCTTCGATAATGTGTTTGGGCATGGGAGAGGCCACGTACCGCCGCCAGCCCCGGCCCGCGTCCTCCTTCACCGGATTGCCGGTAGATTTGTGGTAAGCCTGGGCCTCCTCTGCGGTCATGAACTTGCCGATGGGCTTGGTGGGATTCTTAAAGGCGGGGTCCGCCGGGTCCACCTCCACCTGGGTGACCACGGAGCACACGGGCATATTGGTAATGCCCCGGTCCAGAAGCTCCTCCCGGAAGGCGTTTTGCAGGTCGTAGCCGATATAGGCCTGACTCATGGCCCCGCAGACCGACAGGGGCGTGTAGCCCTGAGAGGGATCCTCCTTCTGGAGGGCGGACATGGCGTTGTTGATGATGCCCACCTGGGGGCCGTTGCCGTGGGCCACCACCACCTGGTTGCCGTCCTCGATCAGGTCCACGATGGCTTTTGCGGTGATCTTCACCGCCGCCGCCTGCTCGGGCAGGGTGCTGCCCAGGGCGTTGCCGCCCAGAGCGATGACAATGCGTTTGCTCATGTTCTTACCTCAATCATCAAAAAGTTTCCGGTATACATTCTTTTTTCCGAACCGCCCGCCGCCTCCGGCGGCCCGGGCACTGCGCGGAAAAAGAATCACAAAGAACCTGTATTGCAGGGCATATGCCCCGTTTTGTGCTTTTCAAAAAGCAAAACGGAGTTTTGCGCAATTTCTTCTGATACTTTTCTCTTTAAAGAAAAGTATGTATACCGGAAATAATCAGAACTCCTTCCGCTTCTCCCCGCGCTTCTCCAGATCCCGCAGGGCGCCCACGGGGTCCTTGACCTGGCTGAGGAAGATCATGGCGGCGATGATATAGGGCTTGAAGGAGGCCTCCCTGTACAGCGGCTCGATATAGCGGTCGAAGACGCTGTTGTCCACCTCGCCGGTTTCGCAGCTCAGCCCGGTGATGTCGGCGGGCAGGCAGTGCATATAAAGCGCCCTGCCGTCCTTCGTCAGCTTCATCATCTCCTCGCTGCAGGTCCAGTCCTTATGTCCGGCGTTCTGGGCCAGCAGCTCCTTCTCCAAGGCGTCGATGCCGGCCCTGTCGCCCTCCCGGTAGAGCCGAGTGCGCTTTTCCATGGCCCTGAAGGGAGCCCAGGACTTGGGGTAGACGATGTCCGCGTCCCGGAAGGCCTCCTCCATGGAGCTGACCTTTTTAAAGGAGCCGCCGCTCTCTTCGGCGTTCTTCCTGGCGATGTCCTCCACCTCGGGCAGAATCTCGTACCCCTCCGGGTGGGCCAGGACCACGTCCATGCCAAACCGGGTGAACAGGCCGATGATGCCCTGGGGCACGCTCAGGGGCTTGCCGTAGCTGGGGGAGTAGGCCCAGGTCATGGCAACCTTCTTGCCCTTCAGGTTCTCCACGCCGCCCATCTCATGGATCACGTGGAGCAGGTCCGCCATGGACTGGGTGGGGTGGTCCACGTCGCACTGGAGGTTTACCAGGGTGGGCCGCTGCTCCAGAATGCCCTTCTCGTAGCCCTCGTCCAGGGCGTCCATGAAGGTCTTCTGGTACTTGTGGCCCTCCTCAATGAACATGTCGTCCCGGATGCCGATGACGTCGGCCATAAAGGAAACCATGTTGGCGGTCTCCCGGACGGTCTCGCCATGGGCGATCTGGCTGGTCTTCTCGTCCAGGTCCCTGATGTCCAGGCCCAGCAGGTTGCAGGCGGAGGCGAAGGAGAACCGTGTTCTGGTGGAGTTGTCCCGGAAGATGGAAATGCCCAGGCCGGAGTCAAAGACTTTTGTGGAGATATTTCTTTCTCTCAGGTCCCGCAGGGCGTCCGCCACCGTGAAGATGGCGTCCAGCTCGTCGTCTGTCTTGTCCCAGGTCCAGTAGAAGTCGTTTTTGTACATGTTGTTGATATGCAGCTTCTCCAGATGCCGGGCGAGGGTTTCTGTTTTGCTCATGGCTATATTCTCCTTAACTCAAAATATTTATTCCTCTGAAATGATATTTAAAGGCGCCGCCTGGCGGCCCCCAAACTGCCGCGTTCCCCGACCCGCCGGTATTACTGAATCTCGTTGTCCGTCAGGCTCTGCCGGAACTGGGTCACGTCGGCGGACCGGTTCTCCTCCTTATAGAGGCCGGGAACGGCGGCGTACAGCGCCGCGCAGGTCACCAGATCCTGCTTCCAGGTGATCTCGTTGGGGGCGTGGGCCTGGCTCTCCGCGCCGGGACCGAAGCCCACGCAGGGAATCCCGTACCGGCCCTGAATGGAAACCCCGTTGGTGGAGAAGGTCCACTTGTCCGTCAACGGCCGCTCCCGCAGGTGCATGGCGTCCAGCCTGGGGTCGGCGTCCCTGTGGCCGATGCGCTTCTCGCCCCAGAGGGCGTGGTGGGCGTCGATGAGGGCCTGGACATGGGCGGCGCTCTCCCTGTTGATCCAGGTGGGGAAGAAGCACTCCGTCTCATATACCGTGCCCGTCCAGGCGGGACGGTCGTACATGTACATGCTGACCTTCACGTCCTCGCCGTATTTCTTCACGGCGGGCAGGTCCTCGATCTCCTTCAGGCAGCTGTCCCAGGTTTCCCCGGCGGTCATGCGGCGGTCGATGGAAATGGCGCAGCTGTCCGCCACGGCGCAGCGGCTGGGAGAGGTGTAAAAAATCTGACTGACGGTGCAGGTGCCCCGGCCAAGGAAACGGGCGTCCTCCCAGTGTTCGGGGTTGTACTTGGGGTTCAGGCGCCTGACCAGACCCTTGATCCCGGTTTCATCGGCGTCGTCATTCTCATTGAGGGCCCGGATGTCCTGAAGGATGTCCGCCATTTTGTAGATGGCGTTGTCGCCCCGCTCGGGAGCGGAGCCGTGGCAGGAAATGCCCTTCACATCCACCCGAATCTCCATACGGCCCCGGTGGCCCCGGTAGATGCCGCCGTCGGTGGGCTCGGTGGAAATCACAAATTCGATCTGCTTCTGCGCCTCTTCCCGGCTGGGGAAGTACCGGTTGACGATGTACTGCCAGCACATGCCGTCGCAGTCCTCCTCCTGAACGGAACCCACGACCATGATCTTATATCCGGCGGGAATCAGATTCAGATCCTTCATGATCTTCGCGCCGTAGACGGCGGCGGACATGCCGCCCTCCTGGTCGGAGCCGCCCCGGCCATAGATGATGGCCTCCGTCTCGTAGCCCCTGTAGGGGTCCTGCTCCCAGTTGCTGATATTGCCGACGCCCACGGTGTCGATGTGGGAGTCGATGGCGATGATCTTCTCCCCCTCGCCCATCCAGCCGATGACGTTGCCCAGACCGTCGATCTCCACCTTGTCAAAGCCCAGCTTTTCCATTTCAGCCTTGATGCACAGGACCACTTCCTTCTCCCCGCAGCTCTCGCTGGGGTGGGAGATCATCTCCCGGAGAAAACGGCTCATGTCCGCCTGATAGCCCTGGGCGGCTTTTTTGATCGCTTCAAAATCCATGATAAAATCCTCCATCAAATAATTTCCGGTGGGTGGCATCCTTTTGCTGTACCTTTATCATATCACAGAAAACGCCATTGTCAAACAAATTTTTTGAAAACCTGAAAAATTTTTTGAAAACCTATTGCAATCCGCCGGGAATGCTGTTATGATGAAAGCGCGTACCGGCCGGAGAACGGCGGGCGCTACCGTCATAACACACTCCGGGAGGTGATATGGGATTGGATGCGAAACGTCTGGAAATGCTCCGGCAGATTGCGAATGCGCTGGCCGCGCAGTTTGGTCCCGGCTGCGAGGTGGTGATCCACGATCTGACGGCCAGGGACCCGGAGAAATCCATTGCGTACATTGTCAACGGCCATGTGACCGGACGGCGGGTGGGGGACGGGCCGTCCACGGTGGTGATGGAGCAGATCCTCCACGCGCCGGAGAACCCCCAGGACCATCTGGGCTATCTGACCCGCACCCCGGACGGCAAGATCCTGAAATCCTCCACCGTCTATATCCGGGACGGCCGGGGCCGGGTGACGGCCATTCTCTCCATTAACTACGACATCTCCGCCCTACTGATGGTGGAGAGCGCCATCGGCGGCTTGGTCCACACCACCGGGGAAACGTCCCAGGGGAGGGAGGAGCGGATCACCGTCCACAACGTCAGCGACCTGCTGGACGATCTCATCGAGCAGAGCGTAGCCCTGGTGGGCAAGCCGGTGGCGCTGATGAACAAGGACGACAAGGTCCGGGCCATCCGGTTTCTCAGCCGGCATGGCGCGTTCCTCATTACCAAATCCGGAGATAAGGTTGCAAAATATTTCGGCATCTCAAAATACACGTTATATTCCTATATCGACCTGAAACAGGAGGAGAAACGACATGAGCAGAATTGATCTTACCATCAACCGGGAAGTCCTGGCCAGGAACGTGCAGAAGGCCAGGGAGAACAGCGTCATCATCCCCACCTTCCGCCAGATGCAGAATCCGGAGACCATTCCCGCGCCCATTCAGGAAAAGCTGAAGTCCGTGGGACTGTGGGACGTGAATCCCCTGAACCTGTTCCGCATCACCTGGAAGAACGAGGCCAGGGAGAGCGGCGGACTGTTCCAGGCGGTTCCCAACTATGTGGAGATCCCCTCCAGACTCTCCGGCGTGCCCTGCCGGATCATCGCCATGGCCGGCAAGTGGTTCCCCACCGGGTGCCACAAGGTGGGCGCCAGCTTCGGCTGTCTGGCTCCCCGGCTGGTAACCGGTCAGTTTGACGCCACCTGGCACAAGGCCGTGTGGCCCTCCACCGGCAACTACTGCCGGGGCGGCGCGTTCAACAGCAAGCTGCTGGCCTGCGAGAGCGTGGCGATCCTGCCCGCCGAGATGAGTCAGGAGCGGTTCAGCTGGCTGAAGTCCATTGCCGGCGAGGTCATCGCCACGCCCGGCTGCGAGTCCAACGTGAAGGAGATTTTCGACAAGACCTGGGAGCTGCGCTCTGACCCTCAGTACATGATCTTCAACCAGTTTGAGGAGATGGGCAACCCCCTGTGGCACTACAATGTCACCGGCTGTGCTCTGGCGGACCTGTATGAGGCCGTGAAGCGGCCCGGCGACCGTCTGGCGGGGGCCTGCTTCACCTCCGGCTCCGCCGGGACCATGAGTGCCGGCGACCTGCTTAAGGAGCGGTATCCCGGAATGAAGCTGGCCGTGGGCGAGGCCCTCCAGTGCCCCACTATTCTCAACAACGGCTTCGGCGGCCACCGGATCGAGGGCATCGGCGACAAGCACATTCCCTGGATTCACAACGTGAAAAATACCGATATGGCCATCGCCATCGACGACGAGGACAGCCAGCGGCTGCTGCGCCTGTTCAACACCCCCGAGGGCCACGCCTACCTGAAGGACGGGCTGGGCCTGGAAGACGGGCTCATTGAGAAGCTGAGCTGGCTGGGCATCAGCGGCATCGCCAACGTGCTGTGCTGCATCAAGATGGCGAAGTATTACGAGCTCACCGGGCACGACGTGGTGTGCACCGTCCTCACGGACTCCGCCGCCATGTACCAGAGCCGGATCGCCGAGCTGGACGAGATGCACGGGGCCTACAACGCCACCGGAGCGGCCATCGACCACAACCTTCACATCCTGGGGCTGAAGACCGACAACATGCTGGAGCTGACCTACGTGGAGCGCAGGCGGGTGCATAACCTGAAGTATTACACCTGGGTGGAGCAGCAGGCGCGGGACGTCCACGACCTCAACGCCCTGTGGTACGACCAGGAGGGCACCTGGGGCGCCGTCCACAGGCAGGCGGAGGAGCTGGACGCGCTCATCAACGAGTTCAACGAAGCCACCGGGCTTTTGAAAAATCTGTAAGCAGGTATAACAGGGGCGGGGCCTCCGGCCCCGCCCCTGCGTATCAAAAAAAGGGTCTGCGCCGCTTTGGGGAGAAGAGGTTCGCCGGGCGCAAAGCGGCTTCCCCGTGGGCCGGCCCACAAAGGGGTTGGCGGATACGCGCGAACGGGGGAAAGCCGTGATCTGCGGTCAGGTCTCGCCATCCTCCAGGTACATCTCCTCCGCGTCCTGCTGGGCTTCGACCAGAATGTTCAGCGCATCCTCCGGGCGTTCCACCAGGAGCGCTTCGATGGCGTCCGTTACTCCGTTGAACAGCCGGGTGTAATATTTCGGGAAATTGTCCATTATACCGTCTCCTTTTTCGTTATATCGGTAGCTTACCATATGGACACGAAAATTGCAATACATATGCAGCTCAAATGTAGTTCAAAGTGGATGCGCATATTGCATTACAATCGTCACAACATATGTATGACGAGGTGCAATATGGCTACGTTCAGAATTCCGAAAATTCCGCCGACAACAAGCAAGAGTATTCGCTTTCCTGATGATGTTATCGAAGCCGTCGAAACTGCGATTCAGGGAAAGGACTGCACTTTCACAGCGTTTGTAGTGGAAGCAACCCGCGTTGCTCTGGAAAATCTGAAAGAAGAAGCAGAGAATGCAGGAGACGGGGACCGCAGGGAGTAAGGACAAAGGAGAGCCGCCGTTATTCGGCACGAGGGAGACGACTCGCCCGATCCACGGGAGCCGGTTCGGTTCAGACCGGGCGGACGACAGGCGACGCGCAAAAAATAACCTCCGTAATAAAAATCAGGGGCTGAGAAATATTTTCCCCCGCGCCGGTCAGGCGCGAAGAAGGAGACTGCCATGAAAAACGTCAGATACGCCAGGTGCGTGAAATGCGGAAAGCTCTACGAGGCGACCCCCAATTTAACCAACTGCTCCTGCGGGGGGATTTTAGACATCATCTATGACTACGACTACATCAAAGCAAACCTGACAAAAGAAAAGCTGGCCCGGCGCAGCGACAATTCCATGTGGCGCTACCGGGAGCTCCTCCCGGTGGAGGAGGACACCCCCGCGCCTCCCCTCCGGGTGGGGTGGAGCCCCCTCTATGAGGCCGGAGCGCTGGCAGACCGGCTGGGAATCAGAACGCTCTATGTGAAGGACGACGGTATCAACCCCACCGCCTCCCTGAAGGACCGGGCCAGCTCCATGGCGGTTGCCAAGGCCATGGAGGCGGGGGCGAAGGTCATCGCCTGCTCCTCCACCGGCAACGCCGCCTCCTCCCTGGCGGGCAACGCGGCGGCGGCGGGGCTGAATACCTACATTTTTGTGCCCGGCAGAGCGCCCAGAGGCAAGGTGGCCCAGCTGATGACCTTCGGAGCCACGGTGATTTCCGTCCAGGGGAGCTATGAGGAGACCTTTGAGCTGAGCAAACAGGCCATTGAAAAGTGGGGCTGGTACAACCGCAACGCCGCCATCAACCCCTACCTCTCCGAGGGCAAGAAGACCGTGGGGCTGGAGATCATGGAGCAGCTGAACTGGGCCGTCCCGGACTATATCGCCATCTCCGTGGGCGACGGGTGCACCATCGCGGGACTGTGGAAGGGGCTGAAGGACCTGTACGCCATTGGATGGATCGACCGGCTGCCCCGGCTGATTTCCGCCCAGGCGGAGGGCTGCTGCCCCATCAACCGGGCCATTGCGGAGGGGGAGGACTGGCGCCCCATGGAGGAGAACACGCTGGCCGACTCCATCGCCGTGGGCGTGCCCCGGAACGCGGACAAGGCCCTCATGGCCATCCGGGAGAGCGGCGGCCTGGTGGTGAACGTGTCCGACGGGGAGATTATGGCGGCCCAGAAGCTGCTGGGCCGGACCTGCGGCGTATTCGGCGAGCCCGCCGGCGTCACCGGCGCGGCGGGGCTGAAAAAGCTCTGTGAGCAGGGGAAGATTCCGGCGGATGCGAGCGTGGTTTCCGTGGTGACGGGAAACGGCCTGAAGGATGTGGCCAACGCCATCGCCGCCTGCGGCGAGCCCATCTCCATCCCCGGAGAAATGGACCTGCTGCTGAGGGCCTTCGCGGACCACGGCGTTGTGGTGGGGAGCTAAAGGAGAAAAAGGACGGCGTTCGGGGCGAAGACCCGAAGGCCGCCCTTTTCGCATTTCCTCTTGTTTTTTCCGCCGCGTGATGGTAGAATGAGAGGCAGAACAGAAAAGGAGTTTTCTCATGCGGATCTTGGGTGTTGACCCCGGCGTCGCCACCATCGGCTTCGGCCTTGTTGAGGCGCACCGGGCCAGCGTGCGCCTGCTCCGGTACGGCGTGATTACCACGCCGGCGGGACTGCCTCTCTCCAGCCGGCTTTACCAGATTTCTCAGGATATGTCCCAGCTGCTGGAGCAGTTCCGGCCCCAGGAAATGGCGGTGGAGGAGCTGTTTTTTTCCAAAAACATCACCACCGGCATCGCCGTGGCTCACGGCAGGGGGGTGATCCTGCTGGAGGCGGAGCGGGCCGGTATCCCCACCTATGAGTATACGCCCATGCAGGTCAAGCAGGCGGTGGCGGGCTACGGCGGCGCGCAAAAAAAGCAGGTCATGCTCATGACCCGGCGGCTGCTGAAGATGAAGGAAATTCCCCGGCCCGACGACGCGGCGGACGCCCTGGCCATCGCCATCTGCCACGGCCGGAGCGCCACCAGCCTGCTGAACACCGAACGGAAATTCGATCCGGCGAGGTACGATACAAGATAGGTCCGTATCCTTTTTCCTGACAGAACAGGGATCAGAAAAATTTTTTGCCGCAAAACTTCGTTTTGCTTTTGGGAGTATTTATGTATTACTATGTTTCGGGGATGGTGGCCCACGTGGAGCCCTGGCTGGCGGTAATCGACTGCGGGGGAGTGGGCTATGCCTGCCGCACCACCAGCTATACCCTCTCCCAAATCAGGAAGGGAGAGAAGGCGACGCTCTTTACCTGCCTGAGCGTCCGGGAGGACGCCATGGATCTCTACGGGTTTGTCAGCCAGGAGGAGCGGAAGCTCTTCCAGCAGCTGACCTCCGTCTCCGGCGTGGGGCCCAGGGTGGCGCTGGCCATCCTGTCCGCCGGTCCGCCCGCGAATCTGGCCATGAGCATCATTACCGGGGACGAGAAGGCGCTGACTCAGGCCCCCGGCGTGGGAAAGAAAATCGCCCAGCGGATCATTCTCGAGCTGCGGGACAAGCTGGCCAGGGGGCAGACGATCTCCGGCGCCGGCGAAAGCGTGGCGGGCCCCGCCGTGACCATCATCCCCCAGAACAAACTGTCCGAGGCCTCCGCCGCCCTGGCGGTGCTGGGCTATTCCCAGGCGGAGATCAACGTCGCCCTCAGAGGGATCGACGTGGAGAGCCAGAGCCTGGAGCAGGTGGTCCGGCTGGCGCTGAAAAACATGGTGAAGGGGTAAGGCATGGCCATCGATTTTTCCAATAACGGGCCCTTCGTTGAGGAGGAGCCGCTGGTGACCACCTCCCTGACCAGGGAGGATGAAAACGAATACTCCCTTCGCCCCCAGAGGCTCAGGGAATATATCGGGCAGGAGAAGGCAAAGGCGAATCTGGAGGTCTTTATCCAGGCGGCAAAAATGCGCTCCGAGCCGCTGGACCACGTCCTGCTCCACGGCCCTCCGGGGCTGGGCAAGACCACCCTCTCCGGCATTATCGCCAATGAGATGGGGGTCAACGTCCGCATCACCTCCGGCCCCGCCATTGAGAAGGCGGGGGACCTGGCGGCCCTGCTGACCAACCTCAGCGAAAACGACATCCTGTTTGTGGACGAAATCCACCGGCTCAACCGCTCCGTGGAGGAGGTTCTGTACCCCGCCATGGAGGATTTCGCCATCGACATCATTATTGGCAAGGGGCCCTCGGCCAACTCCATCCGGCTGGATCTGCCGAAATTTACCCTGATCGGAGCCACCACACGGGCGGGACAGCTGTCCGCGCCTCTGCGGGACCGGTTTGGCGTGACCCTCCGTCTGGAGCTCTACACCCCGGAGGAGCTGGCCATGATCGTCACCCGGTCCGCCGGCATTCTGGACGCGTCCATCGAGCAGGAGGGCGCCATGGAAATCGCCCGCCGCAGTCGGGGTACCCCCCGGATCGCCAACCGGATGCTCCGCCGGGTCCGGGACTTCGCCCAGGTGGTGGGGGACGGCGTCATCAATAAGGAGCTGGCCGACAGGGCGCTGACGGCCCTGGAGGTGGACTGCCTGGGGCTGGACAACATCGACCGGCGGATGCTGCGGGCCATTGTTGAATACTACGGCGGCGGCCCGGTGGGCCTGGAGACCCTGGCGGCCACCATCAACGAGGAGGCCGTCACACTGGAGGACGTGTACGAGCCCTACCTGATGCAGATCGGCTTTCTGACCCGGACCCCACGGGGCCGCTGTGTTACGGCAAAGGCGTACCTGCACCTGGGGCTCGCCGTTCCCGGCGGAATGCTGCCGGTGATGGACCAGCTGACGTTCTGACATTTGGCATACGGTATACATTCTTTTTCCTGAAAGAAAAAGAACTTTCAGGAAGAATATCAGGCGGAGTGGGACAGGGCCAGAGATTTGCACTGGTCGAAGGTGGCCAGAAACATGGCCTCCAGCTCCGCCATCTGGACATAATCATAGGCCCGCTGGAGCTCCTCCAGCTGTGCTTTTTGCGCAGGGGGCAGCTGTTCCCAGAGCTTGCGTCCGATCTCGTCCCGTGCCGCGCAGCGGTCCGCATAGGCGGTCTGGCTGTAATATTTTCCCAGCAGGCGGTCGGTGATATCATTGAATAAGACTTGCATCAATTCATCCATTAGAGTATACTCCTTTTTGGTGTGGTACAAATATAATACACTGGTTTTGGTGCTTTGTCAACACTGGAATTGGTGTTATAATACATTTGTCAGGAAAGGCATATGATTAAATACAAAATTAACATTTTAGAGGAATTGAAAAAAGCGGGATATCCAAGTACAAGGATTCGCCGGGAAAAGATTATGGGTGAAAGCATGGTGCAGAAGCTGCGTACAGGAAATACATCTATTAATTTGAATAGCTTGGAGCCTGTCTGCCGGATCCTCCACTGCCAGCCGGGAGATTTGGTGGAATGGGTGGAGGAGGAGTAAACTTTGCGGCCCGCGGGGCCTGCTTTTTCCGTAAGGAAAAAGCAGCAAAAAGTTACGCAAGGGGGCTTCGCCCCCTTGAGAATCCCCTGAATGACGGGGGCTGTTTGTTTTGCGCCCGTGGCACGGTCTGTCTGGCCAGCCGCCTTGCCGGCCGCTTATAGGTCTTCCGCGTCTCTTTTGGCATGCGTGTCGATAGTCCCTGCCGTTTAGACCGGGGAACTTCCGGCGGTGCGCCCCCTTGCTGAGCAGTCGCTCTTTAACAGGCCGGCAGGCGGAGTCCTTCAAGAGCCGGTCTACCAGAAGAAGGACAGGAAATTCACGGGGCAGCGCAGCTCTTCAATTGCAGCCAATGTTCGATACAAGGGAGTCCCGAACCGTAGGTTTGGGCGATTTTTTGGTACCTTTTTGTTCGCACAAAAAGGTACCCGGGGCCCGGGGCGGGAAGCCCCGGAATAATAATTTATCGTTCGCGCCCGCGGGGCGCGAAGAAGGGAAGGAATCAAATGGGCAAGCTGTTTGGAACGGATGGAATACGAGGAATTGTAGGAGAGAACCTGACGGCGGAGCTGGCCTACCGGGTGGGCCAGGCGGTTGCCGTGACCCTGACCGAGGAGAAGGGGAGACCGCCGCTGATTACCATCGGCATGGATACCCGCATCTCCTCCGACATGCTGGAGGGAGCGCTGATCGCGGGCATTACCTCCGTAGGAGGGGATGTGATGCCCCTGGGCACCATCCCCACCCCGGCGGTGGCCTATCTGACCATCAAAGTAGAGGCCGATGCGGGCGTGGTGATCTCCGCCAGCCACAACCCCTTCGAGCACAACGGGATCAAGGTCTTCAACGGCCAGGGCTACAAGCTCTCCGACGCGCTGGAGGAGCGGGTGGAGCAGAAAATCCTCTCCGATGACCCCATGCCCATCCGGAAGGGCGGCGAGATCGGAAAGCGCATCCACGGGATGAAGAACCTGAAATATGAATATATCAAGCATCTGGCGGGGACCATCCAGGACGATCTGGGAGGGCTGCGGGTGCTCATCGACTGTGCCAACGGCGCGGCGGCGGCCACCGCGCCGGACCTGTTCGCCGGCTTCGCCATCGAGGCCGACTTCATCCACCGCAAGCCCAACGGAGTGAACATCAACCTCAGATGCGGCTCCACCCACCTGAAGAGCCTGGCGGCCATGGTCACCGCCGGAGAGTACGATCTGGGCATCGCCTTCGACGGCGACGCGGACCGGTGCCTGATGATCGACGAGAAGGGGAACGTGGTGGACGGCGACAAGACCATGGCCGTGTGCGGCAGGTACATGCGGGACCAGGGGCTGCTCACCGGCCGGGCCATCGTGGGTACCGTCATGAGCAACCTGGGGCTCCACGAATTCTGCAATAAGAACAACATCCGGCTGATCTGCACACCGGTGGGGGACCGGAACGTGCTGGAAAAGATGCTGGAGTTCGGCTACCGCATCGGCGGAGAGCAGTCGGGGCACACAATCTTTACCGACTACGCCACCACCGGCGACGGCCAGCTGACGGCTCTGCAGTTTTTACAGATTCTCAGGCGCAGCGGGAAGACTGCCTCGGAGCTGGCCTCCATCTGCCCCGGCTATCCCCAGACGCTGGTGAACGTGGAGCTGCCCAACCAGGCGGGGCTGAAGGAGGGGATTATGGCCTCCCAGGCCCTGGCGGAGGCCGTGACGAGGGAAGAGGAGCTGCTGGGCGGCGACGGCCGGGTGCTGGTCCGTCCCTCGGGAACGGAGCCGCTGATCCGGGTCATGGTGGAGGCAAAAACCGCCCGGCAGGCGGAGGAATGCGCCGGGCGGCTGGCGGATTTGGTGAAAGAACTGAAAATTTAGGGAAAAGGTTAACAAATTTTTAATATTTGCTTGACAAACCCACAGGGAAATAGGTATAATAAACATGTCGATCACAGAAGCCCAATTAGACGCGTATCCGGCCCTGCCGGACGAGACCCTGTCCGCCCTGGCGAGGCAGGGGGACAGGGACGCGGAGGAGACGCTGGTCAAGCGGTACACACGCCTGGTGCGGCAGCTGGCCCGGCCCTATTATCTGGCGGGCGGGGACAGCGACGACCTGATACAGGAGGGCATGATCGGCCTGATGTGCGGCGTCCGGGAATATGACGGAAACCGGGCGGCCAGCTTCCGCACGTTTGCAGAAAGATGCATCCGCAACCGGCTGTACTCTGCTGTGCGGGCCGCGGCCCGCGACAAGCACTCACCGTTGAACCAGTCGGTTCCTCTTGAAATACCCTTCTTTGAAAGTCAGAGCTCGTCTTACGGCGCGATGGCCGGGGAAGATCCCCAGGACCTGATTATCGGCCGGGAGGGAGCTCAGGACACCCTCAGCGACGTTCGCAGGCAATTGTCCGAGTTCGAGGCGAAGATTTTGGGGTACTATTTAGACGGCATGACCATCCGGGAAATGGCCAAAGCGGTTTCGCGGTCCCCCAAGTCGGTGGACAACGCCGTGCAGCGCATCCGTCGCAAGGCGGCGCGGCAGCTTGATTCTGGCGCTATCAGCAAAGGCTGAACGCAATATATTTTTTTCTATTCAAAGAGAGGGTAAAATCATGTACGAAGACAAGACCTTAGTTTGCAAGGAGTGCGGTCAGGAGTTCGTTTTCACCGCCGGTGAGCAGGAGTTCTACGCCGAGCGCGGTTTCCAGAACGAGCCCCAGCGCTGCAAGGCGTGCCGTGACGCCCGCAAGAATGCTGCCCGCGGCCCCCGCGAGTACTTTACTGCGGTCTGCGCGAACTGCGGCGGCGAGGCCAGAGTGCCCTTCGAGCCCAAGAGTGATCGTCCTGTGTATTGCAGCGATTGCTTCGCCAAGATGCGCGAGCAGGGCTGATAGATAGCAAACGCCGGGGGCGCCCTTTTGCGGGCGCCCCCATTTTCCGCATTTCAGAAAACGCCGCATTTCTGCGCGATTTATCCAGTTATTGGGAAAATTTTCTATTCCAGCCGGGCCGGAGAAATGGTATAATAGCATAAAGCAGCAAGGAAAACACGATAATTCAATATTACCTTTGTCAACCGAAGGTAGAAGGAGAGGAACGATATGTCTATTTTAGTCTGCGGCGGAGCGGGGTATATCGGCAGCCACACCTGCGTGGAGCTTATCCAGGCCGGATATGAGATCGTGGTGGCGGACAATCTCTGCAACGCCAGCGAGGAGTCCCTGCGCCGTGTGGAGAAGATTACCGGAAAAGCCCTTCCCTTTATCAGGGCGGAGCTGTGCAACGAGGCGGAGGTGGAGGAACTGTTCGCGAAGCACCCCGGCATCGATGCGGTGATCCACTTTGCCGGACTGAAGGCGGTGGGCGAGAGCGTGGCGAAGCCCCTGGAATACTATTCCAACAATCTCATCAGCACCCTGTACCTCCTTCAGGCCATGCGCCGCCACGGGGTAAAGAACTTTGTGTTCTCCTCCTCCGCCACGGTGTACGGAGATCCGGCCACGGTGCCCATCCGGGAGGACTTCCCCACCGGCGGCACCACCAATCCCTACGGCACCAGCAAGCTGTTCCAGGAGAAGATGCTGATGGACATCTGCGCGGCCGACCCGGAGCTGAACGTGGTGCTGCTGCGGTACTTCAATCCCATCGGGGCCCATGAGAGCGGCCTCATCGGAGAGGACCCCAACGGTATCCCCAACAATCTGGTGCCCTATATCGCCAGGGTGGCGGTGGGCCAGCTGGAGAAGGTACACGTCTACGGCAACGACTATCCCACCCCCGACGGCACCGGCGTGCGGGACTATATCCACGTGGTGGATCTGGCACGGGGCCACGTGGCGGCGCTGAAGAAGCTGGAGAAAAAGTGCGGGCTCTTCGTGTGCAACCTGGGCACCGGCAAGGGCTACAGCGTGCTGGATGTGCTCCACGCCTATGAGAAGGCCTGCGGCAGGGAGCTGCCCTATGTGATTGATCCCCGGCGGCCCGGCGACATCGCCGCCTGCTACGCGGATCCCGCCAGGGCCCGGGACGAGCTGGGCTGGGAGGCCGGGTACGGCATCGAGGACATGTGCGCCTCCTCCTGGAAGTGGCAGTCCGGGAATCCCAACGGGTATAAGGGATGATGCTTTTTCCTGGGAAGGAAAAAGTATCCGGAAAGAACTCCCGCCCCTGTTCCTGAAAGAAAAACCGGAAAGAACTTCAGGAATTCAGATGATTGCCCCGCAGGCGTTTCCTGAAGATTTTGAACTGCTTCAGAGCAGGGGCTTTGCAGATCCGACGCGCTCTTTTCGCCTCCGTTTCCCCAGGGAAACGGAGGCGAAAATTCATAAACCGACAAAACCGCGTCTTGACAAGAGGAAACGATACCTTTATTATAAGGTAGAATCTGAAAGAAAGGAAAGGTCGCCGCCATGGCAGAGCGCATCACCAGCCGCGCCAATCCCCTGATGGTCCACATCCGGAAGCTGGCCGCCTCCCGGTCCCACCGGTATGAGACAGGGGAGTACCTGGGGGACGGAACCAAGCTGCTGGAGGAGGCCCTGCGCTGGGGTGCGGCGCTGGCCGTGGTGGTCCACACGGAGGAGGCGGCCCTGCCGCCCCTGCCGCCGGAGGTGCGGCAGGTGGAGGTTCCGCCGGACGTGATGCGGTCCGTCAGCCCCATGGAAGCCCCTCAGGGCGTGCTGTTCCTGGCCCGCATTCCGCCCATGACCCCGCCGGAAACGCTGCCGGAGGGGCGGTATCTGGCGCTGGAGGGGGTGCAGGACCCCGGAAACGTGGGGACCATCATGCGCACGGCGGACGCCTTCGGCGCGGACGGGCTGTTCCTGCTGCCGGGGTGCGCGGACCTGTATAACCACAAGACCATCAGAAGTGCCATGGGAGCGGTATTCCGGCTTCCTGTCTGGAGCTGCGGCCTGGAGGCACTCCGGACGCTGGCGGAGGGGGCGGGGCTGCCCCTGACGGGGACGGCCCTCCGGGAGGATACCGTGGACGTCCGTGGGGCGGACCTTCGCCGGGGGATCATTCTTCTGGGAAGCGAGGGAAAGGGGCTCAGTGAGGCGGCGCTGTCCGCCTGCGGACGGACCGTCCGTATCCCGATGCGGGAGAGGTGCGAGTCGCTGAATGTGGCGGCGGCGGCCGCGGCGCTGCTGTGGGAGGGATTTCGCCGGCAGTGCTCTTCGCGCCCGGACGGCGAAGAGCCTTTGAGCGCATTTCCGGGTACTTTTCCCGCGGGGGAGAAGTAACGCCCGTGGAGCCGCCGCGCAGCGGCGGCGGAGAAAGGAGTTCCCAATGGCACAGTTAAAGTACTGGCTCTGGCTGGCGAATCTTCCCAGGCTGAACAACCAGATGAAGCTGGCCCTTCTGGAGCATTTTGGCGAGCCGGATAAAATCTACTATGGCGAAAAAGAGGAATACTTTCTGGTAAAAGGAATGACCCGGCCTGGGGCGGCCGCGCTGGAGGATAAAAATCTGGACGGGACGGACCGGATTCTGGGGGACTGCGACCGGCTGGGAATCCGGATCATCACCATCAGAGACGGGGAGTATCCCGACCGGCTGCGCAATATTTTTGACCCGCCTCTGCTCCTCTACGTTCAGGGACGGATGCCCCGGTTCGACGAGGAGGTGGCCGTCGCCATGGTGGGCACCCGCCGGGCGTCGCCCTACGCCGTGGAAATGGGCGAGAAGCTGGCCTTCCAGATGGCCGGTCTGGGGGCGGTGATCGTCTCCGGTCTGGCCGCGGGCGGCGATGCCGCCGCCCATCGGGGCGCGCTGCTGGCCGGAGGCCTGACCGCTGCGGTCATCGGCGGGGGGCACGACGTGATCTATCCCCGGGAAAACAGATCCCTGTATGAGGACATCGCCGCCAGAGGTGTGATCCTCTCCGAATATCCGCCGGGAACCGAGCATATTGGCGGTCACTTTCCCGTGCGCAACCGGATCATCAGCGGACTCAGCCTGGGGGTGGTGGTCATCGAAGCGCCGGAACGCAGCGGCGCGCTCATCACGGCCGGCCGGGCCCTGGATCAGGGCAAGGACGTGTTCGTGATTCCCGGTCAGGCGGGAGACTACCGCTGCGCCGGAAGCAACGCCCTGCTGCGGGACGGCGCGGGGCTGGCCGCCGACGCGTGGGACGTGCTCAGCGGCTACGCCGGACGGTTCCCCCATAAGATCCGCTCCCTGCGGATGGCGGAGCCCCGCCGCTTCTCCTCCGGAGAGCGGAGCCGGTCCATCCGGCATGAAAAGCCCCCCGGAAAGCAGGAGCAGCCCGCCGGAGAAAAGGAGAAGCCGGTGCTGGACCTGACCGGCGGGCACGGACTCACCGACGATCAGCTGCGCATCGTGAAGGCCCTGAAGGGCCGCACGGTCCAGGTGGACGATCTGGCGGAGGAGACGCAGCTCCCCGTCCGGCGGGTCCTGTCCGCCCTGACTGTGCTGGAGCTGGACCGGATCGTGGCGCAGGAAACCGGCAAGCGGTTCTCGTTGACTGTGCGTGTAAAACCGTAGGATCCGGCATACCTGCTTTTTCCTGAAACCACCGCGCCGCCCTGTGGACACTGCATGGAAAAGGTATCATAAAGAATTTCGGGAAATATATATTTTGTCCCGCAGGAAGATTTCCGGAAAATTCCGGGTCTGCCTTTCCGGGCGGTTTCCGTCCACCCTTTTACAAGGCGACGGGTCCGACATAAACTCTGTTTCATATCATCTGTTCCCCGGAGGGGGTATATTACAGCGGCGCACCCCAGCGTGCGCGTGATCCAGGAGGAAGTCAATGGCAAAATCGAGTCTCGTGATCGTGGAGTCTCCCGCCAAAGCAAAGACCATCGGGAAGTATCTGGGCCCCGGCTATCAGGTAAAGGCCTGCATGGGCCACCTGCGGGACCTGCCCAAAAGCACCCTGGGCGTGGATATCGACAACAACTTTGAACCAAACTACTGCCCCATCAAAGGCAAGGAGGACATCATCAGCGACCTGAAGAAGTCCGCCAGGGCCAGCGACGTGGTCTATCTGGCCACCGACCCGGACCGGGAGGGAGAGGCCATCAGCTGGCACCTGAAGGAGCTGCTGGGGCTGGAGGACGAGAAAGCCCGCCGGGTGACCTTCAACGAAATCACCAGGCGGGTGGTCAGCGAATCCATTGCCCGGCCGCGGGAGATCGACCGGAGCCTGGTGGACGCCCAGCAGGCAAGGCGCATCCTGGACCGGATCGTGGGTTATCAGCTCTCGCCCCTGCTGTGGAAAAAAATCCGCAGCGGCCTGTCCGCCGGACGGGTCCAGTCCGTGGCAACCCGGATGGTCTGCGACCGGGAGCATGAGATCGCCGCCTTCCAGCCCCAGGAATACTGGTCCCTGGACGCCCGGCTTACCCCCGACGGCACAGAACGGAACGCCTTCCTGGCCCACTATCACGGGGAGAACGGGAAGAAAAAGGAGCTCAATTCCATTGAGGAGGTCAATGCGGTGGTCGAGGCCGTGAAGGCGGCCGCTTTCACCGTGAAGACCGTCAGGCGGCAGGAAAAGCAGCGCTCTCCCGCCGCCCCCTTCACCACCTCCACCCTCCAGCAGGAGGCCAGCCGCAAGCTGAACATGACGCCCCGGCGCACCATGGCCATTGCCCAGCAGCTCTACGAGGGCGTAGACATCTCCGGCGAGGGTGCCGTGGGCCTCATTACCTACATGCGTACCGACTCCCTGCGGCTGAGCGACGAGGCTCTCGCCTCCGCCAGAGGCTTCATCAGGGGCCGCTACGGCGAGAGCTACTGCCCCGCCGCCCCCCGGACCTATAAGACCAAAGCGGGGGCGCAGGACGCCCACGAGGCCATCCGGCCCAGCGATGTGGAGCTGACCCCGGAGAAGGTGAAGGGGGACCTGACGAACGATCAGTACCGGCTCTACTGGCTGATCTGGAGCCGGTTCGTGGCCTGCCAGATGTCCAACGCCGTCTATGACGCCGTCTCCGTGGAGATTCAGGCGGGGGTCCACGGGTTCCGCGCCAGCAGCAGCAGCCTGAAGTTCTCCGGCTATACCGCTGTCTATGAGGAGGGCAGGGACGAGGAGAAGGAAGAAAAGGAGGGCCGCCTGCCCCCCCTGAAGGAGGGACAGAGCCTGCAGAGTCTGGACTTCCAGCCCGGCCAGCACTTCACCCAGCCGCCCCCCCGGTACACCGACGCTTCCCTGATCCGGGCGCTGGAGGAAAACGGCATCGGCCGCCCCTCCACCTACGCCCCCACCGTCAGCACCATACTGGATCGGGAGTACGTGGTCAAGGACGGCAAGTATCTCCACACCACGCCCCTGGGCGAAGTGGTCAACGGCCTGATGAAGGATAAGTTCTCCGACATTGTGGACACCGGCTTCACCGCCAGTATGGAAAAGGCGCTGGACAACGTGGAGGCGGGGAACAAGGAGTGGCGGGCGCTGCTCCAGGAGTTCTACGACCCCTTCCGGGCGGAGCTGAGTCAGGCGGAAAAGGACCTGGAGGGCGTGCGGCTGAAGGTGCCGGACGAGGAGTCCGACGAGGTCTGCGACGAGTGCGGCCGGAAAATGGTCATCAAAAGCGGCCGGTTCGGCCGGTTCCTGGCCTGTCCGGGGTACCCGGAGTGCACCTTCACCAAGCCGCTGGTGGTGGCCATGCCGGGGCGGTGCCCCAGGTGCGAAAGCCGCCTGATGAAGCGAACCGGCAACAGCAGGAAAACAGGCAAGCAGTACACCTACTACTGCTGCGAGCGGCTGACCAGCAGGGACGAAAACAACAGGTGCGACTTTATGACCTGGGACGTGCCCGTGGCGGACGACTGCCCGGTCTGCGGCCAGACCATGTTCAAAAAGGCGGGGAAGGGGTTCAGAAAGCCCTTCTGCATCAACGGGAAATGCGAGAATTTTACCCCGGAGGAGAAGCGGGGCGGATGGAAGAAGAAGCCCGCCGGGGAGGGAGAGGCGGCGCCTTCTGCTGAGGCGGAGGCCGCCGGGGAGAAGCCCGCCGCCGGGAAGAAGCCCGCTGCCGCGAAGAAGACGGCGGCGGCGAAAAAGACCACTGCCGCCAGGAAGACGGCCGCCACGAAGAAAACTGCCACGAAGAAAACTGCCACCGTGAAAAAGCCGGCCGCTAAAAAAACTGCGGAGAAATAGCTTATAAGCGGGACAGCTCCAGGCCGATGGCGAGGCCGGACTGGAAGGCGGCCTCCAACTCAACTGAGGAGCTGCAGGTCCTGTTCTGGTGCAGGTCGTCCACCAGCTTTTGCTGCCCGGCGGGAAGAAGCTGGCGGATGGCCGCTTCCGCGGTTTCCTCTGCGTTTGTGTAGTGGATATACTCCGTTATGTTTAAATAGGGGTGGAAATTCTTCTCTGAGGCGTAGTGAGAGAGCTTTTCGACGATGGCTGTCATGGGTAATCACTCCTTTAAAAAATTTATCAAACGGAACAATCAAATTGCAATTGTTCCGTCTGGTATTGTCAGGCCCTTTGGAGAGAAAATGACAAAATTACCAGAACGAATGCTTGCTTTGCGGAAAAGTGAAGGATTAAAGCAGGAAAAAGCAGCAGAATTAAGCGGTATTGCCTACATGTCATATCGCCGCTATGAAACCGGCGAACGGGAACCAACGGCTTCTACGCTGTGGAAAATTGCGGACTTTTACGGCGTTTCCGTTGATTATCTGATTGGCAGGACGGATATAAAATGATTTAAGAGGCTGAGCCAACAGGCGGGAGCACCCATCCAGACGGAAAAATTACCGTCCGAACCGCGTGAGAAAAGCCTGAAATCCGTCAGGATTCCTGCGCTTTCCTTCCCTGCCGGCCGAAAATTTTTCCCGTCAATCTGCGCACTTCGCCTGTTGGTACAGCTTCTTATAAGCGGGACAGCTCCAGGCCGATGGCGAGGCCGGACTGAAAGGCGGCCTCTTCCTTGATCGAAATGCAACAGTTCGTACTTTGGCGCAGTTCTTCTATTTTCAGATACGGATGAAAGTTCTTCTCTGCGGCGTAGAGAAAAAGAGTTTCAACGATGTCGGTCATAAAAATCACTCCTTTAAAATTCCGGACACAGATGTCCGATTTCTATTATAATCGGACATCTGTGTCCTGTCAACCCTGTTGGAGGAAAAATGACAATATTTTCAGAAAGATTGCTTGCCTTGCGCAAGGAGGGACACTTGAAGCAAGAGGATATTGCGAAAAAATTTGGAATATCCGTGCGGACCTACCGCCGCTATGAGACGGGGGTAAGTGAAGAAGTTACCTTGCCGACACTGTGTAAAATTGCAGATTTTTATGGCGTTTCCGTTGATTATCTGATTGGCAGGACGGATATAAAATGATTTAAGAGGC
>CAJULD010000016.1 GCA_910587505.1 uncultured Oscillospiraceae bacterium | reverse complement strand
TGGGCTACAAGCACTACGCCGACGACGTGGTGGACGCCTTCTGCCGCAAGTCCATTGAGAACGGCATCGACATCATCCGCATTTTCGACGCCCTCAACGACGTGCGCAACCTGGAGCAGGCCATCAAGTCCACCAAGAAATACGGTGGCACCGTGGAAGCCACCCTGTCCTACACTATCTCCCCCATTCACAACGAGGACTACTTCGTGAAGATGGCCAAGGAGCTGGAGCAGATGGGCGCGGACACCCTGTGCATCAAGGACATGGCCAACCTCCTGCTGCCCATGGACGCCTACTCCCTGGTCAAGCGGCTCAAGGCGAGCGTCAAGATGCCCATCCATCTCCACACCCACAACACCACCGGTACCGGCGACATGGTGTACCTTATGGCCGCCTACGCCGGCGTGGACATCGTGGACACCGCTCTCAGCCCCCTGGCCAACGGTACCGCCCAGCCCTCCACCGAGTCTCTGGTGGCCACTCTCCAGGGCACCGTCCGGGATACCGGGCTGGATCTGAACAGGATGAGCGACGCCGCCGTCCATTTCCGGAAGGTTGCCCAGCGGCTGAAGGATACCGGATCTCTGGACCCCAAGGTGCTGAACGTGGACACCAACACCCTGCTCTATCAGGTGCCCGGCGGCATGCTGTCCAACCTGATCAGCCAGCTCAAGCAGGCCGGCAAGGAGGACAAGTATTACGACGTGCTGGCGGAGATTCCCCGTGTCCGCGAGGACTACGGCTATCCCCCGCTGGTAACTCCCTCCTCTCAGATCGTGGGCACCCAGGCCGTGATGAACGTCATCATGGGCGAGCGCTACAAGACCTTCACCAAGGAGTCCCGTGCCGTCCTGAAGGGCGAGTACGGCGCTCTGCCCGGCAAGGTCAACGGGAAGGTCCGGGAGAAGGCCGGCATCAAGCCCGACGAGGTCATCACCTGCCGTCCGGCGGATCTGCTGGAGCCCGAGCTGGAGAAGTACAAGGCCGAGTTCAGGGACCTCGCCAAAAGCGAGGAGGACGTGCTGAGTCTGGCGCTGTTCCCCCAGGTGGCCCCCAAGTTCCTGGCCTGGAGAGACGGCCCTCACGACGAGCCCAAGGCCGCTCCCGCCCCTGACGCCGCTAAGCCCGCCGCCGGCCCCAACGGGGTGCGCGAGCTGTACGTGGATGACAGGAGCATCTGAACCATAATCTTGAAGGAGAGCTGCCGCGGCAGCTCTCCTTCTTATAGTCGGGAGTTTTTCGATTTGCCGCCCTCCGGGCGGCGGGGAGTCGTTTCTTGAATCGGTTTCTGGGGCTGCTTTCAGCGGCCTAACGCCTACGGTCTAAGAACCCCTTTTCCCGTACATTGGCTGCAATTAAAGAGCTGCGCTGCCCCGTGAACTTCCGGTTCTTCTTCTGGTAGACTGGCGCTCGAAGAACTCCGGCTGCCGCCCTGTTAAAGAGAGACTGCCCGGCAGGGGGGCGCACCGTCGGGAGCTCCCCGGTCTGAACGGACAGGCTCTAAATAACCCCCGTAATTTGGGGGATTCGCAAGGGGGCGAAGCCCTCTTGAGCGTGCTTTTGGCTGCTTTTCCCACGGAGGAAAAGCAGCCCGGGGTTCGAGGCTGGAAGCCCCGCAGGTATCAAATCGAAACATTTTGCCCTGCCGCCCCGCAGGGGCGGCAAAGAAAATGCCCCCCATGCCGCAAACATAACTTTTGCTTGCCATTCTCCTCAAAACCGGTTACAATAAGAAACGCACTACCCCCGTCTGAAAAAGGAGAATCACTGTGGACAAAAGACTGGAAAGAATTCTGCTCCAGGTGCAGAAGCCGGCCCGATACGTGGGCGGAGAATATAACGAAGTCAAAAAGGACAGGCGCGCGGTGGACCTCCGCTTTGCCTTCTGCTTCCCGGATACTTACGAGATCGGAATGAGCAATCTGGGTTTCCGGATTCTCTATGGCGTTCTCAACGAAATGCCCGGCGTATGGTGCGAGCGGGTCTTTGCCCCCTGGACGGATATGGAGGCGGCGCTGCGGGAAAACGGGATTCCTCTTTATGCCCTGGAATCCGGCGACCCGGTGGCGGAATTCGATATCGTGGCCTTCTCTGTGGGGTATGAAATGGCCTATACCGCCATGCTGAACATGCTGGACCTCGCCGGTTTGCCCCTGCGTAGCGCGGAGCGGACCGCCCTGACCCCTCTGGTCATCGCCGGGGGGACCGCCATGTATAACGCAGAACCTGTGGCGGACTTTATTGACCTGGCCCTCATTGGCGAGGGGGAGGATCTGCTGCCGGAGGTGGTGGAGCTCTACCGCCGGGCCAAAAAGGAGAGCTGGGACAAGTCCCGGTTTCTCCGGGCGGCGGCGCAGATCCAGGGAGTATACGTTCCCGCTCTTTATGACGTTTCGTATCACGGGGACGGCACGATAGCCGCCATTACCGCCCGTGACGGCGCGCCGGAGACGGTGGTCAAGCGGGTGGTCCACGATATGGACAGGTCTTATTATCCCGTCAAAACCATCGTGCCCTCCACGGAGATCGTCCATGACCGGGTAACGCTGGAGGTCTTTCGCGGCTGTATCCGGGGCTGCCGCTTCTGCCAGGCGGGGTACGTCTACCGCCCGGTGCGGAGCCGGAGCAGGGACCGGCTGGCGGAGTACGGCAAAGCCGCCATTCAGGATTCCGGCTATCAGGAAATGACCCTCAGCTCCCTGTCCACCAGCGACTACCCGGATCTGGTGGAGCTGTGCGACGATCTGGCGGCCTTCTGTGAGCAGCGCCATGTCAACCTCTCCCTGCCCTCCCTCCGTGCCGATAACTTTTCCATGGAGCTGATGCAGCGGCTCCAGCGGGGGCGGAAGGCCGGACTGACCTTTGCTCCCGAGGCCGGGACCCAGCGCCTGCGGGACGCCATCAACAAAAACGTCACTGAGGAGGATCTGACCGAGAGCCTGAAGACCGCCTTCTCCGGCGGCTGGAACGCGGTAAAGCTCTACTTCATGCTGGGCCTGCCCACGGAGACCGACGAAGACGTGCTGGGCATTGCCGAAACAGTCAATCACGCCGTCCACACCTGGCGGGAATATGCGGGCAATAAAAACCGGGGCCTGCGGGTGACAGTGTCCACCTCCTGGTTCGTCCCCAAGCCTTTCACCGCCTTTCAGTGGGAGCCGCAGATCTCCCGGACGGAGTATGACCGGCGGGTAAAGCTGCTGCGGGAAGCCCTTACCGCCAAGGCGGTGACCTACAACTGGCACGACGGAGACGTCAGCTTTCTGGAGGCCGTGCTGGCCCGTGGCGACCGGCGGCTGGGGAAGGTGCTGGAAAGCGCCTTCCGGAAGGGAGCTCATCTGGACGCCTGGAGCGACTGCTTCGATCTGGACCGCTGGATGGAGGCCTTTGCCGGGTGCGGACTGGACCCGGCGTTCTATGCCTGCCGAGAGCGGACACGGGAGGAGATTCTGCCCTGGAGCATGATCTCCTGCTATGTCTCCGACGACTATCTGTGGCGGCAGCGGGAGCTTGCCCATCAATCCGTCGTCACCCCTGACTGCCGGACCAGGTGCAGCGGCTGCGGGGCCAACGTCGTGGAAGGGGGGGAGTGCTGTCATGGGTAAGCTGCGGCTGTTTTTTGTCAAGGAAGGCCGGGCGGTCTATATCTCCCATCTGGACCTGCTGCGGACCTTCCAGCGGATGTTTCTCCGGCAGGGGCTGGTGCTGCGCCACTCCCAGGGCTACCATCCCCACCCCATCCTCTCCTTTGCCCTGCCGCTGAGTGTGGGGCAGGCCAGCGAGTGTGAAATACTGGACTTTGAGGTCAACGGGGAAATGGACGGCACTGGCCTGCCGGAGGCGCTGAACCGCTTTATGCCCGAGGGCATCCGGGTTGTGGACTGCCGCGCGCCCCTCCGGCCCGTGCGGGATCTGGCGGCGCTGCGCTGCCGGGTGGAGCTGCTGTATGACGGCGGCGTCCCGGCGGGAGCGGCGGAGCAGATCCGCGCTCTGCTCCTTGGGGACAGCGTGGTCATTCAGAAACGCACCAAACGCAGAGCCATGGCGGACCTCGACATCCGTCCCATGCTCCACAGCCTGGATGTGACGGAGGAACCGGGCCTGCTGTGCCTGGACGCGGTGGTCGCCGCCCAGAATCCGGGACTGAATCCTGCGCTGCTGGCCGGGGCGGTCGGGAGCCATTTACCCGAACTGACCCCGGATTTCATCCGGATCCGTCGTCTGGCTGCGCTGGACAGCGAGGGGCAGATTTTTCGCTGATAGATTCTTTTGCTTTCAGAAAAAAGAATCTATTTACTGTGCCTGAAGGGTAAAATTTTTCTTCTGTGGAGATATTCAAGGGATATTTCTTTTTGCCGCCGTCTGCTTCTGTCACGCCATGCGTTGAGTGCCGCAAAGCGTATGACGGTCTTGCAACAGCCGTTGAACGTATACATGATGTGTTCAATGTTTTCTGCCTGCACTTCGGGCAATAAAGCGGAATGTTTTTTAATTCTGTATCTGCCCGTATCTGTAACCTTGTCTTATTTCCGCAAACAGGGCAGCGCACCCCATTCTGAAATCACACCTGCCACATCATTTATTCCTCGTATCATTCGTATTTTCCCATTGATTTTTCGGAAGTGTTCTTGTGAGGATTAAGTTATAGGCAATAGTTATAAATATCAGAATAAACAGATGAACAAGGTGCTTTTCCATGGTAATATCTGTTTTGTTTCCAAAAATGCTAAGAGTGTTAATGGCAGAATGGGCAATAATGCAGGGGAACAGACTTCCGCCACGATAAAAAATCGTTACAAACAAGAAGCCTACCGCAATCGCAAAGCAAATTTGACACAAATTCGCTGCCAGGTCCATACCTCTGCCATTAAATAAATTTATCAAATGTCCGACACCAAAGGTTACACTTGAGATAATGATTGCAGATTTTGCATTCTCTTTTGCGATTGATACAAACAGGAAACCTCTGAAAATCACTTCCTCTAGAAATCCAACGCATAGCATACACGCAATAGAGAAAACCGTTTCTGACAGAGAATAATTGACAGCAACACCATTCCAAAGATTTCCTGTTGCTAAGATAAAAAGTGGCACATAGTAAAGAAACCGACGGACGGGAACAGGTGATTTACAAAGTCCATACCGTTCCTGTAAATTGTTTTTTCGGATAAAGGTTAAAAGAATAATGGTCAGTACAATACAAAAAACAGCATTTGCAGAGTATTCAATTCCTGTTTTTTTACTTAATGGATATGCCAAAGATTGCAGGACACAATAAAGCACTATCCATACAATCGCAAAAGTCTGCTCGTTTTTCTCATATAACTTTTTCATCTCATTTCCTCCTGTATCGCTAATATCGCACCTGTATATACCCGTTCCAAATGGGTTGTTATAAGTTTTTCATCATACTCCAATGAATTGTTGGCTATGATACTGGCATATCCATGTACGAACAACGCGAGCGTTATAAAAACCTCTTTTGTTTGTTCAATATTCATATCCATTTCTTCCTGCATTACAGAAATAACGGGTATAAGTTCCTCGGAATTTACCATTTCAAGCAGACTGTTGTGGGCGGCAAGCCCCGATTGAAACAGAAAGCGGAACAAATAGGGTTCTTCAATCGCAAAGCGGATATAATTTAACCCGATTCCAAGCACTGTATCTTCTTGTGTTTCTGGAATGTTCATCAGATATTCCGTATGATATTCATCTGCTTTTTTATAAGCAGCTTTTCTTAAATTTTCAATCGTTGCAAAATGATACATAACAGGCTGTGTGGAACAGTTCAGTTTTTTTGATACTGTCCGTGCATTGATGTTTTCCGCACCTGTTTTGCGGGCTACCTCAAATGCAGCGTCAATAACCATATCACTTGTGATTTTAGGTTTTGGTGGCATATCGCTTTCTCCTGTTTAATAATTTACGTTATATAACGTGAATTATATTATAAGCCGCAAAACTGATTTTGTCAATCCCTGAACTGAACTTTCACCCAATTTTCTCAAATCAGAAAACACTGTAAAGCATGAAAGTAAAAAAGAGAAGAATGAGAGGGATTCCGCCGTAGTCGGCATTGTGGGAATGTGAATAACTGGCTATCTCATGGAATTGTGGGTCACTCTGTTTGCGGGACGTGGGAAAGCTGCACTTTAGCTTTTCCATGTGCCGTGAACAGACTTTTCCATGACGGAATAGCCTGTTATGCACATTTCCACAATGCTTGTCTTTTGGCCTTTGGCTTCTTTGGTTCGGAATAGTGTGGTGCTGGCGGTCTGTCTCCTGTTTTCGGTTGCCTGCTTCTTTACCGTATATGAGCATTGGCACAAGGTACATAATCTTATTAAAAGCGGCAGCCTTTTTCATAATACTGCCGTGACACACAGTAAGGAGAGCGGCCCGCGGGCCGCTCTCCTTACTGCATTTTCTTATCTCCGTTGGCCGGCCCGTCCAGCACCGCGCCCGCCTCCGTAAACCGGGACCCGTGACAGGGACAGTCCCAGCTGTGCTCCTGCCGGTTGCACTTCAGTGCGCAGCCCATGTGGGGGCACCGGGGCACGGTGGGCGTCAGCAGGTTCACCGTCGATTCCAGCATATTCACCGCCAGCTGGGGCCGCAGGACTGTCCGGTCAGGCCGGAACAGCGCCGCATAGGGATTTTCCCGCTCCAGAACCAGGTCCGTCAGCAGCGTGGCCGCCGTCATTGCCCCGGTCATTCCCCACTTGTTAAAGCCGGAGGCGGTGTAAAGACCTGGCGTGCGCCGCCCATACGGGCCGATATAGGCCGCGCCGTCCAGCGACATGCAGTCCTGAGCCGCCCATTGAAAAGCGATTTTGGCCTGCGGGTAGTATTTCCGGGCCGCCTTTTCCAACGCCGGCCATCCGCCGCCCTTCTTCCCCGTCCGGTGGCCGCCGCCTCCCAGCAGGAGCAGACCGTTGCAGTTTCGGAAAGACAGGCCCGTCTGCGCCGCGTCCACGTACATTCCCCCCATGTCCGGGGCGTTCTCCAGCGCGGCAACGCAGGAGCGGTGCTGGTACAGCTTCAGGAAATATGCGCCGTGACCGGTCAGGAAGGGAAAGTGGGTGGCAGCGATGATCTTTTCCGCCGTTATGGTTCCCCGCTCCGTTCTGACCCGGCCCGGCATCCACTCCAGTGCGCGGGTCCGCTCGTGAACCGGCAGATCCCGGACAAGGGCAGACAGAAGCTTCAGCGGATGAAACTGTCCCTGACCGGGGAAGCAGACCGCCCCGGCAGTGGGAAAGGGCAGCGCCGGGTCCCGGACATACCGCGCGGGCGCGCCGATCTGGCCCAGCGCCTCCATTTCCCGCTCCAGCTCTCCCGGATCGTCCAGCGAGTAAACATAGTTGTCCTTCGTTTCAAAATCGCAGTCGATTTTCCGGCAAAGGGACCGGTACCGCCCCAGCGCATCCTCCTGGGCCCGCCAGTAGAGCCGGGCCCCATCCACGCCGAATTCCCGGATCAGCCGGTGGTAGACCAGCCCGTGCTGGGACGTGATTTTCCCGGTGGTGCCGCCGGTGACGCCTCCGAAGAGCTGTTCCGCCTCCACCAGCAGGCAGTCCGCCCCGGCCTGCCGGAGCAGCCAGGCGCACAAAATCCCCGTGATCCCGCCGCCAATGACCAGAACGTCCGTCTTCCGGCTGCCTTCCAGCGGTGGGAACGAGGGCGGCTGCACCGTCCTCGTCCAGATAGAATCCATCGCGCATCCCTCCTTTTCAGCTGTAGTATGCGCGATTTTTCCTGTCTTAGAACCTGCACGCAGCGGTTGTTAATACAGGTACTAAAACGCCAGAAACAGATTCATTCTTACCCGTCCCGGCTCCACGGCGACCTTTGACTCGTCCACCATCTGTCCCACCAGGGCCATTTCGCTCTCGTCAGTGTACTGGTCCTCACCGGTCAGCTCGCTGTAGGTCTCCACCAGGGCCGGATCCCGGACCACAGGCTGGAGCAGGCGGGCCATCCGCTCCATGGCGTGCTGGTGCTCCGGAGAAAAGTCTCCCTCCAGGCGAAGGCGCAGCCCGTTCTCCTCCCGGCTCAGGTGCAGGTCGATTTCCTGGCCGCCTGCCAGCAGCAGCGCGTGGCTCAGCTCGCTGACCACGTGGTTCATCCTGCGGCGGGTCCGGTAGATACGCTTTTTCATGCCGGTCAATCCTCCTCCGGCTCCGGCGACATGGACTTGATGATGGGGATCAGTAAAATACACACCAGCCCCGCCGCAAAGCCATTATTGTATAGATTCATCCCCCCGTGGAGGATGCTGGTATTCTGCACTATGGTCATGTGGATAAATCCGGCTGCCATGCCCCAGCCCCGGCCAAACTGTCCCGCAATGGGGGCCAGGCAGGTGCACAGCAGCGTGGCCAGCAGTACGCCGGGCGAGGTGATGGGCACCGCCACCAGCAGCAGCGCCGCCACCACCGCCCCCGCCATTACCGGCAGCACGTTTTTGGGGTGCTTGCCGAAAGCGCCAAAACCGGTCATGGCAAAGATGCAGCACACCAGCGGTCCGTTGAGCCGCACCCCCAGCGGATAGAGCGCCAGCAGGTAGGCAAAGCCCACCGCGCCCACCGCCGCCATGTTTACCAGCGCAAGTCCCGGTCCGTCCAGCAGGATGAAGTCCGCCACCGCGCGCCCGGAGTGGCGGAAAATCCGGCTGTACGCCTGCCAGCTCCGGCAGCCCAGAGCGATTCCGGCGGCCAGCAGGCCCAGCAGCACCGCGGCAACCAGAATGCACAATAATCCGTGCCCTTCCCGACTCCAGCTGACGCCGGAGTCAAATTCCACCCCAAAGCCTTTGAGAACGCTGGCAATGCCAAGTCCCAGAATCCCGGCTGCAAAGCCCACGTTGTAGAGGTTGTAGCCCTGGTGGATTCTGGTGGTGAACCGGGCGATGGCAGGCAGGAGGAATCCGATGACCAGGCCGCAGGCCGCCATGGCGACCCACCGCACTCCCGGCCGCACCCGCACCAGCAGGAAGCTGACCATGGGGGAGAGGCAGGTGCCATAGAGGGTCAGATAGACATATTGCGCGAAGCGCTCCCGCTTGTAGAGGGCATGGAGCCACCCTCCCGCCACAACGGGCGCGATATTGACCAGATTTTTCCCCAGCAGGGAAAATCCCGCCATGAGGAACAGGCACGCAAAGGCCGCCCCGGTGAAGGGCAGCTTCATTCGCCGCAGCAGCAGCGTACTGAGCAGCAGTACCAGCGCCGCGTTCAGAAGCGCCGCTCCCACGCCGCCGGTGGCCATAGGGTCCGTGATGAGGCCGGCCTCATTGACCTGTATCTCCCAGAAGCCCCGGAGCAGGGACCGGTCCGGCTGGGCCGCTGCGGCAAACAGGGCCAGCAGCCCGGCCAGGACCAGCGGGATCCGGTATAGTTGCCCGCTGCGCAATGCTGTCAGTTCGTCTGTCGCCGCCATACGCCAGCCCTCCTTATATCCCCGTGCTCAATCTTCCCCTATTGTACGGTATGTACCGGCGGCTGTCAAGGGTACTTCAGCCTGTCAAAAAGCCCTCCGCAGGAGTTTGCCGCCCGGAGGCGGCAAATAGAATGAAATCGTTTTTCCCACGGCGTGTACGTCATGAAGCGCCGCTTTCAGCGCTGAGCCGGCCTTTGGGCCGGCTCACGGGGAAAAACACTTTGCGCGAAGCGAGCGTCGGATTGTGCGCCACAGGCGCACAGTTGGGGCGCAGAGGGAAGCGGATTTCCTCTCAAAAAAGTGGCGCAGCCACTTTTTTGACACGCGGAAGCGCCCTGCGGAGCATCCGTTCCGCAGGGCGCTTTCTCCGGTCATTCAATCCCGGTCACGGTATACCCTGCCTCGGTGACGGCCCTGGTCAGGATTTCGTCGGCAGCGTCCCCGGTGACCGCAGCGGTTCCCGCCTCCAGGTCCACCGTGGCGGTGACGCCGGGCAGGCTGTTCAGGGCTTTCTCCACCCGTCCGGAGCAGTGGGCGCACATCATGCCCTCGATTTTAATGGTCTTTGTCATAGCGGTTGTTCCTCCTTGTTCCTGTTGATCTTCTATTGCTTGCAGCGCGACAGGGCAGCCCGCCTGACAGGCGGCCCCGGTATCGCCGGAGACGGGGGAAGCGGCGGCGTGAAATTTACTCTGGAAAAACCGCAGCCGCAGAGCGTTGGACACCACCGTCACACTGCTCAGGCTCATGGCCGCGGCTGCGAACATGGGATTGAGCTGCCAGTGCAGAGCGTAGTAAAATACGCCTGCCGCCAGAGGGATGCCCAGAGAATTGTAGAAAAACGCCCAGAACAGGTTCTGCCTGATATTCCGGATGGTGGCCCGGCTGAGCTCCACGGCGGCGGCGGCGTCCATCAGGTCGCTTTTCATCAGTACGATGTCCGCGCTCTCCATGGCCACGTCGGTTCCCGCGCCAATGGCCAGACCTACGTCCGCCCTGGCCAGGGCGGGCGCGTCGTTGATGCCGTCGCCTACCATAGCCACCTTCCGGCCCTGACTCTGCAAATCGGAAATCTTCCGCTCCTTATCCTGAGGAAGGACTTCGGCCAGCACCTGGGCGACGCCCAGCTCCCGCCCGATGGCATCCGCCGTCCGGCGGTTGTCGCCGGTGAGCATGATGACCTCGATGCCCAGACTGCGGAAGGCAGCCACGGCGTCTTTACTGGTGGGCTTTGGGGTGTCCGCCACGGCGATGACGCCCAGCAGGGCGCTCTCTCTGGCGAAGTAGAGGGGCGTCTTTCCCTCATTGGCCAGCGCTTCCGCGCTGGGGAGCCAGCCGGTCAGATCGATCCCCGCCTCCTCCATCATGGCCTGGTTTCCCGCCAGGCAGGCGCGCCCGCCCAGCTCTGCCCGCACGCCCCGGCCATGGACGGCCTGAAAGCCGTTCACCGGCTGGTGAGGCAGCCCGCGGCGCGCGGCCTCCTCCACAATCGCCGCTCCCAGCGGATGCTCCGACGGCGACTCCAGACAGGCGGCCAGCCCCAGCAGCGCGTTTTCCGTCAGTCCTTCCGCAGGCAGGACGTCGGTTACCTCAGGCTTGCCCTGAGTCAGCGTCCCGGTTTTATCCAGGACCACGGTGTCGATGGCGTGCAGCGTTTCCAGCGCCTCGGCGGATTTGACCAGGATGCCGTTCTCGGCGCCCTTCCCGGTGCCCACCATGATGGCCACCGGCGTGGCCAGTCCCAGCGCGCAGGGACAGGAGATCACCAGCACCGACACACCGGCGGTGAGGGCGCTGGTAACGCTGCCGGTGACCGCCAGCCAGACGACGGCCGATACGGCGGCAATGACCATCACTACCGGCACGAACACCCCCGCCACCTTATCCGCCAGCTTGGCAATCGGGGCCTTCGAGCCGGAGGCTTCCTCCACCAGACGGATCATCTGGGCCAGCGTGGTGTCCTCGCCCACCCGCAGCGCCTGGAAGGTAAAGGAGCCGGATTTGTTGATGGACGCGGCGGCCACCCGGTCGCCCACGCCCTTGTCCACCGGCAGGCTCTCGCCGGTGAGAGCGCTCTCGTCCACGGCGGAGGCGCCCTCCACAATGACGCCGTCCACGGGAACCGACTGGCCGGGCCGGACCACGATCCGGTCGCCCACCAGCACGTCCTCCACCGGGATTTCCACCTCTTTGCCGCCCCGCAGGACGCTGGCGGTCCTGGGGGCCAGATCCATCAACCGGGTGATGGCCTCGCCGGTCTTCCCCTTGGAGCGGGTCTCCAGGAATTTGCCCAGAGTAATGAGGGTCAATATCATCCCCGCGGACTCAAAGTACAGGTCCATGTGGTACCTGCTCACCAGCGCCATGTCCCCGTGGCCCAGCCCCCAGCCGATCTGATAGATGGCGGCCACGCCGTAGATCACGGCGGCGATGGAGCCCACGGCAATCAGAGAATCCATGTTGGGCGCGCCGTGGAGCAGGGTTTTGAATCCTGTCCGGTAATACCTGTCGTTGAGATACATAATGGGCAGGGTGAGCAGCAGCTGGGTAAAGGCAAACGCCAGTGCGTTTTCCATCCCCACCAGGAATCCCGGCAGAGGCGCGCCCATCATATGGCCCATGGAGATGTAAAAGAGCGGGATCAGGAAGACGAAGGACCAGACCAGGCGGCGCTTCATCTCCCCGGCCTCCCCGGCCATTGCATCCTCCCGCCGGGGGGCGGCGGCCTTCTTCCCCGCCTTCTGCGGCAGGGACGCGCCGTAGCCGGACGCCGTCACGGCGGCAATGATGCCCTCCGCCGTTACCGTATCCTCATCATAGGTCACCTGCATATTGTTGCCCAGCAGGTTTACGCTCACCTGGCTGACGCCCTCCACTCTGCCCACGGCCTTCTCCACATGGGCGGAGCAGGCGGAGCAGGTCATGCCCGTTACGTTAAAAGTCTGTTTCATAGTTTCCCTCCCTGCCTATTTCATCAGCTTCTGCAATACGCTCACCAGTTCCTCAACGACCTCGCCGTCCCCCTGCCGGATGCCGTCCGCCACGCAGGTACGGATATGCTCGCTGAGCAGTTCCCTGCCAAAGCTGTTGAGGGCGGCGTTCACGGCGGAGACCTGGACGAGGATATCCGGACAGTACACGTCCTTTTGCAGCATTTCCCGCAGGCCGCGGACCTGTCCCTCAATGCGGCAGAGTCGGTTGGAGAGCTTTTTCATCTCCTCATCGCTGCGGATGCGCTTTTTATCACAGTGGCAGCAGTCGTTCATTTCAATACCTCCTGGGGGTATTTAGATTGCTGTCATTATATACCCCGCGGGGGTATTTGTCAAGAGGGAATTTTGCGGCCCGCTCCGTTTTCTTCCCGCCGGCAGCCCGGGGCCCTGCATATAGGCGAGGAAGGCCGGCGCATCCGGACAGGCATTTCCGGTAGAATCAGACCCGGTACGCCGCAGCGCGAACAGAGCATTTAAGTAACTTTGGCTGCTTTTCCCTTACGCACGCAGAAGCGGCCCCGCAGGGCCGCTTCTGTTTACCGCTTTTCTCCCGGCTTGAACACCAGCGCGGCCAGAAAAGAGAACACCACCGCCGCCGCGATGCCTCCCGCCGTGGCGGTGAGAGCGCCGGTCATTACGCCCAGCCAGCCCTTCTCTCCCACGGCACTGGCCACTCCCCTGGCCAGATTAGAGCCAAACCCCGTCAGGGGCACGGAAGCACCCGCCCCGCCCCAGTCCGCAATGGGCCCGTACACACCGATGGCCTCCAAAAACACGCCGGTCACTACATACCCCGTCAGAATACGGGCAGGAGTCAGTTGGGTTTTGTCGATGAAAATCTGTCCGATGGCACACAGGATGCCGCCGCACAGGAACGCGTTCAGATACTGCATACATGGGTCCTCCTCCTTGTCAGGTATACATACGCCTTTCAGCGCCCATCCTTTTTCTTTGTTCACAAAGAAAAACGCCTGTCGCGAAACTCCGTTTCGCCTATTTTTCTATGGTCAGCGCGTGGCAGATGCTGGGAATGCTCTCCCCCTGGAAGCTGGAGGTGGGGGACAGCAGGGCTCCGGTGGGCGCGAAAAGGATCTTCCGGAGATGGTTTGCCTCCATTTGCCGCAGCAGGTACCCGCACAGCACCGACGCCGAGCAGCCGCAGCCGCTGGCTCCGGCATGCATGTCCTGCTTCTGGATATCGTAGAGCAGCATGCCGCAGTCCTGATAGTTTTTGCTCATGTCAACGCCGTCCTGCTGGAAAAACTCCGTGACGATCTGATGCCCCAGAACCCCCAGATCGCCGGTAAGGACCAGGTCGTAGTCCTGTGGCCCGGTCCCCGTGGCCCGGAAGTGCGCGGCGAGGGTGTCATAGGCCGCCGGGGCCATGGCGGCTCCCATGTTGTTCGCGTCGCAGATGCCCTTGTCCACAATTTTGCCGCAGGTGACGGCGGTGATTTTCGGTCCGTCTCCCTCCGCCCCCAGAATCACACAGCCGGACGCCGTGGCGGTCCACTGGGCGGTTGGCGTGCGCTGGTTGCCGTAGGGCACCGGCATGCGATACTGCCGCTCCGCGGTGCAGAAATGACTGGAGGTCATGGCGGCCGCCTTCCGGGCAAAGCCGCCGGAAACGAGCAGGGACGCCAGTGCGAGGGATTCTCCCATGGTGGAGCAGGCGCCGTACAGGCCGTAGAAGGGGATGCCGAAATCCCGCAGGCTGAAGGATGTGCCGATGCACTGATTGAGCAGATCCCCCGCGAACACGTAGTCCAGATCCTCCGGCGGCAGCGCCGCCTTCTCCAGCGCCTTGCTCAGCGCGATTTTCTGCATGGCGCTCTCCGCCTTTTCCCAGGTTTTTTCGCCGAAAAAGCTGTCCGCGCAGAGATGGTCGAAGCAGTCCGCCAGGGGACCCTCGCCCTCCTGCTTGCCGCCTACGGCGGCGTGGGAGAGAATGACCGCGGGCTGCTCCAGAGCGACGGTCTGTCGCCCCAATCGATTTTGCATAGTCTCGCCTCCGAAACCGAAATGCCGGGGGTTGCCCGGTCCGTGCAGCCTTAGTCTGTCCCGTTTTTCCTGAATTATGAATTCTGCATCCGGCCGGCGGGACAGAATTTTGATAATTTTCATATGGGGGGATATTGACAAGTCGTTGACAATATAGTATACTGTCCTCACCAGATCGTTAAATGATTAACAAATACACGAATGACTGACGGAGCAACTGAAATGGAGGAAACTGAAATGGCTGACAACAACATTCCTGCTGCTATCGACACCGCCGAAGCGCTTGCGGAGAAGCTGACCGCCATGCGCCGGGCCCAGCGGACTTTCGCCGCCTTTTCTCAGGAGCAGGTGGACCGCATTTTCTTTGAGGCGGCCAGGGCCGCCAACATGCAGCGCATCCCCCTGGCCAAAATGGCCGTGGAGGAGACCGGCATGGGCGTGGTGGAGGACAAGGTCATCAAGAACCACTACGCCGCCGAGTACATCTACAACGCTTATAAGAATATGAAGACCTGCGGCGTTATTGAGGAGGACCGGGCCTTCGGCTTTAAAAAGACTGCCGAGCCCGTGGGCCTCATCGCTGCCGTCATTCCCACCACCAATCCCACCTCTACCGCAATTTTCAAGGCCCTGATCGCTCTGAAGACCCGTAACGCGATTATTTTCTCCCCCCATCCCCGCGCCAGGGCCTGCACCATTGCGGCGGCCCGGATCGTTCTGGACGCCGCCGTCAAAGCCGGCGCGCCGGCGGAGATCATCGGGTGGATCGACGCGCCCTCTCTGGAGCTGACCAATCAGGTGATGCAGGAGGCGGATCTGATTCTGGCCACCGGCGGTCCCGGCATGGTGAAGGCCGCCTACTCCTCCGGCAAGCCCGCCGTGGGCGTAGGCGCGGGCAACGTGCCCGTGGTCATCGACGACAGCGCCGACGTCCGGATGGCCGTCAGCTCCATCATTCACTCCAAGACCTTTGACAACGGCATGATCTGCGCCAGCGAGCAGTCCGTCACCGTCATGGCGTCCATCTACGACGCGGTGAAGCAGGAGTTTGCTGCCCGGGGCTGCTACTTCCTCAAGGACGGCGAGCTGGACAGGGTTCGCAGTACCATTCTGATTAACGGCGCGCTGAACGCCAGGATCGTGGGCCAGCCCGCTCCCAAAATCGCCGAAATGGCCGGGGTGGAAGTGCCCGCCGCCACAAAGATCCTCATCGGCGAGGTGGAGAGCGTGGAGCTCTCCGAGCCCTTCGCCCACGAGAAGCTGTCCCCGGTGCTGGCCATGTACCGGGCCGAGACCTTCGAGCAGGCGGTAGCCAACGCGGAGCGCCTGGTGGAGGACGGCGGCATCGGCCACACCGCCTCCCTGTACATCGATCCCAAGCGCACAGACCGGTACGACCAGTTTGTCGGCGCCATGAAGGCCTGCCGCGTGGTGGTCAACACCCCCTCCAGCCACGGCGGCATCGGCGACCTGTACAACTTTAAGCTCCGGCCCTCCCTGACCCTGGGCTGCGGCTCCTGGGGCAACAATTCCGTCAGCGAGAACGTGGGGCCCATGCACCTGCTGAACATCAAGACCGTTGCCGAGAGGAGAGAGAATATGCTCTGGTTCCGCACCCCCCAGAAGGTTTACTTCAAGAAGGGCTCCATGCCCGTGGCCCTCAACGAGCTGCGGGACGTGATGGGGAAGAAGAAGGCTTTCCTCGTCACCGACTCCTTCCTCTATCAGAACGGATACACCAGGCCCATCACCGACAAGCTCGATGAGCTGGGCATTACCTACACCGTTTTCTCCAACGTTCAGCCGGACCCCACCCTGGCCAACGCCCAGGAGGGCGCCAGGGCCATGGCGGCCTTCCAGCCCGATGTCATTATCGCTCTGGGCGGCGGGTCCGCCATGGACGCGGGCAAGATCATGTGGGTCATGTATGAGCACCCCGAGGTGGACTTCCAGGATCTGGCCATGCGCTTTGTGGACATCCGAAAGCGGATTTATACCTTCCCGAAGATGGGAGAGAAGGCCTTCTTTGTGGCAATCCCCACCTCCTCCGGCACCGGCAGCGAGGTGACTCCCTTCGCCGTCATCACCGACCAGGAAACCGGCGTGAAATATCCTCTGGCGGACTACGAGCTGCTGCCCAATATGGCCATTGTGGACGTGGACAATATGATGAGCCAGCCCAGGGGCCTGACCTCCGCCAGCGGCGTGGACGTGCTGACCCACGCCCTGGAGGCCTACGCCTCCATTATGGCCACCGACTATACCGACGGACTGGCCCTGAAGGCCATGAAGAGCGTGTTCGAGTATCTGCCCCGGGCCTACAACGACGGCACGGATCTGGAGGCCCGGCAGAAGATGGCCGACGCCTCGTGCCTGGCGGGCATGGCCTTTGCCAACGCCTTTTTGGGCGTGTGCCACTCCATGGCCCATAAGCTGGGCGCGTTCCACCACCTGCCCCACGGTATCGCCAACGCTCTGATGATCTCTCTGGTGGTGGAGTACAACTCCGCCGAGGTTCCCCCGAAAATGGGTACCTTCTCCCAGTACCAGTATCCCCACACCATGGCCCGGTATGCCGAGTGCGCCCGCTTCTGCGGCATCAGCGCCAGGAGCGACGAAGACGCTGTGAAGAAGCTCATCGAGAAGATTGAGGAGCTGAAGAAGGCCGTGGGCGTCAAGGCCACGATTAAGGACTACGGCGTGGATGAGAAATACTTCCTGGACAATCTGGATGCCATGGTGGAGCAGGCCTTCGACGATCAGTGCACCGGCGCGAACCCCCGCTATCCCCTTATGAGCGAGATCCGGGAGATGTATCTGAAGGCTTACTACGGGAAGTGAACGGATCCCTTTTTCCTGAAAGAAAATCGGCAATGAACTTTAAAAAGCGATAGATTGCAGCAGCAGGCCCGCCGGATTTCACTCCGGCGGGCCTGCTGCTATACTGTTATTTTGCAAGTTCTTGTATTGCAAGTTGCAAAAGAGGCTGCAACACTCTCTTTTGGCCGAAAGACAAAAATCACAATTTTTGTCTCTATACGTGCGATATTACATGGAACGGGCCGGGAAATGCGCGGAAATTTGATCCTTCTTTGTAGCTTCTCATAAAATAAAATGAAGTTGGCGGAGAATTTATATGAATTTGCCACTTGCAAATCCTGCAAGTATCAGGTATAATCATTGCATCTCCCACGGAGGACATCATTAGGAAAAGGAAGAAACGACTATGAAAAAGAGGTTATTTGCGCTTGTCATGGCAATGGTCATGAGCCTGTCCCTGGCCGCCTGCGGCGGCAAGAACGACGGCGGCAAGGGCGCCGCTGCTGTGGATACCAGCACCGTGGCCGTAGGCGCTGTGGTCATTGCCCGGGACGATGTGCCCGAGGACGACATCTACGCCTTCACCTCCGCCATCTTTGAGAACACTGCCGCCATCTCCGAGCAGCACGATAAGGGCAAGGAGCTGAGCCTGGACTTCGCCGCCTCCGTTACCAGCGTGCCCTATCACCCCGGCGCGGCCAGATATTTTGCTGAGAAGGGCAAGAACGTTGCCGTCAAGGACGGCGCGGGCTCCGGCGAGAGCAGGGCCCTGACCTTCGGCACCGGCGGCGAGTCCGGCACCTACTACGCCTTCGGCGGCGTGCTGTCGAGCTATGTCTCCAACAACACCTCCGTCTCCGTCACCGCCGTCACCTCCGGCGGCTCCAAGGCCAACATTGAGGATCTGGCCGCCGGCAACGTCCAGCTGGCCTTCGTCCAGTCCGACGTCATGAGCTACGGCTACAACGGTGAGCGCCTGTTTGACAGCGCCGTCACCGGCTTCTCCGTGGTGGCCGCCCTGTACATGGAGCAGGTTCAGATTGTTACCACCAACCCCGACATCAAGTCCGTGGCCGATCTGGCGGGCAAGTCCGTCTCCATCGGCGACCGGGGCTCGGGCGTGTGGTTCAACGCCGTTGACGTGCTCAGCGCCTATGGCATCGATCCCGACACCGGCATCAGCCCCGTGTACCAGAGCTTTGGCGACAGCGCTGAGAGCCTGAAGGACGGGAAGATCGACGCGGCCTTCATCGTGGCCGGCGCGCCCACCAACGCGATTGTGGATCTGGCCACCTCCAAGCCCGTGTACCTTGTGGGCCTGGATGAGGAGCACACCAACGCCCTGCTGGCCTCCTCCCCCTACTACAGCGCCTATACCATCAAGGCCGGTACCTATTGATCTCTCACCCAGATTGTGCATTTCTGGCAAGGGCCGCTTGCGCGGCCCTTGCCGTGTTGAAAGGGCAGAGACTTCCTCCGCCTTTTCAATACGGCAAAATTCTGATTTCATGGCAAAGGAGGCCGTCCTCAATGAGCGAAAAAGGAAAGAAGAATCTGCCCGGCGTGGAAGCCGGCACGGCGGCGGACATGGACGAGGTCATGCGCAAGTATGACCGGGAATCCGCGACCCGCATCTGGGAGGGGAAACCAAAGATTGTAGTAAGCGTCATTTCGGCGCTGTTCTCTCTCTACTGCATCTGGTCCACCCTGTGGAGCACGGCGGACCTGCCCATCCGCCTGACGGCCTTTCTGGGCCTCGTCATCATCATGGGCTATCTCAACTACCCCGTCCGGAAGGGGCACGTGACCCCCAACACCATGCCTTGGTACGACGTTGTCATCATGATTCTTGGCGCGGGCGCGTTCTTCTATTACTGCCTCAATTACAGGAATCTGGTCATGGTCATCTCCAGCGCCGCCAGGATCGATCCCTCCAACCCGGACGCCGTGGCCGGCGCGTGGTTCTATATCATACTGGGCATTGTGGGCATCCTGTGTCTGGCGGAGCTGTGCCGCCGGTGCGTGGGCCTGCCCATCCTGTTCGTGGTGGGCGCGCTGCTGATCTACACCTTTGCCAGCGGGCAGGGCCTGCCGAGGGTAATCTACACCCTGTTCTTCGGCACCTCCGGCGTCATGGCCACTCCCGTTCAGGTGTGCGCAAAGTTCATTGCCGTCTTCATTATCTTCGGTGCGTTTCTGGAGCGTACCGGGATCTCCGGTTTCTTTATTGATCTGGCCAACTGCGCGGCAGGCTCCTCCTCCGGCGGACCGGCCAAGGTGGCGGTCATTTCCTCCGCCCTGTGCGGCATGGTGTCCGGCTCCTCGGTGGGCAACACCGTGACGACGGGGTCCGTGACCATCCCCATGATGAAGAAGACCGGCTACAGGGGCGAGTTTGCCGCCGCGGTGGAAGCCGCGGCCTCCACCGGCGGACAGATCATGCCCCCCATCATGGGCGCGGCCGCTTTCCTTATGGCGGAGTACATGGGCACCTCCTATGCCAACGTGGCCCTGAAGGCCATCCTTCCCGCCCTGCTGTATTTCACGGGGATCTTTCTCTCCGTCCATCTGGAGGCCAAGCGGCTGGGGCTCCAGGGCATTCCCCGCAGCCAGCTGCCCAGGTTCAGGCTGCTGATCCGCAGCATTTATCTGCTCATTCCTCTGGTGGTGCTGGTGGCGCTGGTGTCCACCGGCGCGCGGACTCTCCAGTTCTCCGCCGCCATTGCCATCTTGCTGACCATTCTGGTGAGTCTGCCGAATATTTTCCTTGACAGCAGGAACCAGCATGGCGAGGGCTTCGCCGTCCACGCCGTCAGAGATCTGGGCTCCATGATCGCGGGCTCTCTGGAGGCCGGCGGACGGGGCTGCATCACCGTGGCGGTGGCCTGCTCCATGGCGGGTATCGTGGCCGGGTGTATCACCGTAACGGGTCTGGCCTCCAAGCTGGTCAGCGCCGTGGTGAACGTCAGCCGCATGATCCCCAACGCGTCTCTGGCCATGTTTATTGCCCTGCTGCTGACCATGCTGTGCTGCATCGTGCTGGGCATGGGCGTACCCACCACGGCCAACTACTGCATCATGGCCTCCACCTGCGCCCCCATTCTGATTACGCTGGGCATCGGAAAGATTCCCGCCCATTTCTTTGTGTTCTACTTCGGCATCGTGGCGGACATCACGCCCCCTGTGGCGCTGGCTGCCTACGCCGGCTCGGCCATCGCGAAATCGAATCCCATGAAGACGGGCATCAACGCCACCAAGCTGGCGATAGCGGCCTTTATCGTGCCGTACATCTTCGCCTTCAACCCGGCCATGCTCCTGGTGGATACCAACATCATCCAGGTGGCGCAGATTGTGGTCACGTCTCTGGTAGGCCTCTTCGGCGTGGCGGCGGCCCTCAACGGGACCCTGTTCAGGAAAATGAACCCCGTGTTCCGCCTTCTGCTGGCGGCGGGCGGTCTGTGCATGATGTTCCCCGACTCGCTCACGGATCTTGTGGGACTGGCTGTGGTAGGCGGCGTGTGCCTGCTGGAGTACCTGTCTGCCAAAAAAGTCAGAGCGGCCTAACGGCAGTTTCCTCTGAAAAAAGGCCGTACGCGGAGCGAAAGCTCCGCGTACGGCCTTTTCTGTGGAAAGATTGATGTCCCGTCTGCCGTGGAGAAAAAACTCCCCCTTTACGAAACGGCTCTTTTCATGTAGAATAGTGGCAGAAAAGATCGTTCCCCTTTGGGGGAAGGGAGGGAGCCGCCATGGTTGATTACATTCTCCATTTGCCGGAGGAGGAGGGCGTTACGCTCTCCGGCCCGGTGGTGCGCCGCCTGATTCAGGGGGGGAATGGCGACGCCGCTCTGCTCTACATCGCCCTTTTGCAGAACCGGGGCAGCGCGGACGACGGAAAGCTCCAGGCTCTGCTGCGCTGGGACCGGGAGCGTCTGAGCCGGGCGCTGGACGCCCTGGCGGAGCAGCGTCTGATCTCCAGACAGGGGCGGGGGGAGCCTTCCGCTCAGCCGCCGGAGCCCCCGGCTCACGACCGGAGGCCGGAATATACGAGGGCGGACGTGGCCCGCTCCCTGGAGGGGGCGGAGTTTGCGGCGCTGACCAGCGCAGTGGAGGAAAAGCTGGGGAAAAAGCTGAATATGCCTGATCTGGTGATCCTGCTGGGGCTGTATGACCAGCTGGGGCTGCCGCCGGACGTGATTTTTCTGCTGGTCGGCTTCTGCGCCGAGCGGACCGTCCAGCGGTTCGGCAAGGGGCGGATGCCCACGCTGCGGCAGATTGAAAAGGAGGGGTATATCTGGGCGCGTCTGGGTCTGATGACGCAGGAGAGCGCCGCGGCCTATATCCGGAAGGACCAGCAAAACCGTCAGGCGCTGCCCCGGCTGGCCCGGCTGCTGGGGCTGGGGGACCGGAAGCTGTCGGACAGCGAGGAAAAATATCTGCTCAAGTGGCATGAAATGGGCTTTCAGGATGAGGCGGTGGCGCTGGCTTATGACAAGACGGCGCTCCACTGCGGGAAGCTGGAGTGGCGCTATATGAACGGCATCCTGCGCAGGTGGCACGAAAAAGGACTTCATACGCTGGAGCAGGTCCAGACGGGCGACGGCCGGCAGCAGCCTGCCGGCCGGAGAAGCCGGCCGGCGGAGGACGAGGCGGCCGTCCGGGAGGATATGGTCCGGATGGCAAGATTTTACCAGCAGTTGAACCAGGGAAGCTCTGATTAAACCGGCGCATGCGGATTTACATCGAAAATTTTTTCTGACGAAGAGCGGCGGGAATTTCCGGTAAGAGGATGTATGCGGAAAATTATTCAGCGGTTCCCCAGGAAAAGGAGGAAGAATACATGCCGCGGGATGGAAGCGTGATGTCCGAGGCCTTCCGCCGGTTTCAGGCGGACAGGACCCGGCGGCAGGCCCGCCTGGAGCAGCGCAGGGCAGAAATTTACCGGCGGGCTCCGGCTGTGGAGGCCATCGACCGGGAGCTGCGGAGCACGGCGGCCCGGATCGTACTGGCGGCCTTTGAGAGCGAGGGCAGCCCGGAGGAGGCGCTGCGGGCGCTGGAGGAAAGCAATCTGGCGCTCCAGCAAAAGCGGGAGACGCTGCTCAGGCAGGCGGGGTTCGACAGCGGGGCGCTGGACGACGCGCCCGCCTGTCCGCTTTGCGGCGACGCAGGATATCTGCCGGACGGGGCGCCCTGCCGGTGCCTGATGGCGTACTACACCAGTGAGCAGAACCGACGGCTGAGCCGTCTGATGGACCTGGAGAACCAGAGCTTTGAGCGCTTCTCTCTGGAGTGGTATTCCCGGCAGGTGTCGCCGGTGTACGGGTGCAGTCCCCGTGACAACATGCGGATGGTCCGGGAGGTGTGCGAAAAGTATGCCACGGCCTTCTCCCACGGCAGCAGCAACCTGTTCTTTACCGGCGCGCCGGGGCTGGGGAAGACGTTTCTCTCCGCCTGTATCGCCCGTGTGGTCAGCGAGCGGGGCTTCTCCGTGGTATACGATACGGCGGCCCATATCCTGCAGCAATTTGAGCTGCGCAAGTTTGGCCGGGAGGACCCCTATGAGGAGGACCCGGACCGGGACGTCAACCGGTACCTGAACTGCGACCTGCTGATTATGGACGATCTGGGTACGGAGATGGAGCTGCCCTTTGCCAAAGCGGTGGTATATCAGATCATCAACGACCGGCTGGTCAACAACCGGAAGACCGTGCTGTCCACCAATCTGTCCGCTGAGGAAACCGGACGGCGGTACGGAGAGGCAGTTTTATCCCGCATCCGGGGAGAGTATCAGATTATCCGGTTTTTTGGGGAGGATATCCGGCGGCTGAAGAGAAACTGCTGACGGCCTGTTAAAGAGAGACCGCCCGGCAAGGGGCCGTCTGACGGAAACGGGAGCCGGCCATTCCTGAAACGGCAGGGGCTGCCGAAAGGGCCCGTGGGTGGCCGCAGGACAGTGCGCTGCGTTGTGCCAGTCAAGAACCGTCCGGGGATTCGCAGGGGGCTCCGCCTCCTGCGAAACTTTTTGCTGCCTTTCCCTGTGGAAAAAGCAGGCCCTGCCGCGGCGGCGACAAAAAATCCGTTGTGGCCCCGCGGGGCCGCAACGGAAAGCTTCCGCAATTTTTGGATTGTCAGCGAGGCCGTTTTATGCTACACTATATAAAAACGAAAAGCCCCCGGGGGAGCAGAAAGGAGGCGCCGTTTTGAAAAAAAATCTGCGCCGGTGGGGCGCATGGGGAATGTTCCTGCTTCTGCTGGCTTGCCTGAGCGTCCGGCCGGGCCGAGCGGCCGCCTCCGGCGTCTACTTCACGGCGGCCAACGACCAGCTGCTGGACCTGAACGACGAGACGATGCCCTTCTATTCCAACGGCGTGCTCTACGTCTCCAGCCGGATCTTTGAGGAATCGGATCTGGGAGACCTGGGCGTCTCCTACGCACGCAGCAGCAGTCTGGGACTGGCCATGCTTTACAGCGGCACGCTGGATCTCCGCTTCGACCTGGCCGGACAGGTGGCCTATGACAAGGTGGGCAATCTGTACAGCGGCTACGCCATCGAGCGGGGCGGCGTGGTGTTCTTCCCGCTGAATCTGGTCTGCCGCTACTTCGGGCTGACCTGGACCTGGACCGAGACGGACATGGCCCCACTGATTCGGGTGAAGAGCGGCAGCGTCATCCTCAGTGACAGCGATTTTGTTTATGCCGCCACCCGACTGATGAGCGACCGGTACAGCGAATACACCCGCACGGTGACCAGCCGCCCGCCGGACGACCCCGGCCCGACGCAGCCGGAGCCGCCCATTCAGGCGGCGGAGGGGCAGAAGGTCTATCTCCTCTTTGACGGACAGGACGCCGCGCAGGCGCTGCCGGAGCTGGAGGAGGTCCAGGCCACCTTCCTGCTGACGGCGGAACAGATGGAGGACGGGGACCTGCTGCGCTCCCTGGTGGCCGGGGGCCACGCCGTGGCCCTGCGGATACAGGGCGCGACGGCGGAGGAAGCGGCAGGAGAGCTGGAGCCGGGCCGGGAGGCCCTGTGGCGGGCTGCGTGTGTCCCTCTGGAGCTGGTCTGGTACGAGGGGGAGGCGGATCTGACGGCGCTGCTTGCGGAGCAGGGCTGCGTGCCGGTGCGCAGGCAGCTCAACGCCGGCAGGGAGACGGCCATGGGACTGCTCCGGGCCATCGGACAGCACCGGGAGGACGTGGCGGTCTATTGGGATGACGGGAATCTGGAGGCGCTGCCGGAGGTGCTGGAGGGGCTGAAAGAGGGACGCTATCATATCAGCGCCTGGCGGCTGACAGCTTAGAGACTCTAATTTACAGAAAGTTCAAGAAAAAATCCGATTTGCGGGTATAATTGGAATCAATACGATGGAGAAGCCCCTGTTCCGGCGCGCCGCGCCGGGGGGCGGGAGGAAGCTATGGCAAGGAAAATACTGGTAGTGGAGGACGACCACAACATTTCCGATTTGATCCGTATGTATCTGGACAAGGAGGGCTTCGAGGTCCAGGCGGTCTTCGATGGCGGCAGCGCGGTGGAGACCTTCCGGTCCTGGCAGCCGGACATGGTGCTGCTGGATCTGATGCTGCCGGTGATGGACGGCTGGGCGGTATGCGGCAAGATCCGGGAGAGCAGCCGCGCGCCCATCATCATGATTACGGCCAAGAGCGAGGTCTTCGACCGCATCCAGGGTCTGGAAATGGGGGCGGACGACTATATCGTCAAGCCCTTTGAGATGAAGGAGCTCATCGCCCGCATCAACGCCGTGCTCCGCAGGACCGAGATCCCGGAGGACACCCGCAAGAGACTGGTCTTTGACAGGCTGGAGATCAATCTGGATTCCTACGAGCTGACGGTGGACGGAAAGAAAGTGGATACGCCGCCGAAGGAGCTGGAGCTTCTGTACCATCTGGCTTCCACCCCCAACCGGGTGTACACCAGAAATCAGCTGCTCGACGAGGTGTGGGGCTTCGACTATTTCGGCGACAGCCGGACGGTGGACGTACACATCAAGCGTCTTCGCGAGAAAGTGGAGGACGTGTCCGACCAGTGGGCGCTGAAAACCGTCTGGGGCGTAGGGTACAAATTTGAGGTCGCGCCGCCCAGACCGGCAAAATAGCCGTTGGCGTAAGCTTCCTGTTTTCAAGGTGCGCTGCGACAGCCTTTTGGGCAGCCCGGCTGCGCTGGTCTGGTGCCCGACCGGGCATCGACCTGCTTTAGTGCCTTTTAACCCGGAGGTTTGTCTTCCCTCAAACTGACTCCGGAAAAGGGGAAAAGCTGCCGGGGAAAGAGCAACTCATTCAAAATTTTTTGGCCTGGCGGCATGGCGGAACCGCTTTGACAGGTTCCGGATCAAAGGAGATATACCGGATGAAACGATTCAAGGGCATCTACTGGCGGACCTTTACCGTCACTGTGGGCATGGTGGCGCTGACGCTGGTTCTGCTGGGGGCGTCCTTTTTTTCCCTGACATACAGCTATATCATGACGGAGAAGCGGAACGAGCTGCGGGACCGGGCGGAGATCATCGCGCAGATGGCCCTGGACGCCTACTCCAAGCCGGGCACCTCTCTGGCCCGGGGGGAGGACATCCGCAACATGCTGGACGTGGCCGAGCTGATGAGCGGCACCGATTTTCTCATCTGGATCCCCTACGAGGGCGCTTTCATAGGCACCGACGCCAACATGAACGGGCAGAACCTGACTCTGCCCGCCGCCATGGGGAAAAAGCTGGCCAGAGGCGAGACCTACATGGGCGTATCCTCGCTGAGCTATTACGAAAAGGCGCGGGCCGTAGTGGCCGTACCCGCCCGGACGGAGGGCATGGTGGAGATCGGGCCCGTTCTGGCCATTGCCGAGCCCAACGCGATGACGGAAATGTGGCGGGCCTTTCTGGGCATCTTCGCCATGACCGCCATTACGGTGCTGCTGATCGCCTTCGTGGCCACGGCGACGACCGCCATGCAGCAAACCAAGCCCATCCGGGATATGGCCTCCGCCGCCCGGAAATTTGCCGAGGGGAATTTTGACGCGCGGGTTCATAACAGCGGCAGGGAGGATGAAATCGGGGAGCTGATCGAATCCTTTAACGCCATGGCCGACTCGCTGCAAAAAACGGAGCAGCAGCGCCGGGAATTCATCGCCAACATCTCCCACGAGCTGAAAACGCCCATGACCACCATTGCCGGCTACGCCGACGGCATCCTTGACGGCGTGATTTCTTCGGAGGAGGAGCGGCAGTACCTGTCCATCATCTCCGCCGAGAGCCGCCGTCTGGCCCGCCTGGTCCGCCGGATGCTGGACGTCAGCCAGCTCCAGAGCATGGACCTCATCAAGCAGAAGGTCCCCTTCGACCTCTCCGAGTCCATGCGCCGGGTACTGGTAAGCATGGAGAAAAAGATCACCAGCCGGGGACTGGACGTGGACGTGGAGATCCCGGAGGACCCGGTGATGGTGCTGGGGGACAACGACCTGCTGACCCAGGTGATATACAACCTGCTGGAGAATGCCGCCAAGTTCGCGTCCCAGGGCAGCACTCTGTTTCTGGGGCTGGAAATCCGGGGGGAAAAAGCCGCCGTGACGGTGCGCAACACCGGCCAGACGATCCCGCCGGAGGAGCTGCCGCTGCTGTTCGAGCGGTTCCACAAGTCGGACCGCTCCCGCAGCGAGGACAAGGACGGCGTGGGGCTGGGGCTGTATATCGTGCGGACCATTCTGGAGCAGCACCACGAAAAAATCACCGCCACCAGCGAGAACGGGGTGACAACCTTCTCCTTCTCCGTCCAGCTGGCGGAGGAGCACGCAAAATCCGTGTGAGGCGGAGACCGGCCTTTTTCCTGAAAAAAGAATGAAAAACAAAAAAGCGGCAAAAAAGAACTAAAAAACTCTGTATTGCAGCAGGCTTCAACATTCGTGGCAAACAGGAAAGCGCGGGCAGCCGCGCAGGACAGCATTTGTACCTCCGGGCTCTTGTCCGGAATTTTGATGACTGCTGCAGGTAATGGGATGACACTTTTTGATTGAGGGTAGTGTGGTAATGGAAGAGCTTTGGAGGGAATTGGAAACGCCGGACGAGGGGCGGCAGGAGATTGTCCTGACCTACCGTCAGGCGGAGGACCTGGAGCCGGTAACGCTGCGCTATGAGCGGGCGCTGCCGGAGTGCATGCGCGCCCGGCCGGAAGAGAAGGCCCCGCCCGCGCCCGCCCGCCGGGCGGACGGTCCGCTGAACCCGCCGGAAAAGCCCAGGGCCCGGTGGGGCGTGCGGCTGTATGTGGGATTCTCCCTGCTGACGATCCTGCTGTGCCTGGGCGTGGGAGTGTGGTATGTGACGCAGTACGGCCTGATGCTGCCCGGCGGCAGAGGGCCGGACCGTCCCGGCAGCCAGGAGGGTCTGCCGCCTCCGGAAGATCATTTTAACTGGAACATGGAGCTGCCGGAAAACATGGATATCACCATCCCCGGCTATCCCGTAGGGGGCGACGTCCGGCTGACCCTGATTTCCGCCGGCGGCCTGCCGGAGCTGACGCCCAAGGAGGTCTACGATCAGGTGACGCCCTCCGTGGTGGCTGTGCTGGGACGGCAGAGGCTGTATACCGGCATGGCCAGCGTGGGCACCGGGGTCATTTTTTCAGAGGACGGGTACATTCTGACCAACTGTCATGTGATTGCCGGGTGCTCCGGCTGCGACGTGTGGGTCACCGACGCCCACGGCGTGGTGGAGGAACACGAGGCCATGGTGGTGGGCTATGACGAGGACGCGGATCTGGCCGTGCTGAAAATCGAGGCGGAGGACCTGCCGGCGGCGGAGTTCGGCGTGTCCGACGACCTTCAGGTGGGAGACCCGGTGTACGCCATCGGCAATCCCCTGGGGGTGGAACTGCGAAACACCCTGACCAACGGCATCGTCTCCGCCATTAACCGGGATGTGGACGTGGACGGCGTCATCATGACCCTGCTCCAGACCACCGCCGCCCTGAACAGCGGCAACTCCGGCGGCCCGCTGATTAATCAGTACGGGCAGGTCATCGGCATCAACACCATCAAAATGATGAGCGATAACGACACCATTGAGGGTCTGGGCTTTGCCATTCCCTCCAGTCTGGCCCTGCGATGGGTGAACGAACTGGTTGCATTCGGCAAGCTGCAGCCTCAGCCGGTGCTGGGCGTCACCGTCAACCGCATTCCCCAGACCCTGCCGGACGGACGGACCGGCCTGAAGCTGGAGGAGATTTCCGAAGGCCTCAGCGGTGACCGGGCGGGCCTGCGGGCCGGGGATTATCTGACGGTCTTCAACGGTCAGGAGATCGTCAGCTATGAGCAGATCCTGAGTCTGCGCCGGCAGCTCTACGTGGGCGACGAGGTCCCCGTGCAGGTCTGGCGGGACGGGGAGTATCTGGAATTTACCATGATTATGATGGCAGAGTAAGCTGAAAAGCTGTATCAACAGGCGGGAAAGGATTTCTTTCCCGCCTGTTCAGTTAAAATCCCCGGTTGTGCAATCTCCGGTTGCGCAGATGTAAAGAGAAGATGGTTTATTTTTCCGTGCCGTTTTTATATTATGACAGAAGATAAAGGAGATCCCATGGAGTGTTGCGAAAAACTGATTCAACTGAGAAAAAGAGAGAAGCTGACCCAGCAGGAACTGGCGGAGGCGGTGGACGTATCCCGTCAGGCGATTTCAAAATGGGAGGTCGGCGCTGCCGAGCCTGCCGTTGAGAACCTGCGCAGCCTGAGCGCATTTTACGGCATACCGATAGACACGCTGCTGAACGATGCGCTGGACCTTCCGGACCCAGGCAAAGCCGCGCCGGAGGCGCCGCCTCAGCAGGATACGGGAAATTCAGCGGAAGAAAGCCCTCTCGGCAATGAGATCAAAGAGGAGATCGCGAGCCTGAAAAAATGGATGATCGCTCTTGTTGCCGTTGTCTCTGTTCTTGCGCTGGCAGCAGCAGTCTACATAGCGGGTACCCTCCTGAAAGGAAGTGATGCGATTCCACTCGATGAGTTGGAGCAGGAGTATACAGGTTTTTCATTGGATGGTGAGTTTGAACATGGTTGGTAGAGAGAGAGGTGACAGAAAAAACATTGAGGCGAAAAACAGCTGTACCACATTTGATATCGCTGATCCTGCTGCTGGCTGTTATAGTGCTTCAGGCAATACCCTATGGCGTTTCCAGTCAATACCTGTACTTTACTGGAGAAAAATATCTGAGCTTGAATCTGCCAAAGTATTCCTATTTTGACCTGCATCCTTTCCTGCACGGCAATTTTGCTCCTCTTATTTCAGCGATTGCCTGTACAGCGGCGGCAAGCATCCTTCTCCTGACGCTGTACAGAGGGGAGGAGAAGGTCAACAACTGCCATTTAGCCGTGCCTATCTCTGTACTTCTCTCCGCCGGCGCCAGCGCGATCACTCTCCTTATCTGCAAAACGCCGTTGTCCGCCGTCATTACCGGCGTTTTGACCGTTATCCTTATGCTGCACCTGCCTTTTTGGAAAAACAGGGCCTGAAGGTGCAGGAAATCAGATGGAGGCTGTTTGAAGATGAAACTCTTAAAAATTGCCTGCCTGCTTCTCCTGCTTTCCGGAATTGTCTGTTCTTGCGGCACTGCTGCAGAAGAAGCGGAGCCGGAAGAAATGCAGCCGGTTTCAGAAGAAGCAGAGCCGGGAGAGGAGCCGTCGAGGCTGCCTTTGTCGGAGGTCAAAAGCGTGACGCTCTATTCCCGGGGTCTCAGGGAACAGGAATTGAGCGAAGCTGAGAGCGCGGAAGTATTGGACGCTCTGGCTGAGGTGGAATGGTACGGAACAGGGAGTCAATCGTATTTGGATTACGACGGCTGCGGCGGACGGATGTTCCGGCTGGAGCTGGAAGACGGCGGGACGGTGAAATTTGGCGCGTCCAGTCCGTTCTATATCATAGATGAATCAGGTTATAAGTCAGAGTACAGAGTGTGCCAGGCAATTTCCAAAGTGTATTGGAAATTAAATGACAAGTATTTTGGTGATATGAGCTGGAGGCCGCTGCCCCATGATCGCTGACATTCTCTTTTTCTTCCTGGCGGAATGACTGGCGTGTATGTGGAAGGGCGGGAATTCCGGCTGTGCAACCGGCGGCTGCCTGATTTCAATTTGTTCACTCCCTCTATAATTTCCCACCTTGACAAATCTCAAAACCATGATATAATGCGAACAAAGATATTGTAAACGCAGCGATGGGGAAAAAGCGAAGCTGCTCCCGCTTCAGAGAGCCGGCGGATGGTGCGAGCCGGCGGCGGGACGCTTCGTATGAGTCGCCCCGGAGCGGCCGGTCTGAACGGGGCGCGCCCCTAATTAGGACGGACGGCTTCCGGCCGTTACACCGGAAAGTGATGTTAGTCACGCTGAGAGGCCGCCTGCGGCGGCAAAAAGAGTGGTACCGCAAGATCGTTGAAAGACAATGATCCTGTCTCTTTGCTGGAAAAGAGACGGGGTCTTTTTTATTACTTCCAAACCAAAAGCCGGACAGCGTTTAGCATCTGTTCCGCAGGGAGCAGGCAAAACGGCTGGAATACCCCGAGAAAGGATGATGAAACTTGAAATTGACCGGCGCTGACATTGTTGTCAGGACTTTGCTTGAACAGGGGGTGGATACCGTGTTCGGCTACCCCGGCGGACAGGTAATCCATATCTACGATTCCCTGTACAAGTATCAGGACGAGCTCCGGCACGTTCTCACCGCCCACGAGCAGGGCGCGGCCCACGCCGCCGACGGCTGGGCCCGGGCTACCGGAAAGCCCGGCGTGGTCATCGCCACCTCCGGCCCCGGCGCCACCAATCTGGTCACCGGCATTGCTACCGCCTTCCTGGACTCCATTCCCATGGTGGCCATCACCGGCAATGTCCCCAACGTCCAGATCGGTACCGACTCCTTCCAGGAGATTGACATCACCGGCATCACCCTGCCCATCACCAAGCACAACTACTTCGTGGGCGAAATTGAACACCTGGCGGACACCATCCGGGAGGCCTTCCGGCTGGCCATGTCCGGCCGGCCCGGCCCGGTGCTGGTGGACGTGCCCAAGGATATCCAGATCGCCTCCTGCGACTACGAGCCCCAGCCGCCCGTCGTTCCCGATCCGCCCCACGCCGCCAAGGAGGAGCGCATCCGGGAGGCTGCGGCCTGCATCGACGCCGCCCACCGTCCCTTTATCTACTTCGGCGGCGGACTCATTGCCAGCGGAGCGCAGGAGGAGCTGCTGGCTCTGGCGGAAAAGATCGACGCCCCTATCGGCTGCTCCCTCATGGGCGTTTCCGGGATCCCCACGGACCACCCCCGGTTTCTGGGGATGCAGGGGATGCACGGCCACTACGCCTGTTCCACCGCCATGCACCGCTCCGACTGCATCATCGCCCTGGGAGCCCGGTTCAACGACCGGGTCACCGGCGACCGGACCAGGTTCGCCAGAGGGGCCAAGATCGTCCATATCGACGTGGACGGCTCAGAGCTGAGCAAGAACGTGACGGCGGCGTGCGGACTGCGGGGCGATGTGAAGCTGACCCTGCAAAGGCTGGCGGAGCTGGTCTCCCGGCTGGAGCACCCGGAGTGGCGGGATACCGTGGATGGCTTCCGGCGCACGGAGGCGGAGAACCGGGACAGCCGTACAGGCCTCACCCCCCGCAGCGCTCTGCTGACGCTGGACAGGCATCTGACGCCGGACACTCCGGTTGCCACCGACGTGGGCCAGCACCAGATGTGGGCGGCCCAGACCCTGACATTCAGCCGTCCCCGCCGGTTTATCTCCAGCGGCGGACTGGGCACCATGGGCTTCGGCATGGGCGCGGCCATGGGGGCCCAGATGGCCACCGGGGAGCATACGGTTCTCGTTACCGGGGACGGCAGCTTCGGCATGAATCTCAACGAGCTGGCCACCGCCGTGACCTGTCAGGTTCCGCTGGTGATCCTGCTGCTCAACAACGGCGTGCTGGGCATGGTGCGGCAGTGGCAGACCCTGTTCTTTGACAGGCACTACTCCAACACCGTCCTGGAGCGGCAGACGGACTTTGTGAAGCTGGCGGAGGCCTTCGGCGCGAAGGCCGAGCGGGTAGATACGCTGGAGGACCTGGACGAGGCCCTGGAGCGGGCCTTCGGGTACGAGGGGCCGTATCTCATCGACTGCCTCATCGGCGAGGACGAGTTCGTCCTGCCCATGCTGCCCCCCGGCGGGAGCATGGACGATATGATTACAAAGGTGGGTGACTGACGTGGATAAACGCTATACCGTGGCCGTGCTGGTCCGCAATCAGTTCGGCGTATTGAACCGGGTCACCAGCATGTTCCGGCGGCGGCAGTTCAACATCGACAATCTGACCGTCAGCGAAACAGAGTCCCCGGACTACTCCCGGATCACCGTCCAGTTCGCCGGGGAGCGGGTGACCAAGCAGCAGCTGGTGGACCAGCTGTACAAATTGCCGGACGTGTGCTCCATCCGGGAGCTGGACAACGAAAACTCCGTCAGCTTCGAGCTGCTGCTTATCAAGCTGCGCAACGACCCCGCCAGCCGGGGGGACATTCGGGCGGCGGCGGACGCCTTCGAGGCCAAGACGGTGGATTATACCCGGGACTCCATCGTCCTGCGGGTCACCGCCGACAGCAGGCGGATCGACGACTTCATCGATCTCATGCGGGACTATGAGATCCTGGAGATCTGCCGCACCGGGGTGGTGTCTCTGGAGCGGGGCGCGGATACCATCCGGAAAGTGACGAATCTGTGAGCAAACTGATCATTTTAAGGGGCAATTCGGGAAGCGGCAAAAGCAGCGCGGCCAAGGCCCTTCAACGAGAGCTTGGCCGGAATACGCTCATTATAGCCCAGGATACGGTCCGCCGGGAAATGCTGTGGGCGCGTGACGGCGAGGACACGCCGGCGATCCCGCTTTTGATCCATCTGCTGCGCTACGGTCACGAGCATCATGCAGTGGTGATCCTGGAAGGGATATTGTATGCGGATTGGTACCGGCCGCTGTTTGAGGCTGCGGCGGCCCTGTTCGGAAAAGAAATTTATGCATACTACTATGATCTGCCTTTTGAAGAAACTCTGCGGCGTCACGCGACAAAGAAGAACCGTTTTTCATTTGGAGAAAAAGAAATGCGGCGATGGTGGCGGGACCGCGATCATATCGGCCTGATCCCTGAAAAGTCTATCGGTGCGGAAGTGTCTCTGGACGAGGCGGTCCACATGATCCTTTCCGATATGCAGGCGGAGGAATAATTTCTGCTTTTGGCTGAAAAGCTGCATTTGTAAAAATCATATTTTAAAAGTGAGGTAACACATCATGGCAAGAATTTTCTATCAGCAGGACTGCGATCTCCAGAAGCTGGCCAACAGGACGGTGGCCATCATCGGCTACGGCTCCCAGGGCCACGCCCACGCCCTGAATCTGAAGGACAGCGGTGTGAAGGTCATTGTCGGCCTCTACGAGGGCAGCAAAAGCTGGGCCCGTGCCGAGAGTCAGGGCCTCACCGTCATGACCGCCGCCGACGCCGCCAGGGCCGCCGACGTCATCATGATCCTCATCAACGACGAGAAGCAGGCCAGGCTCTACAGGGAGAGCATCGAGCCCAACCTCACCGAGGGCAAGACCCTGGCCTTCGCTCACGGGTTCAACATCCACTTCGGCTGCATCAAGCCGCCGAAGAACGTCAACGTCATCATGATCGCCCCCAAGGGTCCCGGCCACACGGTCCGCAGCGAGTACCAGGCGGGCAAGGGCGTGCCCTGCCTCATCGCCGTGGAGCAGGATGCCACCGGAGACGCCTGGGACATCGGCCTGGCCTACGCTCTGGGCATCGGCGGGGCACGGGCCGGGGTGCTGGAGACCACCTTCCGCACGGAGACGGAGACGGACCTCTTCGGCGAGCAGGCGGTCCTCTGCGGCGGCGTGTGCGCGCTGATGCAGGCGGGCTTTGAGACGCTGGTGGAGGCGGGGTATGATCCCCGGAACGCCTATTTTGAGTGCATCCACGAGATGAAGCTGATCGTTGACCTCATTTACCAGAGCGGCTTCGCCGGAATGCGGTATTCTATCTCCAACACCGCCGAGTACGGCGACTACATTACCGGCCCCAGGATCATCACCGAGGACACCAGGAAGGCCATGAAGAAGATTCTTTCCGACATTCAGGACGGCACCTTTGCCAAGGACTTCCTGCTGGATATGTCCGATGCCGGAGCGCAGGTCCATTTCAACGCCATGCGGAAGAAGGCTTCCGAGCACCCCGCCGAGATCGTGGGTGCGGATATTCGGAAGCTGTACAGCTGGTCTGACGAGGACAAGCTTATCAACAATTAAATCTGATCTTCGCCGCCTCCGGCGGCGAACGGTGGGTTCTTCCCGAATCGGCCCGGGGGCGCGTAGCCCCCGGACCCTGCGCCTGCTTTTGGCCCGCGCCAGAAGCAGGCAAAAACGCGCTTAGACCTACGGTCTAAGAACCCCTTTGGGGCATCGCCCGAAGGGCGATACCCTATTACGGGGGTTATTGTTTTTTGCGCCCGAGGCTCAGTCTGATTGGCCGCTCCTTTTGCCGTCCGCTTATCGGGCGAAGCGTCTCTTTTCGTGTGCGGGTCGGTAGACCCTACCGTTCCGCTTTTGGTCCTCCCGGCACCGAGGCGCTTCTTTGAGGAGCATTTTTGAAAGATACTTAATCTCCTGGAGATGCTGGTCCATATAATCAATCATCCGGTGCAGGCTGGAGGTTACGTACTCCATAGGAAATTCATTCTCATGGCACATATCAATTGATATTGGAGAATTTTATGCTTCATTATAAAATGAATGTTTTACAGGAATTAAAAAAATCCGGGTATTCTACTTATCGTATTCGGGCGGAGAAGGTTCTTTCAGAGGGCACGATGCAGCGTTTGCGGATGGGAAGCACGGCGATCAGCGTAGAAAGTCTGGGGATTCTCTGCAATATTCTGCAATGCCAACCCGGAGATATTCTGGAGTGGATTCCGGAGGACAATGCCTCGGGAGCTCCCCCGTGTTAAAACGGTAGGCACTGAGACATGCCCGTGGATAGCCGCAGAAGTCCCGGCGCACCAACGAAGGTATTAAAACAGGAGAACCGGGGTACGTCGGAGCTTAAAAATAATCACCCCCGTAATGCAGGAAGGTTCTTAGGAAACGTAGTTTCCTAAGCGAGCTAAGATTTTATATGACCACATCGAGTGGTCATATAAAATTGAATTTTGCACGGCCACTCGATGTGGCCGTTGCAAAATCGTTGCTTCTTTTCGCTCGCGCGAAAAGAAGGCCCCCGCGCCGGCGAGGCGCGAATCTAAAATAAGTGCCCGCAGGGACGTCATTTAGCCGCCGTTGGCGTCTAAACGACCGTCCCGGCACTCGGCCTTCGGCCGAGCGCCCAGCGGCGGCAGGAAAGAAGGTCCGACTATGAAAAGCGATTCCTTAAAGCTGGGGCCCCAGAACGCCCCCCACCGGGCGCTGTATCATGCGCTGGGTCTGACGGAGGAAGAAATCAACCGCCCCCTGGTGGGCATCGTCAGCTCCTACAACGAAATCGTCCCCGGCCACATGAACATCGACAAGATCGTGGACGCGGTGAAAATCGGCGTGGCCATGGCGGGAGGGACCCCCATCGTCTTCCCCGCCATCGCCGTCTGCGACGGCATCGCCATGGGCCACCAAGGCATGAAATACTCCCTGGTCACCCGGGACCTCATCGCCGACTCCACCGAGGCCATGGCCCTGGCCCACGGCTTCGACGCCCTGGTGATGGTCCCCAACTGCGACAAGAACGTCCCCGGCCTCCTCATGGCGGCGGCGCGGCTGAATCTCCCCACCGTTTTTGTCAGCGGCGGCCCCATGCTGGCCGGACATATCGACGGCGGCCGGGCCAGCTTCTCCACCATCTCCGAGGCGGTGGGGAAGTTCAACGCCGGGACCATAACCGAGGAAAAACTGAAGGAGTACGAGTACAAAACCTGTCCCACCTGCGGCTCCTGCTCCGGCATGTATACCGCCAACTCCATGAACTGCCTCACCGAGGCTTTGGGCATGGGGCTCAAAGGCAACGGCACCATCCCCGCCGTGTACTCCGCCCGGCTCGAGCTGGCCAAACGGGCGGGTATGGCCGTCATGAAGCTGGTGGAAAAGGACGTCCGGCCCCGCGACATCATGACCGGGGCCGCCTTCCACAACGCCCTGACGGTGGATATGGCTCTTGGCTGCTCCACCAACAGCATGCTCCACCTCCCTGCCATTGCCCACGAGTGCGGCATTGAAATCAATCTGGACATTGCCAACGGCATCAGTGAAAAGACTCCCAACCTCTGCCACCTGGCTCCCGCCGGACAGACCTTTATGGAGCAGCTGGACGAGGCCGGGGGCGTGTATGCCGTAATGCGCGAGCTGTCCAGGAAGAACCTGCTGGATCTGACCTGCCTCACCGTCACCGGGAAGACCGTGGGGGAGAATATCGCCGGGTGCGAAAACCTGAATACGGAGGTCATCCGGCCCGTGGAGGACCCCTACAGCTCCACCGGCGGCATCGCTGTGCTGCGGGGCAACCTGGCCCCGGAGGGCAGCGTGGTGAAGCGCTCCGCCGTGGCCCCGGAGATGCTCGTCCACGAGGGCCCCGCACGGGTCTTTGAGTGCGAGGAGGATGCCCAGGCGGCCATCAACGCGGGAGAGATCCATCCCGGCGACGTGGTGGTCATCCGCTATGAGGGCCCACGGGGCGGCCCCGGCATGCGGGAAATGCTGAACCCCACCTCCGCCATCATGGGCATGGGGCTGGGCTCCAGCGTGGCCCTTATCACCGACGGCCGGTTCTCCGGAGCTACCCGGGGGGCCTGCATCGGCCACGTGTCCCCGGAGGCCGCCAGCGGCGGCCCCATCGGCGTGGTGAAGGAGGGCGACAGGATCCGCATCGACATTCCCGGCAACAGGCTGGAGCTGTGCGTCAGCGAGGAGGAACTCTCCGCCCGGATGCAGGATTTTGTCCCGAAGAGGAAAGAGCTCTCCGGCTATCTCAGACGGTATGCCGCCCTGGTGTCCAGCGGCGCGTCGGGGGCGGTGCTGAACTGAGATGGAATTAGCGGGATTGGAAGCCAGGCTCCATGCCCTGGCAATTTTCCGGGGGCTGCTGGCCAACCCGGTGATGGAGGCCCTGCTGCTCCATCTGTCGAACGTCGTAGACGGCAGGAACTGGGACGCTCTGAAGTCCTACGGAGAGTTTATCGCGCGGCTCTACCGCGCCGGCGGCGATCTGGCCCGGTGTATCCGGCAGGCAGCTGAGGAGGATGACAACGTCTATATCCGCGCTGTGGGCCGGGGCGAAACGCCGCCGGAGTATATGGCACGCTGTCTGGAAGCGGAGCTGGAAACCCTGCAGGCGGCGGCCTCCCTGACGCCGGAGGACCTGACGCTGCCGCTGCTGAAAAAACACGCGGCCCTTCTGCCCCGGTTCGGCGTCACGCAAACGGACCTGGCGGCGCTTTACCGGCGGCGGCTGGAAAACGTGGGCCGGTACGGCTGGGGCGTCTATGCCCGCCACCACATGTTCTGCCTGGACGGCGGCGGACGCATCGTCCCGGTGGGACACCCGGACGGCGTGGCGCCGGAGGATCTGGTGGGCTACGAACGGGAACGGGGGCTGGCGCTGGCTAACGTCCGGGCCCTGCTGTCGGGCGGGCCCGCCGCCAATATGCTCCTCACCGGCGACGCGGGCACCGGCAAGTCCTCCACCGTCAAGGCGGTGGGCAACGCCCTGAAGGAGGAGGGACTGCGTCTGGTGGAGGTCCGGCGGGATCAGCTGAGGCATATCCCCGCCCTGCTGGACGAGCTGAGCGAAAACCCGCTGAAATTTATTCTGTTCATTGACGACCTGTCCTTCCGGAAGGATGACGACAACTACAGCGCCCTGAAGGCGGTGCTGGAGGGCTCTGTCTCCGCCCGCAGCGGCAACGTGATCCTCTGCGCCACCAGTAACCGGCGGCATATCGTCAAGGAGAAATTCTCCGACCGGGAGGGCGACGACGTCCACCGGAATGACGCCATGCAGGAGACTGTGTCCCTGTCGGACCGGTTTGGACTGCATATCACCTTCCAGAGGCCGGGGAAGAGCGAGTATCTCGCCATCGTCCGCACGCTGGCCCGGCGGCGGGGCGTGGACTGCCAGCCGCTGGACGCGCCGGCGGAGCGGTTCGCCCTGGAGCGGGGCGGGCGGTCCCCCAGAGCCGCGCAGCAGTTTGTGGACAGCCTGGCCGCAGGGGGACTGCAAAAAGGCTGAAAAACCGCAGGAACTTAAAACGGCTGCCTTGCAGAGCAGGACCTCCGGCCAGGCCGGAGGTCCTGCTCTGCAAAAACTGTTCGTACCACTCCCGCTGGCGGCGGGTGCAGGGGCGGATGGGCAGGCACGCTCCCTCCTTCCCCGCCGTTTGTCAGACGTAAACGCCGTTCTGCCGCTTCCTGTAGAAATGAACGCTCATGCGGAAGGACAGCCAGGTCAATCCCACCGCCAGGACGGCGACCACGGCGGCCACCACAGGCACAGGAATCTCCGGCAGTTTGGGAAGCTCTCCGAAAATGCCCATCAGCCCCATAGCCGCGCCAACGCCGGCGCCCATGCAAAGGATCATCGCAAGCCGCCCTTTTTCGGACCCGAACCGATAGAGCATCGGCAGGCCCAGCGCTGTAACGAACAGCATAACAATTACCAGCATGCCGCTCATTTCCGCCGTCTCCTTCCAATCCGCCGCCCCCGTAGTCATACCCCGCAGGAATGCGCCCAGTACGATGATGCCTCCGCCCAGCAGGGTATAGAGGTAGCTCAGCAGATATTTGCTCCACACCAGCTGGCCCACCCGATAGGGCAGCATGGCGGCATAGCGGTCCCACTTGCACCGCTCGTCATAAGCAATGGAGCTCAGCGGCATCATGACCGCCATCATCATGGCATAGGTACTGCCAAAAGCCCCCATCGAGGGCACCATGCTGAATATCAATGCAAGTACCAGCAGCAGCCGTCCGGATTTATCCGCCACATAGAGGTCCTTCTTCAAAAGTCCGATCATTTCCGTTCTCCTTTCACCATATACAGAATGATATCCTCCAGATTCGCCCGGTCCACCACCGCGTCCCGGGGCATGAACTCCCGCTCCACCAGAGCCTCCACTCCGTAGGTCCCCACCCGCTTGCCGTGGACGGCCTCCTCGGGAATGTTGGCCAGCTGCTCCCTGGAGCACTTCAGAATGCCGTATTTGTCCAGCAGCACGTCCTTCTCCTCGCACAGCGCCAGCTTCCCCTTGTGCAGAAAGGCGATGTAATCGCAGATGCGCTCCAGGTCGCTGACGATGTGGCTGGAGAGCAGCACCGCATGGCCCTCCTCGGCGGCGAAGTCCGCGAACACCTCCAGCAGCTCCTCCCGGACCATGGGGTCCAGTCCGCCGGTGGCCTCGTCCAGGAGCAGCAGCCGCGCATGGTGGCTCAGAGCCGCCGCGATGCCCAGCTTCATGGTCATGCCCCGGGAGTAGTCCTTGAACTTCTTATCCAAGGGCAGCTCAAAGCGCCTGATCCAGCCGTCGTAGGCCGCCTGGTCCCAGTTCTTATAGGTGCCCGCCATGATCTTCCCCATCTGCCTGGCGTTGATGACCTCCGGTACGAAGGTTTCGTCCAGCACCACGCCGATATCCTCCTTCAGGTCCAGGAACTCCCGGCTCCGGTTGTCCCTGCCCAGCACCGTGACGGTTCCGCCATCCCGCTCCAGGGCGTCCATGATGAGGCGGATGGTGGTGCTCTTTCCCGCCCCGTTCTCGCCTACCAGCCCCAGGACGCAGCCATAGGGCAGATCCAGGTCCAGACTCTCCAGAGCGAAATCCTTATACCGCTTGGTCAGGCCCCTGATTTCAATCGCATTGGCATCCATTTTGTTTAATCCTCCTCGCTCAATACCTTGAGTATACTATATAACTCCTCCGCCGGCAGATCGATCTGCCGGCTCAGCTCCAAGGCGGCCTGCAGGTGCCGCTCGATTTCCCGGAGATTGCTCTCCCGGGCCAGTTCCAGGTCCTGCTGGGCCACGAAGCTTCCCTTCCCCGCCACGGTCTGGATGAAGCCGTCCCGCTCCAGCTCCTCATAGGCCCGCTTGGTAGTAATCACGCTGATGCGCAAATCCCGGGCCAGACTGCGGATGGATGGCAGGGGCTCTCCCGGCTGGAGCTTCCCTGTGGCGATCGCCCCCTTGATCTGGCGGCAGATCTGCTCGTAGATCGGCTGTCCGCCGGAATTGCTGATGATGATGTCCATGAGTGCACCTCTGTTCATCTGTATATAAACAGTATACACAGTATTAACAGTTTGTCAAGGGGGTTGCAGAAATTTTTTTGGAGCGCAAAACCGCATCACTGTCCGCCGCCTTTCATTCAGCCGGATGAAATACAGGGGCTCTGCCCGGCGATATGGACAAGACAACAGCATTAGAACGGAGCCGCTGACAGAATATTGTGCAAATACCGGCCTCTGCTTGATGTTTTCCGGGATTATGCTACAATAATCGAGGACGATTGACCCATCAGGATCAATCTCAGGAAAATCTTCATTTTTTCTCAGGATGAAATCAATATTTTAGCTATGGCTTTTGCTTACAATGTATGGGGAATTACCAGAGAGGAGAAATACAATGCCGGACAGAATTCTTGTTGTCGATGATGAAGCCGAAATTGCGGACTTGATTGAATTATATCTTGTCAATGAAAACTATACGGTTTTCAAATTCTATTCCGCAAAAGCAGCCCTTGAATGGATCAATACCGCTGAAGCAGACCTTGCCATTCTGGACATCATGTTGCCGGATATAGACGGATTTACATTGTGTCAGAAGATCAGAGAAAAGCATACATATCCCATTATCATGCTGACGGCCAAAGACGGGGAAATGGACAAAATCAATGGACTTACCCTCGGTGCGGATGATTATGTCACCAAGCCTTTTCGCCCGCTTGAACTGGTTGCGAGAGTAAAATCCCAGCTGCGCCGCTATAAGCGATATAATCCAGCGCACCCCCGGACAGAAGAAAAAAACGTGATTTTCCACGCGGATTTGGAGATGGACATAAAAGCGCACAGGTGTATGGCGGCAGGGACACCAGTCGCTTTGACACCCACGGAATTTTCTATTCTGCGCATCCTTTTGGAGAACAAAGGCAGCGTAGTCAGCGCCGAAGAACTGTTTCACCAGATTTGGCAGGATGAATATTACACCAGGCCGAACAACACGATAACCGCGCACATTCGTCACCTGCGGGAAAAGCTGAACGACACATTGGATAAGCCCAGGTACATCAAAACGGTATGGGGGGTAGGCTATAAAATTGAAGCGCAGTAAAAAAGACGGGTTTGCCGCTTTTCAGTCTAAAGTTATGTGGCGTTTCTGCGGCAACGCCCTGTTGTCCGTCCTGATCGTAATGGGGTTATACCTGTTTCTGTGGAAGCAGCGGTTCGGAGATATCGTTGTCGGACTGTTGGAGCTGTTGTTGAACATCGGGCATGAAGCGGCATTTATGATATATCATGAGTATTTTCGTGGATACAAAGAGATTTTCTTTGTTGCGGCCATCATGCTCGTGTTCCTTGCCCTGCTCTGGCGGCTGTTTCGATGGATGCGCAAATATTTCAGGGAAATCAATCAGGGAATTGACATACTGCTTGCAGATGACGGGGCGCAAATCCGGCTGTCGCCGGAAATGCAGCCCTTTGAGCGCAAGCTAAACGCAGTAAAGCAGACGCTGGAACAACGCAAGGCGGAAGCTGCTCTCGCAGAACAGCGGAAAAATGAATCCGTGATGTATCTGGCCCACGATATACGTACTCCGCTTACTTCGGTAATCGGTTATCTGAGTCTGCTGGAGGAAGCGCCGGATATGCCGGTTGACCAGCGGGCCAGGAATTTGCATATTGCATTGGAAAAGGCATACCGGCTGGAAGATATGGTAAATGAATTTTTTGAAATCACCCGATACAATTCCCGGCAAATCCAACTGGCAAAAGAACATGTTGACCTGTGCTTTCTGCTTGTACAGCTATCTGACGAATTATCCCCGGCCCTTTCCCTGCGCGGCAATTCCATCACTCTGGATGCTGGTGAGAACCTGACCGTATGCGGTGACGCGGATAAACTGGCGCGGGTATTCGGCAACATTCTTAAAAATGCGGCGGCATACAGCTATCCGGAAACGGAAATCAGAATTGCCGCTGAAAAGTCCCAGGGCGTAGTCAATATTTCATTTCAAAACAGGGGAGACGCTATTCCCGCTGAAAAGCTGCCGTCGCTGTTCGACAAGTTTTATCGTTTGGACGAGGCCCGCATATCCGATACCGGCGGCACTGGCCTGGGGCTCGCGATTGCCAAAGAAATTGTCCTTTTGCATGGCGGGAGCATCCAGGCGTCCAGCGAAAATGATACAGTTACGTTCACAATTGCGCTTCCCGCAGCGGATTAGGAAAATCTCCATCTGAAATCAGGATTTTATCAGGAATTAAACGATTTAATCTTAAAACCCGTAGCCCTCTTATCCAGTAAGATATTACTGGCAGGAGTGCTACGGGGTTTCTTATTCCCGGAAAGGAGTTGTATCATGGAAGAAAGAACAGTTCAGCGCAAAGGCCGGCGAGTACGGCGAAGGACACGGCACAGGCGGTACGTTGGAGGTATGCTTCTGATTTTGTTTCCTGCAATCGCATTGATTGGAGCTGCGCGGGGAACACCGCCAGAAGCCGCTCCCCCAAAGCCCGCCGAGACAGACCATCCTCCCGTGATTGCTGTGGACAATGTTCTGTCAGAAAATCAACAGGCCCCCGCTTCCGCAGAAGCAGATACGGATTGGCATTTAACGCTGGTAAACAGATGGAACCCCATCCCCGAAAATTACGGGATAAATCTGGTGGAGGTTCCAGGCGGCGAGCAGGTAGACGAACGAATTTATGAACCGCTTATGGAAATGCTGGAAGCCGCCAAAGAGGGGAACCGGGATCAGCTTCCGCTTGTCGTATCAGGGTATCGAACACAGGAAAAGCAGCAACGTCTTTATGATGACAGGATTGCTGAATATCGTGGACAGGGCTACTCGGAGAGCGAGGCAAAAGAGATGGCGGAGCAATGGGTCGCTGTACCGGGATACAGTGAGCATCAGCTCGGTTTTGCGGTAGATATTAACGGAGCAACCTATGACGTCTACCTTTGGTTGCAGGAAAACAGCTATAAATACGGCTTCATTTTCCGATACCCCGGCAATAAGACAGAAATCACCGGTACAGCAGAAGAAGTCTGGCATTACCGCTATGTAGGCGTTGAAGCAGCTGCAGAAATTCATGAACAGGGCATTTGCCTGGAGGAATATCTCGAAAATTTATAGCAGGCTTCAAAATTCATGACAAAAAAGGAGGGGAGGGCAAGGCGGAGGACGCAGGCGGGCTGACGCACGCCAGGGACGGCAACGCGGCCATGCGCGCTTTGTACCCCCGAGCTTTTGCCGTGAATCGGCAGATCAGGAAGTTTGTGCTTTAGCAGGTTCTTTTGCCAGGCGCGAACCCAATACCTTTGATCTTCTGAAATACGTTTCATTAAAATACCTCCTGCCGCTATTGCATATGCGGCAGGAGGTATTTCAGTACAGAAGTAACTTTAAGGGAATATCCCTGGCAAATAGATGGCAGAGTCACTTTTCCAGGTCCAGCAACAGAAACCTGCGTACAGGAAACTGACGACAGATAAAACCGGGCCTCCATCCGCTGATTTTCTCAGCTGGACGCCATCATCTCATTTTACTTCAACCGGACATTCGCGAGCGCGCCGGCTGCCTGCTTTGGAAATCTCCATCAGCCTGTTCACAGATTACATATGGATTTTCTCTCCCATGTTCATTCCGTCAAATTTTTTCCCGGAATATTTTTCATAAACGGAGATTGCAAAGGAATCCATCATTCCGGCAATATAGTCGCAGATCAGCCGTTTCTGCAGCTTGCTTTGCTCTTTTTCCTGCAGAGGTTCGTATTGCGCCATGAGCTCCCTGGCTCTGTACTCTGGCGGAAGATACAGCGTATCATTCATATACAATTCCTGGAGAAATTTCAGGACCTGCATTCCCCGCTGCTCGTAACGGTAGACCTCGTCGTTGTGGTTGATACATTTGAAGACAATGCTCTTCAGGCTGTGGAACAGTTCTCCGTGGTGAACAAAACCGAGTTCTTTCTCATTCATCGTTCTTGTCTTCTCTTTTTGTTCATCGCTGACTGAAACGAGCCCTATATCATTTATGGCCAGGTTAATCAGCCAGGAAGTCAGCTCCTGCCGGAACAGCTTGGAATACTGTGCGGACTCCACGGAATTCTTACCAAACCCGGATTCTGACCGGACGCGATTAACCTGCTCCTTAAATTCTTCATAGCAGGAAGTATTCCCAATCTCCTTCTCGCACTCATGTAAAATTTCTTCAATCGTGTAGGCCCTTACCCGTAAACCATCCTCCAGATCGTGGCTCGCATAGGCAATTTCGTCTGCAATATCCACGATTTGCACGTCAAGTGTCCGGATTGTGATTTCGTTTTTCCCTATAAGCTCCTGCAACATACTAAAATCATCGTCATAAAGAAACTTCTGGGTGCTGCTGCAGAGATGGTCATAGTTATGAAAATATTTGACAACCGCCAGCAGACTCCGGGTTGTAAGGTTCAATCCCTGAAACGCCGGACGCTTTTTTTCGATGGAGGTCAGCACCCGTAGCGTCTGAGCATTTCCCTCAAAGCCTCCCACATCACGGAACAGCACATTCAGGTATCGTTCCCCCGCATGGCCAAAGGGCGGATTGCCCAAATCATGCGCCAAAGCTCCCGCCTCCACGGCATAAAGCTCGGATGACTGGTAGCCAATAATTTCCGCGATTGACCTTGCAATCTGGGCGACCTCCAGGCTATGCGTCAGCCGGTTTCGAAAGAACTGATCGTTCTTGATTCCCAGCAGCTGCATCTTTCCCTGGAGGCGCCGGAACGCAGAGGAGTACATGATCCGGGCATAATCTCTTTGGAATTCTCCGGTTGGCCTGTCCCTGGAGAGCGCGTCTTCATACTGGCGCTTTTTCATGCATTCTTTCTGAAGTGGTTTCAGATAGTTCTCCTGGATATGCTCTTTACAGTTCCCCAGTAAAATTCCACTCACCATTCACACCCCGTCTCTGTCCTGCTGCAGTCCCAGCAGCTGTCGCGCCTTACTGTACTTCGATGTGGACTCCGGCTTGAGCCGGCTGGAAAAATCGTTCTGATTGCGCAGCAGACTGGTAAATTTCCGCAGCAATACCCGGTCGAGGTAGTCTGACTTCAGCTCCAGCTCTATCTGCCAATCCGGTTTTCCGGTCTCATCCGGATCCTGCGGCGATCGCTTGTATAATACACTGTCCAGACAAATTTCCGCCTTGAAAGGCGTCGAGCCTTCGCTTCCATCGCGGTATACGATGCCCTTGCGGCGCCGGTTTGAGATGTTCAGGACGGGATGCAGCAGCTGCGGGATATCCTCGTCCCTTACCGTACTCTGTTTCAGAAGGCCGGGAATATCCAGATGGGAACGAATAAAGCGCACCACATCTCCGTCCAGTTGGCTGGACCTGGCCTTCATTTCAAACTCAAATCGGGCAAATTGTTCGTTTCTGTCAAAGTTTTTGCTTTCTGTAGGCTTTTTGATGGTGAAAATATATTTTTTGCTTTTACCTGTCTTTACCTGACGGCAGCGCAGTGAACATTTCGCCTCATGCATCTGGCCTTCGGCCAGGTCATAATAAATGTCTTCCTGTTCAATTGTCTCCAGGACCCCGTCAACGCTCCGCTGCTCCAGGTAAAATCCATCGTGTTCCGCTGACTGATCCCTGGTATACTGCTGCAGAAGTTGGCTGATCTCATCCAATGCCTGCCGGTTGCAGGAATACTTCTCTTCGATTTCGATCATATTCCGCGGGTGGGAGGTTTCCATCAGTTCTTTCACTCCATTCAAAATTCCATGGATACGGCTGTCCTGCTGTCCGTCGGGGATGCGGCAATGCTTCAACTCTTCCCAGAAGATCTCCTCGCAGTAGTAGAGGCAGCTTTTCTGGAACGAGTCGTTCAGCATACGGGAGACCATTCCGATATCCTCCACAGTGCCATTCTCCCGAAGCACCCAGATCGTGTTGTTCTGACCGTTCTGATTATCCGGCCGGCTGGAATCCGCGCGATACATCTCACAGTGCCGGAATATATTGATAAACGCATGGCTGATATTCTCCAGCTTTTCACAGGGCCCAGGGAACTCCACGTTCTCGCGCCGCAGAAGAGATTCGATCTGCCCAAGCAGGGCCTGTATCTCGTGATCCCTCTCATGAAAAACGCGAATATGACAGAAGATCTCCTTCCGGGGCCGATCAGCTGCAGGCGAGCGCTTCATGCCGGAGCTGCTGATCTGATTGCGGTGGAGGAATGCCTGAACCAGCCAGGTCAGGATCGGGTCGCTTTTCCTGTCCTTTCCGTCGTTTACGGCCCATCTGGCAAACTGCGCCTCAATAGCGGCGTCATCCAGAAGCAAGTACTCCTGAACGCTCAGATTCATCCCCTGCAGCATACTGCACATAGCCTTTCCGGACGCGCTTTGCTGCATCTCGGTCTTCCAGCTGTCATCTTCTGCGATCAACGCGCCGACCCGCTTGAAAATCCGCTGCAGGAGTTCCTCTGAAAACAGCTTGTAGTTGTTATAGTATACGGTCTCGTACATCTTGAACCGGCCAAACAAAAAGTGCTCCACCATGGAAAGATTTGCCTCATCTATGGCCACGCTGTACCTCTGGTCAATGACTGTAATGCGCATGGCAGAAATCAGGTTCTGTATGTCTACATTGCCAAACTGGATGGCCGTGTTGTAGGAGTCGCGCATAAGATAATCCAGGCGGTCGGCGTCCAACTGGCTACTGATAAGTGTAGGATAGATGTCGGCAAAAGAGAAGTTGTCGGGACTGGCCTTCTTATGATTGATGCAATCCACGATCCGCCGGGGAGAATCCTCTCCAAACAGCTCCCGGAGTACAGTGTTCAGCCGCGTCTGCCTGTCCAGAATAATGTGGGCGGTCCACTCCTCATGAGACCTGTTCCCGGATACATGCTCAAAGGCGTGAGAATATGGACCATGGCCCACGTCATGCAGCAGCGCAGACAGCAGCACGATGTCCCGCTCCTGACTGTTATGAAACAGGTGCATTCCCTGGGCAGCGCACAGTCTTTCAAAATGCTCTATGATCCTGGTCATCACATGATAAGTGCCCAGGGAATGGGAAAAGCGGCTGTGTCCCGCATTTGGAAAGACCTGAGTGGCCGTGGCCAGCTGTTTGATACGTCTCAGCCGTTGAAATTCCGGCGTATCAATGACGGCAAGGAACCGCTCCGGTAAGAAAATATCTCCATGGACCACATCCCGGATGTATTTTCCCTTTTTGGCTTGAAATGACATGTTTCCTCCTGGAGGTGCGTTCATAAGCCGCCGGCGGCAGTAAGCCTCCAGCGCCGCAAAAAATTTTTCTTTGTAGTCTGTTTTGTCCGATGCGTCCTCCGCAGGACGATAGAACAGGTACGGAAAGCAGGGACGGCGTCCCTTTTCCGGTTCCAGCATCTCTGACAGCATGTAATGCTTTCCGCCCATAAGAACCTGTTCCCTGGAAAAATCCTTAATCCTGGGACAGACGATCTTAATCCGGCAGTATTTCGGATCAAAACTTTCAAATATCCGGGGAATAAACTGGGTGATAATGCTGTTCACATTATTGCTGCCGTCAGTGGTTTTGGACACCTGCCGCTGTTCGTGCCGGCTGCGGGGATAATAAATCACTTCGTTCTGATAGTGTCCGGTAGTGGAATCTCCGTTCTCTCTGCCCTCTGATTCTGCCAAATGAAATCCTTTTGTCATCAGACCCTGCCGGATCAATTCCAGCGTATAGCGGTTGATCGTGTCAAAATCTGTGTCCAGTCTGCGGGCAATGGCAGTAATGGCCTGTTTGTATTCAGAAAAAGACTTCCACAGACTCTTCTTATGCTGGCGGGAATCATTCTCATGATAGAGTTCCAGATATTCCTGGATCAGCGCGCTCTCGTCTGCTCCAACCCCGGGATCTGTGAATCTCTGTTCCATTTCCAGAGCGGTCTGCTTGAAAAAGTTCTCTATATCCCCATCCACGGACTGGTAGAACAGGTGTCGCTCTGCGGAGAAGGGCTGGAACGGGGAGAGTATATAGGTGAAGAACGGGTAATGAATCCATGTATTCAGCGATCCGGGGCCGGCTGCGCGGTTGCTCTCCTGCACGCGAAGCGAAAGATAAGCGACGGCATCAATCAGCATTTCTTTCATGAGGATGTCCTGATAGACGACCTTGTGGTGGCTATACAGCCACCGCGGCTCGTAGTTGCGGGCACTGATAAATCCTTCGATCACGCTGAGCGCACTCTTCCGCCAGGCAAGGAACATCTGCCCCTGCTCAATATAGACGGAGAGCGCACTGCAAAATCGGTAGTGATCCACCTCGCTGGTTTCATAGCCGGAGGAATAAGAGTTTCGCATAATATAGTCCATACTGTCCGCATCAATCGTGCCGTTCAAAATGGAGATCACACAGTTTCGCATGCTGTATTTTTGATCCGCCTGATGGCTCTTGAAATTGGTGGGAACATTATAGCGGGTGCCGGTAATCATGCGGCAGATAAAATCCAGTGTATCCGCCAACCCGGCTTCAGGGATCGCCTGATTTTCGCCAAAATGCTCCTTCCGATAGGAGTTGCAGAGAGTGCGGATATTCTCACGCAGAGTTTTATCGGTGAGAATATAGTATGCGCTCATACGCTCATGGGGATTCCCTTTATAATTGTTGTCATCCGCCGGAATCTGATATTGAGGGTCCGAGCGAAAAATGCGGTTGAGCATTCTCTTTTTCTTTGCCATAGCATCTGCAAATGGGGAGTGTTCATAAGATATCTTTTGCTCACGGACCAACTGATATTGTCTCTTCGTACGCTCCAGCTCGTCTTTGTCAAACTTCTGGATGGCTTTGAGGGGCAGATCTTCCTCTTCGTCCGGAAATTTGAGAAACACGTCGTCATACAGGAATTCCATTGAGTGCGACTGAATCGGATGGCCTATGTCATGGAGAATAGACGCAATGGCAAGAAGGTTTTTCCACTCAAGAAGTTCGTTTTCAAGCGACCTGATCTCTTCATTATTCAATTTCTCTGTGTGCTTCAGTGCATCCAACGCGCTTTTGCAAAAGCTGTCATACAGCTGCATGGCGAAGCGGTATACGCCAATTGAATGAGCAAACCGGTCATGCGTAGCAGCAGCGAACAGCGGGCGTAACCCGGACTGGGCGACACCCTTGATGCGCTGCATATAACTCGTATCAATCAAATAGCGAACGTAAGGGACTGGAACCTGGATATAACCATACACAGGATCCCGGAACTGTTTTGTCTCTTTCCAGTTCTGGTCCTGAATGACATGAGCCGCAGTATTTTGTTCTGAGTCACATACAGATAGATACATAACTGTTCTTTTGCTCCTTCCAGCTGCGGGTATACGCGTCTGCTCTCAGTTCAGCGTTCATACGAACGTGCAGCTTTTTTCAGGCTCGCCTATAAATCATCCACGATGCCCATTTTTTGCAATAAATCAGAAGGATAGTTGATTGCCGGATCCAAATGAACGATGATTTGCTTAATAAGCGCATCGGAAAACTCTTTCGTTGCCATTCCCTGAGAGGCATCGGGAAGCTGCAGGTTTTCCAGCCGCAGACGATAGGTAGCATCCGGTCCCTCTGCGGTGTATGGAACGAACTGAAACAGAGTATGGTTGTCCTCCAGAAACTGATCGATGGCCTGTTCTGAAAATGCATTAATAATCGCGTAACCGCTCATGTCTTCCAAATCGCGGGTGTGGCGAAGAACAGTTCCCCTGGCAATGGAAATGTCCTCTGCACCTTCCGGAAGCCGTTTCAGCACATCGTTAATTGTGCTGATTACAGCCATTTCCGCCTGCAATCGTATCATGTTTACCTCCAAAAGTATTCAGTCAATACAAAACAGCAACAGAAGCCGGCGTTTCACCATCCACTGCTGTCATGAGGGTTCTATTATATAATATAGCTGTATCCAGTGTCAAGGCAACAGGCTTTTATTTCCTCGTATGCTGGCACAGGTCCCAGGGGGACCCTGCGTTTTTATACCTTTTGCGTATAGGATGCGATAATCAAAAAGCATTTGCAATTTCTGTAATCCTCCGTATAATAGAGGTCAATATCATATTTTTGCAGGAGGATTTTACATGATTTACCGGCAATTTCAGAATAAGCGGCTCTCCGCTCTGGGACTGGGCGCCATGCGGCTGCCCGTGATCGAGGGAGACGACAGCCGCATCGACGAGGCCGCCGCTCTGGAGATGGTGGACTATGCCATGTCCCATGGGGTCAATTACTATGACACCGCCTGGGGCTATCACAGCGGCAACTCCGAGCTGGTGATGGGCAAGGCGCTGGCCCGTTACCCGCGGGACAGTTTCTGTCTGGCGACCAAGTTTCCCGGCTATGATCTGAGCAGCTTCGGCAGGGTGGAGGAGATCTTTGAAAAGCAGCTGGAAAAGTGCCGGGTGGACTACTTCGATTTCTACCTGTTCCACAACATCTGCGAGATGAACATCGACCAGTATCTGGACCCCCAATATGGGACCGACGCTTATCTGACCCGGCAGAAGGCCAACGGCAGGATCAGACACCTGGGTTTCTCCGCCCACGGCAGCGTGGCGGTGATGCGCCGTTTTCTGGAGGCTTACGGCGATCACATGGAGTTCTGCCAGATTCAGCTGAACTATCTGGACTGGACCTTCCAGGACGCCAGGGCCAAGGTGGAGCTGCTCAAAGAGTACCATATTCCCGTCTGGGTGATGGAGCCGGTCCGGGGTGGCCGTCTGGCCAGACTGGGAGAGAGCCACTCCGCCCGCCTCGCCGCCCTGCGTCCTGAGGAGACGGTTCCCGCATGGGCCTTCCGGTTCCTCCAGTCCATTCCCGAGGTGACGGTGACTCTCTCCGGTATGTCCAATATGGAGCAGCTGGAGGAGAATATCCGCACTTTTGAGACGGAGAAGCCTCTGACGGAGAAGGAAATGGCGGTGCTGCTGGAGATTGCCGACGAGATGCTGGGCCGCAGGACCCTGCCCTGCACGGCCTGCCGCTACTGCACCGGCCACTGTCCCCAGGGGCTGGACATTCCGGAGCTTATCAAGCTGTATAATGAGCACAATTTCTCCGACGGCGGCTTCATCGCCCCCATGGCGCTTGCGTCTTACCCGGAGGAGAAGAAGCCCTCCGCCTGTGTGGGCTGCCGCAGCTGCGAGGCGGTGTGCCCCCAGCAGATCAGGATTTCCGAGGCGATGAAGGATTTCACGGAGAAGCTGAAAAACGAAGCGATCTGATACTTTTTCAGGAAGCAGTATAAGCGGCTTGTCAAAAAGCTCTCCGCAGGAGTTTGCCGCCTGGAGGCGCCCCGGCCTGCCGCATTGACGTTTCCATTACAATTCTGCTGCTTATACTGCGCAAACGGGGAAAAAGCAGGCCCCATTCAGAGAGAAACGCCCAAAGGAATCTCTGAATACTGCTGTCAAGTGACCGGGGAGTCGTTATGAGATATTTTTTCCTTTCTCTGGGCCTGTCCCTCCGCCGGAACCGGGTCCGGTTCGGATGCGCCCTGCTGCTGGCCCTGGCGCTGGGCGCCGCGGTGAGAGGCGTCCTGCCGTCCTCCGGAGAAGCCGCCGTTCAGGTGGGGGCGGTGATCCCCGCCGGAGGCGAGGCCTTCCGGGAGGCGCTGGAGCGCCGGAGCGGCGGGGCGGTCCGCTTTGTCTTCACCGACGAGGCCACCGCCCGGAAGAGGGTGGCCGCCAGTCAGTGGGACTGCGCGCTGCTGCTCCCGGAGGATTTTGCGGAGCGGCTGCCGTCCGGAGAGCAGGAGCGCCTGATTACGCTGCTTACCGGGCCCGGCTCCGCGGTCTACCCCCTGGTGCGGGAAACCGCCGCTGCCGCGCTGCTGGAACTGACGGCAGCGCAGATCGCGGCGGACTACCTGCGCGCCAGCGGGATCGCCGCCGGGGCGGCGCTTTCACAGGACGCCCTGCCCCCGGTCCGGCAGGTACAGCTTGCCATGGAGACGCTGGACGGCCGTTCTTTGAGCCTGCCGTCCCTGACGGAAGGCAGCATGGCCCGGATTCTCCGGGGCAGTCTGGCCGCCGCCATGCTGGTCTGGACGCTGTTTGCCGGGGTGGATCTGGGCCGCTGGCAGGAAACCGGCGGCGCAAAGCGGATGCGGCCCTGCCTGGGCGGCGTGCCGCTGCGCCTGCCCAGGCTGCTGGGGTCGTTAATTCCCGCCTTCTGTCTGGGGGCGGCGGGACTGCTTGCTGCGGGGAGCGGAGGATGGAGCGTGCTGGCGTTGGGAGCGTATCTGGCGGCGCTGGGCGCGGCCACCTTGGTCCTGACGGCGTTCCCCCCGGTGTGGAAGGCGCTGCCGGCGGCGATTCCTTTCGCCGCGGCCTCCGTCTTCGTTCTCTCTCCGGTATTCGCGGACATTACGCTGTTTTTCCCCCGGCTGGCCCCCCTCTGCCGATGGCTGCCGGCGTCGCTGTATCTGCGCTGCTGCGAGGGGAGCCGGGACGCCGCGGGGCGGCTGATTTTGCTGGCGGCGGGGTTTACCGCCGCGGCCGCAGGGCTGGAGGCCCTGCGGAGGGAGTAGCAGGGAAGGGAGCCATCCGGCTCCCTTTTTTTGGCCGCATGCCCCCGGCATTTATCTGGATTTCCAAAAACCAGACGGAAATTATTAAAAATTTATGAATAAATTTCTTTTGTCCCCATTGATTTTACAAAAAAATCTGATATACTGGGTTAGTATCTGTGATTATGCCCACTGATTACTGTAATTTTCGGTATGAAGTGTTGCGGCCTGGGTAAACTGTACCTGATAGGCCGATATATTGACAAAGAGGTGCAAATCTTTGACCAAGTATATTGTCGAGGGCGGACGGCCCTTGTTTGGAGAGATCCATATCAGCGGCGCGAAGAACGCCGCAGTTGCCATTATCCCCGCAGCCCTGATGGTCAGCGGACCCTGCCGCATCGAGAACATGCCCCAGATCAGCGACGTGACCCTCCTGCTGGGCATTTTGCAGGACCTTGGCGCGAAAGTGCGTTATGTAAACCCGCATACCGTGGAAATCGACAGCACCCATCTGCGTAACGGCCGTGTTCCCTATGAGAGCGCCCGCCGTTGCCGGGCTTCCTATTATATGCTGGGCGCGCTGCTGGGCCGGTTCGGCTCGGCGGACGTAGCGCTGCCGGGAGGCTGTGATTTTGGCAGCACCCGTCCCATCGACCAGCATCTGAAGGGCTTCCGCGCCCTGGGGGCCCAGGTGGACACCCACGGCGGCTTTGTTATGGCGGAAGCCGCCGGTGGACGGGTGAAGGGGGCCAATATCTTCTTTGACAAGGTGTCCGTGGGCGCCACCATCAATATCATGCTGGCCTCCGCCATGGCGGAGGGCATGACCGTCATTGAAAACGCCGCCAAGGAGCCCCATATCGTGGACGTGGCCAACTTCCTCAACTCCATGGGGGCCAACATCATGGGCGCGGGCACCGACGTTATCAAGGTAAGAGGGGTCAGCCGCCTGCGGGGCGGGAGCTACTCCATTATTCCCGACCAGATCGAGGCGGGCACCTATATGGCCGCCGTGGCGGCCTGCGGCGGCGAGGTGAAGATCTGCAACATCATCCCCAAGCACATGGACTGCATTTCCGCCAAAATGGCGGAAATGGGCGTGGAGATCCACGAGGTGGACGACAGCCTTCTGGTCAGCCGGATCGGGCCCCTGGCCCGCGCCAACATCAAGACCATGCCCTACCCCGGTTTTCCCACCGATATGCAGCCCCAGGTGGCCGTGGCCCTGTGCCTGGCACAGGGGACCAGCATTATTACCGACAGCGTATGGAACACCCGCTTCCGCTACACCGACGAGTTCAAGCGCATGGGCGCACAGATCCAGGTGGACGGCAATCTGGCCATCATCGAGGGAGTGGAGCGCCTGACGGGAGCTCAGATGGAGGCCTGCGACCTGCGGGCGGGAGCCGCCATGCTGGTGGCGGCCCTGGCAGCCCACGGAATCAGCGAGATCACCAATGTTCAGTACATTGAACGTGGGTACGAGGATGTGATCGGAAAGATTCGGGGCGTGGGAGGCCGTATCCGGGCCGTGGAGATACCGGAAGAGGAGCTGGCCGTCAGCAACGCAGGGTGAGTTCGTCCATCCTCGAAAACATCTGTTTTCGAGGATGGTTTGTTTTGATCTGCGGCGCTGCGCGCCGCGGCCGCTTTTTCTCTGGGTACTTTTCCTGCGCAGGAAAAGTACCGGCGGGTCCTGTTTGAGAAAAATATCCCGTTTGCCGCGCGGGGCGCGGTAAAGATAAGAAAACATGAGGTACTTATGACCACCATTCGCACCCTCGCCAGCGGGTCCTCGGGCAACGCGGCGCTGCTCTCCTGTGGAGAAACCCACCTGCTCATCGATATGGGAATCTCCTGCCGGAGAATCTGCCGGTCTCTGGCGGCGCTGGGGCTGACGCCGGAGGATCTCGCCGGGGTCCTTATCACCCATGAGCACACGGACCACGTCAGCGGCCTGTCTACCTATATCAAAAAATACCGTACCCCCATTTTCTGCACTCCCGCCGTCTCCCGGCAGCTGAGCTGCCGGCTGGCGGGGGTGGAGCCGTTGCTGCGGCCCATGGAGCTGGGGGATACCGCCGCGTTCGGCCCGGTGCAGGCGGAGATTCTGCCCACCAGCCACGACTGCCGGGAGAGCGCCGCGTGGCTTTTCACCACCCCGCCGGGCCGGGTGGGATATCTGACCGATACGGGGTATATCGTGGAGGAGACGGGGCAACGGCTGCTGGGAGCGGACATTCTGGTGCTGGAGAGCAACCACGACGTGGAGATGCTCCGGACGGGCCCCTATCCCTATCCCCTGAAAAAGCGCATTCTGGGGGAACGGGGCCATCTGAGCAACAATGCGGCGGCGGAATACGCGGTGGAGAGCGTCCGGGCGGGGACCCGGACCATTCTGCTGGCCCATCTCAGCCATGAAAACAACACGCCGGAGCTGGCGCTGCTGACGGTACGGCAGGCGCTGGCGGCGGCAGGACTGGTACTGTCTCTGGCCGCCGCGCCGCGGGACACCATGAGCGAGGCGTGCATTCTGGAGGACGGGGTATGCAGCGTGTCTTAATCATCTGCGTGGGCAGGATGAAAGAGCGGTTCTACATCGACGCGGCGGCGGAGTATGCCAGGCGTCTGAGCCGTTACTGCAGGCTGGAGATCGTGGAGCTGCCGGAGCAGCGTCTTCCGGAAAATCCCTCCCGGGCGGAGATCGGACGGGCCCTTGCCAGAGAGGCGGCGGCCATCCGCGCCAGGCTGCCGTCCGCAGCTGCGGTGGTAGCCCTTTGCATCGAGGGGAAACTGCGCTCCAGCGAGGAGGTGGCCCGGCTGCTGGGCGATGCCGCCAGAGGCAGCGAAAAGTGTCTGGCCTTTCTCATCGGCGGGTCCTTCGGGCTGGACGAGAGCCTGAAAAGGGAAGCCTGGGTCCGCCTGAGCATGTCTCCCATGACCTTTCCCCACCACCTGGCGCGGGTGATGCTGCTGGAACAGATCTACCGCGGATTTCAGATCAATGAGGGTGGGAAGTATCATAAATAGCAACCCGGAGGCCGCAGGGCCTCCGGGTTTCATACTGCCTCTGCGGGAGAAGCCTTTTCGCCGGCAGTCGGACCGGGTTTCATTCAATCACCGCATAATCCGTCCACATCTCGCACTGACCGATCACTGTCTGTACCGCGTCGTCCACCCCCTCCGGCGGGTACTTGTGCCGCCTGAGTAGCCGCTTGACCAGCCGCCGCATTCCTGCCCTGGCGCTCTCCTTTTTCTGCCAGTCGATGGTGCGGTTTTTCCGCAAAAGATCGGTCAGCTCCCTGGTAATGGCAATCAATTCCTCATGCCTGTAAAAGTCCCTGACCGCCTGCGGCCTGGTGAGCGCGTCATAGAACGCCAGCTCCTCTGCGTTCAGCCCCAGCGCCTCGCCCTCCGCATTCGCAGCGGCAATGTCCTTAGCCAGTTTCAGCAGTTCCTGAATGACCTCCTCATTGGTAAGCATTCCGTTCAGATAGCGGTTCATGGCGTTCTGAATGATTTCAGAGAATTTTTCCGATTTGACCAGATTCGTCCGGCGGTAGACAGAGACCTGCTCCGCGATCAGCTTTTTCAAAAGCTCAACCGCCAGGTTTTTCTCCTTCATGTTGGCAACCTCTTCAAGGAACTTTGGATCAAACAGGGAGAACTCCGATTTCACGTCGGAGAAAAGATTAATCACGCCTTCGCTCCTGACGCTGTGCTTCAGCAGCTCGTTGATCCGCTCATTTACTTCGGGCAGTGCAAATTTCCTGTCCGTCCCGCCGGACTGCAAGCGGACGAGCATCGTGCGGACTGCCTCAAAGAATGCGGCCTCAAAACGGGTACTCTCGTCCACTAAGCTGCCGCACAGGGTAAGGGCCTGCCGGAGCAGCAGCGCCTCCCTGATATAGACGTTCTGCGCCCGCCCGTTTTCGGGCAGGTTATACTCCGCAACGCTCCTGCCCAGAATAAAGTTGACGCCGCCGCTGATGGCCCCTGCCTTCTCAAAATCGTTGCCGGACATGAATATGCTGTAATCATAGCCGTGGAAGAAGTCCCGGCAGATTGAGAGCTTTTCCTGAAATTTCGGACAGGCGGCCTTGCGGATATCCGTATCGCCATAATTTTTCCTGTCTCTGGCGGTGTAGTCGTTCATCGCCTGCCGGAGAGAGGCGGCGATGCCCACATAATCCACCACCAGTCCGCCTTCTTTATCCTGAAAGACCCGGTTGACGCGGGCGATGGCCTGCATCAGATTGTGGCCGGACATGGGCTTGTACACGTACATCGTCGCCAGCGACGGAACATCGAAGCCGGTCAGCCACATATCCACCACAATGGCAATTTTCAACGGCGATCCGTTGTCCTTGAATTGTCTCGCCAGCTCGTCCCTGCGGGCCCGGTTTCCGATGATTTTCTGCCATTCCTCCGGGTCGTTGTTGCTCTGTGTCATGACAACCGCCACCTTCTCCGTCCACGCCGGACGAAGCTCCAGAATGCGCCGGTATATCTTCATGGCGATGGAGCGGGAGCAGGCAACGATCATGGCCTTTCCCGTCAGGATGCCGGCCCGGTAATTCCCGTAGTGGTCCAAAATGTCATCGACCAGCGAGCGGATCGTCTGATCTGCGCCCAGAATGGCCTCCATCTGCCCCAGCTCTTTCTTGCTCTTTTCAATGACATACGGGTCTGTGTTCTGCGCCATGATGTCATACTCGGCGTCAATGAGGCGCAGGGTGCTTCCGTCCAGCTTCAGGTGAATGACCCGGCTCTCATAGTAGACCGGCCTTGTAGCCCCGTCCTCCACAGCCTGGGTCATATCATAGATGTCGATGTAATCGCCGAACACGTCCCGGGTGCTGCGGTCTTTGGATGAAATGGGCGTGCCGGTAAAGCCGATGTATGTAGCGCCGGGCAGGCTGTCCCGAATGATCTTTGCCGTGCCGACGGTGGTCCGGGCCTCTATCTCCCCGTTATCCTTCCGCCGGGTGGACACCTTCGCCGTCAGGCCGTACTGTCCCCGATGGGCCTCGTCCGCCATGACGACAATATTCCGGCGTTCGGAGAGCGGTTCGCCGCTCTCCTCAAATTTCTGCATGGTGGTAAAGATGATCCCGTTGGCCTGCCGGTCCTTCAACCAGTCCTTCAGACCGATTTCCACATGCTTCGGCGTTTCGCCCCGCCGCAGTCTTTCTTTATACTCATCGCTCAGCCTGCGGCAGGTCGCCTGTACCGGCGTCTGCCGCAGGAAATCCCTGCACCGGGTAAACTGGCCGTAGAGCTGGTCGTCCAGATCGTTCCGGTCGGTGATGACAACAATGGTCGGGCTCTCCAGCGCCTGTTGCAGGCAGTGGGCGTAGAACACCATGGACAGGGATTTCCCGCTGCCCTGGGTATGCCAGAAAACGCCGCCCCTGCCGTCCGTCCGGGTGGCGCGGCAGGTGGATTCCACCGCCTTTTTGACGGAAAAATACTGATGATACCCGGCAAGAATCTTGGAGGTGTTCTGGCCGTCTGCGTGGAAGCAGATGAAGTTTCTGATGATGTCAAGAAAGCGCTCTTTCTCAAACAGGCCCTTAAAAAACGTATCGAATTGGGCATACTGTGTGTTCTCGTAGCTGCCGTCCGTTGTCTTCCACTCCATGTACCGGTCCTCGCCGGAGGTGATGGTCCCGGCTCTGGAGTGGGTCATATCGCTTGTGACGCACACGGCGTTGCAGACGAACAGAGAGGGGATTTCGCGCATGTAGTTCCGGAGCTGACGGTAAGCGGCGGAGGCGTCCGTTTCCTCCCGGGAGGGGGATTTCAGCTCCATGACCACCAGCGGCAGGCCGTTGACAAACAGCACCACGTCCGGGCGCTTCTCGGAGTTCTCGACCACCGTCCACTGATTGGCAATGGTGAAGTCGTTGTTATCGGGATTTTTGTAGTCCACGAAAAAGACGAGGGTGGAGCGCTCCTCGCCGTTTACAGAATATTTCACCGGCACACCGTTTTGCAGGTAGTCCATGAACACCATATTCTTTTGCAGCAGTGTCCCGCTCTCGAAGTTTTTCAGTTTGCAGGCCGCCTCGTTGAGAGCCTCCATGGGCAGGGCGGGGTTGACCCGCCGCAGGCAGGGGAGCAGGACGTCCTCATAGAGCGGGGAGCGGTAGTCCCGCGCCACATCGGGGCCGTAGACGTAAGTGTATCCTAACTGCTCCCGGAAGAGCTGGAGGACGGCGTTTTCGTAGTGGGATTCGGTGTAGGACATCCTTTTCTCTCCCTCGTTTTATTTTTTGAGATTCTGCTTTCTTTCCTCAATCTGGTGCTTTAGCCTTGCTATACGTACCGGCATTGAATATAAGTAGTTTATAACTGTTGACACATACTCTATAATTTCATCGACTTCACGCTCGGTAAAAACAGTATCATCTGCATGTGCAGCATCATTACCACTCTGTCGAACAATCCAGCAGGCATCTTCCATCATTTCAGGCAATATTTTTTTGCTTATCAAATCAGTAATTTTTTCTTTCAAGTCTTTTCCTAACGCGCCTTTTTCTTTGCAAATCATTTCGAGAGTCCTGCGCAATGATAAAATACAAATTGCTCGATCTATTCCTTTTGTTTTTATAGCTGAGTCAAATGCAGTACTAATATTTTCTGGCACTCCGTCAAAATGAACGTTTGTTGTCGGAAACTCATATTCTATTTTAGCAAAATTTATAGGCTGCCCCTTTGCAGATATATATTCACTAATTATAGTCGGATTTTTGTAAACTGGACATTGGAATAGAAGCCATCTTTTGTAATTTATTGATGCATCTAAAATCATGTTCCCAAAACTTCCGTGCTGATATGGAGTGTCAATATAAGTAATAAAACTTAAAATTCCGGCATTACCGCAATGGCTGCAAAAAAGTACATCATTATTTTTCATAATATTTTCCTAATTAACTAAGTTTATTAGTAATTCAACACTGAACTGTAGATATATCAATCTCGCCGGACATAAGTTTGGGGAGAAGTTCATCACGCAAAGTCTCCAAATAGCAAATCTCTTCGTAGTTGGAACGAATTAAATCATCTATTGGATGAACAAGAGCTTCAAATTGAGCAATTTTTTTAGTGTCAGGAATTTTTATAGGCATTGCATTTAGAGCATCCCGATTGATAGCACCAAAAACCGTTCCTTCACCATTGAATACATCAAGTTGTGGCCTAAGTGCAATCATCGTATAGAGGACAAATGAGTTGTCTCCATTTTTGCTCTGGATTGCGCTTAAACCTCGCCCAATACAACACCGTTCATAAGCCACATTGAGATCGCCTACAGGAGCACGAACACTAAGGAGAACATCACCAGCATCAGCCATTCGTTTAGGTTCGGTTGTAAATAAACGGCGTTTCGGGAAGCGGAAGCCAAACTCAGCCCGCCCCTGAAAGAATACCTCGCCCACGCCATTCTCGTTATAGCTGCTACTACTTGGAGATTGCCCCATTGTTATAGATGCAATGTCCCTTAGTGTCCCAGAAGTTGTAGCTACATCGGAAGATTTCAGAAACATTTCCTCGTATACAGTCTGTGCCTGCTGCTCCAAATTCTCGTTTATCTTCTGGTTTAGCTCAATTTTGTTATCTATTGTGAACAGAAAATTTGATATTTGCCTTTGTACATTGAGCGGTGGCAAATTTATCTCCACGTCGCATATTCGAGAAGGTGAGGTATGTTTTACTGTAGAACCAGATGCTGTTGCAACAATGGCCTTCTGGTATTTTTTAGATCGCATAAACCAATAAAGATATTCTTTATCCGCATCCTGATTGAAAACATCAACAAGTCCGATCCGTTGATTATGTAGATATATTCTTTTTGAGTTCGGCACTTTGGCACCGTACCCTAATGTATCACCTTGTTTGCTTAAATCTGTCATTGTTACAATCAGATCTCCAGGATTTAGTACATACTCATCTGCATATTCAGCATGGTAGAATTTGCATTTTCTCTCTTTAAATCCTCCTCCTATTTCAAAATTACCTGGAGTAACAAGTACAACCCCGTTATCTTCCAAGGAAATAAAGTCTCCCTTGAACGCAAAGCCATGTTTAATGCAAATGTAATCACCTAATACCGCCATTTTTACACCTCATACCCAATCGCCCCCAACTGCTCCCGAATCTCCCCCTCCAGCTCATGGGACTTTGCAAACAGCTCCGACAGCTCCGCCGTCAGCCGTCCCATCTTCTCCTCAAACGGCTCCCCATCCTCTTCCTGCTCCTCGATCCCCACATACCGCCCCGGCGTGAGAATGTAGTCCTGCTTTGCGATTTCCTGCAGGTCCGCCACCGCGCAGAACCCCTTGACCTCCTCCAGCGTCCCCGCTGTGAAGGCGTTGCAGGTATCCGCGATCTTCCGGATGTCGTCATCTGTCAGCTCCCGCAGCTTCCGGCTGACCATCGTCCCCATTTTCCGGGCGTCGATGAACAGCGTCTTTCCCTTCTGCTTCTTATTTTTCGCCAGAAACCAGAGGGAGACGGGGATCTGCGTGGTGTAGAACAGCTGGGGAGGCATGGCTACGATGCAGTCCACCAGATCGGCCTCTATCATATTCCGGCGAATGTTGCCCTCGCCCCCGGACTGGGAGGACAGGGAGCCGTTGGCCAGCACCATGCCGATACGTCCCCCAGGTGCCAGGTGCCAGATCATGTGCTGGAGCCAGGCAAAGTTGGCGTTCCCGGCGGGTGGCATCCCATATTGCCACCGCACGTCCCCCCGCAGCTTCTCCGCACCCCAGTTGGAGAGATTAAAGGGGGGATTCGCCATCACAAAGTCGGCCTTGAGCCGGGGATGACAGTCGTCAAAGAAGGTGTCCGCGCTGAACTTGCCCAGGTCGGCGTCAATGCCCCGGATGGCCAGATTCATCTGGGCCAGCTTCCAGGTGGTGGGGTTGGAGTCCTGGCCATAGACGGAAATGCGGTTGATGTTCCCGCTGTGGTTCTCAATGAACCGCGCGGACTGGACGAACATGCCGCCGCTGCCGCAGCAGGGGTCGTAGACCCGCCCGTTGAAGGGCTGGAGCACCTCCACCAGCGTTTTTACCACACATTCCGGCGTGAAGAACTCTCCGGCCAGCTTGCCCTCCTGCTCGGCAAATTTCCGCAGGCAGTACTGGTAGGCGTTCCCCAGGATATCTCCACGGTTCCCGTGCCCGCCCATCTGAAGATTGGTAAACAGATCGACCACGTCCCCCAGCCGCCGCTTGTCCAGCTCCGGGCGGGCAAAGTTCCTGGGGAGGACGTCCTTCAGTTTTTTGTTTTCCTTCTCGATGGAGCGCATGGCGTCGTCGATGGCGATGCCGATGGATTGCGTATGGGCCGCTTTGGAGATGACCTCCCACCGGGCGTTGGCCGGAACAAAGAATATATTTTCGGACGTATACTCGTCGATGTCTTCCTCAAAGCCGTCACCCTCGGCCACCAGTTCGTTGTACTTCGCCTCGAACCGGTCGGAGATGTATTTCAGGAAGATCAGGCCGAGTACGACAGACTTGTATTCCGATGCGTCCAGGTTGCCGCGCAGGACGCAGGCCGCGTCCCAGATTTGCTTTTCAAAACCAATATTGCCTGAATTGCCGGTTGCCATATTGTTCTGCTCCTTATCAATATCAGAATTGTTCTGCGCCTGCCGCCGCATAATGCACTTATATCATACACCTTTCCACATTTTTTGCCAAGTCTCAGCCCGGATTTTTTCACCGTTTCCGCACAACCCGGCCGACGGGCGGATTGCACGCGAATTTCGGGAAAAACCGCTTGCGCCGGAGAAGAAACTGTGGTATGATGCTTATGTCCTTCCGGTGGAAATTTCCGGCACGGGAAGCGGCTTCCGGAAGAATAGCATGGAGATGTACCCAAGTGGCTGAAGGGTCCGCACTCGAAATGCGGTAGGCGTCTGAAAAGCGCGCGGGGGTTCAAATCCCTCCATCTCCGCCAAAGGCCCTGAAACAACAGGTTCAGGGCCTTTTTCCCTACCTGAAATGAGAAAAAGGAGATTGAAAGAATGTCCAGATATGCAGGCACACAGACCGAGAAGAACCTGGAGGCCGCTTTCGCCGGCGAGTCCCAGGCCCGGAACAAGTACACCTGGTTTGCTTCCAAAGCCAGGAAAGAGGGCTTTGAGCAGATCGCGGCCCTGTTCCTGAAGACCGCCGATAACGAGAAAGAACACGCCAAGATGTGGTTCAAGGAGCTGGAGGGCATCGGCAGCACCGCGGAGAATCTGGCCGCTGCCGCCAGCGGGGAGAACTACGAGTGGACGGACATGTATGCCGGTTTTGCGGAAACTGCCGAGAAGGAGGGATTCCCCGAGCTGGCGGCCAGGTTCCGTCTGGTTGCCGCCATTGAGAAGCACCACGAGGAACGGTATCGCGCCCTGCTGAAAAATGTGGAGGCCCAGGAGGTTTTCAAAAAGAGCGAGGTAAAGGTGTGGGAGTGCCGTAACTGCGGACATATCGTGGTCGGCACGGCGGCCCCCGAGGTCTGCCCCGCCTGCGCCCATCCGCAGTCTTACTTTGAGGTTTCTGCGGAGAATTATTGATCTGGCGTCCTGCATACGTTGCAGCGGCATGGAGCTTCGCTCCATGCCGCTGTGATCTCTGCTCTCAGCCGGTATTTCCCCTGCGGTACAAGAGGATGAAGAGGCGGTCCCGCTGCTGATGCAGGAGTATGCGCGGCTACATAACGGATTGCAGCCTTCACTTGGGAGCGGGGACAGGTTTTCCCTTCCGAAAATGTCTGCGGACCTGCCAGCAAGCAAAAAGAGGCTGGCAGGTCCGCAGGCATTTTTTAACACGGTCTGACAGGGATACGGCAGATTTTTTGCTCCCCGGCTGCGGAGGCGCGGCGCCTGCCGGAGGGCTATGCCTGTCCGGTAAAGCCCGCATCTGCGGGCGCTGCGGGGGCGGCCTCAACGGCGGCGTACTGCTGTACGGCGGTCTCCAGAGAGGCGGAGGTAGCCGCGGCCAGCTCCTGAGCCTGCTGGCGCAGCTCCATCTGGGTTGCGGTCAAATGGGAGGCCAGCCGGTCAGAAATTTCCGCCTCCCGCAGATAACCGGATTCACGGATTATCCGCTGGCTTTTGCGGCGGCGGAGCTCCTGCCGGAGCTGCTGCTCCTTCTCCCGGCGGTCCTCTTTGGCAGCCTTTTTGCGGCGGACCTCCGTCAGGTGCTCCCGCGTCAGCTCCCGCTTTTTCTTTTCGCCGCGGTTCACAGCCTTTTGCAGCTGATTGATCGCCGCCTTGATTTTAGCGGCGTTATCGCTGTCGGTATGCAGAGCGGTCTTAAACTGCGCCAGACGCCGCCGGGCGTAGCCGGAGGCGGCATTGACATCCGCGGCGCTCCGGGCGCGGGCCAGCCGGGCGTAAGCCTCCAGCGGGGCGTCGCCATACCGGACGCTGCTCTTGGGCAGCTTCATGGCCTCCCGCTGGGCCTCCGCCTTTTCCTGGGCCTCCCGGATCATTTCCACCAGGCTCCGCCCCTCCTCTTCCTGCTGGGACAATGGTGTGGGGAGCGCGTCTTTTTCTGTCGCTTCCACAGTTTCCGCGGCGGCAGCCTCCGCCTGCTGGTCCCTGGTCCACCCCTGTCCGGGCGCGGCCTGAACTGCGCCGCCGACGGCCAGATCCTTCATGCCGGCCCCTCCTTTCTCTCCTGCTGTTATAATATATATCGGCAGGAAGCCCCGGAAAGGAAAGAGGCCCCGCCACAAATTTCCCGGAAGGGAGGGAAAAGCTGTAAGCCCGATGAGGCTGTCAGGAAAGGCCAGCCGGTAATGGGGCGGTGACGTAAGAAAACATTTTAAGCGAGGGGCGGCGCAGCCTGTCGAAAAATGGCCTGTCTGGCATCATAACCAGACAGGCCACAAGGTTAATGAGGGATAAAATGTACGAGGAGGGTGT
>CAJULD010000015.1 GCA_910587505.1 uncultured Oscillospiraceae bacterium | reverse complement strand
GATCTACACTCTTTCCCTACACGACGCTCTTCCGATCTTTCTGAACAGCTGGAAGGGCTTCACCGGAATCTCGTCGTCCGGGCGGCCCAGCCCGAAGAGCATTACCGTGGCCCGGTTGGCGGCCAGCCGGATGGCGTCGCACATGGTCTCCTTCCGCCCCGCGCACTCGATCACCACGTCGGGGCTCAGTCCCAGCCGGGCCAGCTGGGCCGCCGGGTCCGCCGCCGCAGGATCGATGACATGGGAGGCCCCCAGAGAGAGGGCCAGCGCCCGCTTCTTCTCCACCGGCTCGCTGAGGACCACCGCCGCCGCGCCGGACAGCCGGGCCAGCTGGACCATGATCTGCCCGATGGCTCCGCCGCCGATGACCAGCACCTCCGCGCCGGGCCGGATGATGCACATGTCGATGCCGTGGAGGCAGCAGGATACGGGCTCCGCCAGGCATCCCACCTCGAAGGGCACGCTCTCCGCCAGGCGGCAGACCTGCCTGGCGGGGACCCGGCAATACCGGGCGAAGCCGCCGTCGGCGGTGGTGCCGTAGCCCACCATACCGGTGCAGTAGTGCCCCTGCCCGCTCTTGCAGGGCACGCACGCCCCGCACATGTCGTTGGGGTCCACGCAGACCCGGTCGCCCACCTGAAAATCCGTCACGTCGCCGCCTGCCGCCTCGATGACGCCGGCAAACTCATGGCCCAGAATGGTGGGCGGGACGGTCTTTGCCGCCCCCTCCTCCCCGGAGAAAATGTGCACGTCCGTGCCGCAGATGCCGCAGGCCGCCACCTTTACCAGCACGTCTCCCGGTCCCGGAACGGGCTTCGGGACCTCCGTCACCCGGATGTCGCCCGCGCCCATAAATACCGCTGCTTTCATTCTTTACGATCTCCTTTACAGGCTGTATCCATTCTTTTTCCTGAAAGAAAAAGAGTCAAAAAGGACTTCAGAAAAGGTTGATTATAACGCTGTCAGAACAGGCACCCGTTCTCCCGCAGGCGGCGGCGCAGCTTCTGTACGTCCGCCTGCCGGGGCTGTATCCCGTCCTCCAGACAGATGGCGGCCGCCTCGCCCGCCGCTTCGCCGATGGCCAGACAGGGTCCCATCACCCGCGCGGAGGCGTAGACCTCCGTGTCGGTGCAGATGGTCCGTCCGCTCAGCAGCAGCCCGTCCACCTTCTCCGGCACCAGACAGCCGTAAGGAATGCCGAAGGGCCTGCTTACCGGGGTCAGGTCAATATGGTCTCCGGTGCCGCTGTGGATGTCGATATTGTAGGCGGACTGAGCCACGGCGTTTTCCTTCACGTAGCCGGAGTACATCTCCTGCCGGGTCAGACGGTACACGCCGTCGAAGTGGCGGGTCTCCCGGACGCCCAGCGCAGGGGAGATGCTGGCCAGCCGCGCGTTCTCAAAGCCGGGGACGTACCTGTTCATGAACCGGAGCAGCTGGTGCACCTGCAGGTAGCCGGCGACCAGGCCGTCGGAGAGCTGATAGGGATTTGATGCGTCGATGCTGATGATCCGGGAGGTATTGATGGCCAGCGCCCCCTCGGTGGGCGTGGTGATGTAGATGAACTGGTTCCGGGGCACGTCGAAATCGCCCGCCGCCCTGGCGTCCCGGATCATCCGGGTCAGGCCGATGAAGCAGTGGCCGGGGGTCGCCCGGAAAAAGGCGGGATCATAGCCCTTTGCGTAGTCCTCCTTGATGCCGAAGTCCTCCGGGTGGCCCTCCGCGTAGTCCAGCAGCCTGTCCAGGTCGTAGTTGGTAACGGTGAACATCAGCGTCGCGGGCTGCATGACGCCGGTGCCGTCCTGACCGGAGCGGAAGGAAGCTCCCGCCAGATAAGCCAGGTCCCCGTCGCCGGTGGCGTCCACGAACACGCTGGCGTGAAGCACCGTCCGGGTGCACTTCCCGTACACGGTAACGGCGGCGACCCGCCCCTCCTCCACCTGTACGTCCAGCAGCTCCTGATTGAAGAACACCTCCACCCCTGCGTCCAGACACATTTCCAGCGCCGCAATCTTCACGCACTCCGGCGAGACGGGGCTGATGGAGTTGTGGACGGGACAGCGGAAATGACCCAGCGCGCCGTGCATCTCCTCCAGCCGGTCCATCAGCTCCTGGGCGATACCGCCCAGGGCGGGGTTGCCCTCCCGGTCAATATAGCCCAGAATGCCCAGCCCCGAAGCGGCCGCGCCGCCCAAAAAGGCGTTGCGCTCCACCAGCAGAACCTTCCAGCCTCTCCGGGCCGCCGCGACGGCGGCGGGGATGCCGCCGGGTCCGCCGCCGATGACGACGAGGTCGTACCGCCTATGATTGATATGTTCCATATTGCAACCTTTCTTTTACCGCTTAATACAGGTCCAGCGTCTTTACCGACGCGCCCTCCCGCATCCCCACGTTGACGTCGTTGTAGCAGTTTTCGCACATGGACTCAAAGGTGTTGCTCCAGGCGTTCTTATCGCCGCAGGCGATGAGAACGCCCAGGCAGGGCGGCCTGCGCTCTGCCTCCGTGTTCTGACAAGGCTCCATTGTCTTTTCCTCCGGACCTTCGGTCATTGCTCCTGTACGTTGACGAGAATCTTCATGGACGTTTCCCGGTTGGCGTCGATGTACTCATAGGCCTGCCGGAACTGCCGGAAGGGGAAGATCCGACTCATCAGGGGGCGCAGCTGCACCCTTCCCTGCTCTACCAGCCCGATGGCGGTAACATAGTCCTCGTGGCGGTACATCATGGTGGTGTTCAGGTCCAGCTCGTGGTCGTTGAGCACCGCCAGATCCACGGTGGCCATATCCGCGAACACCGCCACCAGAATAATGGCGCTGCCCTTCCGGGCGCAGCGGATGGCCTGATTCATGGTCACATTGCTCCCGGCGCAGTCATAGATAACATCGGCCTTGTCCGGCCCCATGCATCGGACCATGGCCTGGCCGAAGTCCTCACGGGCCGTGTTGACCGCCTCGTCCGCGCCGCACCGCTTCGCCAGCTCCAGCCGGTAATCGCTCACATCGGTCACCAGCACGGTCTCCGCGCCCAAGGCCTTTGCCGTCTGGGCCACCAGATTGCCGATGGGGCCCGCGCCCAGCACCGCCACCTTTTTCCCCGCCACCTCGCCGAAGCGGCGCACCGCGTGGACCGCCACGGCCAGCGGCTCGATCATCGCGCCCTCCTCAAAGCTGAGGCTCTCCGGCAGCGGCGTCACTTTGGAGGCGTCCGCCGCAAAATAAGTGGACGCCACGCCGGTGGTCTGAAACCCCATGACCTTCAGCTCCTCGCAGAGGTTATATTTGCCATGGGTGCAGGGGTGGCACTTTCCACAGAAAACCTGAGGCTCGACGGTGACCTTCTGCCCTGCGCAAAAGCCCTCCACGCCCCTGCCCAGGGCCACGATCTCGCCGGAGACCTCATGCCCCTGGGTGATGGGATAGGAGGTAAAAGGATGCTTGCCGTGGTATACGTGAATATCGCTGCCGCAGATGCCGATCATCCGGATACGGATCAGAATCTGGCCCTCTCCGGCCTTCGGAACGGGGACCTCCCGGAACACGATCTCCCCCGGAGCCGTCATGACCTGTTGCAACATGCTCTCTTCCATGGAGACAACCTCTCTTTGCAAAAAATTAAGACGTAAATTTTATAAAAGGTTTTACTTATGTTAGTATATCATAGAGTCCGCATTTGTCAATCCATTTTTGCGCGCCCGTTTTGAATCTGTGCATATGTACTGATTGATCCGGCTTTTTTCCATGAATTCTGACCAAAAATACGCGGGGGCGCTCCCGGCGGAGCGCCCCCGTACCTCCGGGGCTTCCAGCCCCGGACCCCACAGGTGCATTTTGCATAAACAAAAGGTACCGGAAAAGTCACCGGAAATTCTTAGAACCTGTATTCATAATCGGGGACGCAGTGTGGCGGGAAAAAGACCCGCCGGACGGCGTGCTGCGATTGTGAATACAGGTTCTGAACGCTCCTGCGATCCTTTTTTGCGCTCGTGAATGCGGGTTTTTACAGCAGCGCTTCCACCTGCGCCCGCTCCGGCATGGAACGGATCGCTCCCTTCCGGGTGGTGACCAGACCGGCCGCCGTATTGGCAAAGCGCAGCATGGCGGTCAGGTCCTCCGCCCTCAGGCCCTCCAGCCCATGGTCCAGCACAAAGTTGAGCACGCAGGCGCAGAAGGTATCCCCGGCCCCGGTGGTCTCGATGACGCCGTCCAGCCTGCAGGCGGGCACGAACACCCGCTGCTCCTCATAGTAGGAGCAGCTCCCCTCCGGTCCCGCCGTCACGTTCAGCAGACGGATATTGGGATACTGCTCCCGCAGGATGGCCGCGCCCCTGTCAAAATCCGTCTCCCCGGTCATGAACTCCAGCTCGTTGTCCGCAATTTTCAGGATATCGCACCGTCCTAGGCCATAAGCAATCCGGGTCCGCGCCTCCTCCAGACTCGCCCACAGCGGCGGCCGGAGGTTGGGGTCGAAGGAAAGCAGCGCCCCGCCCTGCTTCGCCGCATCGACTGCTTTGTATGTAGCCCGCCGGACTCCCTCGTGGGTCATGGACAGGGTGCCAAAGTGGAAGATGCGGCAGTTTTTCACCACATCGTCCGGGACCTCCTCCTCCGTCAGCAGCATATCCGCGCCGGGACTGCGGTAGAAGGAGAAATCCCGGTCCCCATTCTTCAGCTTTTTTACAAAGGCCAGCGTGGTCCGCGCGTCCTGCGCCGTGACCAGATAGTCCATGCAGATGCCCGCTTCCTCCGCCACCTTCCGCAGCAGCTGGCCGAACATGTCCTCCCCCACCTTGCCCACAAAGGCGCAGGACCGGTCCAGCTTTTTCAGCATGGCCAGCACGTTGCAGGGCGCGCCGCCGGGGTTGGCTTCAAAAAGGGCGTTGCCCTGTTCGCTCAGTCCGTTCCCGGTGAAATCGATCAGCAGCTCTCCCAGAGCCACCACGTCAAACCGCTTTTCCTTCCTCACGCCAGCTCCTCCTTCGGGAAAACCAGGTCGTACTTCTCCACGTCCATCAGCACCGAACCGCCGGCCTCAAAGCTGATGGCGTCCGCCTCCTGCCGGGTGTAGATCACCATACTGGCGGCCTGCTCGCCGTCGTTGACAAACACCTCCACGCTGAACCGGTCCATTACGATCCGCAGCCTGATCTCCCCCTCCCGGCAGCGCACCAGGAAGCTGCGGGTATGTACGATGTCATGGAGCAGGCCGCTGCGGGTGCGGTCGATTTTTACCGTGCCCTGGTCGGGACGGTAGCGGATGACGGTCTCGTGCTCCCCGTCCCTGGCCACCCGGATGCGGAACCAGCGGTAGGATTCCTCCCCGGTGGGCCGGACGGTGACGGTCATGTCCAGGATCCGGCCCTGCACGCCCGGCAGGCTGATCTCTCCGCTGACGGGAATGTTGCGGTGGGCGACGCACTGCCCCCGGAAGGCCTCCAGCTCCCGCACGGGCAATTGATACAGCCGTCCGTCCCTCACGGCCAGCTCCCGGGGGACGGTATACTGCCCGAACCAGCGGCAGTGGGAGGGCTTGGCCCCCACCGTGGCCCAGTTCTGCATCCAGGCCACCATCACCCGCCGCCCGTCAGGGGTCAGCAGAGTCTGGGGCGCGAAGAAATCCAGACCGTAGTCAATGGCCTGCACCACCTGACGGGTAAAGCCTTTCCCGACAGGGTCCTGGTCCCCGATCAGGCATACGGTCCCGTTGCCTACGTGGAACTCCAGACCCACAGGCTGCATCTCCTGGGGGCTGGTGAACAGGACATGCTTCCCGTCCAGGGGGAAGAAGTCCGGACACTCCCACATCCCGCCGTACTGATTGCGGCAGGCGTCCAGGGTGCAGACAAACTCCCAGCTGCGCCCATCGGCGCTGCGGTAGAGCAGAATGGCCCCGCTGCCGTCGGCGCTGCGGTTGCCGATGACGGCGTAGAGAGTCCCGTCCTCCTCCCGCCAGACCTTCGGGTCCCGGAAGTCCACGACACTGCCGCCCTCCGGCAGGTCCTTTCCGGTCAGAACCGGGTTCTGTTCGTATTTGCTGTAGTCCACGCCGTCTCCGATGGCAATGCACTGGGTCTGTATCTCATGAATACAGCCCTCCGGGTTGCGCTCCATGCGCACGCCGGTATACATGAGCATCTGCCGCCCGTCGGGCATCTCCACCGCGCCGCCGGAGAAGCACCCTGCGTCGTCATAGCCGCAGTCCGGCGCCAGAGCGGCAGGCAGCCGCTCCCAGGTGATAAGGTCTCTGCTCTTCACATGTCCCCAGTGCATGGGGCCCCACTCGTTGGAGTAGGGGTGGTACTGATAAAAAAGATGGTACTCGCCCTTATAAAGGGAAAAACCGTTGGGGTCGTTCATCCACCCGATGGTAGGAGTGAGATGAAAGGCGGGCCGCTGGCTGGCGAGGATTTGGGAACCACAGCGGGCCTCGAAGTCCCGGGCTTTTTGCAGAAGTTCGCTGGTCATGGGGTTACAACCTCCTTGCAGTTGCTGTTATGTGACCATAGTATACCTGACAAACGGGAAATGAGCAACAGGTTTTATAAAAAAAATGGGACGGTCCGGCGCCACAGGGCCCCCGCCCACGGGCCCGTGTCTCGAAATCGGGACGGTAGAGGTCCAGACCGTCCGGCTCTTCCCTGGTGAACACGCAGTCCGCCGGATCGTATGGGAAGCCGGCCGCGCATTTCGTATGTACCTGGCCTGCCGGGGATTCCGGACGGAAAAGGCCTGCGCGTATCCGGAAGGCTGTGACGCGCTGTGGGACAGACTGACGGAAGGAGCGGTCTCATGAGAAAAATGATGAGGCGGCGTGACCGTGGGTCACGCCGCCTTCAAAAATCAGCCCACCATTCCCGCAGGGAACAGCAGCACGGCAAAAATACCGGCAAAAATGATGGACAGAATCATCCGCTCCAGCCAGATCAGACACAGATGCCAGAACTTTACAGGAATATCCGTGGCCATCAGGCAGGGAACAAAGCTGGCAAGGAAGATGATGGAGCTTACCGGCAGCACCGCCAGCATGAACCGCAGCCGCATGCTCCACTCTCCCACCGTCACCAGCAGAGCCGGCACCGTTACCTCCACAAAGGAGATCATGGCCCCGGTGGACGCGATTTCCAGCTCCGCGCCGGAGAAGCCGAACAGCATGAAGAAGGGCCGGAACAGATACCCCAGCCAGGTCACCACCGGGGTGAACGTGTACAGCACCACGCCAAAGGAAGCAAAAAACGCCGTACCGGAGGCCACCGTGCCCAGAACGCCTATGGTCTCCTTCATAATATAGGCGATCCGCCGGCCCAGACTCTGCTGGTTTTGCGCCTGGTCCAGAGCTTCCGCCAGCGCCGCCCGGAACATCTGCCGTTTCACCGGCTGCTCCGGATTGGGTTCCGCGCCGGGGCAGAAGCTGTCCGGAATCCTGCTCAGAGGGAATATCCGCACCCCGACCAGCGTCACCAGAAGCGTTACCAGGAAGGCCAGCCAGAAATACTGGTTCCAGTAGCTCTTCCCCCACAGCTCCTGATTGTTGAGTCCCGTGTTTGTGGCCAGCGCCAGCAGAAAGCCCACCGACACCGTGGAGAGACTGGAGCCGATGACCACCGCCTCCCGCTCCGTCATGCGGCCCGTCTTATACTGGTCGTTGACGGCGATATGGCCCACGGAAAAGTTCCCCAGAAAGGCGGACACGCTGATGACCGCCGAGCGCCCCGGCAGCCTGAACACCGGGCGCATCACCGCCCGCACCAGCACGCCCACAAATTCCACCAGACCGTAGTCCACCAGCAGCGGCAGGAACAGAGACGCCGCCGGAATGCTGATGCAGATGGTTACCAGAATATTGCTCATGATAAAGGCAGAGATGCTCTTGCCGCCCAGAGAGGACACCGGGTCAAAGAACCAGCCCATGAAGCCAAAGTGGAAGCCCAGATAGATGTCCACAATGGCGCAGGTCAGAAGCAGAAAGCCGATGATCTTGAAAACGGCAAAGGCCGCCGCCACTTTCGTGGTGCCCCAGAATTTCCGGGGGCGCAGAACAAACAGGTCCACGATGCTGTATACCCCGATCCCCCATACCACAAAGGGCATGGCCGGAAAATTCCCGGTGTACAGCGCCGCCTTCACCAGGTTTGTCAGGTGGGAGACGATCACGTTGGATTGGGCCGCCACCGCCCCCCACTTCCAGGGGCCGATGGTAATCTGATAGGCGGGAAAGGGCACGTTGATAAAAAACACGAACACGCCGAGGACGGAAAAAAACAGAAACCGGAACAGCGTGCGGGGCTTCAGGTATTGCTCCAGAGAGCGCGTATCATGCTCCATATAAATCCTCCATTATTCCGGGACGCCGGGGCTTCCCGGACAACACACACAAACAAATTTCTACGGGTTTCCGACGGGAAGGTCTGCTGTCTGTTTCTGACAGAAAGAATGCCGGACTCCGCCCCTGCGCCCCGCCGCCTTTTTCAAAAAGCCGGCGAAAACCTTTGGGAAAAGAAAAAGGCAGCCCCAGAATTTTCAGGAAATTTCCCTGTGGGCAGCAAAATAACCCCTTCTGAAGTTTTTTGATTCCTTTTCTTACCGTTCTCCGGGAAACAGATAGCAGGCGGTATAGGCCAGGGTGTTCTTCCCGTGGTAGTAGGGCACGCCCGCCGCCTCGCAGGCCTCGTTGACCAGCAGGCCCCAGCCCTCCATGGAGGAGCAGGCCCGCTCCGGGAACCGGCAGGGCTCCGGCCAGGCGCAGCTTTTGCACAGGCGGCACCCGCCGCTGCCCAGACAGAGCACGCCGGGATACTTCTCCCGCAGCCGGTCCGCCAGAGCGTGAAAGCGCTCCAGATGCAGCCGCTCCGTCTCCGCCATGGCCTCGAAGTCGAAGGAGTCCTCCAGCTGTCCCACCGTCTGCACCAACAGGCCGGCGCTCATCTCCCTCAGACGGGTGCCGCATTCCTCCAGCGTGCCGCAGTGGGGCGGACAGGTCCAGTTGCGGCCGTAGGCCCGGCACTTGTCCGCGGCGCACATGTCCCGGACCTCCTGCCGCAGCGACAGCGCCGCCGGGTCCAGCTTTGCAGCGCAGGTAAAGCCCTGTCCCAGCGCCAGATCAACGTACTCTTTCACTCGTCCTCCTCCTCTTCAAACCCCAGACAGTCCACATAGCAGTCCTGAAAGGCCGGCAGGCTGGCCAGCTCCAGAAATTCCGTCTCCGCCGCCAGCGCGATGCTCCGGCGGTAGTCCGCCTCCAGAAGGGCGCATTGCCGCGCTCCCTCCCCGGCGGCGTTGCCGATGGCCCGGACCCGGCCAAGCAGCGACCGCGGCAGCATTCCGATACCACAGGCGCTCTCCGGGGAGAGATAGCTGCCGAACGCTCCCGCCAGCAGCACCTCCCGTACCTCCTCCCGTTCCCGGCCCATGGTTTCCAGCATCAGCTCGATCCCCGCCCGGATGGCAGCCTTGGCCAGCTGTACCTCCCGGATGTCCTTCTGGGTCAGGTATACCCCGTCCCGGAGGAAAAAGGCGGGCTGGTTGTCCACCGTCAGCCAGGGACCGGGAACCTCCGGACACATTCTCCCGCTTTCATCCACAAATCCTCCACGGAGCAGGGCGTACACCGCGTCCAGCAGGCCGGAGCCGCACAGTCCCCTGGCTTCGACCTCCCCGATGACATGGCAGACGGGCCGCCCCGCCTCCAGGGTCACATGGTCAATGGCCCCCGGCGCGCCCCGCATGCCGAAGCGGATCTTCGCGCCCTCAAAGGCGGGCCCCGCCGCCGTGGAGCAGGCCAGGCGGCGCTTCCGATTCCCCAGGACCATCTCGCCGTTGGTGCCGATGTCGATGAGCAGCGTCAGGTCCTCCAGCCGGTCGAAGCCGGCGGACACCATGCACCCTACCGTATCCGCTCCCACGAAGCCCGCAATGTTGGGCAGCACCCGGACCGGCGCGCCCGGCGCGAGGGGAAGCCAGTCTGCGCCCGGCACTTCCACGGCCTCCCGGACCGATGGCATGTAGGGCGGCGTAACCAGCGGACCCACGTCCAGCCCCAGCAGAAGATGGTGCATGGCGGTGTTTCCCACCAGCACCGCCAGTTCGATCTCCTCCGGCGCGATGCCCGCCGTCCGGGCTGCCTCCCGGGCCAGAAGGCCCAGGCAGCTGCGGATCTCCGAGGCCATACGCCCGTCGTGACGCTCCAGCTCATACTGAATGCGGGCGATGACGTCCGCGCCGTAGGCGCTCTGAGGATTGACGGCGCTGGCGCAGGAGAGCTGCCGCCCCGTTTTCCCGTCGCAGAGAAAGGCCACCACCGTGGTGGTTCCCACGTCGAAGGCCAGGACGTAACCGTGCTTCCCGTCGGCGGCGGCGGAGCCGCCTCCCGTCAGAACCCGGACCTGCTCCCGCTCCGGCAGCTCCACGGATACGTCCTCCGCAGGTTCATACTGGCAGGCCAGCTCCTCCCGTCCGTTCACCAGCACCCTGCACTTGCCGCAGGTCCCCTTTCCGCCGCAGGGGGCATCCAGGGGGAGGCCCTGCTGCCGCAGGGCCTCCAACAGCCGCCGCCCTGCCGGGGCAGCGAACCTCTCTCCGGAGGGGACGAGGGTCACTTGGATCATTTTCATAGCATACTATCCCTCAAGTTGAGATATTAACAGGCTCCAGGGAGCTCTTGTGAGGCAATCATGTCAAATTCCCGAAGTTCTTTTGCCACTTTTTCTTTCAGGAAAAAGCAGCACATCATTATACATCCATCGCCGCGTGATAGGCCTCATAGACCGCCATGCAGATATTGGCCGGGCGCACGCAGTCGCCGATAAGCCGCACGAAGGGGGCGCTGGCGCGCAGCGCGTCGGCCGCGTCCCGGTTGGCCCGCTGGCCCACGGCGCAGATCACATTGCCGCCGGGAACCAGGACCTGCTCCCCCGCCCTGTTCTGGCAGAGAACGCCCTCGGGCCTGACCTCCAGCGCCCGGTGGCCCGTCAGGACCTCCACGTCCCGGTCCTTCAGCTCCTGGAGCAGGATGGGCCGGTGGCGGATATTGGCGTCCCGGCACACGTCGTCCATCATCTCTACCAGACGAACCTTCTTGCCGTCCCGGGCCAGATGGACCGCGCACTCGCAGCCCGCCAGGCCGCCGCCCAGTACCACGATCTCCTCCGACGTGACCCGATCCTTCTCCATGTAGTAGTTGTTCACCACCACCGCGTTTTCAATGCCGGGCAACCGGGGGACGATGGGACTGGAGCCCACGGCCACAATCACCGCGTCGAAGCCCTCCGCCAGCTCCGGCGTGGCCTCGGTGTTCAGCCGGATCTCCACGCCTTCCCGCTCCGCCTGAAGAGCCAGCGTCTGGCCCAGCTGGTACATCTCATATTTAAAGTCGATGGCCTGCTCGCAGTTGAGGATGCCTCCCAGCTTGCCGCTCTTTTCGCACAGCACCACCTGGTGTCCCCTCTGGGCGGCGGTAATGGCCGCCTGAAGGCCGCCTACGCCGCCGCCGGCCACCAGAACCTTCTTCCTGATCCGGGCGGGCAGGACCTCCATCCCCTCGTGCTCCCGGCCGATCCGGGGGTTGACGCTGCACCGGCGGGTGGAGGTGACGCCCCGCTCCGCCATGCACACGAAGCACCGCAGGCACCGCACGATCTCCTCCGGGCGGTTGCTCATGACCTTGTTGGGCAGCTCCGGGTCCGCCAGCAGGGCCCGGCCCATGTACACCACGTCCACCTCGCCGTCGCCGATCAGCTTATCCATCATGTCCGGGTCGTTAAGCCCGCCGATGGTGGCCACAGGAACGCTGACGTGCTTTTTGATCTCCTTTGCCAGGAACACGTTGCACCCGTGGTCCCGGAACATGGAGGGATGAGTGATGGAAAAGCCGTACTTATAGGAGCCGGCGGACACGTGGATCAGGTCCACCAGATCCTCCAGCCCGTGGGCGATCCGGCATCCCTCGTCCAGGCCGTAGCCCCCCTCGAAGAACTCCGAGCCGCTCATGCGCAGCTCAATGGGGAACCCGGGGCCCACGCCTTCCCGGACGGCCTGGATGATCTCCCGGACGAAGCGGAGCCGGTTCTCCAGACTGCCGCCGTACTCGTCCTCCCGGTGATTGAAATAGGGGGACAGGAACTGATTGAGGAGCCACCCGTGGCCCGCGTGGACCATGATCATCCTGAAACCGCAGAGCTTGGCCAGCCTGGCGGTCTCCCGGTAGGTGTCCACCATCTCCGCCATCTGCTCTCTGGTCAGGGCCTTCACGGGGATGCCGTCGGGGCGGGTGCAGTCGCTGGGGCCGTACTGGACCATCTCCTGCCTGGCGTCCCTGTCCAGCAGATAGGTGCCCGCATACTGGCCCGCATGGGAGAACTCCACGCTGGGAATGGCCCCATGACGGCTGATGGCGTCGGCGGTGTAGGTAAAGCTGGGAATAGAGCCGGGATTGGTGCGGGTAAGGTGATACATGAAGGACGCGTCGGTCCTGGGATCCACTACCAGCTCGCTGACGGTCACCGCCGCCGCGCCGCCCCTGGCGCGCATCTCATAGAAGTAGGTGGAGCGCATCCCGATGTTGCAGTCCGGGGTAATGTCCGCGCCGGACATGGGGGCGGAGAAAATGCGGTTGCGGAAGGTCACGTTGCCAATGGTGATGGGCTTGCACAGGTTGGGATACATCTGCTTCATTTTGTTGATTCCTCCCATTTGAGTACAGGGAAACCGGATACCCGGTTTCCCTGTCTCGGCTTCATTCAGATAATTGGATCAGAAAAACTTTTTGGAGCACCTGTCGATTTCCACGTCCAGAGCCTCATAAACACCGGGAAAGGTGCTCACGGGCAGGCCCTGAGAGGCGTTGGGGATGAAGTACAGCTTGCCGCACTCGGTGCAGGCCCACTCCACTTCCCTGGCGACGACATCCTGAGTCCAGCCCTCATAGTCCACACTGGCGGAGTCGATGCCACCCATGAAGGAAATCTTGCCGCCGTACTGACTGATGAGCTCGGGGATGTTGTTGGTGGTCATGACGCCCTGCCAGATGTCGATGCCCAGGTCGATCATGTCGGGCACCAGGGTGGCGGCAAAGGAGTCGGAGTGATGGATGATGAGCTCCACGCCGTGGCTCTTGTAGTAGCCGTAGATCTTCTCATAGGCGGGCTTGATGAACTCCCGGAACATGTCGGGAGACATAAAGGTGGAGATCTGGGTACCCCAGTCGTCGTGGTGGAACATGGCGTCGGGCTTGACATACTTGCACAGCTCCCGGGCGTAGTCCAGCTCGAACTCGGTGATGCAGTCGATGAGCTCGTGCATCTCGTCGGGGTTCTCGTAGAAGGCCATCAGGCAGTTCTGGATCTCCATGAGGTAGTGGCACTGCTCAAAAACGCCGGGGGCGAAGAAGGGCGTGACAAACTGCTCCTTCCGGTCCACCTTCTCTGCCATGGCGATGAAGGGCTCCCACTCCTCGGCGTCATAGACCACCTGAGGCACCTTCACGTAGTCCCGCCAGTTCTCGATGTCCTTGATGACGATCTTGTCGGGCGTATGTACGGGGAACGCGCCGGGAGTCCCCACGGGATAGGACTTGGTCACGCCCCAGGCATTGACCACGTTCAGCTCGCCATACTTCGGGTTGGGGTTGCGCTTACCGAAGGGAGAGCCGATAATCATGGCGAAAGCCTCGTACTGCTTGACAAAGCGGTCGGGGTTCCCGCCCCGGATGGTCTCCAGCAGGTTTTGACGTTTGGTCAGCATATCGTTTTCTTCTCCTTTTCTTTCCCTTACTCGGCCAGCTTCTTGGCGGCCTCGGCAGCGGAAGCGGCGTCGGCGGTGTAGCAATCTGCGCCGATCTCGTCGCAGAACGCCTGGGTAATGGGGGCGCCGCCCACCATGACCTTCACCTTGCTGCGCCAAGGAGCGGCGTTAATCTTCGCCACGGCGGAGCGCATGGCGGGCATGGTGGTAGTCAGCAGAGCGGACAGGCAGATGATCCTGGTCTCGGGATTCTTGTCATAGGTCTCCAAGAACGTCTCGTCGGCCACGTCCACGCCCAGGTCGATGACTTCAAAGCCGGCGGACTCCAGCATCATGCCCACCAGGTTCTTGCCGATGTCGTGAAGGTCGCCCGCCACGGTGCCCAGAATGATCGTGCCGCGGCTGACTGCGCCACCGGCGGCCAGAGCGGGCTTCAGGGTGGCCACACCGGCCTGCATGGCCTTGGCGGCGATGAGCATCTCGGGGACGAAGATCTTGCCGTCGCGGAAAGCCTCGCCCACGCGGCCCATGGCGTCAATCATGCCCTCGTTGAGGATGACATTGGGATCAATGCCCTCGTCCAGGGCCTGCTGCACCAGACCGGGAACCAGCTTTCTCTTGCCCTTCTCCACATTCAGGGACAGCTCTTGCAGAACAGACATTTTGATATACCTCCTAATAAAATTGTTTTTCATACCGGCTCACTTTGGGGATCTGCGCTTCCCGAGGGGAAGCACTGCTGAGATAAAACATGTTGGACTCCGCCGCCTTTTCTTTCAGGGAAAAGCGGGGGAAGTTCTTTCCGGATGCTTTTTCTTCCAGGAAAAAGTATCAGTTCTTCACCGGCCCAAACAGGCCCTCGCGGTAGGCGCTGATATACTCCATGCAGTAATCGTCAAGACCCAGCAGCGCCTCGGTGGCATAGATCAGGCCCATGAGATCCCGGTTTGTGGGGTCCAGGATCGCACTGTCCAGACCGCTGTTCATGGCCAGGACGGTGAAGCCGAAGTTAATCATTTTCCGCACCGGCAGGTTGAAGGAAATGTTGCTGACGGCGGCGGTGATGTGGATGGAGGGATACTTCTCCCGGACGGTGGAAATGACCTCCGTGTTGGTCTCGATGCCGTTCTCCGAGGTGCAGAGCATCTCCACCAGGGGGTCGATGTGAATGCGGTTGGGAGAAATGCCGTACTCCCTGGCTTTGGCCATGATCTTATCGAAGACCTTCAGCCGGTCGGCGGCGCTCCTGGGGATGCCGGTATCATCGCTGAGCAGGGCGATAACCTCCCAGCCGGGATTGGCGGCCATGATGGGGAAGATCTTGTCGATCTTGTCCCCTTCGCCGGAGACGGAGTTGAACAGGCCCGGCTTTTTGCAGAACTGATATGCCTGCACCAGCACGTCGGCGCTGGGGCTGTCCACGCTGATGGGAAGATCGGTGGCGGACTGGATGCAGTCGATCATCCAGTGGAGAGTCTCCACCTCTTCCGCTTCCGGCACGGAGGCGCAGCAGTCGATGAAGGTCGCTCCCGCCTCCGTCTGGAGCCTTGCCCGCTCCTTGATGAATTCACTGTCCCTGCGGGCGATGGCATCCGCTACGGCCGGGATGGAGCCGTTGATCTTTTCGCCGATAATAATCATGCTTTATCCTCCTATTTTATCCGGCGCAGGGGGGCAGCACAAGACCGAAGCTGTCCGCCAGAACGGAGGCGAGCTCCGCCTCGCCGGAAATTTGACGCGTTTCCACCGTCTCCCCCTGCCGGGTGAGGGTGAACTGCTCCGCCACCAAGGAGGCCAGACCGTCCTCCGTGCAGCGGTAGACCACCAGCTTCCGGGTGAAGATGGACCCGGGGTGATAGCCGAAATAGCCGTTGAGCACGTCGAAGTCCACCTCCATGGCGGCCTCGTCCCGGAAGGCCATAAGCCTGTGCGCTCCGTCCGGGTCGTGACGGTACACCGCCGTCACGCCGTCCTCCTCCCGCAGGTCGAAGGTCTCCCCCGCCACGTTCTGCTCTCCGGGAGCCATGCGCAGCGCCCCTTTGGGCCCCGGACCGCCATAGCCCACGTCGCACAGCCACCGGCCGTCGTCCGCCGTATTCACCACGATGACCCGGTGAGACAGGGGCCGGGGGTCCGTTCGCCGGTAGAGAATCCGGGCGGCGGCGCAGTAGCAGTCGTAGCCCAGCTCCCGCAGCAGCAGGTAGAAAAGCCTGTTCAGCTCAAAGCAGTACCCGCCCCGATGCTCCTCCACCACCTTGCGGAAAAGATCCTCCGGCTCCAGGGAGGGACAGCGGCGCTGACGGAAGATCTCCAGGTTCTCAAAGGGGACCTGCTCCAGATGAGCCCGGGTCAGCGCCCGCAGCGCCTCCGCCGTAGGGGCGGAGGGCCGGGACGCGTGAAGCCGGGCTAAATATTTTTCTGCGTTCAATGGTATGTCAGTTCCTGGCGTCGATCTCGGCCTGGTACTTGGCGATACGCTCTCTGGTCAGGCGGTAGCCGAAGATCAGCAGCAGCGCGCCGGCGGCGCAGAAGATGGCGGGGACCAGGGCGAAGGCCACGGTCATGCCCTGACGGGCAGCGCCCTCCAGCACAACGCCGGACTGCCAGCCCACGGTGCTCAGGCAGGCGGCCAGGATGACGCCCCGGAGGAACACGCCTACCTTCAGAGGCAGGTTCTGCAGACCCATGATCCAGCCGGCGGCATTCTTGCCGGTCTTCCAGGTGGCGTAGACCACGGTGTCGGCGTACAGGGCCGGGGAGGAGGCGAAGGCCATGCCGTAGAAGAACTGGGCGATGGTCATCAGAGCGATGACCAGATAGGCGTTGGAGTAGAAGATGTAGATGAGGAACAGGAACACGGTCATGCCGATGTACGCGCCGATGGTGATGGTGCGGGCGTCAAACTTCTGCACCAGGAAGCGGACCACATAGGCTCCGATGATGGCGCCGATGGCGATGGTGAGCGTATAGGTGGTCATGTAGCCGGGGTTGCCCATGGCGTCGCGGAAGTAGTAGATGGCGGAGGCGGCGGTGACGAACTTCACGCACCACTTGGCCAGGTCCGCGATCATGAGGATCAGCAGCTGGGGATTCTGGAAGAGGGACCGGAACATCTCGGGGATGCTGGTCTTGTTGGTCTGAGCGGCCCTGGCGTGACTGGCGTCCTCGATCTCCTCGTAGCCGTCGGTCATCTTGAAGTGGGCAAAGTAGCCAAGGGCCATCAGGATGCCCAGGCAGAAGGCGGCGGCGGCGAACTGGTTCCTCTCGCCCACGAAACCGGCCAGCAGAGTGGCGAAGGGCAGGCCCAGGTAGGAGAACAGCAGGCCGCCGATGTTGTTCCAGGTGGCGCGGGAGGAAGACAGGGTGGCCTTGTCCTCCGGGGTCTTGCCGACGACGCTGACCAGGGTGGCGTTGGCCACGTAGCCGATGTTCCACACCACGTGGGAGATGATAGCGGCGGCAATGATGACCACCGCAGACACCATTTCGTTGTCACTGATGCGGATGAACTGGAAGGCGAAGAGGAAAGGCACGATCCAGGGCGTCAGGATCAGCCAGGAGCGGTAGCGCCCCCACTTCTTGGCCCTGGTGCCGTTGAGGATGCCTCCGTAGATCCAGGACAGGCAGGCGTCCACCGTGGAAAACACGGAGTTGATGAGGCCGGCGATGACAGGCGTGAAGCCGCCCAGGCCCGTCAGGAAGTTCATGAAATAGAAGGTCTCGATGTTGCTCATGAGGACGAACCCGGCGTCGCCGACGCCGAAGAAATTCCTCAGCGCGGATGACAGCCTCTTGGGCTCTTTCTTTGTGGTTTTCTCCATTGATTTCTCCCCCGATAAAAAAATTTAATCACCGCGCCTGAGAACCTGCACTCACAGGCGTTGAACACCGCCGTGGCGGCGCTTTTGCCGCCGCTCCACGTTAAATTTTCCTGTCATCCGTCAGGATGCCTGCGAAAATTTGTCTTGACTGGCAACATAACCTTCTGCCAATCCGGTATCCCCCGCCTCCAAATACAGGTTCCGGGCGCGGTCGATCACAGAAACTGGTCCCGCCGGACCGGCCGCCCCGTGGCGTCCGCGGGACGCTTTCGTCGTTTTTGCTGTCGAGACGGCAGACGCCGCATTGACAATTTTTTGACGTTTTTGAACTTTTTGCCTAATCGTATCCTATCCTTTTTCCTCTTATTTGTCAATCAGCACAAAACTTCACGATAAATTTTCCTCTAATTTGCAGGATTCCCCTCTTCCATTTCCGCAAAAATGAGGATATACTGTTCCTGAGCTCATGAGAGCACGATTTCTTCCAGGGAGGTCCTGCCCCTATGCGCAAAACTTCTGACATGCCCCGCCGCCAGATGGCGCTGTCCCTTCAGATGATCGCCGACGAGCTGGACGACAGGCTGTGGGACTTCACAATACAGACCGGGGATCAGGCCCGGTTTTACAGCTGCCGCGCCTTTGCCGCCGGAGAGGTCCCCCGGCCCGGAGTGCTCTACCTCCTGCCGCCGGAGTGCGGCGGGTTCCCCTGGGATCAATACCCGTACCTGTCCCTGGGCGACCGGCCGGGGCAGGCGGAACACATCTGCGTCCACGGCCGGGAATTTGTGGAGACGGTCAACGAGGTGCTGCGCATTTTCCAGCGCTTCCGGGACTTTGAAGCGGAGCTCAACTGGATCGTCGGACATCACGGCAGCCTGAACGACCTCTGCGCCGCCGCCATGGTCTACCTGCAAAACCCGGTCTACATCCACGACAGCGTCTTCGTCATTCTGGCGCTGCCCTGCCACGTGGAGGGCATGCTGGAGCTGGAATACAATCAGGAGACGGGAAAGTACTTCATCCCTCTGTGGCTGGTGGAGGATTTCAAGTTCAGCGAGGGCTACCGGGACACCCTGCGCCAGAAGAAGGCCGCCATCTGGGATACGAGCCAGTATCCCTATCACATGCGCTCGCTGTACGTCAACATATGGGATCTGAACTACTACCGGGCCCGGCTGCTGGTCAACGAGCTGCACGCGCCCCTCCGTCCGGGGGACAGGCTGGTGGTGGAATATCTGGCGGACTATGTGCTGATGATCCTGCGCCGGGAGGACATGAGCGCCCGGCAGAACCGCCGGAACCTGGTCAGTACCCTCCGGGGCCTGATCTCCACCGGCGAGGCGGACCGGCGGGACCTGCGGATCCTTCTCACCACCCTGGGCTGGCGCGAAAGGGGCCGTTTCCTGCTGGCCACGCTGCAAACTCAGAGCGGGGAGAACGACATCACCAGCAGCAGCGTCCTGCGGAGCAGCCTCTCCGAAGCCTTTGCCGGAACGTTCATCCTCTTTTATGAGCAGGAGCTGTGCATGGTGGCGGACCTGGACGAGGCGAGGCTGGACCCGGCCTCCTTCCGCTCGAAGCTGGCTCCCTTTCTCCGGGACAGTCTCATGTACGCGGGCGTCTCCCTGCCGGTGGAGAGCGTGTTCCACCTGAACACCGCCTATGTCCAGGCCAACTACGCCATGGACCGGGTCTTCCGGCTGCGCAGCCACCAGTGGTGCATGAGCTTCGACAGCTGCGCGCTGGAGTACCTGCTCTCCCGGGTGGAAACGCCCACCCCCCTTCCCCTGTACCTGGCCCCGGTTCCCCGGCTCCTGCGGCGGTATGACCAGGAGCATGGAAGCCAGTATTTTGTCACGCTGAAAACCTTCCTTCAGAACGAGCGCAGCATCCCCCGGACTGCCGCCGCCCTCATCATCCACCGCACCACCCTGCTCTACCGGCTGGAGAAGATATTCTCCCTGACCAGAATCAATCTGGACGATGAGACCGCCAGAGTCTATCTCCAGCTGTCCTTTTTCATGGCGGAGGAGGAGGAATAGCGCTTTTCCATCATTCCCACTTTTAGAAGCTGTACCAAAAGGCGAAGTGCGCAGATTGACGGGAAAACGGGCCGGAACACAATTCCGAACTGGTATTTTTATAAACAGGAACAGCAAAGAAGCGCTTCCACGAGCGGGGAAGCGCTTCTTCCGTATTTCTCATGCGGCCGGCATCAGGGCACCCGCACGACGCACTCCAGGACCTGCCCGTTGGCCTCCGCCGTTACCGTGGTCGTGCCCCGGCCCGCCCGCTCCACCAGACCGGTCTCGCTGACGGAGGCAACCTCCGGATCCCGACTGGTCCAGACGACTTCTCCGTCGTAGGACGTTTTGGTCCCGCTGATGAGCACCTTCATCTGAAAGGGCGGGTCATTGGCGCGCAGGGTGAAATCCGTGCGGTTCAGGGCAAGATTGAGCTTGACGGCAGGCGGCGCGGCCTGCACCGTCACCTGACAGGATACGGATTCCACGCCGGTGGAGGCGGTGACCGTGGCCGTGCCCGCCCCGACAGCGGTGATCTGTCCGTTCTTCACAGTGGCCACGCTTTTGTCGCTGGACGTCCAGATCAGGGTGTCAAAGCCCCCCGTAACGGATACGGACACCGATTCCCCCTCGGTAAGGGAGGCCTCCGTCCGGGATATCGCCAGCGGCTCCGGCGTGATCTGGACCGGCGGCGTAACGGTCTCCGGCGGTTTCTCTCCGGCGTCTGAGCACCGGGTGGCCAAAAAGCCGATGACGGCAATGGAGAAAAAAACCAGCCAGAGCACAATAAAAATCCGGGAGCGGTAGGGCCGAAGGGAGGCCAGCAGCCGCTCGAAGGGCCGCGCCTGCCTGCGCCGGTCCTGTCCGGCGCAATAGGGACATCTCCGGTAGGACGAAGGATACCGCCTGCCGCATTTCACACACTGCCGGCTGCTCAACGCTGCCACCCTCTTTCGGAACAAAATGATTGCCTTTCTCCAAGCATATCACAATTTGTCGAATTATGCAACGCCTTATCCTTCAAATTTTATTGGAATTGCCGGGGGGAGCATTCTCCTCCTGTTTTTCCTCCGACGCGGCCGGGCAGCCCTCCCCGCCGGTGAGGCGGGAGTTTTTCCTGCGGTAGGCACCGGGCGTGTCGCCGTTGTATTTCCTGAAGGCCCGGATGAAGTGGCTCTGGGAGCTGAAGTTCAGAGTGGCGCTGATCTCTGAACAGGAAAACTCCGAATATTTCAGCATGTTCCGGGCGGCCTCCATCTTTTTGGACATAATGTAGTCCGATACCGTCATACCCATCTCCTCTTTAAACAGGGTGGAGAGGTAGCTGGGATTCAGCCCCGACAGCTCCGCCAGGTCCCGGAGCGTAATGGGCTGGTGGAGATGGTTGTAGATGTGGTCCAGGCACCGGGCCACAGGTCTGGAGCAGGTCCGCTTCTTCCCCAGGGACTGGACCTCCCTGAGATAAAAAGCAAAGGCGTCGTCCCCCAGGCATTCGATCTCCTTCGGGTCCTCCATCAGATCCATTCGCTGAATGTACAGGTCGCTGATCTGATAGGCCCGCTGCTCATCTACGCCTCCCTCGATGGCCGCGCGGCAGGAGGAGGCAATGTTGGTGACCATCAGATACTTGAGGTTGCGGAGGGGATCCAGGGAGACCGTACCCGGCTGATTGTTTCGCTTCGCCGCCTGCCGGGCCTCCAGCGCCCTGGGGTCTCCGGCCCGGAGCAGCTCAAACTGGTTTCGCTCCTCCCGGTAGGTGTGGTGCTGCCGGCCCTCCTCCCGGGAAAGAAACTCCTGATACCGCAGGGCCTTTTCATTGACATAGCGCCCCATGAGCCGCGTCCTCCTTTTTGAGAGAATTGCATTTCACTTGAAAATCATACTATAAATCCAAAACAAATGCAATATCTTTCCCGTCCGCTCTGCTAGAATAAGGGCACATCAGGGGAAACCGGATACAGCGATTCATCCGGCCCCGCAAAAAATGAAGGAGGACTTCACTGTGAATAACCGAAACATCAACGCCGCCGGCAGGCCCCAGACCATCCGCACCGCTCTGGAGAAGCTCTCCGCAGCCTCCGCGCGCTGCTGCCGCCGCTGCCAGGCCCGCCGTCAGGCCCGCAGCTTTGAGCGCCACATCAAGAGCTTTGCCAACACCAACGTCTGCTATATCGCGGTCAACGGCATCTCCATTCCCGTTCCGCTCTGCTGATGGAACCATAAAACGTGCCGGACCGGCTTTCCTCCAAAAGGGGGAAGGCCGGTCCGGCGGTTTATGTCGGAAATCTTCACAGCCGATATATTTTTCCGCTGAGGGAGGACGTCTCGCCGCCGCAGGGCGCCGTGATCAGCGCCAGCCTGCGCAGATCATCCACAGGCTTCCCGCAGGAAGGACTGCCCGTTCCGGTACGGGCGGATCATCTCCCGCTCTCCCGAAACGGCGGGGAGCGCATGGGACGCCGTGTTCGGAACAGGCGTCAGACATTTTCATGCTCCCCGCAGTACCGTTGGCAGATATTCTCACGCCAGACGCATGACCTTGCTGCGGGTCAGCATCTCCAGCAGGGGCAGGCCCAGGATATAGCACACCAGCAGCTCCGCTCCGCCCACGGACAGGGCGTTGAAAGCGAAAGCGGCGGGGAAGGCGGCGGTAAACCCCGTCTCCGACCAGGTCAGCAGCGCGCCCACGATGAGTCCGTTGCAGATGACCGGCGGCAGAGGGGCCAGCCATCTGCTTTTGCACCGGGCGGTCAGCAGCCCCGCGGTCAGGGTGGCCAGGGAGCCGAAGATCAGATCCGGCATGCCGTAGGGGCTGAGGAGATTGGTCAGGATGCACCCGGCAAACAGCCCCCACGCGGTGGTAGGGCACAGGAAGGGGAGCACTGTCAGCGCCTCGGCGAAGCGGAACTGGAAGATCCCGTAGGTCCAGCCGAAAATGTTGCCGAAACAGCTCATGGTTACGTACAGGGCCCCCACCAGGGCGGCAAAGGTGATCTCGCGGACGGTCAGTCTGGTTTTCATGTCTGGTATACCTCCATTTTTTGTTTAGAGAACGGTCTTCCCGCGGGAAGCCGAACGAACGCGGGGAAGAGCCCGCGCTTGGACCGGGTGTGGAAACCGGTCGGGAGGCATTATAGCACAGGAGGTATACCATGTAAAGGGAGAATTTATCTTTATTTCGCGCCCAAAGGGCGCAAAGTCAGCCGGTTTCTTTACCGAACCTGTCCCGTCCCCGTCACCACATACTTGCAGGAGCAAAGCTCCTCCAGCCCCATGGGGCCCCGTGCGTGGAGCTTCTGGGTGGAAATTCCCATCTCGCAGCCCAGACCGAATTCCCCGCCGTCGGTAAACCGGGTGGATACGTTCCAGTACACCGCCGCGCTGTCCACCAGCGCGATAAATTTCTCCGCCGTCTCCCGGCTGGCGGTGACGATGCCGTCGCTGTGGCCGGTGGAGTGGGCGGAAATATGGGCGGCGGCCTCGTCCACGCCGTCCACCACGCCTACGGCCAGGACGTAGTCCAGAAATTCCGTGTCAAAGTCCGCCTCCCCCGCCGGCGTTCCGTCGATCACGGAGGCGGCCCGCCCGTCCAGGCGCAGCTCCACCGGCGGGAGCCCTCCGGCGGCCCGGTCCTCCGCCAGCCGCTTTTTCAGCGCCGGGAGAAAGCGCTCCGCAATGTCCCGGTGGACCAGGCAGACCTCCTCCGCGTTGCACACGCCGGGACGGCTGGTCTTGGCGTTTTCAATGATATTCAGAGCCATTTCCTGCTCCGCGTCCCTGTCCACGTAAATGTGGCAGATGCCGGTGCCAGTCTGGATACAGGGCACCAGGGCGTTTTCCACGCAGGAGCGGATCAGCCCCGCCCCGCCACGGGGTATCAGCAGGTCCACCAGTCCCACGGCGGTCATGAGCTCGTTGGCGGACTGCCGGGAGGTATCCCGGAGCAGACTGACCGCCTCCCGTGGCAGGCCCGCCTGCTCCAGCCCCGCCTGCAGAGCCTCCACGATGGCGCCTGCGGAGCGGAAGGCGTCCCGCCCGCCCCGGAGGACGCAGACGCTGCCGCTTTTCAGCGCCAGAGCCGCGGCGTCGGAGGTGACGTTGGGACGGCTCTCGTAGATAATGGCTATCACGCCCATGGGTACGGAAATCTTTTCAATCCGTATCCCGCTGGGCCGCTCCACGGTGCGCAGCACCCGCCCCACCGGGTCCGGCAGCGCGGCCACCTGGCGCACACCATCGGCCATGCCGGCGATCCGCTCCTCCGTCAGAGCCAGCCGGTCCAGCATCACGCCGCTGATCCGGCCCCGCGCGGCCTCCATGTCCGCCCGGTTGGCCTCCAGAATGGCGGAGCGATCCGCCCACAGCCGGTCCGCCATAGCCAGCAGGGCGGCGTTTTTCCTCTTCGTACCCGCCTGAAGGAGGGCGGGGCGGGTTTTCCGGGCGGCAATCAGAATCTCCTGTGTAGTCATAGTCAGTCTCCTCTCCTGTTTCCCTTTGTCAGTTGGAGGTTCCTTTGAATCGGGAACCTCCCGGAATCTCCTGCAGGGCAGCATATGGAATTCCCGGAAGTTCTTACGGTTCTGCGGCCATCCGGGGCCGCCGCAGGCGGCTCACGGACGGAGTCATTGCAAATCGTTGATCCTTTTTCTTCAGCAAAGAGGATATATCCGCTCTGCCAGGCGGTCAATTTCCTGGATATACGCCGCCGGGTCCGCCGCGGCGTGTCCCTCCCGGCACAGCCGGGAAATCTCCTGATGGACGGGGTCCGCGCCGTCCCAGGCGGGAATCCGCAGCTTTTCCAGCACATGGGCGGAAATGCTGGTGGGATTCATGTAGCCCCTGACGCACCGGGCCACCGGCGTGGAGGAGAGCACGCCGCAGAGGTAGTACGCCTCCTCCCCGCTGTCCGTGGCCACGTACATGACCTTCTCATTGGGCAGCAGCAGCTTCCTCCCCAGATACGGGTCCTCCACCTCTCCGATGACGGCGCAGACGAACTCCCTGGCAATGTACTTCCACACCACCTTCCAGGGCGCGAAGGTGTATGCACCCACCCGCAGTACCGCGTGGAACGCCTGCTGCTGAATGGCCTTTTCCCATCCCGCGAACCCCTTCCGCTGGTCCAGGATTTCCCGGAAGGAGGCCAGATAGGCGGCGGTCCGGGGACACTCCCGCTCCAATTCCTCCCAGGGCACCGGGCGCAGCCGGGTTTGGGCCGTGTGGGGGCAGAGCAGATATGTATCATAATCTGTCCGCCAGCGGCGGACGCCGCCGCCCTTCAGCATGGGATAGAGGCAGGCGGTTTCCAGCTCCGCTTCCACCTGCACCGCCTTTCGCTTGGCCCGGCGCCGGATGTTGACGGCGCGGACCAGCCCGTCTTCCGACGAGAGGACGGACAGCCAGTAGACCGCGTTGGCTCCTCCGGTAAACACACCGGTCCGGGCCCGGTAGGGATTGCTGCCCAGCAGCCGCTTCAGCCCCTCCAGCTCCTCCTTCGGGGCGGTAAGCCAGGGGGAGGAGGGGTCCTCCGGCACGGCGGGCGCAGCCTGCTGCTCCCGGATAACCGCCCGCGTCAGGGCCTGAGGCAGCGAAGCCCAGGCATCCACGGGCCCGCGGCCCACCTTTTCCCACAGCCCGTAGGGCACGGGATAGACCGTGTCTTCCCCCTTTCGCGCATAAAACAGCGCCGCACCCGCCGCAGCGCCGGGAAACACCTTCAGCCCCGACAGGTCCTCCACCCGCAGCGCCCGCAGCGGCGTACCGTCCGGCAGCCGGAACCGGCGGAAGCCCCGCCCGTTCCGCGCGGACTTGAACACCCCCTGCCGCAGCACCAGCGCCAGCGTCCCTCCCGTCTCCAGCAGCCGGTCTGCCGCAACGCAGGTCATCAGCGCCGCCACATCCTCCTTGAGAAAGCTCAGCGCCGGTCCCCGTGCGTCCGCCAGGCCGTACCGCTCCCACAGCTGCCGGCTCCCGTCCCGGCAGGCGGCGGGCAGGTACTCCCAGTTTACCCAGGGCGGGTTGCCCGCCACCAGATCCACCCGCTCCGTCTCCTCCCCCAGACGCAGGGCATCCGCCTGATACACCGGCAGCTCCACCGGGCCGCTTTCCGCCTCCAGCAGGTCCTGGACCGCCAGGAGGCAGTTGGTCTTTGCCGTCAGCACCGCCAGCGGGTTGATGTCATATCCCCGGACCGAGGCCAGAATGTCCCGCAGGCTGCACCCGGCCTGCCGCTTCCGGGCAATGGCCTGGAGCAGGAACGTCCCCGAGCCGCAGGCCGGGTCCGCCACGCGCACGCGCCGCGCGTCCCGGCCCCCCAGCGCCAGCCCCTTTTCCAGGGTATATGCCGCCAGCCAGTCCGGCGTATAGTATTCCCCCAGAGCGTGGCGCAGGGACGGGGGAATCAGGGCTTCATACAGGCGCTTCATATCGTCCCGGTCCGTCCGGCCCGCGCCGCTCCCATACCGGGCCATCCGGGCCGTCACCCCCTCCAGCACCCGGTCCATTCCCCGGTCCAGCTCGTATACCGGCCAGCAGTACCAGTCCTCCCCGCAGCAGTTGACGATCCCCCGCTCCTCCGCGGCCGTCCCCCGGATCACGCTGGGCCAGTCCCGGAGGCTGCCTCCCAGCGTGGCGGCCACGGCGGCCTTCATCAAAAGGGAGAAACAGGTCTGGATGGCGAAGACCAGCGTCTGCATCCGCTCCTCCCGCGCCTCCGGCGGTCCCGGCTCCAGACCGCAGGCCGCCAGCAGCTTTTCCGGGTCCAGCCGCTTGTGGGCGGAGAAGGATACTTCCCCGTAGATCACCCGGAAGCTTTCCCGCCAGCGCGCCAGCAGCTCCGCCGTCCGGGGGGAAGGCCGCTCCAGACAGGCGGCGGTGCGGCCAATGAGTCCTTCCGCCTCCCGGCGGAGGGGGGAGCCGGGTTCGCTCATATCCCGGCAGAGCTGGTGCAGGTCCGGCATGACGTCCCTCCTTACCCGTTGTTCTCGATTTTTTCAATGGATACCGGATCCGGAATCCCGGCCGGCGAGGCAGTCAGGAGAGAACCGCTACAGGTGATGCGCACCGTATCGCCCTCCGTCAGCTCCGGCAGCTCCAGTCCGGCTGTGAATACGGCGTATTGCTCCCCTCCGCTCTCCACCAGAAGCGAATCTTCGCGGATTTCCAGAATGACGGCGAGAAGCTGCAATCCTCCGATTTGCCCGTCCCCGTCCTCCGGCGGCGCGGCGGGTTCCTCCGGCTCGGGCATGGGCGCGGATTCGGCGGGGTTCCCGCTGTATGTCGGAGCGTCGGCAGGGGCGGAGCTGTCCGAGGTCTGGGGAGGCGCCCCGCTGGTATTCATACCGGCACTGCCGCCGGCGCTCCCGCAGCCTCTGGGCAGCATCAGCAGGCTGAGGGATGCGATAAGGCACAGGCAGGCCGCCAGACTTCCGGCTTTCTTCCACACCGCCGGTTTTTTCCGGAATCGGTAGTCCTGGGCCTCCTCCACAATGTCCTCCCGCAGGTGGGAGATGGCGTCAAAGAAAATGTCCGCTTTCGGATTCATACGCATACTCCCTCCTGTTCCAGCGTCCGCCGAAGATTCTCCCGCAGCCGCAGCAGCCGTTTGGTCACCGCGTTAGGCCGCATTCCCAGCTCCCCTGCCAGCATTTTCACGCTGTCCCCGTTCCAGTAGCGCCGCACGAACAGGACTCTCTCTTCCTGCGCCAGTCCCTCCAGCCATTCGCTGATGAACCGGCCAAGCTCCTCCGCCTCCACCGTCCGCTGCACGTTTTCCGGCGCGGGAACGCAGTCAGCCAGCTCGCTGAGCAGTACTTCCGCGCCGCCAGACCGCTTCCGGGCATGCTCCGCGCGGTACCGGCTGATGGAGAGATTGCGGAGGATGGCCCCCAGATAGGCCCGCAGGCTCGTGGGCCGCTGGGGCGGCATGGTGTCCCAGCAGCGGGCGTAGGCGTCGCTGACGCACTCCTCGCTGTCCCACGGATTGCGCAGGATGTTGGTGGAAATGCGGCGGCAGAAGCCGCCGTATTTCGTGTCGGTCTCCGCGATGGCGGTTTCGTTTCTCTGCCAGTAGAGGTCAATGATCTGGCAGTCTTCCAAATCGGACACCTTCTTTCTCTTTGCGGCCCTGCGGGCCGCAGAATAAGAAGCTGTACCAACAGGCGAAGCGCGCAGATTAACGGGAAAAATTTTCGACCGGCAGGGAAGAAAAGCGCAGGAATCCTGACAGATTTCAGACTTTTCTCACGCAGTCCGGACGGTAATTTTTCCGTCTGGATGGGTGCTCCCGCCTGTTGGTTCAGCTTCCAGGCTGCCTGTAAGCAATGACGCAATTAAACTGAAAATCTGCTTCTACTATAGCAGAAACTGTGGCAAATGTCGATTTCAATTTTCCCCTTTCTGTGGTATAATCAATAAAAATACCAAAGAGGTGAAAAAATATGAGAATTGTGGTAAAGCTGGGCACCTCCACGCTGACCCATGCCACGGGAAAGCTGAACATCCGCCGGGTGGAGCTGCTCTGCAAGGTCATGAGCGACCTGAAAAACGCCGGCCACGAGCTGGTGCTGGTCTCCTCCGGAGCCATCGCCATGGGCGTGGGGAAAATGAATCTGACGAAGAAGCCCTCCGACATTCCAACGAAGCAGGCCCTGGCCGCCGTGGGCCAGTGCGAGCTGATGTACATTTACGACAAGCTGTTCTCCGAGTATCATCACACCGTGGCCCAGCTCCTGCTCACCGGAGCCGACGTGGAGGACCTCCAGCGCCGGGAAAACTTCCACAACACCATGTTCCGCCTTCTGGAGCTGGGCGCGCTGCCGGTCATCAACGAAAACGACACGGTGGCCACAAGCGAGATCGCCGTGGGCGACAACGACACGTTGGGCGCCATCGTGGCGGTAAACGTGCAGGCGGACCTTCTGGTGCTCATGAGCGACATCGACGGGCTCTACACCGCCGACCCCAGAAAGGACCCTTCGGCCCGGCTGATAAGCGAGGTCCGCCAGCTGACGCCGGAGATTCTGGCGCTGGCGGACGGCGCGGGCAGCGAGCTGGGCACCGGCGGCATGGTCACCAAACTTCGGGCGGCGGGCATGTGCATGGCGGCAGGCTGCGACATGATCGTCACCAACGGCCAGCGCCCCGAAGACCTCTACCGCATCGCCGCCGGGGAGCCGGTGGGCACCCGGTTCTTCGGGTAATATCCTTTTCTCTGAAAGAACAGCCACACAGAATCAAATTTCGCATGATCCCTCCGTGAAGCTCCGCTCCGCAGAGCTTTCCGCGCCAGGGCCGCCGCAGGCGGCCCACGGATGGGGTCATGCGAAATCGCTGATTCTTTTTCTTTCCGGGGAAAGGATATATGCCTCTTCCGTTACTCCCCCGCGACGCTCACATCCCGCAAGCGGACCCCATAGGGGCCGTCGTAACGGGCGGTGACATACCGCTCCGCGGAGAAGGTCAGATTTTTCTGGGCCTCCAGAATGCTGCCGTTGACGGACCCTCCGGTCACCGGCGTCACCGTTCCGTCCTCCTCAATGAGATAGGCCAGGCGAATCTCTCCGCCGAAATGTCCGCTCATGGCGTCCATCTGGAAGTCGGAGAAGGTCACCGCCCACAGGCAGGGGGCCTTTTTCAGCTCCGCAAAGGGGACGGCGCCGTTGGAGCAGACAATTTTCTGATAGTTTCCGGTGGGCCTGATCCCCAGGTAGCGGCAGAAGCGGTTGGGGCCGTGCCAGGTCAGCAGCTTCCCACTCTCCAGCAGAGGCAGCGCATCCATGGTGGGAATGCCTTCCACGCTGTAGGGGTGGAAGGCCCGCAGGGTAAGGGACAGCCGTTCGCCCCCGGTCTCCCCCTGCACGTCCTCCCCCTGCTGCCAGGTAGAGTATTTTGCATACACCGCCGAGGCGGAGGAACGCTGGTGGTAATAGGACAGGACCTCCGCCACAGCGTTGCCGCTGAGCACCAGGTCGTACTTCCCGCTCTTCAGGATTCTCCGGGCCCGCGCCCGGTCACGAACGAAGTCCAGCGCCTCTGCCACCCTGGCGGTCAGCGCCGCCCCGTCCAGCGCGGTATACTCGAACTGGTTGTGGATCTCCACGTCCTCCGGCTCCCGGCACTGGACCACGAACTCGCCGTCCACACCGCTGTTGACGAAGGACACGTCGGTCCCCTCCGAGGACAGAATATGGCGGCGGACGCGCCAGACAAACAGCTCGGCGGAGTTGACAAAGGCGTCCGCACGGGTATCGGGCGCGAACAAAGCCCGCGCCATCTTTCCCGCGCTTTGGGCCAGGGGGGCCTGTGCCAGTTCTCCGGCCTCCTCCACCAGGGGAGCCTGCACCGGGTCGGCCAGGTCATAATAGGGATTGGCGGCAAATTGAGCGGCGTAGTACGCTCCCTTCAGCTCTTCGTCCAGCTGCCGGTCGTCCATGGAGGGAAGAATGGGGACGGAGGTAAAGCCACGGGCGGGCCCGCCGCCCTCCCCGGTCTCCACATCCCGGAACACCGTCACCTCGTACTTACGCACGTCCTTGGTGCGCCGGGTATCCAGCCGCTTTTTCACGAAAAACAGCTCCGTGGTCTCGTCCAGGCGCTCATTGATGCGCCACAGGCTGATGCCGCAGCGCTCCAGGGCGCTCCTGATTCTCTCAATCATGGTCCGTACCTCCTTAACCCAGCCGGATGCGGGCCTTCATGCAGGGCCCTCCGTCAGACACCTTCACCCACTCCTTGTAGCCCTTGCCGCAGAAGCCGCTGCCGCAGAGCTCCGGCGCTTTGCTCATCATGGTCACGCTTTTGAGCAGATCGGGCACATAACCGGTGAGAACGATGGGGGAAAAGAGCTTTCCCGTCAGCTTTCCGTCCCTGATCTCCCTGGCCGTGGTCACCATGCACTGGATACCCCAGTTTTTGGGATCCTCCATGCCGCTGGAGGGGGCCTCCAGCAGGAAGCCGTCCTTCACGGAGGCAATCATCTCCGACCGGGAGGAATCCCCGCCCTGGAAGTACGTATTGGTCATGCGGGTATAGGCCTTGCGCTCGTAGCTCTCCCGGCGGCCGTTGCCGGTGGGGGCCACCCCCAGCCGGGCGGCGCTGAGGGCGTCGCAAATGCCGGTGCGCAGCACGCCCTTATCGATGATGACCGTGTCTCCGGCAAGGGTGCCCTCGTCGTCGAAGAACATGGTGGCGGCCTCGTCCACCGCGCTGCCGTCGTGCATGGTCACCAGGGGACTGGCCACATACCGGCCGATAAACTCCCTGGCCTGGGCCCGGTCCTTGACAAACATGTCCATCTCCACACCGTGGCCGAAAGCCTCGTGTACGATCATGCCGGTGACCTCCGGGTCGCAGACGCACTCGTATTCTCCCGGCACGATGGGCCGGCTCTCCAGCAGCTCCAAGGCGTCATGGACCACGCCTTCCACGCCCGCGTCCATCTCGTCCAGCAGCTCCGCGCCGCCCAGAACGGAGAAGGGATGGTAGGCAATCTTGATCTCCTGCCCCCGGCTGGCCATCGCCACCACGGAGGCGGTGGTCCACATGAGGGTCTGGTCCAGATCCCGGTTCTCCGAGAGAAACAGCTTCCGGCAGGAGCGGTAGGAGACGGCGGCCTGGGCGTCCAGAATCCGTTTATCCATGCCCAGCGCCTTCTGCCGCAGGGCGGTAAGCTTTTTCACAACGGCCTCGTCCCCCAGCTCCCTGGGGTGGACGAGGCCGGCGCTCTCCTTTTTCAGCACCGCCGGCTCGTCCGCCGGAACAGGGGTAGGAAGGGGCGCAAAGCCCTCCAGGGCCTCTCCCTGCTCCGCCAGACGGCGGGCCAGCGTCTCACGGACGGCCGGGATCCTCTCCTCCGAGAATTCGTTGAAGGAATACTCCGCGCAGCCCGTGCCGTCAAACACCCGGACCACATAGCCCGTGCCGCCGCCGCGGCCGGAGGCGGAAATGTTAATGCCGCCGCTGCTGATGCTCCAGGAGCGGCTGTCGTCCGCCACCGCCAGCACAGAGGCGTAGGGATACGTCTCCCGCAGGGCGGCGATCAGCTTTTGCAGGCCGGGCTTCACCCGGTCAATAATCTCAAACACGCAAGGTCCCCCTTTATTCATATCATGAGGCAACCGCCTGCGCCGGCCCCGGCGGCAGACGGTTGCCGTACAGTGCTTTCATTTACAGGCTTTTAAGGCCTCCATTGTTTGTCAGAGCTTCCAGGATATCGTACCGGTCCATGCTGAACTCCTTCTTCATGGCCAGGGCCTCTTCCATGTCCATGGTCACCATGCGGCCCTCCTGGGTGGCCACCACGCAGTTGCCCCGGTTCTCGGCTATGGCCTGCACCGCCATGTAGCCCATACGGCTGGCGGTCTCCCGGTCCCGGGCGGAGGGCGCGCCGCCCCGCTGGATGTGACCCAGCACCGTCACCCGGGGATCAAGGCCGATCTCTTCGTTGATCTGCCTGCTGATCTCCATGGTGTTGCCTGCGCCCTCGGCCACCACCACCATGTAATGGGTGGTTCCCGCCAGACGGGCCCGGCGGATCTTCTCCACCACGTCCCGCTCGAAATCCAGCTCCCGTTCGGGAATCAGCACCGCTGTAGCGCCCACGGAAATCCCCACATACAACGCCAGATAGCCGGCGTGACGGCCCATAACCTCCACCACGGAGCAGCGCTCGTGGGACTGCATGGTGTCCCGCAGCCTGTCGATGCACTCAATAGCGGTGTTGCAGGCGGTGTCAAAGCCGATGGTATAGTGAGAGCAGCCGATGTCGTTGTCAATGGTGGCGGGAATCCCGGCCACCTGAATCGGATACCCCACCTCCGCGGCCCGGCGGGACAGAGCCAGCGCCCCCCGGAAGGTGCCGTCGCCGCCGATGGCCACAATCGCATTCAGACCCAGCAGCTTGCAGGTGGCCAGCGCCTTGTCCTGGCCGGAAACCTCCCGGAACTCCTCGCTGCGGGCGGTATAGAGCAGCGTTCCGCCCTTGTTGACGACGTGGCTGACGCTGGATGTATCCATGCGGATAAAATCACTGGAGATCAGGCCGTTCCAGCCTCTGCGGATGCCCACGCAGTCGATGCCCCTGCTCAGAGCGCTGCGTACCACGGCGCGGACCGCCGCATTCATGCCCGGCGCGTCGCCGCCGCTGGTCAGGACGCCAATCCGATTCACCTGTTTTCCCATGCTGTATACCCTCCGAATTCCTTCAAGAATTTTACCCCGGTTGCCGGGAATCTGGCCCCCGTCTGATTCCCGGCGGCGTCCCGCCGCCGGGGCGCCGCTTTCGGACAGGGGGCCAAAGGCCCATACGGTTTTACTATACTTCCCCCGAAGCTTTCTGTCAAGTTTTTCGACGGAAAAACACAGCCTGAACTGCGGGACTACAATACATCCTGGACGGGAGGGGAAGAAAAAACAGGAGGATGAGGCCACATCGGTTAAAGTTTCTCAGAAACAGTGCCGACAGGCGAAGTGCGCAGAATGACGGGAAAAATTTTCGGCCGGCAGGGAAGGAAAGCGCAGAAATCCCGACGGATTTCATGCTTTTCTCCCGCAGTCCGGACGGTAAATTTTCCGTCCGGATGTCTGCTCCCGCCTGTTGGTACGGCTTCTTAAACATCTTCTTTAACTCCGTCCTGAAACGGGCCTGCGTTAACGCCTGTCAAAAAGCGGCCTGTCTGGAGATCTCCAGACAGGCCGCTTTTTGACAGGCTGAAGCCCCCCGGGGGCGGTCATGACTGTTTCATGTACTTGAGCAGCTGGCGGCACACATCCCGGACGTCGATGGGTTTGGCCACGTGGGCATTCATCCCGGCGTTCAGGCACTTTTTCACATCCTCTGCAAATGCGTCCGCCGTCATGGCGATAATGGGAATCACGGATGCATCGGAGCGGTCCAGCTTCCGGATAGCCTCCGCAGCCTCGTAGCCCGTCATCACCGGCATCCGCAGATCCATCAGTATCGCGTCGTAGTACCCCTCCGAAGAATCCTGGAATTTCTCCAGACAGATTTTCCCGTTCTCCGCCCACTCCAGCTCCAGACCTTCGGCGCTGAGCAGCTCCTCGGCAATCTCCCAGTTGAGGTCGTTGTCCTCCGCCAGCAGTATCCGGCGGCCCGCAAGAGAGGTGCTCACCGCCGCCTGCTCCGGATTATCCATCACTTCGGCGAAGGGTTTGAGCCCATAAAACAGCGTGGATTTGAACAGGGGTTTGGAGATGAAGCCGGTAACGCCCGCCGCCCGGGCCTCCTCCTCGATATCGCTCCAGTCGTAGGCGGAGATCAGCAGGATCGGAATTTCCGTCCCATACCGGCAGCGAAGCTCCCGCGCCGCCGTGATGCCGTCCATCCCCGGCAGCTTCCAGTCCAGCAAAATCACCTGATAGGGATCGCTGCGCCGCTTTTCCACCATTTCCAGGGCGCTCTCCGCGTCCAGAGTCCAGTCCGCCTGCACCCCGATGGACCGCAGGGCCGACACCGTGCTCTCGCACAGCTGCCGGTCGTCGTCTACCACCAGCATGTTCCAGGGGGGCAGCACCATGTCCGCCTCCGGGATCTCCGCCTTCTCCAGATCCAGCGCCACATGGAAGCTTGTCCCCTTGCCAAGTTCGCTGTCCACCTCGATCAGGCCGCCCATGGCGTCCAAGATGTACTTGGTGATGGCCATGCCCAGGCCGCTGCCTTCCGTTTTGTGCACCCGTGTGTTGTCCTCCCGGACAAAGGACTCGAAAATGTGCTGCCGGAACTCCTCCGCCATACCGATGCCGGTGTCCGAAATGCAGAAGTGAATCCGGACAAAGCCCTCCCCCTTCTCCGAGGGCTCCTCATACATGGCCACGGTGATTTTTCCCCCCTCGGGGGTGAACTTCACCGCGTTGCCCAGTATGTTGAGCAGCACCTGATTAAGCCGCACGCCGTCGCAGCACACGTTTTCCGAGGAAATGTCATGAATGGACACGTCGAACTGCTGGTGCTTGGCCCGGACCTGGGGCTGCACAATGCTGACGATGCCCTCCAGCACCTCCCGCAGGGAGACCTGGTCCATGCTCAGGGTCATCTTGCCGCTTTCGATCTTGGACATGTCCAGCACGTCGTTGATAAGCCCCAGCAGGTGCCGCCCCGACAGGGAGATCTTCCTCAGACAGTTCTGCACCTGCTGCGGGTTGGTGATGTTGGCGGTGGCGATGGCCGTCATGCCCACAATGGCGTTCATGGGCGTCCGGATATCGTGGCTCATGTTGGACAGGAACTCGCTTTTGGCGCGGTTGGCCCGCACGGCCTCCTTCCGGGCCGAATCCAGCTCCTGCATCTGCTGCCGGGTCATCTGGAAGTAGCGGGCAAAGATCAGCAGCAAAACCGCCAGCACCAGCGCGCAGATCCCGAAAACCGTGTAGGTCCAGCGGGTGGTGAAGCCGTTGACGATCCTGTCCAGTGCGTTGTAGGGCATGCACGTGAGCAGATACCATTCGGAATTGACAAGCTTGGTGCAGTACATCTGCCGGGGCTCGCCGTAGATGACCAGCTCGGCGGAGTAGTCCTTCTCCTCCGCCATGGCCTGGAACAGAGACTGGACAAAGAGCTCCGGGTCCTCCCCGTCCACCTTTTCATACAGACTGCGCACCCGGTCGAAGTAGCTCTCCCGCGTGGCGTCGCTGGTGCGGATGACGAAGGAGCCGTCCTTCCGGATAATAAAGGAATACACGTGGTCGGCGTTTTCCTCCAGCGACAGCGTCTCACTGATATAGGAGGCGGGTAATCCGGCCACAATAGCCGCGCAGGGGTGTTCCTCTGTGGGTTTATGAGCGGTGGGAAGGCCCAGCAGGATCACGTTGTTCCCCGCCTCGTCGGTGCCTACGGCCACCTTTTTCCCGCCCCCGAGCAGCGAGTCCATAAAGGGCCCCGGATCCGTCACCGTCAGCGGCGAGCCATAGAGCATCTCAAACTCTCCGTCCACCCGGTAAAATCCCAGATAGCTGAACTCTCTGGCCCTGGCGTTGGCAATCAGCTCCTCCCGCTGGGCGGCGTCCTCATGGATGCGCTCCGGCTGGATGTCCTTTGCCAGCGCCTCCATCTGGGCCAGCCGCAGACCGATGGTGGTCTCAAAGTGCCGGGCGATCTGGTCGCTCAGGCCCGACATATACATGCGGCTGACCTGACGGATGGTGCTGGCGCTCTGGCGGTTGAGGAAATGGGCCAGAAACGAGAACGCCGTCACGCTCAGAATCAGTACCAGAATCACGCTGGTCGTGAGGAACCGGGTCGTTTTATTCTTCGGCCTGTCGTTCACCTGCCGGAACCTCCTTTCTCTCCCATGCCGCGCAGGTCTTACAGGGATGCCTGGTAGGCCCGGATGGCGTCCGCCGTCCGCCGGTAATCCGCCTTCACCTGCTCCACCAGCGCGGGCGCCTCGGGGCTGAGCCCATTGCGCAGCGCCTCGCTCAGCCGGCTGCTGGACCGGTAGAGCCTGGTGAAGTCCAGATTCTGGCACACGCCCTTGATGGTATGAGCCGCCCGGAAGGCCTCGGCGTAATCCCCCGATTCCATGGAGCGAATCAGCAGGTCATAGCTGCTGTCATTCAAGAATTTCAATACAAATTTCTGCACCATCCGTTCCGTGGGCAGACGGCTGGTCACGCCGGCGTAGTCGCCCTCCAGAGCGGCATAGCATTCCTGCAAGGTCATTGCTCGTTCTCTCCTTTTTTCTCGCCGGTCCCGCTTTGACCGGCGGCGTCTGTGCTGCCATCGATGGGCGAGATCACGGAAAGCGTGTCATAAACGTGCCCATCGAAGAAATCGTACCGGCCCCGGCCGGAGCGCTTCACCCGGTAGAGGGCCTGATCCGCCGAGTGGAACAGGGTATCATAATCGGTCCCCACCACCTCGGTGCGGGCGATTCCCATACTCAGGGAGATGGGGAACTGTTCATATGTACTGCCGGAAATAGTGTGGTAGATGCGGGAGATGATGGGCTCCAGCTCGCCCCGGTACTCCAGGAACATCAGGAATTCGTCCCCGCCCACCCGGGCCGCGATGTCCGCGCCGCGGATGCTCTCCGTCAGTTTGTCCGCCAGGAATTTCAGTACCTCGTCGCCAAAAATGTGCCCATAGGTGTCGTTGGCCGACTTGAAGTGATCCAGGTCGCAGATGACCAGGGCGAACTGCCCGTCCGGTCTGTCCTCCAGCCGCTCGACAATCCGCTTCCTGGCGCTGGCGTGATTGAGCAGCCCCGTCAGCGGGTCGTGGGAGGCCATCCGCTCCAGGGCGGCCATCTTCATCTGCGAATCGTGGATGTCTACCGCCTTTCCGATGGCTCCGGTGTACTGAGGCGGCTCGTCGGCGCTCCAGGTGGCGCGGGCGATAATCCGGCACCAGCGCGATTCTCCGTCGTTCATGGTCTTGCACTCGTACTTCACCACCGGCTGGGCCGGCGTGGAACTGCGCAGGGCCCGGACCAGACCGGCCAGAGTCTCCCCGCCCATAATGGAGCGGATCTTCTCGTTGTTCAGCGGGTCCATCTCCGCCTCCTTCAGTCCAAGGCGGTTTGCCCCCCAGGCGTTCAGCGTGACCATCGGGGGATCGGCGGTGTACTCAAACTGGATCTCCTGGCTCATGGCGGCAAAGAAGCTGTACTTCATCCGCTCGTGCTCCAGCAGCCGGAGAGTCCGCTCAGAGGCGGACAGCTCCTCATAGTGGTGCATCTCCTGGGCCACGGTGCGCATCTCCAGCTGGGCGGTATGGCTGGCTCCGCTGTTTTCCAGCCGCTCCGCCAGCTCGCCGGCCGACTCACGGAGAATGTTCATCAGCAGGGGGTTGAACGTGCCGCACTCCCCGCCGAGGATCATCCCCACCGCCTTCTCGTGGGAAAAGGCGGGTTTGTAGACCCGCGGGCTGGTCAGCGCGTCGTACACGTCCGCCAGAGCCACGATCTGGGCGGAAATGGGAATCTCATCCCCCTTCAGACCGTCCGGATAGCCCCGACCGTCCCAGCGCTCATGGTGCCAGCGGCAGATGTCCCGCGCCACCCTGATGAGGGGCTCGGAGCCGTGAATGGGCACAGCCTCCATCATGTCGGAACCGATGACGGTGTGCGTTTTCATAATGGTGAACTCTTCATCGGTGAAGCGGCCGGGCTTGTTGAGAATCTCGCTGGGAATAGCGATCTTGCCCACGTCGTGGAGGGCGGAGGCAATACAGATCAGATTCATGTCCATCGGGGAGAGCTGGTAGCAGTCGGTAGTCAGCGTCAGCCTGTGAAGAAACAGCTCCGTCAGGGTGCGGATGTGCAGCACGTGCTGGCCGCTCTCCCCGTTGCGGAACTCCACAATGTGGCTGAGGATATCGATCATGAGGGTGTTCTGCCGCTCCTTCTCATAGATCTGGTCCGCCACCATGCTTACCAGCTTTTTCTGCTTGGCGTACAGCAGCGTGGTGTTGACCACCCGGCGGTGGACCACCAGGGCGTTGAAGGGGCGGGTGATAAAATCAGTCACCCCCAGATTATAGGCCCGCTCAATATGGGCGGGAGCGGTCTCGGCAGAGATCATGATGACCGGGATATCCTCGATCCAGCTGTTCCGGTTCATGACCGTCAGGACCTCGAAGCCGTCCATTTCCGGCATTACGATGTCCAGCAGGACCAGATCGATCTCCATGCGGTATTTCTGGATGGCGCTGACGGCCTCCACGCCGTTTTCGGCCTCCAGAATATCGTACTCCTCCCCCAGCATATCCGCCAGAATGGAGCGGTTCATCTCCGAATCGTCCGCAATCAGGATCTTCTGTCTGCGCTTGCGTTCTCTGTTGATGGTAGTCACATCCCTTCTCATGGCGACCCCGTCCGGTAAGCGGAAGGCCGCAAGGTATATCTGTGGCTTCTATATTATAGCAGACTTTTTCTCCCGCGGCAATATGGGAACCGGATTTTTTATAAGGAAAGTGCACGTCAGAAAAACACCGGGGACGCCGGTTGTTCTGCTTCTGCTGTTGTGCTGTACTTCTTACGGACAGTTCGGAAAATTCCAGACGGGTGGAGCTGTCCGGGGAGGTGCCTGTGAGACTGCAAAAGCAGTGGAAAATCCCTCTCTGCGGGGCTGCGGCCCGGACTTGCCAGGGTCCGGGCCGTTTTGCCGCTCCGCACTATTCTCCCGTCATGATCCGGATGATCTCCCTGTCCGTCTCCCGCATCCCCAGCCGGCCCAGCCGGCCGATGTTGGCGATGGTCTCCTCCACGCCTCTGGTGACGATGCCCTCGCCGCCCCGGAACTGCTGGCCGCTGCGGAACATGTGGAACCCCAGCACCCCCGCATCCACCGCCGCGGCGATCTTGGCCGCGCAGGAGGGCTTGGCCCCGTCGCAGATCATGCCGGAGATGGTGGCCAGGGCGTTGACCACCGTGTGGGACACCTCCCGGCAGCCGCCGCCGTGGAGATAGGCGATGGCCCCGCCGGCGGCGCACCCGGCGCTGACCGCGCCGCAATAGGCGCTCAGCCGTCCGATGCCGGTCTTCATGTGGATGGTCAGCAGGTCGCTGAGGGTCACGGCCCGGAGCAGCTTTTCATGGCTCACCCCCAGCTCCCCGGCGTACACCGCCACGGGGACGGAGGCGGTCAGCCCCTGGTTGCCGCTGCCGGAGACAATGATCACCGGCTTTTCGCAGCCGCTCATCCGGGCGTCGGACCCGGCGGCGGCCATGTACCGGGCCCGGACCTTCACGTCCTCTCCGTAGTATTCCCGCAGCACCCTGCCGATGTTGGCCCCCCAGTCGTTTTCCATGCCCTCACGGGCAATGGCGCAGTTGTAGTCCAGCTGCCGTTCCACCATCTCCCGCACGTCCTCGACGTCCACGGTGTCCGCGAAGTCCACAATGGCCTCCACCGACAGGCAGCTCCGGTCCGTCAGGGTCACGCCTTCGCTGCCGGAGGCCACCACCGCGCCGCATTTCAGCAGCGTCTCCCCGTTTTTCTCAATGAGGACGATATTGGTGTGATAATCCGCGATGCGCAGCCGTACCCGGTCCCCTCCCGCCCAGAGCGTCAGGATGATGTCGAAAACCACGTCCCCCGGCGCCGGGCGCACCACAATCTCGTGAGAAGTCAGATAGTCCCGGATGGCGGCCTTCTGCTCCTCCGTGACGGCGGAGATGACCTCCAGGATCTTCTCTGCCTCCCCGGCCACGGCTCCGGCGGCGGCCGCCGCCTCGATGCCCTTCAGCCCACCGGTGTTGGGGACCACGACGCTTTTCACATTCTTGATGATGTTCCCGCTGGCTTCCACCAGCATCCGCTCCGGAAGCTTCCCCAGAATCTCCCGCGCTCTGGCCGCGCCATAGGCGATGGCGATGGGCTCCGTGCATCCCATGGCGGGGACCAGCTCCTCCCGCAGGATCTGGACAAAGTGGCGATAGCGTGGATCGGTTCGTTCCATGGCGGCTCTCCTCTCTCTTTTGGGCAAAACAATTAAAAAGAGTGTAGCATCTGACTGCGGGATTGTCAAGATGTGGCAAAAGCTTCGGCGGCCTGACGGCCGGAGTTCTGCAAGCGCCAGTCTCTCAGAAGAAGCGCAGGCGGTTTACGGAGCGCCCAGTGTCCGGGACAGGGGGCCCGGAAACCGGTTCAGGAAAAATCTCCCCTTCGCCGCCGGAAGCGGTGAAGATTTCCTCTTGACAAAATCAGGTTACAGTTGTAACCTGTATGCAGGGAACAATTGTAACCCTGCAGAGAAAGGAGCACCGTCATGTGGGAAACGGAGAGCAAAATTACGGACGCGGAACTGGAGGTCATGGAGGCGCTGTGGGCGTCGGAGGAGCCGCTGCCCCTGGGGCGGATCAAGGCGGCCCTGGCGGAGCGCTGCGGCTGGAGCGGGGACACCGCAAAAACGCTGCTGCGTCGCCTGTGCGGGAAGGGCGCGGTGGGCCAGGAGAAACGGGAGGTCTACTACTACCGTCCTCTGGTGGAGCGCTCCCAGCTGGGACGCTGCCGGACCCAGCGGCTGATCGACAAGCTCTACGCCGGCAGCGCCAGGGCCATGGTGGCCGCCCTGGTGGAGAGCGAGCAGCTGGACGAGCGGGACGTGGACGAGCTGCGGGCGTTTTTCCGGGAGACATGGGAAAAGGAGGAGAAGTAGATGGAGCTGTTTTTGCAGACGCTGCTGCGTCTGAGCGTACTGGGGTCCCTGCTGGCGGCGGTGCTGGCGGCGCTGCGGCCCCTGCTGCGGAGCCGGGTGAGCCGGAAGGCGGCGTATTATCTGTGGCTGCTGGTGCTGCTGCGGCTGTGTGTGCCGGTGGGGATTGGGCTGTCCGTCCCCGTACCGGCGGAGGTCCCCGGCGTACCGGATGCGCCCGCCGTTCCGGCGGCCCCCGGCATCCCGGAGCTCCGGGACAGCGAGGAGGACCCCAGGCCTGCGCCGGAGCCGGCGCACACGGAGGGCGGGACATACCTGCCCGCGTCTCCTCTTCCGGACGCGCCGGACCCGCCGGAGGCTCCGGACGCCCCCCTGCCCCCGGATTCCCCGGACTGGAGCCGGGAGCCCGGATTCTGGGCGGCGGTATGGGCCGCGGGCGCGGCGGTCAGCGCCGGATGGTTCCTGCTGGGGTACCGGCGGGCCTCCCGGATGGTGCGCCGGTCCGCCGGACCGGCCGCACCGGAGGCGGAGGCGGCGCTCCGCGCCCTGAACCCCGGGGTCCGGGTGGAGCTGACAGAGAGCCCGGCGGTCCGCTCGCCGCTGCTGCTGGGAGCGTTCCGGCCGGTGATCGTCCTCCCGGCGGGGGTGACGGACGAAGCGCGGCTGCGGGACATCCTGTCCCACGAGCTGATCCACGTGGGGCGGCATGATCTGCTTTTCAAGTGGTTCGCGGCGGCGGTGACCAGCCTGCACTGGTTCAACCCGGTGATGCTGCTGGTGCGCCGGGAGATCGGACGGTGCTGCGAGCTGTCCTGCGACGAGGCGGTAATGGCGGGCATGGACGCTCCGGCGCGGCGGCACTACGGCGAGACGCTGCTGGAGCTGGCCGCTCACGCCCCCCGTGGGCTGGGCTCCCTGGCGGTGACGCTGTGCGAGGAGAAAAAGCAGCTGAAGGAGAGGTTGTACTGCATCGTGAAATACAGAAAATCCGGGCCCATGGTTATCTTTCTGTCCCTGGCGCTGGCGGCGGTAATCGGGGCCTGCTCCCTGGTCAATGACGTGAAGACGGTGTCGCCCGACGCGCCGGACACGCCGCCGGAGGAGGAGCCCCGGAAAGAAGACAGCGGACCGCCGGTGCTCTGTGAGCTGGACGGCGGGCTGACCCTGGCGGTCCCGGAGGATATGGCGGAGCAGATGGAGGTCGTTACCGGAGGGATCGAAGACGCGCCCTTCTGGGGTAATCTGGCGGCCTTCTTTGAAAAAGAGAGCTACGTGGAAGCGCTGGAGGACCGGAACTTTGAAGGCGGGGGCTACCTGTTCGGGATCAGCCGTTCTACCCCGGCCGAGTATGAGGAATATCTGGCCCATGGCAGCGTCGGACCCAGGCCTTTCGCCACGGACAGCGCCGGCAATTACTATATGTATACCTCTGCGGAGGCTCTGGATTATAACTACGAAAGTCACGGGATCGACACCCAAAAGCGCTATGAAACCCGGCAGCGGCTGAAGGCCCGGGCAGGCGTCATACTCTCGGACTTCATCTCCCGCAACGGTCTGGAGCCCTTCTCCTTCCTGAATACCTATGCGGAGATCCTGTACCGGCGCATCGTACAGGAAACCGCCCAGGACAGCCGGGACTATGACTTCACCGCCAGAGTGGAGCATGACGGCCGGACCGACGGGTTCCACATCACCGGGGAAAACGGCTACAACGTGGCCTTTGTGGGCAACTATCTCACACTGTCCTACCATTGGACGGAGGCGGAGGAATCCGAGTGGCTGGCCCTGGAGGACCCCGGCACGGTCCTCACCCTCATCAGCGCGGACGGGGAGACCTCCCTCCGGTGCCGCTCCGGGGACGACATGGCGGCGCTGACCATGGACGGCGAGACCCGGTACGCCCACGTATGGGACCCGGAGACGCCGGAGGACCCGGACCCGCATCTGATGTACAGCCTGTTCTCTTTCATGTTGACCATTCCCGACAATGCTTTTAGTTCCTCCGCCTGGGACGGAACGGCGGATGGGAGCCTGTCCCCGGAAGAAGCGGCGGCAGTGCTGGCGGAGAGCGTGGCGGAACGGTACCGGAACACGCCGGACTGGCTGGCCTGGAAGCCCCTGGACTTCCAGGTGGAGAGCGTGAAAGTAATCGACATCTACAAGGGGGAGGAGCCGAATTTCTGCTTCTGGGGAAATTTCGCCCTCCGGCTGGACGACCCCAGCCATATGCAGTGGCAGGCGGGTTCCGGGCTGGATGAAGCCGTCGCGGAGGGGCCCTATGCCGGATATTTCAACTGGGCGCGGGAGATTATGGTGGAAAAAAATTCCGCCGGGAACTGGTACATCGCGGACTATGGCACCGGCGGGTATAGCGTAAATCTGTCCGGCTGGTCTATGTCGTCCGGACTGGAAAACTCATTGGAAAAGGCTTCCCTGGAGGAGCTGGCGGACCTGTTCTTCCTGACGGAGGGATGGAGCCACGACTATTTGCTGCCCGCGTATATATGCCAGCGTCCGGCGGAGGAGCTGGCGGGATTGAACGATCTTCTGGCCCGGCATACCGAAGCGGATGCGCAGGAGTTCTGCCGGGCCCTGGCCGCGTACTTCAACGCGGGATTCGGTGAATCCAGCTATGACACCCTGCGGTCCCTGGAGGACCTCAACGCCCTGCTGTCCCCGGCCTGGCAGGCGTACACGGCGGACGTGCCGCCGCTGGAGTAGCGGCTGCCCGGCGCGGAACTTCTGACGGAGTACGTCAGCCGGAATGATTTAATCCCCCCATTCCGGAGCGGAATGGGGGGACTGGTGGTGCAGGAGAGCTCCGCCTGTCTCAGCGAAAGCGTCCATGCCGGCTATTGCGTCCCTGCGACAAGCGGCAGCCTGAATATGGAGCTGTGGGAGGAGAAACCATATTTCCCTTCGTCTGTCATCACCGCAGCAGCAGCTCTCTGGCGACCTCCCGGCCGCCCCGGCGGTACACCCGCGCCACCCGCCTGCTCACCGCGCAGGTCAGCTCGTAGGCAATGGTCCCCGCCAGACGGGCGGCCTCGTTGACGGAATTGTGGGGACCGTAGACCTCCACCTCGCCGCCCTCCCGCAGCTGTGGGAGGGCGGTCAGGTTTACCATGCACATGTCCATACAGATCCGTCCCAGGATGGGGGCCGTGCCGTAAGGAGTCCAGACCCGCCAGCAGTTGGACAGGGACCGGTGGAGGCCGTCAGCGTAGCCAATGGGCAGCACGCCCACCCGGCAGGGCCCCGTGGTCCGGTAAATGCGGCCATAGCTGACGGCGGCGTCCGGCGGCAGCTCCCGCACCGCGCCCACCACGGTCTTCAGCGCCATGACCGGACGCAGGCCCAGCGCCTCCGCCTGCTCCCCCGCACCATAGGACAGGATGCCGGCGCGGAACAGATCGCCGCCGAACCGGGGATAGCCCGCCACTGCGCCGCTGTTGGCGCAGTGACGCAGGGCAAAGCGGACGCCCCGGGATTCCAGGGCGCGGATCATTGTGGTGAAACGCTCATACTGGAGGAGGGTATAGGCCCGGCTGTCCGGATCATCCTCGTCGGACACGGAAAAATGGGTAAAGATCCCCTCCGCCTCCAGCCCCGGCAGGGCGCAGCTCCGCGTGACGGCCTCCGCAGACTGTGCAAAGCGGGCCTCGTCGCAGGGGAAGCCCAGCCGGGACATGCCGGTGTCCAGCTTGATGTGGACCTTTATCCGTTTTCCCAGCCTGACCGCCTCCCGGGAGAAGGCCATGGCGGCCTCCTCGCTCCAGACCGTCTGGGTCACCCCGAGCTCCAGAAGCTGGTCCGTCTGCTCCGGCGGCGTTATGCCCAGCTGCAGGACCGGCAGGCGGACGCCCGCGCTGCGCAGCTCCCGCGCCTCGTCCAGACTGGACACGGCCAGGCAGGCCGCGCCCAGCTCCTCCAGCGTCCTGGCAACCTGGATCGCGCCGTGGCCGTAGGCGTCCGCCTTCACCACGCCCAGGAACCGGGAACCTGGCCCCATCCGGCTGCAAAGGACCCTGTAGTTATGGGCCAGGGCGTCCAGGTCAATCTCCGCCCAGGTTCGCTTCAGCGTGCTTTCCATCTCTCTTTTCGTCTCTTCCCTTCATCTTTTGCAGCGGGCGGTCTATTCCTCCGCCCCGGCGTAGGCCGCGGCCTCCTCCTCCGGACTCCAGGTCTGAGCCGCGGGGTCCGCCGGCTCCGGCTCGCCGCCGGGGGCCGCCGGTTCATCGGCGGGTGTGTCCTCCGGCGTGTCCGCCGGGTCCGTCTCCTCCTGTGGGGACGGCGTGTTTTCCTCCCCGCCGGGAGACGCCGCGCCGGTCACCTCAAAGCGGTTCCAGGCAACCTCGAACATCAGCGTTCCGTCCGTTGAGATTTCACTGCGGAGGGGCAGCAGGGTCTCCCGGTCAAACCAGGTGGTATATACCACGCCCTCCTCATCCGGCAGATCGCAGGCCAGCCGCAGGCAATTCCTCTCCCCTACCGGCTCCTCGCTCTGCTGGGTGATGTAGCCGCTCCCCGCCGCCGCCATGAGCCGGGGCAGCGCCGCCACCGGGGAAATGGCCGCCGCAGAGTAGCCCCCGGCGTCCAGAGAGACGTCCTCGTAGCTGAGATGCAGCTTTCCATCCGCCACTGTGGCGGAAATGCCGGAGAGATTGGCGGGGGAAAGGACGGTAACGGTGCTCTCTCCGGGCGTATACGCGCACAGCAGCGTATAGGTCCGCACCTCGTCGCCATAGTGGCAGACGACGTCCGCCTCCATGGTGGCGGAGGCCAGGGCGGCGTATTGGGTTTGCAGCTCCGCCGCCGGATCCACTTTCTCCTCTCCGCCGCCGCAGGCGGTGAGCAGGAGCATCAGCATTGGTGCAAAAAGCAGCGCTTTTCGCACGGGGGACTCCTCCTTTTTACTGTTCCAATTCTTTGAACGCGGCGGGCAGCCGGTCCAGCAGATCCAGCGGCGTCATGGCATAGGCGGTCAGCGCCGCCTCCGCCAGGTCCCCGGCCCGGCCGTGAAGCCACACGGCGCAGACGGCGGCCTCCAGCGGTCCCGCCCCCTGCCCCAGCAGAGAGAGGATCATCCCCGCCAGAATATCGCCGCTGCCGCCCTTTGCCAGGCCGCTGCCGCCGGTGGAATTGCGCAGGACCCGGCCGTCGGGCCCGGCGACAATGGTGCCGGGCCCCTTCAGGACGGTGACGCACCCATGCTGCCGGGCAAAATCCGCCGCTGCCCGGGTTCGGCTGCTTTTACCGGGGATGAAGCCGCCGTCAAGACGGGCAAACTCCCCCTCGTGGGGGGTAATCACCGTGACGCCCCGCCGGTCATCCAATACATGAATATGCGCGGAAACGGCGTTTATGCCGTCTGCGTCCAGCACCACCGGACGGGACAGACCCCGAAGCAGGGTCAGGACCGTCTCCTCTGTCTCCCGCGCCCGGCCCAGGCCGGGACCGATCAGCGACGCGTCGCAGCGCTCCATCCGCTCCAGCAGCGCGTCCCTGTCCGCGGGAAGGGGCTGCACCATTGCACCGCCGCACCGCGCCGCGGCAACAGGATAGATTTCACCGGGCACGCCCACGGTCACCAGGCCGCTGCCCGTCCGGACGGCGGCCTCACCGGCGTACACCGGCGCGCCGGTATAGCCCACGCAGCCGCCACAGACATAGACTCTGCCGAAGGTCCCCTTATGCCCCAGCGGGTCCCGGGGCGGCAGCAGGGAGCGGACCAGCCGCCGGGTAATCATTTCCATAACACACTCTCTTTTCCGTGTTTTCCACTGGCAACCAGGGGTAGTGTAACACATATGGGCGCGGTTGTCACGCTCTGAAAAGAAAAAAGTGGAAAGTTCCGCGAAATTTCTGTTGACAAAACGAGGTGGAGCCGCTATAATAATCGTTGCGGGTTTCCCAAAGAGAGACGCGAGTGTGCTGGAACTGGTAGACAGGCACGTTTGAGGGGCGTGTGTCAACAGACGTACGGGTTCAAGTCCCGTCACTCGCACCATTTCTCTTTCAGAGCCCCGAAAAGCAGAACAGATGCGCGCGAGTGGTGGAATTGGCAGACTCGCTAGATTCAGGTTCTAGTGCTCATTACGGGCGTGCGGGTTCAAGTCCCGCCTCGCGCACCAGAGAAAAGCCTTGTGGCCCAACGGTCACAAGGCTTTTACCATGTTCTGTGCGACAGGGTTACCCTTTGTAGGAGGCGCACCTTTTGCAAGGTGCGCCCCTGTTCTTCAACCACATAATATTTTCGATAGAAATGATAAATCCGAACCCGTCCCCCGCCTGGAGGGATCGCGTTCGGATTATCATAAGTTCTCTGGTGCTGACAAAAAGACGCAGCCACATAACCGCTGCGCTGCAACAGTTACCGCATGCAGGAACCCACTACCCTGCGGATCACTCCACAGGCAATTTTCGTACCGGAGTTACCGGATGGCGGGGTTGTAAAATCATCAGGTTGGCTGTGGATGAGAATCGTCCTGCCAGTCACCCCGTTTATGGAAAAACGGTTTGTAAGAAACATGGAGAATGCAAATCCATTGTTTCCGAACAGTGGCGGCAGATCGCCCGCATGGTGGGGATGCTCACAGCCGCTTGGATTATAATGCGACATGGCGTCCGCAAACGGATCTTCCATATTGCCCTCGCACTCAGATCCCCCGTGAATGTGAAAACCAAAAATTTGCCCATGGCATGGATCTTCGGAACAGGGCAGGCCGTTGATTTCGGCCCAAATAATCACGCCTGCTCCGGTTTGATAAAATCGTACTTTTCCCGAAATATCAGGATAGCTTTTGCTGCCTGCGATACGCGCCGCCGCTTGCGGCCTCTGGTGCAGGATGGAAAGAAGGTGGATTTGGGAATTACCGCAAGACAAAAACGGGTTCATAGCAAATACTCCTAACGATCAACACTCCTTACGGAGACTGTTCTATTATCAGAATATGCAGAAGAGGCGCAGTTGACAGCGTCGCGTGCAGGAGAGATGCCGGTGTTTTTATCAGAAGCTGTACCAACAGGCGGGAGCAGACATCCTGACGGAAAACTTACCGTCCGGACTGCGTGAGAAAAGCCTGAAATCCGTCAGGATTCCTGCGCTTTCCTTCCCTGCCCGTCAAAAATCTTTCCCGTCAATCTGCGCGCTTCGCCTGTTGGTACAGCCCCTCAAACAGCGCAACGGCGGCAGAGACACAATGTAACGCATATACCGAACCGCTTCCGTATGGATCTGCGGCGCAGTTCCCAACATCTCCGCCAGAGGGTGGGTGAACAAATTGCCCAATACAGCCGCCGGCAGGACCAGGTCCAGCGTAAAGCGCACGATGGTATTGAACACGTTGAGCGCATCCTCCCTCTCTCCCCGGCCAATGTGTCCGGAAATGAGGACGCCCGCCCCGGCTGAGACCGCAATGGACAATGCAGTCAAAAATTCCGGCCGGGTTGAAAAGCAGGCCGATCATCTGCGGAATGGCATATTTGACAAACAGTGTTTTTGCGGTTCCCTGATACACGGACAATACCCCCTGAAAAACGGAGCAGGCCAGCGCTTGTGTAACGCTGGCCTGCTCCGCAGAGGGATGACACCCCGGCGGGTCTATTTTATTCATCGCTTCTGTTTGCAATCGTTTTTGCTCTGACCAGTTCTACCGCTTCTTTCCCGGTCATGTGTGCAATCGTCATTTCCAATATGCACAGCGGAGTCCAGTCTCTGTCGATCATCTGGCCGCGGTGTCCGGCAGGGTCGTCCGGCGCGTATTTGACTGCCAGCTTCTCAATAGCGGACCGTTTTTCAGCGGCATCTTCCAAAATACGGATCGTACCAAACACGATCACGCTTCTGAAATAAGTCGTATATTCTTCCGGAACGATCTGGTCCTGGTCGATCACGCACAGCGACGCTCTCTCATCCCGCCGGATGGCATCCAGTTTATGGCCTGCCCTGGCGCAGTGAAAACAGATCCGTTCACCGTCAAATACATAGCTGAGCGGAACCGCGTAGGGGTAACCGCCGTCACCCGAAAGGGCCAGCACCCCGTTTGTCCCCCGCCGCAAAACGGCGGCGCATTCTTCCGGGCTCAGAGCCTGCTTTTTTCGGCGCATCTCTCGAAACATATCATGTATCTCCTGACAAAAAATCGTCTGGCTCCATTCCTGCTATGGCCTGACGGAATGGAAACAGACGTTACCCGGCGGTAATTCTTTGATTTATTCTACTGTACCACGGAGAAAGGCGAAAGTCAATCAGATTTTCAGGAATCCTCCGCCCCGCGCCCTGTCCGGTTTGCCCTCTGATATTTCGGACGCTTTGTGGTCTAGGCAGTATTTTCAAAAAACGCTACAATAAAGCTGCGGAGTACATCCGGCACACAATGATGAGGAGGAAAAACAAATGGCAGTATCTGTTGACACCAAAGTAAAAGAGCTGATGAAGAACGCGGCAGCCGCCGACCTGCTGGAAAAATTCAGCCCCGGCTTCAAGACCAACCCCCAGATGAAGCTGGTGGGCGGCCTGACCTTCCGCAAGCTGGCGTCCTTCCCCCAGGCGGGCCTGAGCCCGGAGCAGGTGGAGGAGATCGACGCCGCGCTGAAGGCCCTGGGCGAGTAATCGGAACACGCGCGTATGACGAGAAAACAGCTTCCCACGCAGGTATGTGGGAAGCTGTTTTTTCATGTCGGCCTGCCCTGCATCGTTTCCTGGATCTGCAGGGCTTTCAGCAGAATTTGCAGCCGCAACCGCTCGCCGGCGTCCTGCAGGTCCACGCCAAGCTCCCGTTTGATGCGGGCAATGCGCTCCAGCAGAGTGCTGCGGTTAATATACAGGCTGGCGGTCGTTTTGGTAACGCTCATATTTTTGTCCAGATAAGTGCGCAGGGTCTCGATATAGCTGACGCTGGACGAGGCGTCGTGTTCTATCAGACTGCGGAAGCCGTCGGAGTAATACATCTCTATCGGGAAGCGTCCCAGGGCATTGACGATCAGCTCCGTCAGGGCGTAGTCCTGGAAGAGATAGACATGCTGTCCCGGAGCGAAGATCCTGCCGTTTTCCAGGGCGGAGCAGGCCTGCAGATAGTAGAGCTGGGCGCTGAAGATATCCTGAAAGGGGTCGCTGATGCCGATGTCGAAGTTCAGGGAGGCGAACACATGGGCCGCATATTCCTGGAATACCTGGAAACAGCTTTTCCCCGTCTCCGCCAGCGCGCCCGTTTCGATGAAGCACACGATGGCCCCCTCCTGCTCGAAGGCCGTGCTGTTGGGAAACGCCTTTTCCACCACGCTGCACATATAGCCCACCGGCAACTGCGCCAGGCGGCGGCTGAACTGCGTCTTGGTGCAGATATATTCCGCCCCGCTCTGCCGGCCCTCCAGCACCCATTTCTGCTCCATGCTGTCCAGCCCGTTGACCAGTCCCTGCAAAACAGCGCGGAGCGAACTGCGGCCTCCGGCCTCTGTGGAGGTGTACTTCCGGAGCGCCAGTTCGATCATCCGGGCCAGATACACCGCCAGCATATCATCCGAGGGCAGATGCGCCCTCCTGCGGTAATCCACGATCAGACAGCCGCTGTAGACCTTATCCTGGAACAGGTTGACGCACAGGGTGCTGCTGTCCAGGATGTTGATGAGCATAGCCTCTGTCTTCTCCGTGGACAGTTCTCCATGCTCCAGAAACGCATTCAGCAGCGGCAACGGGAGGTCGCCCTCGGACGGGTGGCGCAGCAGCCTTTTCTCCCACTCCGCCAGATCGATGCCGTCGTAATCGCTGTGTACCAGAAAATGAAAATTGGCGTCCAGGACCAGAATGGGGTTGTCGAATATTTTCTGGCTGCACAGCACCATTTCCCAAATCTGCCCGCTGGCGTTCAGTATATTTTGCAGCTCTTCGCTCCAGGCGTCGTATCTGTTGTATATCTCCGTCAAGAGGTTGAAGACCAGCGGCAGTTCCGTCTTGCCCGTGATCTGGATCACGCCGCAATGCTCCAGGTAATAGGGCAGGTACATGCTTTGGCCGATACAGAGGATCGCCGCCCCTTTTTCGATGACGGGCCGCTGGGGGAGCTGTTCGCTCCGCAGCACGTAAAATCTGCCTGCACGAAAGACCCGCTCCGGTCCCAGGTAATACTCCGGACGGCCCAGATGCAGGCTCTTTTCCCGGACGCCCCGCAGTTGGGCGGGGATCTTCCGGCTCAAAGCGTCAAAAACGATCTCAATGTTCAGCTTCATGACTGTCCTGCCTCTCACAGCAAATGTTCCACTGTGTATAGTGCTATTGTACCATAAACTTTTTTGAAAACAAGGGCAGGCTGTGAAAAACGCCAAATCCCGCACCCGACAAAAGATGCGGATTTTGTCGTTCTGACCCCATCGGATTGAGGGGTGGTTTTACAATCTGCCCAACTGCCCCTGCCCGCTCCAGGGCCTGTTGGTGCAAAGCAGACAAAATCCACCCGTCCGTATGGCGGGTGAGAGGGGAGAAAATCCTGCCGCTTTGCGGCCTTTCCGGGAAGATCGCCGTCTCCTATAATGGAAGCATCAATGGCGCTGCTGTTGAATCGAATGGAGGAGGAACGACTATGGCACTATTGGACAGACAGGAGAGCAGGAGATGTGTGGAGACCGTCTGGGGGAAGCTGATCCCGGAGAAGGAGGCGTACGACTACGCCGTGCGGCAGATCGCGTCTTTCTGCGCCAACGTGTTCCAGGTGATGCGCATCCTGGAGCCGGATTTTGAGAAGCGCACCAGCGCGATCTGCGACATTTCCTACATGATGAACATGGCCGCATGCAGCGACGAATATCTCAGGGACTTCTTTGACGAGTGGAACATTCCCGAGTTCTGCAGGAAGGACGCGTGGCTGGGCGGCATCTTCGGCGATTCCGGGGATGAGTACGAGAACATGGCGGGCCGGGTCATCCAGTTCACCCACGACCGGGTGGAGAAGGAGCTGGACACCTGTCCCTGGGACATCGTGGGCGCGGAGCTGTGCAACATGACCACCGCCATGTTCACCGCCAACTTCGACCTGGCCAACAACGGGGAGAACGTCGTGGCCCTGAACATGTGCGAGGCCCGGGGCTGCGGCGACTGCCATTGCCGTGTGGTGGCGGAGCGCCGGGACAGGTACGGCCTTGACAGGCAGGGCTGGATGGACCACATGCAGCAGCCCGTGGACCCGGTCCACAATACGCCCCGGGAACGGATGGTCCGGGAGGGACAGATCCACCGCAACGACTGCTACAGTCAGGCCTTCGGCGAGGAGAAGAGCTTTGAGTGGGCCTACCGCTGGTGCATGGAGAAGGGCTGGGTCTGGTGCGTCGCCTTCCCGTTGATTGCCATCCGTGACATGGCGGAGAGCGAGGAGGAGTTTGAGCGCATCTTCAAGATCGTCTTCTCCACCGCCGGAAAGAACGCCTTCATCGAACCCTTTGCCGTGGAGGGGCTGCGCGCCTGGCTGGGCGTGCCCCACGAGATCGGGAAGAACGACCCCCGGCTTATGGGCGGATACATCAAGAACGTACTGGACTGCCAGCTGGTCCCCTGCGAGCTGGAGCGGTTTACCAGGGACGAGGTGGTCATCAAGGTGGACACCGAGACCTTCAATGGCCGCTTCCCTATGGCCCCCATCGACGAGCTGACCATGGGCTACGAGGCGCTGTGGCACAATATGGTCAAGACCATGGTCTCGGCGGAGTGGTCCTGCTGGTTCGAGGGCAGGGATGATGAGGAAATGTTCATCCACGTGGGCCGCAGGATCGACAAACGGATGATTTGAGAAGGGAGGGCGCAGAAATGTTATTCAAGAATGATAAAGCTGCCCGGGCGCAGCATCAGGCCGTTCGGGAGAACGCCGGCTGGTACCGCTGGACCCATGATCTGGTAGAGGTCAGGGGGAAGGATGCGGAGAAGTTCCTGGATCGTCTTTTTGTAGGGGCCATCACCAGGACCCCCGTGGGACGGACAAAATATACCACCATGCTCAACGAGGATGGGAAGATCATCGATGACACAATCGTTATGCACATGGAGGAGGACTGCTACCGGGTCTCCACTCTGTACGCTCCCCAGTTCATCAAGTGGGCGGACGCCCATAAGGACGGGGCGGCGGTTTCCTGTGAGGACATCACAAAAAACGTCGATATGTACGCCGTCCAGGGGCCCAGGTCCCTGGAGATCATGAACAGCCTGCTGGCCGCGCCGGTGGATGAGTTGAAGCGCTTTGCCGTGGCGGACAATCAAATTGGGGACATTGCCGTTCATATCCACCGCTCCGGTTTTACCGGTGAGCTGGGCTACGAGGTCTATTGCAGGATCGAGGATACCCAGGCGGTGGAGGATGCCATCCGGGCCGCCTGCGAGAAGTTCAGCGCCCCCGAGCTGACCGTCCTGGAAGTCTATGTCCGCAGTCTGCCGGTGGAAAAAGGCTTTGCTCTGCGGCAGGATATGTATGGTCTGACCCCTTATGAGTGCGGCCTGGACTGGTCCGTCAGCCTGGACAAAGATTTTATCGGCAAGGAGGCCCTGGTCAAAGCCAAAGAGGACGGCCCCAGGTACAGGCTGGTGGGCCTGGAATATCTGGCGGAATCCTACGAAGACATCGCCCAGAAGGAGACCGTCTACCGCTACGGCGTGCCCTGCGGGTTCGTGCGGGCGGCGATCTACGGGTATACTGTGGAGAAGAATATCGGCTTCGCGGTCATTGAGGCGAAGAAGGCGGTGGTTGGGGAGCGTGTCACGGTGGGCAGCAACGACTCCCCCGCCGTCATCACCGGGAAGTGCTGGCTGTAAGGAGGAAGGATCATGCGTCTTGAGAATAAGTCTATTGTAGTGACCGGCGCATCCGCCGGTATGGGCTGGGCCATCGTGGAGCGGTTTGCCCGTGAGGGCGCCGGTATCATTGCCGTGGCCCGGCGGCTGGACCGCCTCCAGGAGCTGGCGGAGTCCCTGAAGGACGCTCCCGGTAAAGTGATCCCCTGTCAGGGCGACATGGGCGATCCGGAGACCAGCGTGAAGATGATCGACCTGGCGGTGAAGGAATTTGGCCGCCTGGATGTGCTGGTGAACAATGCGGGCATTATGGACGACAACACCGCAGTAGGCGACGTGTCTGACGGGATGCTCCACGAGCTGTTTCGGGTGAACACCTACGGTCCCATCTACGCCATGCGCAAGGCAGTGCAGACCTTCATCGCCCAGGGGGAGGAGCAGGGCAATATCATCAACATCACCTCCGTTGGCGCAGTCCATCAGACCGCCGGCGTGGCTTACTGCGCCTCCAAGGCGGCGCTGTGGGCGGCCACCCGGAACACCGTCTTCATGTACGAGGAGCATGGCATCCGATGCAACGCCATCGCCCCCGGCGGCGTGCTGACGGATATTCCCCTGGTGATGCCTCCCGCCAATGAGTTCGGGTTTGGCCGCACCAGCGCTCTGCTGGCCCACTCTCCTGAAATGGGGATGCCGGAGGACATCGCCAACACGGCGCTGTTCCTGGCCAGCGACGAGTCCGCCTTTGTCAACGGCGCGGTCATCACCTGCGACCGGGGCTGGACCAGCTTCTGAGAGAGCACATATTTGTATAAGCAATGCGGGGAATACGGCACGCCGTATTCCCCGCAGCACATTAACCGCAGCTGTCAGTATGCAAGACCAGGAAATTTTCCCGCAATGCCCTCGCAAAAATCGATTATCAAGACGGCAATCTCCTCCGGAGGTCCCCGCATCCCGTCCCGCCGCCACCACCGGATCACACAGCTGCTGCCTCCCGCCAAAAACGCAGAACCGGCATCCCGCCGTATCGCGGAGTGATCGTCCTTCTGTACAGGGCCGAGCCACTGCACCATGTAGAGGAAGCAGCGCCCGGACAGCCGCCGGATGAGTGGTCATGTTCAAAATGGGCGCCGGACGGATATGATTGAAAAATCACTTCTCAAATTATGTGCAAAACAGAGAACCTGAAAAACCCCGTTCACTATCGCAGGATATCCTTCAGCAACAGGAATACACTTCGCTAAAAAAGGACTCCTGCCTGCTGGAGAGGTCGAGTATGCTGAAATCAGGGGATTCAAATCCCACCCTCGCGTGATTGGCATCTGTCGCCGGACTTGCTGGTTTTCGAAGTGTCAAATTACCGAAAACAGTATAGATGCCGTGGGCTGAAATCCCACGGCATCTATACTGTCTGCCAAAGCTGTCTTTCGTTGACAAAAAAGATGCAACCTCGTATCTATTGCGCTGCAATGGTTTCAGCGATATTATCTATATGCGGTGCTTTAATGGAAAAGCGTCCGGCAAGGTGGGAGCATATCGCTCTCCCGCCCTGCCGGACGCTTTTCACAGGTTTAATTTGATGATCTGCTCATACAGCAGAACATATTTTTCTCGTATGACCCGGTTGGTGTGGTAGTGTCCAAAAAACTGATATTTGAACCGGCACCGCTGGGACACTTCCTCTAGAAAATCTGTCAGGGCATCGGCTTTGTAAAATCCGCCGCTCAGTTCGTCCTGCACCGAGGTGGGACAGCAGTGGCTGATGATGTAGTCCACCGCCCAGCCCGCTCTATCCAGGTTGGCCCTGGCGGTCTGGTACTCCTCCTCGTTGGGCAGCTCCTCTTTCCACCAGGAACGGTGGTTTACCCGGTACAGCGCTCCGCTGGCATCCAGCCTCCGGCATTTCTTCTTAAGCAGCGGATCATCTGGCTCCAAAATGCCGTCCCGGATATCGTGGCTGCTGGCCCCACCCATGGTAAAGAAGGTCTTTCCCTGGATGTCGAAGATCTGACCCCGCATCAGGTGGATCACCGAGGGGCGGATACGCTGTACTTTGCCGCCGTGCCAGTCCTCAATCGGGAACTCGGCCAGCATATCGAAGTTCTCGTGATTGCCGGAGACGAACAGGGCAGTAAAGGGCTTTGCCTCCAGCCAGTCCAGCCAGTGGCGTTCTTCCGCGCTGCCGTCCCAGATGCCTCCAAAGTCGCCGGCGATCATAACGCAGTCATCCTTGGTCAACTCCGCCTGCTCATAGAAAATTTTCTTCTTGAAGCGAGTAAAATCTCCGTGTGTATCGCCTGTTATGAAAATTGCCATGCTATATTCCTCCATGTATTATTTTAGCATAGTTTCCCATCGATCACAACGTCCGCATCTCTGATCTTGACCTGAATGGTCTCGGCGTCCACCACAGTGATCCGCTCTACAAACCTGCGGGTGAGGGTGTCATCGTACTCCGTGAAGCCATGGGCTGCCGGTCCAGCCAAGCCTCCATCTCCTGCCGCCTGGAGGCTTGGGCGGCCTGCTGCTCCTCATCCTGTTGGCAGGCTGCAATCTGATCCAGGACGCTCTGCTTCTCCACCGTCACCGCTTCGAGCTGGGCGTTCAGTTCCGAGTCATCTTTGGTTTCCAAGATCTTGTCCACCAAGGCTGCCTGTTCCGCAGTCAGGGTATCCAGCTTCTGCCGCAGGTCCAGGAGACTCATGCCGCCGTCCTCACCGTCGCTCTGGGCCAGTTCCGCCAGTTCCAGAACATCGGCCCTGACCTCGTCCCGGATGGCGCCGTATTCGTTCAGTGCGGCCACGATGGCCCGGTGGAGCCTGTCCTCGTCCAGCGTAGGGGAGTTGTGGCAGTATCTCGTGCCGAATTCCAGCCGGGAGATGCACCGCCAGACGATCCGCTTTTTGCCGTTTCTCGCCCAAGTGCATCGTTTGTAGGGCGTACCGCACTCTCCACATACCAGCAGCTCCGACAGGGCATATTTGGCGGAGTACTTGCCCTGCTCGGTCTTTCCTGTTTTCTGCATCACCTTCCGCTTGCTGGCCCTCCGGGTCAATTCCTCCTGCACTCTCTGGAACAGCTCCCTTGGAATGATCGCCGGATGGTTGTTCTCCACATAGTACATTGTTCGGTCTCCGGTATTCTTTTTGACCTGTTTGCTGATGCAGTCGGTGACGTAGGTCTTTTGCAGCAGGGCATCGCCAATGTATTTCTCATTCGCTCCTGTCAAGCATGGACCCATAGTTTTTTGTAAACATTTTGTGAATAAGCAAGAATTGGGGAGCTTTTACATGGAGTAATGTCGAAGGAGATATACAGTGTTTTGAGCGCGCCAACTGTCTACATCCTAATAATGAGGAGTTATCTCATTCTCTGCTTGCTCTCATTAGTTGGTACAGTATCTCTGTCGTGGTCTGTGCGACTGTACCATCAGCACAAATCACTTCCACAAATTGATCTTCGAGCCAGCGCAGATAAGCGTCTCCCTTTACAACATCTCGCCCAAGGCGGGAGAGGTCTGCCATCAGCAGAACATCAACTTTACCAGTAGCTACTGCGTTGGAAACTTCGGACAGCCCCCTACGGAAAAAGTCAAACCCACTGGCCTGTTCAGCGGTAGTTCCCACAATCTCAAAGCCATGCTGTTCAGCATAATCCTCTAAAGTGGTCTGCTGAACTGCCAGTGCATGGGCATCAGGGTACGCAACTCTGCAATAAATCCACGCTCTTTTCTGCTCCATTCCAATCACCTCCTAAATACCCAGCAGTAATAAGTGCCTGTAGCTCATCCTGATAGTTCCACTCAATTTCTACTCTATGATCCGGGAAAATGTGAATCACAGTCAAGACATCTGCAACAACTTCATCCGTGAGTTCCTGAACGGCAGTGTACTTCTTAAAAGCATCTACAAAGGGGTTCTGCAACCGAACTCCATCACTGCTGGATTCTAACTCTGCTTTCAATAAAGCAATCTTATCGGACAAACCATTGATGACTTCTTTGATACTGGCCCTTTGAGAGATATACTTTGTCTTGTCAATCTCTCCCAAAGCAAACGACTCATAAATTTGGTCTGTCAGATGCTTTTGCTGGTCAAGTGCATCCCGGAGATTACTTATCTGTTTGAGGATAGCATGGGGATCTCTTTTATCCTGGTGATGCTGTGCATCCCAAACCAACGAAGCATCGACCGCAAGAGCCGCCCGCAGATGGATGCCATTCAGAATAATTTCCCAAAGATCATGCTCTGATATTTGTACCTCTGCACAGGGACTTGCATCCGTCCACTTTGAAGCGCGGCAAAAAAAGTAAGGGTTCTTTGTTTCTACCCGCATCATGGCAAGGCCACAGATACCACACCGAACTTTTTTTCGCAAAGGCCGGTAGGCAGAAGAGACGTTCCGCTCCACATACTCTTTCAGAGCGGCCTGCGCCCGATCAAATTCTTCTTGCGTGACAATGGCCTCATGGGTGTGTTCCGTGATGATCCAGTCCTTTTTGCTGACCTTAACGCTGTGTTTTTGACCTATGATATCATAATAGCGTTTCCCAAAAATGACTTTACCCAAATATCGTTCATCTCGAACAACTCGGATAATAGCAGCGTCTGTCCAGGAGTTTTCTGCCTGCACGTTATTCCATGACTTTTGCGTACAACCTGCGGCAATTTTATAAAGCATGGGCGTCAACACGCAATCCCGATTCAGTGCTTTCGCTGTCTGCCTTGCGGAGTGTCCATCCCCTACCATCAGGAAGATGCGGTGCACAACTTCAGCAGCAGGAGGGTCAATGAGCAGGTGGTTTTTATTCTGCGGATCTTTGACATACCCATACGGTGCATAACGAGACACAAAATCGCCTCTCTGCGCCCGCTGTCGCTGCGCGCTCCGCACCTTGCGAGATAAATCCCGGCTATAGAGGTCGTACAGCAATGCCCGGAAAGAAGTATCCAGATTGTCCACGTCCATAGGCCGTATGCTGTCGATACCGTCATTGACCGAGATAAAGCGCACCCCGAGAAAAGGGAAAATACGGGAGATATAGTTCTCAACGGTCAGATAGTCTCTCCCCAAACGAGATAAATCTTTGACAATCACGCATTGAATTTTACCCTGCCGTACTTGGGCAAGCATATCTTGGACAGCCGGACGCTCAAAGTTTTTTCCGCTCCAGCCGTCATCGCAAAACTCTACCACCTCCGCATCCGCAAACTCCGGGATTTTTTTAAGATGTGCATTCAGGAGATCCCGCTGGTTTGATATGCTGTTGGATTCTGTTTTTTGAGTGTTCTTCAAATCCACGTCCTCAGAGGACAGCCGCAGATATTCCGCAATCACATAAATGCTCATTCCAGCACCGCCTCTCCATCTTCCTTCAAAAGACGAAGCAAAGCACCATATTCATCCCGGAAACGCAGTGTAATAAAAACGTGGCTGTCCCTATCAATCTCTATCCGCTCGATCAGTGCATGGGCCATTTCCTTCGTCAGCTCCAGCTCACACGCATACCGTTCACAGGTAATCAGCCATGGATTTTCTGCGGCTTTCTTCCGTTCATTTTGCTTTTGCTGTTCGGCGGCAGCCAAGCGGACTTTTGCGTTTTCTATATCCCGTTTATAACGGCACCGAAGTTCCATATACTCTTCTTCCGACATCAGGTGATCTACATAGTTTTGGTAGAGGCTTTCGTAGAGCATTTTAGCCCGCTCCAGCGCACTGTTCGCGTCAGTAATTTCCCGTTTGACCGCATCTTCATGGTCAACCGCTTTGGAGGAACAGCTATACTTTTCCGTTGCCATCTTCAAATTCCCAGCTAACGCAATCTCTCGCTGTAAAGTGTCCCACAGAATTTCCAGCAGAGTTGTTTCTCTGAGGTACTTTTTGGGGCATGAGGCCGGGTTTTCCGAATGCGTCAGACAGATGTAGGAGTAGTACCGATGCCCACACCGTTCTGACACGTTCTTGTAACGGATCATCGGTTTTTTGCAGTCCGCACAAAAAACCAGTCCCCGGAGGATGTGGGGAATATGTCCCAGATTATCAAAGCGACCAATTCGCTCCTGGTGAGTAGCACGGCATTGCTCAGCCATCTCTTGAACAATGCGGAAGGTTTCTTCATCAATAAGCGGTTCGTGCGTATTGGGGACAATGACCCACTCGGACTTTGGACGCTTACACAGCTTTTTCCCTTCGGGAAGGCTGTTGTAGGTACGCCCCTGCACCATATGTCCAAGATAGGTCTCACTTTGAAGGATTATCTTAATGATAGGAACGTGCCAAACTGAATTGGCATAGCGTTCTGCCTTAACCTCCCCTCTCATGTAGTGGTATCGAGATGGGGATGGTATCCCCATCTCATTTAGCTTGCGAGCGATTTGCAGATAGCTGACGCCGGATGCCCGCCATTGGAAAATCATCCGGACGATAGGGGCGGTTTCTGCGTTTAATTCCAGCTTATGATTGTCTGCGGCGGACTTCTGGTATCCGTATGGTGCCCAGGACCCAATGAACTCCCCTTTACGCTGTTTCGTTGCCAAAGCTGAGCTGGACTTTCTGGAGATGTCCCGGCTGTAAGCACCGTTGATGATATTTTTCAGCGGTACAATATAGCCATCGGCATTCCGTTCAGCGGTCAGAGTGTCAAAACCATCGTTGACTGCGACAAATCTTACATTCAAAAAGGGGAAAATCCGTTCCAGATAGTTGCCGGTTTCTAAATAGTTTCTCCCGAATCGGGATAAATCCTTGACAACCACACAGTCAATCCGGCCCTCCCGAATATCAAGCATCAACCGTTCAAATTCCGGCCTTTCAAAATTTGTACCAGTCCGTCCGTTATCGCAGTACATACCGCAGTAGGTCATATCCGACTGGCTTTCAATGTACTTCAAAACAAGGTCTCTCTGTGCGTAGATTGTATCTGCTCCCGGCTTGCCGCTGTCTTCCACGGAAAGGCGGATATAGCCGCCAGTCCGATAGACCCGGGCCGCAGAAGCGGAGGGTTCTTCTATTGCAGGCTGCACATAGTTGACCTTGCGTTTCGTCCGTGCCACGTCAGCCCACCTCCTGTTCGGAATGTGCCTGACGGGTAGCCAAGTCAACCAGCCAATGGTACTCGTTCTGCCAGCGGAATACGATTTCAACGGTATGATCTTTGCACAGCATAATGCGCTCAATCAATGTCACAACGACGGCCCTGTCCAGTTCTGTAACATTCTGGTACTTACGAAACTGTTTCATCCATTCGCGGTTCTCAGAAGAACCGGCCAGTTCTTGACGCATTTCCTCTCGGATGCCATCCGCCTGATTCTCGGCCTCTTGCCGGCGGCGGGTGTACTTCGCTTTCAAGTCCTTGTAATCGTCTCGATCAATGATGCCATCAGCCAGATTCTCATAAAGAGACTGCAAAAGTAACTGGGCTCGATCAATTTCCTTGCGTTTCTGGTCGAGCCGCTTTTGTAGCCGTTGCATACCAGCCTGTCGGAGCTGCGCCGTATCGGTCATCTTCAGCAGGTCAGACAAGTCAATTACGTTACTGATTTGCTGTTTCAAAGAATCCAGCACGATCTCGTTCAGGGTAATGTCCCGCAGGCGATGGGCTGAGCAGCAGGTCTTGTCCTGTTTATGGGCAGAGCAGATATAGTACACATATTTTTTCTTTCCCGATGACACGGTTTTTCGTACCATAGAGGCACCGCACTCCCCACAGAACAAGAGGCCGGAGAAAAACTCAACCGCCGCTCCACCAACGCTGGTACGTGTATCCAGAGCCAGCACTCTTTGGATAGTTTCAAAGTCGTTGCGCTCAATAATTGCGTCATGGTTATTCTCCACGATAGCCCACTCTGACCGTGGACGGTTGACCTGACGTTTGACCCGATAAGTTGGGGTCGTCACACGCCCCTGCTCCAGTGTCCCGATGTAAATAGGATTTTTTAATATCCGCAGGATTGTCTTGGCACACCAGGCGGAGTCTGCTTTTTTACGAAATTTCGTCTGGTAACGCATACCCTGAGAGGTTTTGTAATCCATCGGCGTTGGAACACCGGCGGCGTTCAGCCTATCGGCAATATCCTGTGTGCTAATTCCATCCAGTTTCCACTGAAAAATATCCTGTACCACACTGGCAGCTTCTTCGTCAATCAGCAGGCGGTTGTGGTCTTCCGGGTCCTTCCTATATCCATACATAGGGAAAGCTCCGATAAAATCCCCATTCCGGCGTTTGATATCCAAATGGCTACGTGTCTTGATGGAAATATCCCGGCAGTATGCCTCATTCACGAGGTTTTTGAAAGGAACAATCAGTTCATCCGACTCTGGATTGCGATGCAGACTGTCGTAGTGGTCATTGATAGCAATAAACCGCACACCGAGGACGGGAAAAATTTTCTCAATGTACGTTCCTGCTTCCAAATGGTCACGGCCAAAACGGGATAAATCTTTAACGACGATGCAGTTAATCTTTCCCGCCTTAATGTCTGCCATCATCTCCTGGAACGCGGGCCGCTCGAAATTCGAGCCGGTATAACCGTCATCCACTTTCATTCCGCATTCCCGGAGATCCGGGGCGCGGCGCAGATAGTCACGGATTAACTCTTTCTGACCCCTGACGCTGTTGCTCTCCTCTTTATCACCGTCCTCGCGGGAGAGCCGGACATACCCGTAGGTATTCCATACTTTCATTGTGTTTTCAGGCATAAGAAAACCTCCCTGTCTAAAGGCACAGTAAGCCCTTGGACAAGCGGGAGGTACTGATTCAATTCACCTATGTGTTTCTATTATATCAGCCCGTCCCCCGTTTGTCCAGAAAAATTTTCAGCATTTAGACCGTATGTAGCTAAGCAGCCGGTCTTCCAGTGTAACATCTGTTTCCGAAAAGCTGATTTTTACGATATACTTTCCGTGCCGGTAACAGTAAGGGTTTCCAATCTGCCGAAGAAAGTCCAGCATCCTCTCTTGCTTGGGAAGTTCTGTTTTTATCTGCACATCCCTAATATCATGCAGGGTTTCTGGATCAACCTTATGAACATCCACAGTCCGCATGGCCTCAAGATCCCGCTCCGTGGGCAAAGACTGCTCCATTCAATGCACCTCCTATCATCGAATTTTCGTTCCGTTAAAAATTACTGTATAGGTAATCTGGCCGTCTTGCTCTTCCTTGTCCATTTCCACCATATGATAGCTCCAACCGTTTAATTCAAAATCCCTTGTGGAAATATAGGCCGGATCATCTGTGGAACTAAGCTGGTAAATCTTCCGAATTTGCATCTGGTCAAAATCACCGACAGTATAAGACTCTACTTGGTCGGGGGTGTAGTGGAATTGTTGTTCTCTATTGTAATATAGGGCCTGCTCCGCAACTTCGGCAAACAATAAAGCAGAAATAAGAGACAAAGCAGAGCGAGAGAGACCCTCAGCGACCTGGAAAGGTTCGAGAGCAGCAGGGCAACGCCAATCATACAGACAGCGGTTTCCTGTAGGTGTGCCATGACGCGGTCCAGGCCGTAAACGGTCTTGACCGTCCCGAAAACACCCTCCACAGTATTGCGGTCGCAGTTGTCCTGATATTCCAATTTCTTCGCTAGGCGGGACAGGCCGGGAGTTTTTGGCGGCTTTCCCAGGGCCGGACCGGACAACCGGATGCCATGCTCTTTGCAAAAGGCCAATGTCTGGCGGCTGCGGTAGATTTTATCCGCCAGAATGCGTTCCGGATAACAGCCATAGCGTTCCCGATACCGGGCTACCGCCCGCCAGAGACCTTCCGATTCGTTGAAGGGCTCGAAGTCCAGCCGTTCGATCCTGGCATAGCCATTCACCAGGCTGATATGCAGTTTTGAGCCAAACTCGGTGTTGGCGTGGGCTTTTCCCCGCACGATGGGCCGGACCCAGGGCTGGGCCAGACTGACGATGCGCTGGGGAATACTGTGGGTCCTGGATTCAAACATGAGGCGCTGCTGCTCGTAGACAGTAGTGACGATATTCAAACGGTCTGCCTGCTTTGAAGACAATTTTGCGCCAGTTTGAACCAATTGAGCGATATAACCCATATCCCGGCGGATGTATTGCAGCTGTTTGCGTATCCCTGAACGGATCGCTTTCCCACTGCGCTTCTTGCTTTTGGACAGACGCAGGTAGTCCTTCCGGGCGCACTGGCGGTACATCCGGGGCTTCTTCTGTCCTGCCGCTTTACACAGCTCGTCCACCGTTTTCTCCGCTTTCTCCCGCGCTTGGTTGAGTAAATCAATGTCCTGAGGATAGGCGATGTCTGCGGGGCAGCATGTGGCGTCCAGAATCAGTGTCCCGCTGTTAGGCGGATCGTTCCCGTCATCCGAGTTATCCTGTTTCCCAATCTCCGCTTTTGGTACAGATGCCTCCAGAATTGCTGCCAGGTCCTCCCCGCTGAACCGTTTCCGAAACGCCACCAGCGTGGACGCCCCGAATGGACACGGCCCGTACTCCTTCATGCCGATGAAATATTGCAGATACGGGTTTTCTCCGACATGTTTCACCAGCCACTGGTCGCTGCATTTCAGCCGCCGCTGGATCAGCAGCGCCCCCAATGCCATCCGTGCCGGATGCGCCGGGTGTCCATTGTTCACGAAGCGGGCTGCATACCGTTCCTCCGCCACTTCCCACGGAACCAGCGCCGCCAGTTTTACCCAATCGTTTTCCGGGTCCAGTTTCCCATACGGGAACACAAAGTCCTCAATCCGCATCTGGCTGTTGTCTTTATACATCCGCTCCGCCCCCATAACTGCAAGCTTTTTCCTTGCCTTTCCCCAATTCCCTTGCACCTATTCTACCATATTTCAACCCATATTGCTTGTCTTTCAAGCGGTTTGAGGTTACGAAGCAGGCCCTAATATAGCGGCACAATTAAAAAACCAATGCAGCATATGACAAAAAATACCACACAAAAAAATATAGATGCTGCATATTTCACACCACCAAGAGAATACGGTGGCTGGGACGAAGACATTTCCTGTTCCCTGGTATTATTCTTAATTTTGTCCAAGCCATCTGGCTTATCTTCTGCTTTTTCTGCACAGTCACCTTTTTCTTGGTGAGGTGACTTACACGCTTTCAGCACGTTGGTCCGCTCATTAGTCATGGGCGTATCCTCTAATTTCGGCTTTTGGGATGCAGGAGAGGTCTGTTCTTGCTGCGCTGACATGGAGCTATCCTTTGTTATAGGCACATTTTCCTTGCCTTGCTGTGAACTGCCTGCTGGTGTTGCGTTTTTTAATAAGAGATAATCATTTGCGGATTTGATTTCTCCAGATGCCAACAGACAGGCGGCCTCTCGTTGTTGCTCAGGCGTGAAGCGTGAGATTTTCAGAGCATTCTCCCGCGACACATCGATATGACGAAGAATTTCTTTCGCCTCTGGTGTTAAATTTTTGGCCGTTTGAATTTGCCGTTCGACTGTTCGACGGACTACGCCCAACTTATCCGCTGTATCTTCAGTAAAAGGCTTTGACGTAGACGACAAATTTTCGCCCACGTTATTACCGATGATGCGGTTCATGGCAACTACTTGTGAAATTCTATATTTGGTTTCAGGGTGCAACGCCTCATAGATTTCCTTCCGACGCAGCAGCAGTTCTCCAAACTCCACCGTGGACAGCCCACGCCGGACAAAATTTTCATCAATCTCGGCTAATTCTGCCTGCAAACCTTCCAAACTGCTGACCATACATTCAATCTCTGACCAACCAAGAATCCTCACGGCTTCCAGACGATGCAGTCCCGCAATCAGGTTGAAGTCATGGTCAACAGTGATAGGGTTCAAAAGCCCTATTTCCGCTATGCTTTTTGCAAGTTCTTCTATGTGTTCCGGCAACGCTTTCCGACGGCCAGGGTTTACCCTAATTTGGTTGATTGGGATACGCATTCAGCGCACCTCCTCTTTTTGATATAGGAATAGGTGGGTGGCACTACTGGACCTTGCTGTGTTCAACTT
>CAJULD010000014.1 GCA_910587505.1 uncultured Oscillospiraceae bacterium | reverse complement strand
GTCTTATTGCTTCGTTTTGAAGCTGCATGAAAGTGTTCACAAATGCCGTTCCGCTGTCTTTGTCAAAATGGCTGCGGATATGGTCAAGCGTCCGGTCGTCAAAATGTTTAATCAGCCAGTAAAAATCGTTTTTCATCTGCAAATTAACGATAATGTCAGCATATTTTTTGAAATCAACTGACTGCATTTGAAGGACTTCTTCCCGCAACACCTCCAGTTCCCTCAACGATTCAGACAGACTTTCTATTTTCCGTTTGACAGCGGCTGCCTGCTCCATTAGAACATCAGCAATTTCATCTGGTGTATCAAGTGGAATCAGTCGATTTTTTATGTCGTCCAGGGAAAATCCCAAATGCCTGAGCGATAAAATCTGATGAAGTTTTACTATGTCCCTGTCTGTATATAACCTGCGCCCTCCTTCGCTTATGGCAGAGGGGGAGAGCAGGCCTTCTCTGTCGTAATGTTGTAATGTCCGTACAGTAACGTCCACTTTTTTTGCGACTTCGCCAACGGTCATATAACCCTGCGGTATCGCTTTATTCTTATTCATGTCACACCTCCTGCTGCGCTATAGTATATCTCATTACGTTACGTCACAAGCAAGTGTTTTTGCAAAAATTTTTGATAAAATGCAGAACAGCGGGTTGCGCCGGAGATTGCGGAAAAGCTGCAAAAACAGTGGGAGATCCCGCCGCAAAAAAGGAGCGCACGTCGATATATGGCCGCAGGCCATATATCGATGTGCGCTCCTGCGGGACTGCAGCCCGGACTTTCACAAGTCCGGGCCGTTTGCGTCGCTCTGCGACCTGCAGGGGGGCAGAGCGTTCTTTTACGGTTCTGCCTCCAGCGCGGACAGCGCGTGCTTCTGCTCCAGCCATTTTCCGCGCGCCAGCCGGATCAGGAACAGGACGCCTCGGATGCACAGCTCGCCGCACATGGCCGCCCACACCCCCGGCAGTCCGAACCGGGGCGCTAAAATCATGGACATGGTGATCCGCACGCCCCACATGCTCAGAAGATTCAGAATGCTGGGTACCAGCGTATCCCCGGCCCCCCGCAGGGCGCCGGCCGCCACGATGGACGCGGCAAACAGCGGCTCAGCAAAAGCCTCGATCCGCAGCACGCAGGTCCCCAGATCCTGAATGGCCGGATCCGGAGTCAGCAGGGAGAACATCCACGGAGCCAGCAGGAACATCAGCGTCCCGGTAACGGCCATAATGCCCATCCCCAGCGCCGTAGACAGATAGGCGAAACGCCTGCAGAGGTCCTTCCGGTTTGCGCCGGTGCTCTGCCCCACCAGCGTGGTGGCCGCGGAACCGATGCCGTAGCCCGGCATATAGCAGAAGCTCTCCGCCGTCACCGCCAGGGAGTTGGCCGCCACCGCTACCGTCCCCAGAGGCGCTACGATCCGGGTACCGGCAATATAGGCCCCGCCGGTGACGATCCGCTCTGCCGCCATGGGAAGAGAGAGCCGGAGGGCGGTGCGCAGGCACTGTCTCTCCATCCGCCAGGGAACGCCCTTTACCAGACGGAGGACAGGGGAGCGAAAGCACAGAAAAAAGGCCATCAGCAGCCCTGTCACTGCCTCCGCCAGCGCGGTTCCCAGCGCCGCGCCCATAACGCCCAGTCCCGCGCCCGGCATCATAAAGACAAAGCCCGGCAGAACGATGGTCCGGGTGGGGAAAATGAGCAGGCCGTTGAACGCCACATCCAAAGCGCACATGGCGATATTTAGGACGCTGGGCGTTCGCATGTCGCCGCTGCATTGCAGCATGCTGCCTGAGGCCTGCCGCAGCAGGGAAAAGGGGAGGGCACAGGAGTAAATGAGAAAGTACCGGCTCGCGTCCGGGCATACCTCCGCCGCGCCATGGAGCCAGCGGGGAAGTCCTGCGCTGATGCCGGCCCCCAGCGCCCCGATGAGCACACCGAAGGCCAGCGCCGCCATCAGGCCCTGCCGCAGGACGGACTGGGCCTTCTCCCTCTGTCCGCCGCCTGTGAGCTGGGCGATCTGAACGGAGAAGCCAGCGGCTATCGAGACGCAGATCCCTCCGAAAAGCCAGGTGGTGGACGACACCAGGCCAATGGCGGCGGTCGCCGTCGCTCCAAGGGAGCCTACCATGGCCGCGTCGATATATTGCATGGCGATGGAACTGATTTCCGCCAGAACAGCGGGAATGCTGAGCCGCAGAACAAGCCCCAGCTGTTCCGGCAGGCTGGGATTCGCCGCAGGATGCAGGTACAGGCTCCAATCGATCTCCCTGGCCATAACGCCGCCCTTTCCGCCGGGGGTACTTCCCGGCCCCTTTTCATTGATGGTAACCCGCCCATAAACCGCCGCGCGATTTATGCAGCAGACATTATTATAGCAGTGATCCTGCTGCCTGACAAGCACAGGGAATCAGAAAATTACACAGCATCTCCTCTTAGACCGATTTCCTTTGCGCCTCCCTTGCTTTTTGAGGGTGAAAATGGTACAATACTGGCTGTTGAGATATCAGGCGGGCACGCAAAAGGGGGCTGCATGGTGAAGAAGAGAAAAAATCCGCTGGCGGAGCGCGTCTTTCGTCCCCTTGCTGCGGGTGCAGCCGTTCTCTGTGGAGTATCCGCAGCAGCGGTCGCCGCTGTTGCGCGGCCGGCCTCTCCCTGGCTGGTTGCAGGGACCGTCGCCTGTTTTGCAGTTGCCGGCGGCGTCTCCATCTGGCTGATTCGCCGGATTTGCCGCCGCTATCTGGTTCCCGTTGCCCAGGCGGCGGAGGTGGTGGTCCAGGCTGCCGCCGGGGACCATTCGGCGTCTCTTTCCGCCATTCCCCGGACCTCGGAGGAGGTGGCCGCACTGTTGGACGCCGCGGGGGATATGAGCCTGCGGCGTACCGATTGTCTGACGGAGCTGGAGACCGTCCTGCATCAGATCGGCGAGGGGGATCTGACCGTCCGCCTGTCCTGCGGGAGGAGCGGGGAGTGTGGCGGCGCCTGCGGCGCGCTGGACGGCATGGCGCAAAACCTGCGGGGCGCCATCGGTTCTGTCCGCAGCGCCCTGGAACAGCTGTCCGTCCGGCTGGACGAACTGGAGCAGACCTCCGGCCAGCTGAGCGGGAACGCGCAGAACCGGGGCCAGGAGCAGGAGGCGCTGCGCCGCAGTCTGGACCGGCTGAACAAAAACCTTGAGAGCCGTGGGGAGGAGGCCCGGTCCGTCAGCGCCGGCACGGAAAAACTGGCGCATACGCTGGCGGACTATGGGCAGCGGCTGGAGGAACTGGTCCAGGCCGTTGACCGGATCGCCGACTGCGCCGCGGAAACCGGAAAAATTGTCAAGACCATGGAGTCCACCGCCTTCCAGTGCAGCGTTCTGGCGCGGACCGCCTATGTGGAGGCGGCCGGGGCCGGGATTAACGGGAAGGGCTTCGCCGTGGTGGCCAGTGAAATGCGGGTCCTGGCGTCCCGTAGCGCCCAGGCTGCTCAGGACGCCGCCGCCCTTATGGCGGAAATGGACCAGACCATCCGGGAAGGCTCCGCGCAGGCTACCAGCGCGTCCCGTGAGCTGCTTTTTACGGTGGACAGCGCCCAGGCTCTTCACCGGCAGGCCGCCCGGACCGCTTTTGCCGCCGGAGAAGCAGGCGAGGCGCAGGAGGTCGCCCGGCAGGCGGTCCGTCTTTCTGCCGCCAGGGCGGAGGACCAGCGTATGGCCGCGCAGGCTGCGGCGTCCGCCAGGGCGCTTCAGGAGCGGGCTGCGCGCCTGCGGGAGACGCTGCGGACATTCCGGTTGAACTGATCCCGGGGGTAAGGCGTACATACTGTTGCAATTCCAGATTTCCTGCCCGGAGGCAGGATGGTATTATGAGCATCGTCCAAGAGAGATAACGTTCAGGACCGCCCTTTTCAAAGGCGATGAGATCCGGGTCAAAAAACCGGCGGGTTTGAGCAGAGCCCACCCGCTTACCTGTTCTCAAGTGCGTTCCCTTTGCTTATCATAAGCGCCCCCTGCCACAGGTTCTTTCTGCGGCAGGGGGCGTTTATCTAGCGGGAATACCTTTCAAAAAAACGGAAGGTCATCGGCCAGAGACATCCGGCCATCAGCACCATGAGAAGATATCGGACCGCGTGAGCCGCCTCGTGTCCGCCAAACAGGGCCAGCAGGGGCTCCTTTAAAAGGCTTTTGACCAGAACGACGAGGACCAGTCCTCCAAGCAGCTTGATTGCCTGCCCCCACCAGGGAGCCCGGTTGGAGAATTGCAGCACCCTGCCGTCGAATACGCTGACCAGCAGCATCCCTCCCACGGCCCCGGCCATGGAGTAGGCGTTCTTGACCGCATGGGCCAGATTTTCCGGGTCAATCCCGGCAGGGAAGGGGAAGAATTCCATAAAGCCCACAAAGGCCAGGCTGAACGCCAGCATCCCTCCAAGAATGGGATAGATCCGGTTGGGAAACCACAGCGTGCTCTCAATCAGCGGATACAGCACGAACACCAGGACCACCGCCACCACAAAGGACACGCCCACATCTGCGGGCGTATGTACTCCCAGATACATCCGGGAGACGGAGACCAGCAGCAAAACCGCAATGCAGGCAATCCGCAGCCAGAGCTGCCCGGCGAATCGGGCCACGCCGCCAAAGAAGCCCACAGCCGTCTGCGTATGGCCGCTGGGAAAGCTGTAGCCAGTAGCCTCCGCCCTTGCAGATTCTACAATAGTAAAGTTTGAGTCCTTTACCCATGGCCGGGGCACCCGACAGACAATTTTCAGCCACTGGTTGACAAGCGTCCCCACAAAGCCGACGCTCAGCAGGTAGTATCCCTTCCGCTTGTCTACGCACCAGAACACGAACAGCGCGCCCACCATGAAAAAGGTCTCTTCTCCCAGATGCGTCACCAGGGACATAATGACGTCCAGCACCGGGTTCCGGATGGATTCAAACCAGTATAGCAGCTCCATTATGCGCTCCTCCTGCTTTTTTCTGTCTTCATTATAATACTTCGGCAGGGGAGAAGCAAGTAAAAAAGAGGTTTTTGTTTCGTCAGAGACTCCGCGCCTCCGGACCTCAATCCGCTTTGCCCACATGGGAAAAGCGGCCGGAAGTACGCGCAAGGGCCGTGATCCCCTGGGAATCCCTGGATTTTCCGGTTTGTCCGCACTGCGGCGTGCCGGGTTTGCTTCTGCCGGGAATGCTTACCCGGCCCGCTTCCGTCAGACGGCCCCACAGAAGCGCCGCCCAGCGGCGTTCAACGGTTATGAATACAGGTTCTTATTCCCCCTTTTCTTCCTTCTCCTTCCGGTACTGGCCGATCATGCCGTCATACTTCCTCCCGGTGATGCGGAAGTAGATGTCAAAGCCGATGGTCATAATAATGAAGATCAGAAAGAACATGCCGAGGAATATAGCCCAGGCGCCGGCCTGATCCACAGGGAACCATTCCGCCTTCCACGCAAACAGGGTCAAAAGAGGAAGGAACAGTACCACGAACAGCACGCTCCGCCAGGTATACCGCATCCTCTTGATGATCCAGTTGGAGAAACAGATCCCCTGGATCAGCGTAGCGGCAACGCTCATTGCGAACAGGGTCCACAAAATCGTAAGAGAAATCCCGTTGTTCTGGAACACCGTGCAGAAGAACAGATAGATACACATGGTCCCGGTATACAGATAGCAGGTCGCGGCCTTCCATTCCATCACGCCTTTGAAAAACTGTTTCATTGCAAAATACTCCTTTCTACTTCCCGCAGCTTGTCCTTGAGCTCCCCGGCGTACTGGCGGGACACGTACACCTGCTCTCCGTTGTCCATGGCTACCAGCAGACGCCCGCCCAGCTCCGGACGGATCGACCTGATCCTGCGGAAATTGACGATGACGGACCGTCCCGCCCGGAGAAAGTCCAGCTCCCGCAGAGAGTCCTCCAGCTCGTAGAGCTTCAGGGCGGACTCGTAGACTGCTTTCTCCGTATAGAGGAACGTTTTCTTATCCGCCGTGTCGATGTAGAGGATATCCTTTACGTCCAGCAGATGCCGCCCGCCGTCCTTTACGCCCACCAGCTTCTTCTGGTAGACCCGGAGCATGGCCACCAGACGCAGGATCTCCTCATCCGCCTGGGGACAGTTGATAACCACTTCCGTCTCCGGAAAGGCCGGGTCCTGATTCAGGGTGATTTTCATGGCGTTCCCTCCTTTCCCCCTCATTCTAGCAGGCGAGGGGAGGATTGCAAGTCGTTTTGCCTCAGTGGACGGTTTGAGGGCGCCAGACGGAAAAAAAGCGGGCTGAAAATTTCCAAAATCCGCTTGACTCTCACACAGTGGCATCGTTTATGATATTCCTGAGCTCAAAAATCACATATGTGGAGGAACAGACATGCTGAAAATAGGGATGTTCTCCAAGCTCTCCCGGATCAGTATCCGGATGCTGCGGTACTATGACGACCAGGGCTTGCTGCCCCCGGTACAGATTGACCGGTTTACCGGCTACCGCTACTACAGCGAGGACCAGCTGCTCCTGGCGGAGCGGATCGCCTCGCTACGGCAGATGGGATTCGGTCTGGCGGAGGTCAAAACGCTTCTGGCGGCGGACCGGCGGGAGGTCTGGGAGAATGCCCTGGAGAGCCAGAGGACGGTCCTTCAGGAGCAGGAAAGGGAGGCGCGCGCCCGGCTCCTGCTTTTGGAGACCGCTCTGGACCGGCTGAGAAAGGATGAAAAACCTGTGGATTATCCCGTAACGATCAAAGAACTGCCCGGCCGCTATGTGGCCAGCGTGCGGCGGCGCATCAAAAACTACTGGCAGGAGCAGGAGCTCTGGACCACCTTGGCGGAGGAGACCTGCGGCATGAATCTGCAGATCTGCGACCCCTGCTATGCTATGGCCGTGTTCCACGACAGGGAGTATGTGGAGGAGAATCCGGACGTTGAAGTCCAGATGGCGGTGCATGGGCCCTGCGCCGACACGGCCCATGTGACCTTCCGGACCATACCCGCCGCGCGCATCGCTTCCGCCGTCTTCAAGGGCTCCTATGACCAGGCGCCGGAGGTCACGCAGGCCGTGGCCAGGTGGGTGCGGGACAACGGCTATGAGCTTGACGGCCCGTCCTTCTCGATCTACCACGTCAGCCCCCACGAGACCAGCAACCCTGAGGAGTATGTCACCGAGGTCTGCTTCACCGTAAAAAAGAAGTGAACAGATGACCCCCTGCGGTAAAACCGCAGGGGGTCATCCTGATTCAGTCTACAATATCAACGGATACCTTCTGTCCTGTCCGCTGGGCACAGGAGCGGACCAGAGTCCGGATCTCCTTGGCAATGCGGCCCTGACGGCCGATTACCTTGCCCATATCGTCGGGATCGACCCGCAGCTCCAGCGTCAGCTCCTGGCCGCCCTCCACCTCCGTGACCGTTACGGCGTCGGGCTTTTCTACCAGATTTCTGGCAACGTAGAGCAACAGATCCTTCAGGCTGTGCTCTCTGACCTCATCCATCAGATCACGTCAACTTTCTTGAGCAGGGCGCGGACCGTCTCGGTGGGCTGCGCGCCAGTCTTGATCCACTCCCTGGCGCGGTCGGCGTCGATCTTGATTTCAGCGGGGGAGACGCAGGGGTTATAGGTGCCGATTTCCTCAATGAAGCGGCCGTCACGGGGATAGCGGCTGTCGGCGACGACGACGCGGTAGAAAGGAGCCTTTTTCGCGCCCATGCGGCGCAGTCTGATTTTGACCATGGTGTGTTTCCTCCAATGAGTAAAATAAATTTGTTTTTGTGTAATATATAAATGCCGGGGCATTTATGACGGTAAGGAAGGGGTTACTTCAGGCGCTTTTTCCGGCCGAAGCCGTGCATTTTGCTGGTGCCGGTGACCTTGCCCAGCTGGGGCATTTTCCCCAGACCCAGCGGCATTTTGCCCCTGGAGAGGGAACGGGTCAGCTGGAGCATCATTTCATACTGCTTCAAGAGCCGGTTGACATCGGACACCTGCTGGCCGCAGCCGGCGGCAATGCGCCGCTTCCGGCCGGCATCCAGCAGGGAGGGATTGTTCCGCTCTCTGGGGGTCATGGAGAGGATAATGGCCTCCTGCCGGTTGAGCATCTTATCGTCGATCTGAGCTCCCGCCATCTGCTTGCCCAGCTGTCCGGGGAACATGGCCGCCATCTGGCCCAAATCGCCCATTTTCCGCAGCTGGCTCATCTGCTCCATGTAGTCGGTGAGGGTAAAGCGGTTTTTCTTCAGCTTTTCCTCCAGCTCCGCCGCCTTTTTTTCATCAAAGCTCTGCTCCGCCTTCTCAATGAGGGAGAGCATGTCGCCCATTCCCAGAATACGGGAGGCCATGCGGTCCGGATGGAACAGCTCCAGCATATCCAGCTTTTCGCCGGTGCCTGCAAATTTGATGGGCTTGCCGGTGGCGGCCCGGATGGAGAGGGCTGCGCCGCCTCTGGCGTCGCCGTCCAGCTTGGTCAGCAGCACGCCGTCGATGCCCAGCGCCTCGTCGAAAGCAGTGGCCGCGCTGACGGCATCCTGACCGGTCATGGCGTCCACCACCAGCAGGATCTCGTTGGGGCTGACGGCGCTCTTGATGTTTTTCAGCTCGTCCATGAGCTGCTCATCAATATGCAGCCGCCCGGCGGTATCCAGCAGCACCGTGTCAAAGCCGTTGTCTCTGGCATGGCGGACGGCATGCTGGGCAATCTGAACGGGATTGACCTGTCCCAGAGCAAAAACGGGGATATCCAGCTGTTCGCCAACGACCTGCAGCTGGGTAATGGCGGCGGGGCGGTAGACGTCGCAGGCCACCAGCAACGGCCGCTTGCCCATGTTCTTTTTCAGATAACCGGCCAGCTTGGCGCCGTTGGTGGTTTTACCCGCGCCCTGGAGGCCCACCATCATGATGACCGTGGGCGGCCTGGAAGCAAAGCTGATTTTCTCGCATCCGCCGCCCATGAGCCCGGTGAGCTCCTCGTTGACGATCTTGATGATCTGCTGGGCAGGCGTCAGACTTTCCAGCACATCCGCGCCAACAGCCCGCTCCGTGACCTTTGCCACAAAATCCCTGACCACGCCGTAGCTCACATCGGCGTCCAGAAGCGCCAGACGGACCTCTTTCATGGCCTCCCTGACGTCGGCCTCCGTGACGCGGCCCCTGCCGCGAAGACGCCGGAACGCGGCGTTCAGTTTTTCGGAAAGACCTTCAAATGCCATAGGCTGTCACTCCTTATTCCTTCAATGCCTGCGCGGCCTGTGTAATCACGTCCGCCAGCGTGTCGATCCTGGAATCCTCGTACTGCCGGTAGTTCAGCGTTTTCAGCTGCCCGGCGGCCTCCTCGATGGCGGCGATGTGCTGCTGCATCTGGAGGAACCGGCGGATCAGACCGGTTTTCTCCTCCACCTCCTGCATCACGCCCTCGGCCCGGACAATTACATCCCGGACGCCCTGGCGGCTGATGCCGCTGTTTTCCGCGATTTCGGAAAGGCTGAGATCCTCGTTATAATAGAGGTCAAAGAATTCCTTCTGCCGCTCTGTCAGGAGCTCCCCGTAAAAATCAAACAGCATGGTCATGCGGTACGTCTGGTTTTTCACGGTTCATCCTCCTTTGTGTAAAGCGCCACAGCTTTACATGCCCGTTTATCATACCTTACTTTTTTCCAAAAGTCAAGGGGCAGATGAGAAAATTTCCGCTTCTTTTTCCGCCGGAAGCGGCTATACTGACAAACCGGGACCGGGATTCCCTTGTAAAATCGTCCAAAATATTCCTGCTTCTTTTGTTGACGGTTGCCAACAGGTGGTATATAATAGGATGACTTTTTGTATCAAGGAAAATCGGGAGGCGCCGGGATATGTGGATTGCGGAGGGATGGAAGGACTATGAGCTGCTGGACTGCGGCGGAGGAGAAAAGCTGGAACGCTGGGGGGACAGGCTCCTGGTTCGCCCGGACCCCCAGGCCATCTGGAATACGCCGAGACTCCACAGCGGCTGGAAGCGGCCCGACGGGCGGTATCTCCGCTCCAGCACCGGCGGCGGCAGCTGGGAGAAGAGGAGGCTGCCGGGACAGTGGCAGGTCCGGTATAAGAATCTGACCTTTCAGGTCAAGCCCATGAACTTCAAGCACACCGGCCTCTTTCCGGAGCAGGCGGTAAACTGGGATTTCGCCCAGGAGCGCATCCGCGCCGCCGGCCGGGAGGTCAACGTGCTGAATCTGTTCGCCTACACCGGGGCCGCCAGCGTGGCCTGCGCCGCCGCAGGGGCAAAGGTCTGCCACGTGGACGCGGCAAAGGGGATGGTCCAGTGGGCCCGGGAGAACGCGAAGTCCTCCGGACTGGAGGACGCACCCATCCGGTGGATCGTGGACGACTGCGCCAGGTTCGTGGAACGGGAGATCCGCCGGGGGCGGCGATACGACGCCATTATCATGGACCCGCCCAGCTATGGGAGAGGTCCCACCGGCGAGGTCTGGAAGCTGGAGGACAACCTGTACCCCTTCGTGGAGCTGTGCGCCGGGGCGCTGTCGGACGAGCCGCTGTTTGTCCTCATCAATTCCTACACCACGGGCCTGGCCCCCAGCGTACTGACCTATATTCTGGAGACGGTGGTCTCCCGAAAATTCGGGGGGCGGACCGTCAGCGGCGAGATCGGCCTGCCGGTGACGGAATCCGGCCTGGTCCTGCCCTGCGGGGCCACAGGGCGGTGGACGGGAGACCGGTAGATGCGCGTACTCTATTCCGTATTTGCAGAGGATACCCTGCGATACATTGTCCGCATGTTTCCGGGCTTTGCACTGGCCGCCCTGCTGTTTTTCCCCCTGCGCCCCCGGCGGATGCGCCGCCTGGACGAACGGAGGCTGGCAAGCTCCCCGCGGAGAGAGGGAACGTTGCTGCTGTTCTGGCTGTTTTGCGGCGGTATGGCGGTCCTGACCCTGACGCCGGGATGGTTCAACTGGCTGACCCTCCTGCGGGGACCGGTTCCGGACCACGCCCTCTTTTTCACACCGGGAACCTGGAATCTGGTACCGGGACGGTGCTTTGAGGGCGGTCTGTGGCAGAGCTACATGCTGCTGGGCAATATCATCATGTTCGTGCCCTTCGGCTTCTTCGCCGCCCTGCTGTGGCGGGGGTATACCTGGAAGCGGGCGCTGCTGACCGGCTTTTGCATCACCGGCTCTGTGGAGTGCTGGCAGCTCTGCGTGGGCCGCGCCTTTGACATCGACGATATTATTCTGAACACATTGGGCGTGTTCTGCGGCTATCTGCTGTGGCGGCTGCTGCATGGGCCTGCGCCCGGATTTACAGTGAGGTTTCATGTTATGGATATTTTGGAATTAGTCAGACCAACAATGGACTACAGAGAGCAGGTCATGGCCTTCAGGGCTGAGATGCTGGAGTACGGCAGCGAGTTTGAAGGCTGCATGGGTCTCAAAAATACAGGCTCCTACGAGGAATGGCTGGATTTCCGGGGCCGGGAGAAGGCCAGGGGCTGGCTCCCCTCCCACACCTGGCTGACTGTCCGGCAGTCCGACGGCCGGGTGGTGGGCATTGTCAACTACCGTCCCAGCCCCCTGTCGGAGTTCGTGCTCCGGTACGGCGGACATATCGGCTACAGCATACGCCCGTCGGAGCGGCGGAAGGGGTACGCCAGGGAGCAGCTGCGCCTGACCCTGGAAAAATGCCGGGCGGAGGGGGAGGAGCGGGTCCTGCTGACCTGTGACCCGGCCAATACCGCCTCGGAACGCACCATCCTTGCCAACGGCGGCGTTCTGGAGAACGAGGTGCCTGACGAGCCGGGCCTGGGCGGCTCCGGGACCATCCGGCGGTACTATATCACATTGTGAGCATCACGAGGGAATGGAATGAGTGACATCATCAAAGCAGAAAAGCTGACGTTTGCCTATCCCCCCGATGAGGGAAAGGAACCGGTGCAGGCGCTGAAGGAGATCGATCTCTCCATCAAACAGGGCAGCTTCGTCGTGATTCTGGGCCACAACGGGTCCGGGAAGTCCACTCTGGCCAAGCACATGAACGCGGTGCTGCTGCCGGGTGGCGGGAAGGTCCGGGTGGACGGGATGGATACCGCGGACGAGAGCCTTTTGCTGGAGATTCGCCGCCGGGTGGGGATGGTGTTCCAGAACCCGGACAACCAGATCGTCGCCAATGTGGTGGAGGAGGACGTGGCCTTCGGTCCGGAGAACCTGGGCATACCCACCGGGGAGATCCAGCGCCGGGTGTCCGCCGCCCTGAAGGCAGTGGGGATGGAGGCGTTCACTCTCCATGCGCCCCACCACCTCTCCGGCGGGCAGAAGCAGCGCATCGCCATTGCCGGGGTCATCGCCATGGAGCCCGCCTGCATCGTGCTGGACGAGTCCACCGCCATGCTGGACCCGCTGGGCCGCCGGGAGGTGCTGGACACCGTGAAGCGGTTGAACCGGGAGAAGGGCATCACCATCGTCCTCATCACCCACCACATGGACGAGGCCGCCATGGCAGACCGGGTGGTGGTGATGGACGGCGGCAGGGTGGTGATGGACGGCGCGCCGGAGGAGGTCCTGGTTCGGGTGGAGGAGCTGCAGGCCATCGGCCTGGCCGCCCCCCACACGGTGGAGCTGCTCCACGGCCTGCGGCAGGACGGCTTCGACGTGCCCCTGGACGCGCTGGATATTCAGGCGTGCGCCGGCGCCATTGCCCGTGCGCTGAAAACCGTAGAAGCGAGGGATTGAGTATTGGAAGCAATAATCCGCGTGGAGAATCTGACCCACACCTATGGAGAGAATACGCCGTTCTGCCGCAGCGCGGTGCAGAATGTCAATATGGAGATCATGAAGGGGGAGTTTCTGGGCATCATCGGCCACACCGGCTCCGGGAAGTCCACCCTGATCCAGCACCTCAACGGCCTGTTGAAGCCCACTGGCGGGCGAATCCTGCTGGGAGGCCGGGATATCTGGGCGGAGCCCAAAAAGATCCGGGAAGTCCGGTTCCGGGTGGGACTGGTGTTCCAGTACCCGGAATACCAGCTTTTTGAGGAAACGGTCTATAAGGACGTGGCCTTCGGCCCGAGGAACATGGGGCTGGACGGGAAGGAGATCGACCGCCGGGTCCGGTCCGCCATGGCCTTCGCGGGCCTTGGCGGGGATTTGTTGGAGAAATCGCCCTTCGACCTCTCCGGCGGGCAGAAACGGCGGGTGGCCATTGCGGGCGTCATCGCAATGGAGCCGGACGTCCTGATCCTGGATGAGCCCTCGGCGGGGCTGGACCCTGCCGGGCGGCGCAGCCTGCTGGAAAACATCCGCCGCTATCACCGGGAGAAGGGGACCACCGTCGTCATGGTCAGTCACAGCATGGACGAGGTGGCGGAAAACGTGGACCGCATCGTGGTGCTGGCCAACGCCGGCGTGGTCATGTCCGGCACGCCTCATGAGGTGTTCAGCCGGGCCCGGGAATTGATCGATGTAGGCCTGAACGTACCCCAGGTGACCCAGGTGGCCATGGCGCTGGCCAGACAGGGCGTGGATATTGATCCGGCCGTATATACGGTGGCGGACCTCCGTGCCGCGCTGCTGGCGCTGAAGGGGGGGAAGCGCTGATGCTCAAGGACATTACGCTGGGGCAGTATTTTCCGGGAAATTCCCTGGCCCACAGGCTGGACCCCCGGACGAAGATTTTGCTGACCGTCGTCTATATTGTGGCGCTGTTCTGCGCGAAGTCCTTCTTCTCTTACGGCGTGGTGGCGCTGCTGCTGCTTACCGGGATCAAAATCTCCGGCGTGGCGCCCAGGGCTCTGGTGCGGGGCCTGAAGCCGATCCTGTTTATCATCTGTTTCACCGCCATATTGAATCTGTTCTATACGCCCGGCGAGACGCTGGCGTCCTTCTGGATCTTCCGGATCACGAAGGAGGGCGTCCTGACCGCGTTTTTCATGGTCCTGCGGATTACGATGCTGATTATGGGGACCTTTCTTCTGACCTATACCACCAGTCCGATTGCGCTGACGGACGGTCTGGAAGCTTTGCTGAACCCGCTAAAAAAAATCCGGGTTCCGGTCCATGAGCTGGCGATGATTATGTCCATCGCCCTGCGGATGATCCCTACGCTGATTGAAGAAACGGACAAGATCATGTCGGCCCAGCGGGCCCGGGGGGCCGATTTTGAGAGCGGGAACCTGTTCCAGCGGGCAAAGGCGCTGGTGCCTGTTCTGGTTCCGCTGTTTGTCAGCGCGTTTCGCCGGGCGGACGAGCTGGCCGTGGCCATGGAGTGCCGCTGCTATCACGGGGGAGAGGGGAGGACCAAGCTCCATGTTCTCCGTTATCAGACAATAGACTGCCTTGTTTTTTCTGCCTATATTGCCGTACTGGCCGGAGTGCTGGCGCTGGCGCATTTTGGCCTGTAGCCGCCGTCGATGCTGAAAGGAACGGACAATGAGGAATATAGCGTTTCGTCTTATGTATAACGGGACCGGATATCATGGCTGGCAGGTGCAGAAAAGCGAGATCACGGTGGCGGAGACGCTGGAAAAGGCCCTGCATGCGGTCTGTGGGGAGCGGATCAGGGTGACCGGCTGCGGACGGACGGACGCCGGCGTTCACGCGGAGCGGTACGTCGCCAACTTCCGCACCGGCTCCACCATTCCCTGCGAGCGGTTCCCGCTGGCGGTCAACAGCCGTCTGCCGGAGGATATCGTGGTGTGCCGGGCGTTCCAGGTGGCAGACGATTTCAACGCCATCGGTTCCTGTCTGAAAAAAGAGTATACCTACCGGATCTTCAATTCCCGCATCCGAAATCCGTTCTATGTCCACCGGGCCTATTTTTACCCCAGGCTTCTCGATGAGACGGTCATGGACCGGGCGGCCCGGGCCTTTGAGGGAACCCATGATTTCCGGGCCGTGCGCAGCGTTGGCACGGAGACCAGAACGACGGTGCGCACCGTCCACTACTGCCGCGTCTGCCGGAACGGCCCGCTGCTGGAATTGAAGGTATGCGCCGACGGATTCCTGTATAATATGGTACGGGCCATCACCGGCACGGTGCTTTACGCCGCGGAGGGAAAGCTGACAGCGGAGGATATCCCCGCCATTCTGGAGAGCGGCAACCGGACGCTGGCGGGGCCGACGGTTCCGCCAGGCGGACTGTATCTGACAAGATTGTGGTATGAGGATGAACGGCTCAATGACGAATCAACATGAGAGCGCGCCACCAGAGCAGGAGGCGGGAAAAAAGAAAAAGCGCCCCCTCCGGCGTCTGACGATGCTGCTGCTGACGCTGTGTGCGGTGCTGGCGGTGGCCGCGCTGACCTCCATGGAGGACGGCAGTCATTTTGCCGGACTTCGCCGCTGGCTTATGTACGGAGACAGCGGCGGCGTGAAGGACATCTACGTCTATGCCGCCGACCCTGCCAACCGCTACGGAAAGCTGGGTGACGGGCTGCTGGTGGTGAGCCCCAACACGGCGCAGCTGATCTCCGACAGGGGGAGCGTGGTCTATGATCTGCCGATCCGGATGACTGCGCCGCAGCTGTCCGTCGGAGGAAAGCATGCGGCGGTATGCGACGTGGGCGGCAGCACCCTGCATATTCTGGACCAGAACGGCATTCAACGTACCATACATACGGAGGAGGGACTGCGCTACTTTTCGGCCAATCTGAACGGAAGCGACTATCTGGCGGTGACGGAGCAGAAAACCGGCTACAAGACCTTCGTCTCCGTCTATGATCCGGACGGTGAGCTGATCTTTACATTTGATTCCTACAACAGCTATCTGGGCGACGCCAGGGTCACGGAGGACGGGCGCAGCGTGGTGATCGTCCGTCTGGAGTCTCAGGGCGGCATCTTCGCCAGCGGGCTGCTGACTTACGACCTGGGCAGCGGGGAAGTGAAAAGCAGCGCCTCGATTCTGGACGGACTGGTGATGGATTTCTGCTGCAACGGTGACAGGGTGATCTCCCTGTGCGACAACCGGTTTGCCATAACCGGGCTTGACGGGGAAAAATTTCTGGATCAGTCCTACGGCAATCTGTACCTCCACGACTACGCCCTCAACGGGCGTGATTTCGCCGCGCTGCTGCTTGGCCGGTATCAGGCCGGGAATATCTGCACGCTGGCCACCTATGATCTGGAGGGGGAAAAAATCGCCTCCCTGGAGCTGTCGGACGAGGTTTTGGACATTGCGGCGGGGGGAGACTATCTGGCGGTGCTTTACGGAGAGGGGCTGGTGGTCTATCGCCGGGATCTGACGGAATATGCCAGATTGGCGGATACGGACTATGCCGGACAGGTCCTGGTGGAAAAGGGCGGGGGAATCCTGCTGATTTCCGGATCGTCCGCCTGGCGTTTTTTGCCCTGACGGTTTGTCATTTTTCCATAGAAAGGGGATAGCCTTTTTTGAATTTATCTGTTATGATTGACCTTGTGACTGCGGGGACGCTGTTTCTGTTCACCGTTCTGGGATGGAAGAGGGGGCTCGTGCGCACGCTGGCGGAGCTGCTGGTGGTGATCGTGGCGCTGGTGCTTTCCGTCCAGATTGCCAGAACGGCCGCGCCGAAGCTTGTAGACGCCGTCCTGCGGCCCGCCGCCTATGAAGCCATTGAGTCCAGAATAGAGGAGCTGGATCTGGAAAATGCCCTGGACGGCGCGCTTCAGGAAGCGGCGGACCGGCTGGTGGAGGCCATTCCCAACCAGTTGATCCGGGAGCAGGCGCTGCGCCTTCTGGAAGAGCAGACGCTCCCTGTCCCTGTTGACGGCACGAAGGAGGCCGTTCTGGAGCTGAGCCGCCGGGCGGTGGACGCGGCGCTGGACGGCGTGGTCCGGGAGCTGGTTCAATCCGTTCTCTGCGCGGCCGCCTTTGTGGTTCTGACGGTTCTGCTGCGCGTTGCCGCCAGAGTGTTGCGCATTGTGGAAAAACTCCCGGGAATCCGGCAGCTAAACGAGCTGGGCGGTGCGCTGGTGGGGCTGGGCAAGGGGGCGGTTCTGGTGTGTCTGGGATTGTGGGTCCTGCGTCAGACCGGCGTGATTCCTCCGGAAGCGGCGGCGGGCTCCCTGGCGCTGCGGTGGCTTGGACAGTGGAGCGGCGGACTGTTGGGATGAAAAAATATTCCGGCTGTTTGAAAATTTTCAATTTGTTCATGCTAATGTTGAACGGATTTGATATAAAAGATACCATATGAAGCGTATGCCCTCCCGTGGGAGAGGCTATGGAGGTAGAAGCTTATGCAACCGACCCTGTGCACAAGATGTAAAAAGCGGGTAGCCGTGGTTTTTATTTCTAAAATTGAAAAGGGCGAACCCGTGAACGAGGGGCTGTGCCTGAAATGCGCCAAAGAGATCGGCCTGCCCCAGGTGGGCGAGATGATGCGGCGCATGGGTATCACCGACGAAGATCTGGACATGCTCAACGATGAGATGATGAGCGCCTTCGGCGGTGCGGAATCCATGGAGGGCCTGATTCCCAAGGAGGATGAGGAGGACGAAAGCGAAGATGGCAAAACCGCCACCTTCCCCTTCCTGAACCGTCTCTTCGGCGGCGGCGACCAGACTCCCGCGCCCTCCTCCGGCGAGAATACCGGAAGGAGCCATGAGACGAAAGAGCGCAAAGTGGACAAAACGCCGAAGCGGAAATATCTGGACAGCTACTGCATCAATCTGACCGAGCGGGCCCGGGGAGGCAAGCTGGACCACCTGGTGGGCCGGGAGCAGGAGATCGAGCGGGTGATCCAGATCCTCAACCGCCGCCAGAAGAACAACCCCTGCCTGATCGGCGAACCGGGCGTCGGGAAAACCGCCATAGCCGAGGGACTGGCCCAGCGCATTGCCAATAAGGAAGTTCCCTTCAAGCTGCGGGACAAGGAGGTTTACCTGCTGGATCTGACCGCGCTGGTGGCGGGAACCCAGTTCCGCGGGCAGTTTGAAAGCCGGATGAAGGGCCTGATTGAGGAGATCCGCAAATGCGGCAATATTATTCTGGTCATTGACGAGGTACACAACATCGTCGGCGCGGGAGACGCAGAGGGCAGCATGAACGCCGCCAATATTCTCAAGCCCGCCCTGAGCCGGGGAGAGATCCAGGTCATCGGCGCCACCACCTTTACCGAGTACCGCAAGCATATTGAAAAGGACACCGCTTTGGAGCGCCGGTTCCAGCCGGTAACGGTAAACGAGCCCAATGTGGAGGACACCATGAAGATCCTCCGTGGTATCGCCCATTATTACGAAACCTTCCACGGCGTGAAAATCCCGGAGGGCGTTCTGCGTCAGGCGGTACTGCTCAGCGAGCGCTATATCACGGACCGCTTCCTGCCGGACAAGGCTATCGACCTTATCGACGAGGCCTGCTCGGATATGAATCTGAAGGACGCAGGCATCAACCGCCGGCAGGAGATCAGCCGCGAGCTGGCCGATTACGGCAAGGAACGGGAGCTTTTAGAGGCCGCCGAGGAGCCAAATTTTGAGCGTCTTGCGGAAATCAAAAGCAGGGAGCTTCAGCTCCAGACGGAAATCGACGCGCTGCTTGCCCAGGGAGAGCCGCAGTTAACCATGGAAAATCTTGCGCGGGTCATCGAGCTCTGGACCAGGATTCCCGCCAGTAAAATCCGCGAGGAGGAGTTCATGCGCCTGAGCGAGCTGGACCGCCGTCTGAAACAGAAGGTGGTGGGACAGGATCAGGCCATCGACGCCGTCTCCGCCGCCATCCGCCGCAACCGGGTGGGCATCTCGCCCAGGCACAAGCCGGTCAGCTTTATCTTTGTGGGCAGCACCGGCGTGGGTAAAACGGAGCTGGTCAAGCAGCTGGCGGACGATCTGTTCAACGCGCCGGAAAGCCTGATCCGTCTGGATATGTCGGAGTTCATGGAGAAGCACTCCGTTTCCCGCATCATCGGTTCCCCTCCGGGCTATGTGGGCTATGACGAGGCAGGGCAGCTGACGGAAAAGATCCGCCGCAAGCCGTATTCGGTGATCCTGTTTGACGAAATTGAGAAGGCCCATCCGGATGTGCTGAATGTACTTTTGCAGATTCTGGACGACGGTCAGATTACCGACGCCCACGGCCGGAAGGTGAATTTTGAGAACACCGTCATCGTGATGACCTCCAATGCGGGCAGCGACCGGAAGGAGGGAACGGTGGGTTTCAACAAGACCGCCAGCGAGCTGGACAAGGACCGGGCCATGAAGGCGCTTGAGCAGTTCCTGCGGCCGGAGTTCCTCAACCGGGTGGACGAGATCGTCTGCTTCAACAAGCTGTCGGAGGAGGATTTCCAGCCCATCGCCAGACTGATGCTGGACGAGCTGAAGTCCAGCATGAAGGAGAAAGGACTGACTCTCGCCTACGACGATGCGGCGGTGGAATACCTGGTGAAGAAGTCCTATTCGGCGGCATACGGCGCCCGCAACCTGCGGCGCACCATTCAGAAGGAAGTGGAAGACCAGCTGGCGCTGACCATTATCAGCAGCTACGATCATCCCGTCACCCAGCTGTCTGTAACGGCTGAGGACGAGAAGATTGTGATCCGGGCGCTGTAGGGCAGGGGAGGGAAGACGGTGAATCTGTTCCGCAAGGATATGGAGCCCCGCTGCGGCTACTGCGCCCGGGGCAACGTGATTAACGAACGGGAAGTAATCTGCCCCCGTAAGGGGGTCGTCGCTGTGGAGTACCACTGCGGACGGTTTCAGTATGACCCCTTCAAACGCGTCCCCCCGCGTCCGATAAAACTGGAGACCTCCAGGCTGAAGGAGGAGGACTTCATAATATAATTCTTTTTGTGGAAAGAAAAGGGCAGTCGGCAGCGATTGGATCGCTGCCGACTGCCCTTTTTGCGTATTTACCGAATAAAAGCGTATCATTGTTACCGTGTGGGAATCTGAAATTATGACATGGCATAGATCGCTCCTGACGCTCTTTTTGATGCTTTTCTCAAGAAAAGTATCAATGCCGTCAGGAAATATCCGCCGGAAGCAGGCTGTCAGTGTAAACGGCGGACACGCCGGCATCCAGCAGCTTCTGCGCTGAGGAGGCGCTGTTGACCGTATGTACGTAAACTCTGACGCCGTACTCCTCCGCAATGGCGGCATAGTCGGAATTCCACCAGGCGTCGGGCATGGTGATGCCCTCAATGCCGCGTTCCGCGCAGTAGGCGGCCTTTTCCCGGAAGGCTTCCCTGGTTTTTTGAAAGGGCGACTCATCCTGATAGAGAGTGTAGATGTAGTGGGGGAAGGGGTAGATGTTGTGCAGGGCGGTGCGCATATTGCCGCTGTAGACCTGAATCATGATCCGGTCAAACAGGTAGGTCAATCCCAGTTCATGCGCGTCGGCCAGCATGGAGTCGAACTGAATGAAGAACACATCCGAATCCGTGAACTTGGTGTCGGTGACGACGCAGATATCGGGATACTTTTCCATGATCAGCAGCAGGTCCCGAAAGGAGAGGGGGGTGTACTGGCCCAGTATTTTTTCAGACAGGAATTTTTCTCTGGTAGGGATTCTGGCCCAGTCGATTCCTTCCTGCCAGTCGTCATGCCACCAGTCGTGGCGAAGTATGGTCCTGACGTCCCGCGTCAGCCGCAGGTCCACCTCAAAGACCCGGACGCCGGCCTCATATTGCTGCTGAAATCCTTCCAGACAGTTCAGCGTAGCCAGACCGTCGATGCTTCCCATACCGTGGGCCACCAGACGGGCATTGGCCATGATTTCCGTGGCCGACAGCTCTCCGGCCGGTTTTTCCTTTTCCGGAACCTCTTCCGGGACCTCCGGCGGCTCTGCCGAAGCTTTCGGCCCGGACTCTATCACAGCTTCCGGGACAGCCGCCACCGGCATCAGCCGGACTGGCGCCGGCGCCTCCATGGCCGAAGCGGGAAGAGCGAGTCCCGTGCCTTCTCCCTGGCGCGGCAGAAACAGGCTCGCGGTTAACGTCGCGGCTGCCGCAGCCAGCAAAAAAATGACCGTCACACGGCGCTTTTGGGTCTTTGTCATGGAATCCCCTCGAATCCTGTTGTAAGATATTTGAATTTTACTCCAAATCCCGGAAAATGTCTACTGGTTTTTCCATAAAACGGCCGTGGGGAAAAAATTTCCTCAACCCTCTTGCGTTTTGTACCGGCATTTTGTATAATGACATACATCCTTTTTTGGAGAACTTATCAATGTCAAACGACAGCAAGGAGCGTGACGGCATGGCCGAGGACAGCAGGACGCCTGTGATGGAAGAGGCGGAAAGCAGAAATTTCATCCATCAGTTCATCGACGAGGACATCGCGGAGGGTGGCCGGTTCCAGGGCATGGCCGTCCACACCCGGTTCCCGCCGGAGCCCAACGGCTATCTGCACATCGGCCACTGCAAGGCGCTGTGCATCAACTTCAGTACCGCCGAGAAGTACGGCGGCCTGTGCAACCTCCGCTTTGACGACACCAATCCCACCAAGGAGGACGTGGAGTTCGTGGAGGCCATCCAGGAGGATATCCACTGGCTGGGGTTCGACTGGGGGGACCGGCTGTTCTACGGAAGCGACTACTTTGAAAAGACCTACGAGCTGGCAGAGGACCTTATCAAAAAGGGCTTGGCTTACGTCTGTGAGCTGACGCCGGAAGAGTTCAAGGCGTACCGGGGGGACGTAAACACCCCCGCCCGCTCCCCCTGGCGGGACCGGCCCGCGGAGGAGAGTCTGGACCTCTTCCGCCGGATGCGGGCCGGGGAGTTCCCGGACGGAAAGTACACCCTGCGGGCCAAGATCGACTTGGCCAGCGGCAACTTCAACCTGCGGGACCCGGCCCTCTACCGCATCCGCCACGTCGAGCACCACCGGCAGGGCGCCAAGTGGTGCATCTTCCCCATGTACGACTTCGCCCACCCCATCCAGGACGCGCTGGAGGGCATCACCCACTCCCTGTGCTCCCTGGAGTATGAGGACCACCGGCCCCTGTACGACTGGGTGGTGGAGCACTGCGATCTGCCCGCCAAGCCCCGGCAGATCGAGTTCGCCCGCCTGGGCATCAACTACACCGTCATGAGCAAGCGGAAGCTGCGCGCCTTGGTGGAGGACGGCCGGGTCTCCGGCTGGGACGATCCCCGGATGCCCACCCTCTGCGGCCTGCGGCGGCGGGGCTATACCCCGGCCTCCATCCGGAATTTCTGCGAGCGCATCGGCGTGGCTAAGGCCACCAGCACTGTGGAGTTCGCCTTCCTGGAGCACTGCCTGCGGGAGGACCTCAACGAGACCGCCCAGCGCGTCATGGCGGTGATCCGCCCGGTGAAGCTGACCATCACCAACTATCCCGAGGGGCAGAGCGAGACCTTCGAGGTGGAGAACAACCCCAACCGCCCCGAGGACGGCACCCGGACCATCACCTTCTCCCGTGAGCTGTACGTGGAGGCGGAGGACTTCCTGGAGGAGCCTGTACCCAGGTACAAGCGCCTGTACCCCGGCGGCCCCGAGTGCCGCCTGAAGGGCGCGTACCTCATTAAATGCACCGGCTGCCGGAAGGATGAAAACGGCAATGTGGTGGAGATTTACGCCGTCTACGACCCCGACAGCCGGGGAGGGAACCCCGCCGACGGGCGGAAGGTGAAAGGCGCTACCATTCACTGGGTAGACGCCGCCACGGCGGTGGACGCGGAGTGCCGTCTGTACGACAACCTGTTCTCTGACGCCGCCCCCGACGCCGCCGACAGGAATTTCTTGGACTGCATGAATCCGAACTCTCTGGAAATTGTCACCGGCTGCAGGGTGGAGGCCGGTCTGGCGGAGGCCGTGGCCCCGGCGAATTTTCAGTTCATGCGGGTGGGTTACTTCTGTCTGGACAGTAAGGACAGCAGGCCCGGACATCTGGTGTTCAATCGCAGCGTTGGCCTGAAGGACAGCTTTAAAAAATAGGGCAGGGGGGCCGTATTCACAGATTGTTCAAATTCCAGTCATGACCAGTTCTTTTTCTTTGGTTATATTGATTATACCAAAGGAGGATGCCTCATGACAAACAATCGGCCTTATCTTCACCGGCTGCATTATCAGATCACATCAGAGGATTGCACCGCTTTGCGCGACTGTCTTTCCACCCGCGGGGAGGCGCTGTATGCCAGAAGCGTCCATACCATGTTTTTTAACAGCTATCGGGATCGCGTCCCTGTAAACAATGTGGACGGACTGCTGACTGCGGGACATGCCAATCCTCAGTTTTCCCTGCACTACTATGACGGCGACCCCACTTACGTCATTTTGGAACGCCGGGAGGATGAGCTGCGTACCAGCGCCATGGTGGCAGAGGCGGAGTGCCGCGCGCTGCTGCTGGGGGAGACGGACTGGCTGATGGACCGGCACGATCCGCTGCTCCAGGAGTTCCATGAGAGCCTGACGGAAAGAATGCTGCTGCCGCAGATGCTGCTGACTTACCGGCAGGAGGTTTATACCGCCGCCGGCCTGAATCTGTGTGTGACGCTGAATACGGATATCCGGGCCTCGCTGCAGCATATGGATTTCCTGGACCCTCAGCTGCTGGAGCGCGACACCGAAGGGCAGAACGGTAAAATCCTGATGGAGGTCAGCTACAGCGACCATATTCCGGACAGTGTGCTGTGCCTGCTGGAGGAAACCGCGCCGCGCCGCCGGCTGCTTCACAGCGCCAAAGCAGAAAGAAGATAAAGCGCATAAATTCTTTTCCTGAAAGAACAGGAATTTCAAAACTTTACCTCGCAGGAGCTTCCATGGAGCCTGTTTGATATCTTAGCACAGTAGATTGCCGGGCGGTTTCTGACCGCAGGACTGTACACGCTGAGACATTAAGCAGGCTCTGATTTTGGACTGCACCATATTGTGCAGCGTCTTGACAGGCGTGGTACAATGAGAACAGGGAAGCAGAAAGGAGGAAGGTTGGTAAGGTCAGGCGAAATTGAACAAAATAAAAATTTTGTTCAATCGAGTGGAGGCAAACGCCTCTTCATCTGCCGTCAGACCTGACCGACCGGCGTCAGTGGCCAATTACCGTGAAGAAGCGCCGCAGATTCTCTGCGACTTTTTATCCTATCATGAAACCATCAAAGCCCATTCTCAGAAAACCGTGGACGAGTATTTTCTGGATCTCAGGAATTTCTTCCGCTACATGAAAAAAAGCCGCAGCCGCTTGTCCCAGCCCCTGGACGGGATTTCCATCATGGATGTGGACATCGACTTTATTCGCACGATCACGCTGACCGACATCTACGGATATCTGTCTTACCTCAGCCGTGACCGCGCCCGGCAGCCCAACAGCGACAAAACCGGCTACGGTCTGAACGCCTCCACCCGCGCCCGGAAAGTCGCCACGCTGCGCTCTTTTTTTAACTATTTGACACAGAAGGCCCATTTGCTGGAGGAAAATCCCATCAGGGAGCTGGACTCCCCCAAGCTGAAAAAAACGCTGCCCAAATACCTGACGCTGGATGAAAGCATGGAGCTGCTGGAAAACGTGGACGGCGGAAACAAGGAACGGGATTACTGTATCCTGACGATCTTCCTGAACTGCGGCCTGCGAATCTCTGAGCTGATTGGTCTGAATATCACCGACATTCAGGGAGACGCCCTGCGGGTCCTGGGCAAAGGCAACAAGGTCCGGATCGTCTATCTCAACGACGCCTGCAAGGCGGCTCTGGACCGCTATCTGGCGGTCCGGCGGCCCATCTCCGGCAGGGATCAGAACGCCCTGTTTCTCTCCTCCCGCAATCAGCGGATCAGCCGCTCCAACGTCCACGCGCTGGTCAAAAGGCACTTGTCCCAAGCCGGATTGGACAGCAGCCAGTATTCCTCCCACAAACTCCGCCATACGGCTGCCACGCTGATGCTGCAAAACGGCGTGGATGTGAAGGCCGTGCAGGAGGTCCTGGGACATGAACATCTGAACACCACCGAAATCTATACGCATATTGATAATGAGGCGCTGCGGGTGGCGGCTCGGGCCAATCCGCTGGGGCGCATTAAGCCGCCGAAGGACCGCGGGGAATAATCACTCCGCCTGTATCCGCCGGTTCAGCTCCTCCCACGTCCCTTGCAGCAGATGCTGCTGCAAGGTCAGCTGCCGCGGATCTCTGGAAGCGGTCAGAAGCATGTCAATCCGTTCCGGCCGAAGGGCCTCCGGACAGCAGGGCAATTGGGCCAGAGCCGCCTCCAGCTTCTTGTCTCCAGTGAAATAGGCGCGGTTGAGGGCGAAAACCACCTGCACCATGTCCATTACCGTATGGAGCACAATGGGTGCGGTAAAGAGGACGTCTCCCCTGCTTACGGCGCTCTCGTAGTGGAAATTCCCCATCCAGGTCCCGGCGCGTCCCATAAATGTCTCAATAATCGCCCGGCGGAGCGGTTCCGGGTAGACGGCCGCCTTCTGCCGGAAGGCCGCCAGAATCCCATCCGGGTCCCAGACAGGCCGGATAAAGCTCAGCTCGCTCAGGTAGATGAAGGTATAATATCCGTTGGAGGTCCAGGTGGCGGGAATGATCTCGAATCTCCCCTCCAGACAATCTCTCACCACCTGATCCACCCTGGCCAGCGTCCGGCCCACAACTTCCACCGGCGTCCCCTGGTAGATGAAATCCATTCCGCCGCCCCAGGGCGCGGCGTCAAAGGTCGAATCGACCCACGGCGTGGTTCCCTGATCCGCTGCGCTGCGGATCAGCGCCTGGCGCTGGGCAAAGGGCTTTTCCCGCTCCGCGAAGATGTATAAGTCGATATCCGAGGCTGCATCCGCAGCGCCCTTCGCGTGGGCTCCTGCCAGCGCAATGGCACATTTTCCCTCCACCGTATCCTTCAGCAGCTCAACCAGAGCCTGTATCTTCTGTTCCATAACCAGTCCCCCCTGCTTCATCTAATACAGGCAGCCGGTTTATGCCGACTGCCTGTTTGACTATAGCATACTGCGCCCTGGGGCGCAAGATAAATTTTATACTGTTTCCCGATTGGGCCCTGTCTGAAACGCAATACCGTTTTCGTGTGGAAAGCCCGGAATTGCAATGGTTTGGAGATCATTTTGTCACTTTTTCCGGAAAAAGCATTCCACCCTCACCGCGGCGCTTTCCTTACGCCGGTAAAATGGAGAAAGCGGATCGCCTGGTAGTCATAGCTGCTCAGCGGCCGGTTGTCGGAATCATAGCTGTGGGCGGCAATCAGCACGTCCGCCGGCCGCAGAGCCGGAGTGCGGAGCAGGCGAACGACCACGGGCGAATGGTTCCAGTTTTCTCCGTCAAAGGACAATTGAATGACGTCGCCCGGTTCCAACTGGCTGATGGTTGCATCCCTCGCCACCGGACCGACCGTCTCTTCCCTTCTGGTCATGAAGTTATAAAAATACTGTACCCCCGTCCAGGCGGGGGCTTTATTATTGGCGTCAATGTAGTACCATCCGGTATCCCTGGTATAATTCATGACGCCGCTGCCGGCGTAGACGCATTGGGAGGCAAAATTGGTGCAGTCTCCGCCAATTTTCTCATAATCGTAAAAAGCCGGATTCCTGCCATAGGCCCATTTCTGTGCGTACCGGACCGCGGCGATTCGGTCATAGGGCAACAGACTCAGTTCATCCAAAAAGATCACCCCTTCCGCACAGTATATGCGGAAGGGGCGACGGATGTTATGATATTCTCCGGGCATTTCGCTGTTTATCAAGCAAGGTCCAGGGCATCAGATATCACCCCTGAGGTCTTACTGAAATGCTCTCCACCGGAATACGGCCAAAATACTCCAGCTCCTCCCCGTCGGCCAGAAGCCGGATCTCTTCAATGGACTCTATGGAATAAAGGGAATCCGCCAGGGACCAGAGGACCATCCGCTGCATCTGCTCCTCCTCCGGAAGAAGGTCCAGCGCCGCAGCCGGGAGGCTGACATAACAGATTCCGTTGTCCACGCGGACGTAGTTGACAGCAAATCCCTCAGGGATGGCACGCTGAAGCTCCCGGTCCAACGGCCCCTCCAGCAGGGCCGCCACCAGACTTTCCGCCAGCGTCTGCCCCTCGTACAGCGACAGCGTCCGCCTCTCCGGCGCCAGCGCGCCGCCGGCGGTCAGAAAATACAGACTGACCTCTACCGTCTGCAAAACGTCGCCCATGTCGGACAGCAGTACGTCCCGCTCATAAAACACCTGTTTGGGCTGCTGGCCCACCGACCGCCCCTGCGCAGTCAGCACCACCGACCGCACGCTGTCCAGCGCCGTCAGTGACAGCGTCAGGCAGTAGTCCGCCAGGGACAGCTCCACGCCGGACAGCTCCCGAAACCCGTCGCTGAGGTCCACATAGGCCGTCCTGTCCCGCAGCTCCAGTCCCAGCAGCTCCACCCCCTCCGGCAGCGGGCTCTCCAGCACCCCGTCGGAGGAGCCCGCCAGCAGTCGCTCCACCACGGCGGCGGCCTCCTCCCGGTCGCTCTTTGTTTCCGGCAGGCGCTCCCGGGTGGAACGGATGCGGTCCCCGCCCCGCGCCTCCTCTTCCGGCGCCAGATAGTAGATGACCGCCCCTTCCGTCTGACTCTCCGACTCTGCCGGCGCGGCGCAGGCTGCCAGCAGCAGCGCCGCCAGGACGCAGATCATACATCGTCTCACGAAGTCTCCTCCCCTCCTTCCAGGCTGGGCAGCGTCACAACAAACCGGGTGCCGCCGCCCTCCACGTTCTCCGCCCGGATGGCTCCGCCCCGGCGGCTGACCGTGTCGCTGACAATGCTCAGACCCAGACCGGTGCCGCCCGCCGCCCGGGAGCGGGCCTTGTCCACCCGGTAAAACCGCTTGAACACATTGGACAGCTCCCCCGGAGGAATACCGATGCCGTTGTCCTCCACAGTGATGACCGTGGTCTCCTCCCCCGGCTCGGCCTTCACCCGGACGTAGCCGCCCCGGCGATTATATTTGATGGCATTTTCAGCCAGATTGTAAAGGATCTGGTGCAGCTCGCCCTCCGATGCCACCACCGATGCGCCGGACAGGCTGACGATCAGCAGCTCCACTCCCTTCTCCTCCGCCACGGGCCGCAGCATCCGCGCCACCCGCTCCAGCACGGGAGCCACCTCCACCGGGTGCACCGCCTCCGCCACACCGCTGTCCAGACGCGTCAGCCGCAGCAGGTCCTCAGTAATCCGGCTGAGCCGCTCCGCCTCCTGTCCGATGTCGCTGACAAATTCCCGGGCGGTAGCGTTGTCCATGTTCTCATTCTGCAAAATGGAGTCCGTCAGCAGCCGGATGGCGGCCAGAGGCGTCTTCAGCTCATGAGAGGCGTCGGATACAAACTGCCGCCGGGCGCTTTCCGTCTCCTGAAGCCGGTCCACCAGCTCGTTGAACTCCTCCGCGATCTGGGTGAACTCGTCGTGGCCGGAGAGGATGGCCCGCTGGTTATAGGCCCCCTCCCGCACGCAGCGGATAGCGGTCTGAAGGCTGCCCAGCCGGCGGGTCAGCTGCCGGGAGAAGAGCATGCTGAGCATAACCACAAGGGCCGCAATGCCAATGGAAATGCTCAGCAGCGTACTGCTGAGGTTTTCCAGCAGCGAGGCCTGCTGGGTGTCATACTCGTATACGTAAATGCCGCCGATGATCTGGTTTCGGTAGAGCACCGGCTGGGCGGCGGAGGAGTGAAAAGCCCCCTCCTTATAGACGCTGTACATATACAGGTTTCCCCGCAGCGCTTCCACCAGGTCGTTATAGAACACATAGCGACCGGAGGCGTTGCCCACCTCCCGGGTATCGTAGAGTACCTTCCCGTAGGGGTCGGTCACAATGGCCCGGGAGATGCCCGCCAGATCCACCCCCGCCAGCGCCTGCCGCACGTTTTCCTCCGTCAGCTCGTCCAGACCGGACATGGCGGTATTCAGCGCCGCCGCGCCGCTGAGGAGGGTGTTTCGCTTGGACTGGAATACCAGATCCTGACTGACCAGCAGCGGGTAGGTGTTCATCAGCACCATCACCGCCAGCAGCATCGCCAGATAGCTGGCGCTGATTTTCAGCTGCAGCGAGATTCTACCCCTTAAAATAGTACCCCACTCCCCACTTTGTCATGATATGGTCCGGCTCCGCCGGCTGGCGCTCCAGTTTTTCCCGCAGACGGCGGATATGCACGTCCACCGTCCGGTAATCCCCGGCGTAGCTGTAGCCCCACACCACGTTCATCAGATTCTCCCGGCTGTACACCCGCCGGGGGTTTTTCATCAGCAGCTCGATCAGGTCATACTCCTTGGCCGTCAGCTCCACTATCTCTCCGTCCCGGACCGCAACCCGCTGCTCTGTGTCCAGAGTCAGGTCGCCCACGGTGATCTGACTTTTCCCCTGAGCGCCGCCGGAGGCCCGGCGGAGCATGGCCCGGATGCGGGCCTTCAGCTCCAGAATATTGAAGGGCTTGGTGATGTAGTCGTCCGCGCCACACTCAAAGCCAATAATCTTATCCGTATCCTCGCTGCGGGCGGTAAGCATGATGATGGGTACGTTGGAAAACTCCCGGATGCGCATACACGCCTCCAGCCCGTCGATTTCCGGCATCATCAGATCCAGAATAATCAGATCGAAGCCCCCCGTCCGGGCCAGCTCCACCGCCGCCGCGCCGTCATAGGCGCACTCCACCTGGTATCCCTCGTTTTCCAGATTGAACTTGATCCCCTTCACCAGCAGCTTTTCGTCGTCAACTACCAATATTTTCATAGGACGGGGTCCTCCTCTTTCCGCATACTCCGTATTTTTCCAAAATGCAGGGCGCTTTCCGGGTTGAACTTCCCCCGCTTCTTTGCTATAATGGCAGAAAAGAACCCGCCGAAGAAAGCGTTCCCCTTGTCCCTTTCGATCAGTATACCATATTCCTGGAGAGAATGATATGAAAATTCGCCGCTTTTACGCTCTTTTTTTTAGTCTGCTCATCCTTCTGTCCCTCTCTGCGCCCGCTCTGGCCGCCGGTCAGGAGCCTGCCACCGAACCGGAGATCCCGGCGGAAGAGCCGGAAGTCGAAGACGACGGGATATTCCGCGTGGAGGCCAGGGCCGCGCTGCTCATCGATCCGGACACGGAGGAGGTGCTCTACGAGCAGGACGCCCACGAACGGCTCTATCCCGCCAGCGTGACAAAAATCCTCACCTGCCTGCTGGTGCTGGAAGCAATTGACGATGGCAAGCTGACCATGGGCACCGTCCTGACCGCTTCGGAGACCGCCATCTCCGCTGTTCCGCCGGACGGCAGCAACGTCGGCATCCAGCCAGGGGAGGAGCTGACGGTAGAGGAGCTGCTCTACTGCATCATGCTCTCCTCCGCCAACGAGGGGTGCAACATTCTGGCGGAGGCCATCGACGGCTCCATCACCGCCTTTGTGGAGCGGATGAACCAGAAGGCCCAGGCCCTGGGCTGTGAGGACTCCCATTTCTGCAACACCAACGGCCTGCCCGACGCCAACCACTACACCACCGCGTGGGACCTCTGGCTGATTACCCAGGAGGCCCGCACCTATCCCGACTTCATGCCCCTGGTGGGCACCATCTATCACGAGGTGCCTGCCACCAATCTCTCCGAGCCCCGTCCCCTGTACACCACCAACTACCTCATCTCCAGCTACAAGACCAGCTACTACCTTTACCAGGGCGCCGAGGGCATCAAAACCGGCTCCACCAGCGCCGCAGGATACTGTCTGGTTGCCTCCGCCACCCGCGGGGACCGCAGTCTGCTGAGCGTGGTGCTGGGAGCGGAGCGGATCAAGATCGACGATCTGACGCTCACCAAGAGCTTTACGGAAACGGCCAGGCTGTTCGACTATGGATTTGACCAGTTTGAACGGAAAATCCTTCTGGCTGCCGACGAGCTGGTGGGAGAAGTGGGCGTGGAGCTGTCCCAGCAGCAGAACACCGTGAAGGTCCACCCCGCCCAGGAGGTGGAGCGCCTGCTGCCCAAAGAGCTCGATCCAATAAGCGACGTAGACCGGAACATTACATACACTGCAAAAAGCGTGGAAGCCCCTGTGGAAAAGGGGCAGATCATGGGACAGATCACGCTGCAAACCGGGGACACGGTCTATGCCACCGTGGATCTTCTGGCCGACGAGGACGTTTCCCTCTCCCGGCTTCTGGTTTTCCGGCGCGACCTCATTGAGTTCCTCCACAGGCCCACGCTGTGGATCGGTCTTGGCAGCGCAGCCGCTCTGGTTACGCTGGCGCTGATCCTCCGTGTTGTCCTCAAGGCCCGCCGCCGGCAGTACAACCGCCGGCCTCCGGCAAAACGCAACGGAAACGGAGGATACCGGGGCAGAAAGCGGTAGACTTCCATACGCCGGACAAGCGGACAGGTAAACACACTTTTTCTTTGTTCACAAAGAAAAACATTTTCGGCGAAACTCCGTTTCACCAAGGGGTTCGTCTGAATCGCCTTTGATATATGAATAAAAAGGCAGGGGCGCGAAGCTTTCGCTTCGCGTCCCTGCCTTTTTCCGGTGCAGAGATTCCGTACAGCTCCGGCCATGCCGGAGGGCCCGTCCGAATGGGTCTGTCATATATAGAAGGAGCCCCTGAAAACAGCCCTGAATTAGCAGAAAGCTCCTGCAAGGTTAAATTTTGAATTCCTGAGGTTTTTTTGCTGCTTTTTCTTTCAAGCAAACGCGGCACGGAGAAACGTCCCCGCGGTCAGGCACACTGCCAGAGACAGGAACGACGCCGCATACAGCAGCCGGCAGGCGCGCGGGATGTCCTCCGGCTCCACCTCCCGGACAGGGTCGCCGATATAAGGCTTCCGATGAAGCACGCCGTGATACCACGCGTCCCCCGCCAGCCGCAGTCCCAGAAGTCCCGCGCATACCGACTCCGTCTGGGCCGAATTGGGACTGGCGTGCCGGTACCGGTCCCGCCAGAAGATCCGCCACCCCTGCCGCACATCCATCCCCAGCATGCCCCCCGCCGCCAGCATCAGCATCGCCGAAAGGCGGGCGGGCAGAAAATTCATGACGTCGTCCATCCTTGCGGGAATCAGGCCGATGTCCCTGTAGGGCGGTTCCACATATCCCAGCATGGAATCCATCGTATTCACCGCCTTATAGAAAAAGCCCAGGGGAGCGCCGCCCAGCATCAGAAACAGCATCGGTGCAATCACACCGTCTGAAGCATTCTCCGCTACCGTCTCCACCGCCGCCCTGACGATTCCGGCCCGGTCCAGCCGGGCCGTATCCCGGCCCACGATCATGCTCACCGCCTGCCTTGCGCCCTCTGCGTCTCCGCCGGAAAGCGCTACGTATACCTTCATGCTCTCCGTCCGCAGCGATTTCATGGCAAGAATCTGCCAGCACATGACGCTTTCGACCGCCAGACGCAGCCACGGGCTCACCATATGGCAGCCCCACAGCGCCAGCGCGGGAACCGCAGCGGAAGCAGACGCCGTCAGAAGCCACAGTACCCCTCCCGCAATCCGCTCTCCTGCCGGCGTGGCGGGAAAAATCTTCCGCAGTCCACGCTCCAGCGTGGAAATCAGTTTTCCTATCGCCACCACCGGGTGGGGCCACCCCTGGGGGTCCCCCACCAGCAGGTCGATTCCAAATCCAATGGACAGCGCCCACAAAGACCAGTACATGGCTCTCCCCCCTATCGCTGAAACGTGAACAGATAGACCGGATTCTGTGCCGTCATCAGATGATATGCGCCAGCTGTCCGGCCCCGGTTTACGGAAATGCAAACGGATTCAAATTCTGTAAAGCAAAATTCCTTTCCAATTTCCGTCAGCTCCGCAATGGACTCCAGCGTCACGGCGGACGCCACAATGCGTACATGAGGATTCTTCTCCAGCAGAAGCGCCACCATCTCCCGCAGCTTTCCCGAGCTGCCGCCCAGAAACGCGTGAGTGGGAGGCGGCAGATTCTCGCAGGCCTCCGGCGCGCTCCCCTCCACCAGCTCCAGATTGGACACATGGAACCGCTGCCGGTTATCCTTCAGAAGCTCCAGCGCCTCCCGCCGCTTCTCCACGGCAAACACTTTCCCTTCTCTTGCCTGTAAAGCTATCTCAATTGACACCGATCCGGTCCCGGCCCCGATATCCCAGCAGACGGAATCCCGGAACAGCGCCAGCTTTGACAGGACGCAGGCGCGCACTTCGCTTTTGGTCATGGGCACCGGACGGCCGTCCTCCTGCCCCTGATTCCTCTGGAAGCATCTATCCGGCAGGCCGGGGGTAAAGGGCCGGGCGGCGCTGTTTTCGATCAGCGCCGCACTGAGCGGATCAAAGCGCCGGCTGGACAGTTCGCCGGCGGTCCCCTCCGTAATGCGTTCCTCCGGGTAGCCCAGCCGTTCACCCACATGGACCCGGACGTCTTTCAACCCGGCATCCGCCAGCGTGCGGCACAGCGCCGCCATGCCGTCCGCGCCGCCTACCAGAACGAACACCCGCCGGTTCTGCATCACGTCCGGCACAATATCCCCCTCCCTGCCGTGGAGGCTGACGGAAACCACGTCTTCATAGGATGTTCCCAGTCGCGCGCACAGTACCTGAAGGGAGCTCAGCCCCGGCAGGACCTCCACATCGCAGCCCTCCAGCAGGGGCAGCAGGCGCTTTGCCCCGCTGAAGAATCCCGTATCCCCGGACAGCAGCACCGCAAACCGTCGGCAGTCCCGTCTCTCCCGGATGCACTGAATAACATCATGAGGAGCGACCGCCTCGCACCGGACCTGCCGCTGGTCTGAAAAACCGGCCTCCAGCATCCGCCTGGCTCCAATGATGCAGTCTGCTTCCCGGATGGTTCGCCGCACGGCGACAGTCATTCCCCCCGGATTTCCGGGGCCAGTCCCCACCAGCGCTACGCTGGGCCGGGACCGCAGGCCGAAGCTGCTGAAAATCCGCTCTACGGCATCGGCGAAATGCAGTCCTTCCCGCTGCGCCGGACGGCCCACGATGACCAGTACTGCGCCCGCCTCCCGCGCCGCTGCGGCCTTTTTGGCAAATCCCCCCGCTTGTCCGGTATCCTTGGTCACCAGATATTTTGCATTCACCGCCCGCAGCATGGCGATATTCATTTCCCGGGAAAAGGGACCCTGCATGGCAATAATATGATCCGGGGCCAGCCCTGCCTCCCGGCAGGCTCCCAGCGACGCCTCCATGGGCAGCACCCGTGCGTAGACCCGCATTGCGAAGTCCGGCAGAGGCGCATATTTCATCAATTCCTTGCTGCCCGTAGTCAGCAGGACATTCCCCTCCGTTCCGGTCAGAAAGTCCACCGCGGCCCCAATGTCCGGTACCCGCACGGCGTCCTCCGGCGCTTCATCAGACCTGCGCAGCAGCCGCAGATATGCCGTTCCCGTCCTTTCGCAGGCCTGGGCGATGTTTTCCGTCACCTCCGCGGCGTAGGGATGGGTGGCGTCTACCGTCAGGTCAAAGCGCTCCCGGCGGAACATCGCCTCCATTTCCTCCTCCGTCAGCCTCCCGGCGCAGACGGAGAGCCCTTCCCTCTCCTCCAGCAGGGCCTCGCCGTATTCCGTGGCCACGCAGGCAACCACCTCCACCGGCTGGCCGGCCAGCAGCTCCACCAGTGCCCGGCCCTCGGTGGTCCCGGCGAACACACACAGCCTATACATCCCGATACCCTCTGGGCGTGACTAGGCGGTCCCCGATCACTTCGGTCTGGCCGTTGCCGATGAAGACGGTGCAGAACATGTCCGCCTCAAAGTCCCGCAGCCGCTCAAGGGGCAGAATCACCCGGCCCTCCCCCTCCCGTCCGATGCTCCGGGCCACGCCGCAGGGGCGGTCCGGCGGAAGCGTTCTGAGAAGGATGTCACAGGCCCGCTGCAGATAGTCCGGACGGCCCCGGCTGGCGGGATTGTAGAGCACGATGCTCAGGTCCGCCTCCGCGGCGGCGGTCAGCCGCTTCTCAATCTTTTCCCAGCTTGTCAGCCGGTCGCTGAGGCTGACCACGGCAAAGTCATGGGTCAGGGGCGCGCCCAGCAGCGCCGCGCCGCTACACGCGGCGGTGAGGCCAGGGATAACGGATATCTCCGGCTCCTCCCTCTCTCCCCGCAGTTGATAGACCAACCCCGCCATGCCGTAGATCCCGCTGTCGCCGGAGCAAACCATAACCACATCCTTGCCCTTATCCGCCTCCTCCAGCGCCATACGGCACCGGTCCGCCTCCCTGGTCATGGGCGTGGTAAGGAATTCCCTGTCCGGATACCGCTTCCGCACCAGGTCCACGTAGACGTGATAGCCCACGATCACCTGACACTCCCGCAAAGCCCGGTCCGCCCGGACCGTCATATTGTCATAATCCCCAGGGCCAATGCCCACTACCGTCAGTTTACCCATACCGTTCTCCCCATGATGAAGTATTTGTTCTGTTTCCGTAGAATCCGCCGGGGCTTTGCCCTGGACCCGTCCCCTTTTAAACAAGGCGGAAGAAAACCTTCAGGAAATTTTCCTGCCAGGCGATACATACCCCTTTCTGAAATTCTTTTATCTGCTTTTTAAATATGAAAGAGCAGATACATCCTTTCTGTTACTTTTTCTTTCAGGAAAAAGTAATCGTACAGCACTCCGCGGCAGCGGCCACGGTCACGCCGGACTGGACGGTCTTCCCGATAATCAGCTGGCCTCCGCCGGCCAGCGCTGCCCGCTCGCAGACGTTGTCCACGCCGGTGACGCTTTTTACAAACGCCGACGGGGTAAAGGTCCCCTCGACCTGTTGCATCTCCTCCGCCGTGTAAAACTCCAGTGGTACCCCCGCCTCCCGTGCGTAAGCCAGCAGTCCCGGCTCGTCCCGCTTCAGATCGATGGATGCCGCGGCCTTCACGGCCCATGGATGGACGCCGCATTCTTCCAGCACTGCCCGGACCGCCCCGGCGATGGCCTCTCGCGCCGTTCCCCTCCGGCAGCCGATCCCCAGCCGGACCACCCTGGGGACCAGCAGCAGGGTCTGAGCGAAGGGTTCCTGTTTGCGCCAGGAAATGCAGATGCCCACCGGCCCCGTCTCCCCCGGAATTACGCCAGGGGGCAGCGCCCCGGCAATGGGGAAATCGCTTTTCAGCGGCACTGGCCCCTCCAGAATAGCGGCGGACACGGCCTTTGCCGCCGGTAAGCTGTCAATATGCAGCCCCTGCTCCACCGCCCAGGCATCCACGGAGAATTTCCCGTTGGCGTCCGTGGCTGTGGTGACCACGCCCGTGGCGTTCAGCTCGCCGGCCAGACGCACCGCCAGCGCGTTGGCCCCGCCGATATGTCCCGACAGCAGCGGTACCACGAACCGGGCCGTCTCGTCCACCGCAAGCACCGCCGGGTCTGTGGTCTTGTCCCGGACGTGGGGCGCGACAGCCCGGACGGCGATGCCGCAGGAGCTGACAAAGATCAGCGCGTCCATCTCCCGGAACAGAGGCCCTGCAAAGTCCGCCAGTGGTGGCGTGATGGCTGTAATCCTGCCCCCCGCCAGACGCTCTGGCGCGTAGACGCAGAAATCATTCCCCGCGCCGCTCAGTGCCAGGCAGACCCGCTCCGCCGTTTGCAGTCCCTTCAGGCTGAACGCGAACACCGCCAGCTTCACGTCCTGCTCCCCTTCCGGAATTCGGTGGTGAAGCTCGGGTCGTAGAGCCTGGATCGCTCATACTGGTCCCCCAGGCACCCGCCCACAATCAGCAGAGACGTTTTGGTCAGACCGTTCTCCGCTACCGTTTTCGCCAGAGTTTCCACTGTGCAGCGGAATACCTTTTCCTCCGGCCAGGTGGCTCTGTAGACCACCGCCGCCGGCGTGTCCGGCGCATAACCGCCGGAGAGTAGATCCTCCTGAAGCTTTTCCGCCAGCGAGGTGCTCAGAAACAGGACCATGGTGGCCTGATGGGCGGCAAGGGAGCGGATGGATTCTCGCTCCGGCACCGGCGTCCGGCCTGCGGCGCGGGTGATGATGACCGTCTGACTCACGTCCGGAAGGGTGTACTCCGCCCGCAGCGCGGCGGCGGCCCCGCAAAAGGAGCTGACCCCCGGACATACGTCGTAGGCGATGCCCAGCGCCTCCAGCTGGTCAAACTGCTCCCGCACCGCGCCGTAAATGCTGGAATCCCCGGTGTGCAGCCGCACGGTGGTTTTCCCCGCCGCTTCCGCCCTTTTTACCACGTCGAGAACCTGTTCCAGCGTCATTTCCGCGCTGTTATGTATCTCGCAGCCCGCTTTCGTGTACTGAAGCAGCGCCGGGTTTACCAGGCTCCCGGCGTAGATCACCACGTCGGCCTCCTCCAGCAGCCGCGCCCCACGGACCGTAATCAGGTCCGCCGCCCCGCTGCCCGCGCCTACAAAATGTACCATAAATTCAGTGCCTCCTTTCGGCAGTCAGTCTTTTTCTTTGTGAACAAAGAAAAAGAATCAAAAAGAAAAACTTCCTGCGGCGAAACTTCGTTTCGCCTGAAGGGTGGTCCTGTTGCCGCCCTTCCGCTATTCTATAGTGCCCTTACGCGAAGCATTCGCTTCGCGCGGTCAATAGCGGTCTAAATTCGGCCGCGGCGCACCCGCACCGCCGGGGGCCCGTCTAACGGACAAAACTCTTAATATCCCCCACAAATTGATTCCCGCATCGAGCTAATTCGCCCAGAACGCGGTCGATTCCTGTTTCACTTTTATACCAGTTATCCCTGGTGATGTTATAGCAATGCACAGGGCACACCTTTATGTCCACGTCCGGGAAAGCCATCTGGTACAGCATCAGACACCGCCGGGCGTGAAACGCCTTGCAGACGATCAGCGCTGTTTTGATCTCAACGCCGCTCTCATCAACAGCTTTTCGTGAAAGGAAGGCGTTGTCACGGGTGTGTCCGGACTGATTTTCCCCAATAATGGCCGAGGCCGGTACGCCGTTTTTCAGGAGCACATCCGTAAAAAATTCACAGTCGGATCGATAATCGCCGTTGTATCTGTCTGCTTTTGAACGAACTCCCGGCCATTTGTCGCGTTTTACGCTGATCCCGCCCGAAGGAACCAGCCACTTTGCATAGCCCTGCCGGTACAGCTCGGAAGCATATTCGGGCTGCGCCGGATGGGAACCTCCGGGCAGAAAAACAGCGTCAGCCTTTTGGGGCCCGTCTGATACAAATATAAAGCTTGCTATATCGGCGATGATACGGTCATTCATTCAATTATACCTCCCTATTACCATGAAAGAACAGTCTTCCGGAGTAAATCCCCTGCCCCCACCGTCCGGCCCAGCTCGCCATAGACCCTGGAGAACATGATGGCCTCGATTTCCATATCGCCGCCCGCCCTGGCTTTCAGATGGAACCCCACCCGTTCTGTCAGCCTTGCCAGCGTCGCCTCGTATCGCGTCTCTTCCTTCAATATCCGTAGCGCTCCGTCACAGGCTGCACACTGCAAAAGTTCCTCTACCCGCTCCGGCCGCAGTCCCGCAGCGGCGGCGTGGGCCGCCAGAATCTCCATCCGGCAGTCGCCGTACCGCGAGTGGGTGTTCAGCATCCCGCCGGCGACTTTTACCAGCTTGCCCACATGCCCTGCCAGCAGCGCCCCCCGGAAGCCCAGCTCCCGGCAAATGTCCAGCGTGTCCCCAATAAAGTTGGAGGTCTGCACCGCCGCCGCCGGGTCCAGCCTCAGCCCGTCCCGGATGAAGTCGGACCCGTAGTTGCCCGGCGTCAGCAGGACGTATTCCGCTCCGCTCTCCCGCCGCTGCCGCAGCTCCACGCGGATGGTTTCGATCAGAGCCCGCTCGCTCATGGGCTCCACGATGCCGGTGGTACCGATAATGGAAATGCCGCCCACAATGCCAAGGCGCGGGTTGAAGGTTTTTTTTGCCAGCGCTTCCCCGCCTGGTACAGAGATCACCACGGACAGGCCGTCCGCCTCCCCCGTCAGACGCCGGATTTCCTCCACGCCCTCCCGGATCATCCGCCGGGGCACGCTGTTGATGGCTGACGCGCCCACCGGCTGGTCCAGTCCCGGCTTCGTCACCCGGCCCACGCCGGGGCCTCCGTCGATGGTAATCCCCGGCTGCGCCGCCCGGGACACCGCGGCATAGATCCGCGTCCCTGTAGTCACATCGGGGTCGTCGCCTCCGTCCTTCTCAATGGCGCAGGAGACAGCCTCCTCCCCCATCCGGATATCCAGCACCGGCAGGGCCAGCCGGATTCCCTTGGGCGTGGTCAGCTCCACCTGTTCCAGCCGCCGTCCGGTCAGCAGCATATATGCCGCCGCCCTGGCCGCCGCTGCCGCGCAGGACCCGGTAGTGTAGCCCAGCCGAAGCTTTTTCCCGCCTTTGACGATGTATTCTTCCATAAACGCCCTCTCCCATCTCTACCGGGCCACTCCATCAGCAACTTCCCTGAGCAAAGCGCAGCTTTGCGTCAAAAGTTTCTTTTGATACTTTTCTTTTCAAAGAAAAGTATGTCTACCTGATAATCTGGTATAAGAGCGCATTACAAACGGCGGCGGCCACATTGCTGCCGCCCTTCCGGCCTCTGGCCACGATATAGGGGACCCCTGCCGTCATGATCTGCTCCTTGCTCTCCACCACGTTGACAAACCCCACCGGCACGCCGATCACCAGCGCAGGCGCAACCCGTCCGTCCTTGATCAGCTCCAGCAGGGAGAACAGAGCCGTGGGCGCGTTGCCGATGGCGAAGATGCATGGCTTCTCCAGCGCCGAGGCCCGCTCCATGGACACCATGGCCCGGGTCACCCCCCGGCTTTTGGCCTCCTCCGCCACGTCCGGATCGGACATAAAGCACCGCACTTCGCCGCCCAGCTGTCCCAATATGGATTTATTGATCCCGGACCGGGCCATCCGGGTGTCGGTGACGATGTCGCAGCCGCTCCGCAGCGCCTCAATCCCCTTTTGCACTGCGTGGTCGGAAAAGCACAGGTTCTCCACATAGTCAAAATCGGCGGTGGTGTGGATTACCCGCTTGACGACCAGCTCGTTCTCCGGCTCCAGCGTCCGGTCCCCCAGCAACTCCGTGATGATCTCAAAGCTGCGCCTCTCAATGTCCATTGGCTTCACAATTTCCGGCATGACGCTTCTTCTCCTTTACACAGGCTTCATAAAAACGCTCCGCAAAGCGGAGGTTGGCATAAAAATGGAAATGGGGATATCCCGCATACAGCCTCTCCGCAGCCACGACGCATTCCCACGCCCTGCCGTTTGGCTTCCTGGCGGTATAGTCCCCGCCGGGATGCTCCGTATCCCAGTGGTGGAATTCGTGGCCCCGGATCTCCTCCCCCGCCCGGCAGAGGAGGTTGTCCTTCTTCGCCTGGAGGGTAACATATCCGAACCGGGTCAGTTTTCCGTTGTCCCGGCATTTTCCCGGCAGGAAGCCCACCATGGGCCAGGCTCCGATCTGCTCCGTCAGGTACATAAAGCCCCCGCACTCCGCGATGCAGGGCAGACCGCTCTCCAGCGCCTCCCGGATGGAACGGCGCATTTTCCCGTTGCCGGAAAGCTGTTTTGCCCAGAGCTCCGGATAGCCCCCGCCCAGGTACAGCCCCTGCACGTTCTCCGGCAGGCCCTCCCCGTCTATGGGACTGAAATCCACCATCTCCCCGCCCATCTCCCTGAGCGCGTCCAGACTGTCCTCATAATAAAAGCAGAAGGCCCGGTCCCGCGCCACCGCGATCCGCACCGGCTCCCTTTCCGGCAGCGTCACCGGCTCGTACGACAGCGGCGGCGCGTTCTCCGCCAGCGCCAGCAGGCCGCCCAGATCCACGGTCTCCTCCGCCTGCCGGGCCAGAATCCCGGTTTTCTCCCGCAGGTTCTCTACTTCTCCGGCGGTGACCAGTCCCAGATGCCGGCTCTCCAGCGTACACGCCGGCAGCTCCGGCAAAAAGCCCAGCGGCTCCACTCTGCCGGCAAACCGCCGGCGGATCTCCCCGGCCAGGGCCGGGTAAGCCATGGCCGTACAGCGGTTGAGGATCACGCCCCGGATATGGCTGTCCGGCTGGAATTCGAGAAATCCGGCAATGACCGCCAGCACCGACAGCGCCGCCCCTCTGGCCGGAACCACCAGCACCACCGGCGTATCGGTCATGCAGGCCGTCTCCCAGCTGCTGGCCTGTGCCGTGGCCAGCCCCGCGCCGTCATAAAAGCCCATGGCCCCCTCGATAACGGACACTTCTCCGCTGTTTTTTGCCAGCAGATACCGCATGGTGTTCCGGTCAAAGAAGAACGGGTCCAGATTGGCGCTTTTCGCTCCGATGATCCGGCTGTGGAACATGGGGTCGATGTAATCCGGACCGCTTTTGAAGGCGCCCAGCCGTTTCCCCCGGTCTGCCAGCGCCTGTAAAACCGCGCAGGCGGCGGTGGTTTTCCCGCACCCGCTGCCAGTTCCCGCCAGCAGGACGCGGGGGACCTTTTTTTCCATATCCCCCTCCCCCTCTCCCTGCTGTCATTTTACAGGTCCTGTGAAATTTTGTCAACTGCTTTCACGATAACGCGCTTTCCTGCCTCCTGCGGCGGCAGCCGTAAAACGCGTCATATATTGCTTCTGAGAGAAGCGATCTATTGCATTGTTCTGCCGCATATGATATACTTTTACCGCCGTCCCCCGCAGACTGCCGGGGATATGCGGCATCAGACAGAAGAAAGAACGGTAATAAATTTTATGCAGAACAATGCTTTCCCCATGGATATGGACGCCTCGCTGGCGGAAATAGATCGCACTCTCGATCAGATGCTGCTTCTGGCGGAGCTGTCCGCCAGCGACCTGAACGTGGACAGGGACGCGCTGCAAGGGACGCTGGAGCGGCTTCAGAGAAAAATCAACCGCATAGCGGATCATATGGATTCCCTGCAATGACGGGCGTGAAAACAGGTATGGCCACACTTACGCTGCACCGTCCCGCTCTGGTGGAGCTTGCGTTCCGCCAGGCGCTTCTCGGCGACCCGGACACCATGGCCTACAACCACGCCTGGGGCGGAACGATTGATTTTCCTGGAGAGCGATGGGCAGACTGGTACGCCCGCTGGGTGGAGACCCCTGGTACGGAGCGGTTCTATCGCTATCTGTATGCCCCGGAGGCGGACGCCTTCGTGGGAGAGGTTGCCTATCATTGGGATGAGGAGCTGTCGGAATTCCTCTGTGATGTCATTGTTCCCGCCGCCTGCCGGGGCAAAGGATATGGACGCCGGGGTCTGGCGCTTCTCTGTGACGCCGCCAGAGACAACGGCATAACACGGCTCTATGACAGTATTGCCCGTGACAATCCGGCGGTGGGGCTGTTTCTCCGGTCCGGCTTTCAGGTGATGCGGCAGACGGAGCAGAGCTTTCTGGTGGCAAAGGAGCTGTAGCGCCGGCCGGCTTTTTGCGTCCGTGTGGCTGATTCCGCCCCCTCCCCTGCCGGTGTCGCTTTCCAGGCGACCATGCTTCCCGCAAAATCTGGTATGATCCGGTCATATCAGATTTTACAGGAGGACACAACCATGAAAACGAATCGGACGGAACTGGTATTCATCCTGGACCGCAGCGGCTCCATGAGCGGGCTGGAGGATGACACCATCGGCGGCTTCAATTCCATGTTGGAGAAGCAGAAGAGGGAGGCGGGAGACGCGGTGGTTACCACGGTGCTCTTTGACGATCGCTGCGAGCTGCTCCACGACCGCATTGACATTCAGAGCGTCGCGCCCATCACAGACCGGCAGTATTTTGTCCGGGGCTCCACCGCCCTGCTGGACGCCATCGGCCAAACCATTCACAGGATCGTCAATGTGCAGCGCCATACCGCGCCGGAAAACCGGGCGGACAAGGTTCTCTTCGTCATTACCACCGACGGCTGTGAGAACGCCAGCCGGGAATACGGCCCGGAGCAGGTCAGGGCGCTGGTGGAAGGGGAGCAGAAGGAATCTGGCTGGGAGTTCCTGTTTCTGGGGGCCAATATCGACGCTATTACCGCGGCAAAGCAGTTTGGCATCGGCGCGGACCGGGCGGTGACCTTCCACGCCGACAGCGAGGGAACCCGTCTCAATTATCAGGTGGTCAGTGAGGCCGTCAGCTGCCTGCGCGCCTGCGCGGCCGTGCCGCCCAACTGGAAAGACCCCATCGAGCGGGATTTCCGCGGCAGAAAATCGACCCGGTAATTCCGAATATTTGTGAATCCGTATTTCTGAAGTTCTTTTTGTCTGTTTTTTACGAAAAAGGACGCTGAAAAAGGAGGCCTCCGATATGCCCTTTTCCATCATCTGCGGCGACATCGCCGCCTTTCCGGCGGACGCCGTCGTCAACGCCGCCAACAGCGCCCTTGCGCCGGGCGGCGGCGTGTGCGGCGCAATTTTCCGCGCCGCCGGTTATGACCGGATGGAGCGGGCCTGCCGGGCCATCGGACACTGCGAGGTGGGACAGGCTGTGCTGACGGAGGGCTTTGCCCTGCCCGCCCGGTACGTCATCCATGCGGTGGGCCCAATCTGGCGGGGCGGCGGCCAGAATGAGGAGGCTCTGCTGAAAAGCTGCTATACGGTCTCCCTCCATCTGGCAAAGGCCCACGGCCTCGCCTCCGTCGCCTTTCCCCTGATTTCCTCCGGAATCTACGGCTATCCCAAGAGGGAGGCGCTGCGGGCCGCCGTCAACGCAATCAGCGCTTTCCTGCTGGAGAATGAGATGGAGGTCACGCTGGTCGTTTTCGACCGGGACGCGGTGCAGCTGAGCGAACAGCTGGCGGGACGCATCCAGGCCTATATTAACGACCACTATGCGGACAGCCGCCGCTCTTCCCGGACAGAGGCCCGGATTCTCCGGTTTGAGGAACAGGCGGCAGCGCCGCTGATGGCCGCGTCCCTGCCTGCGGCCCTGCCGCCCCGGAAGCGCAGGCGGTCCCTGCAGGACCTGCTGGACCACCTGGACGAGTCCTTCTCCCGGACGCTGCTGCGGCTCATCGACGAAAAGGGTATGAATGACGTGGAGGTCTACAAACGGGCCAATATTGACCGCAAACTGTTTTCCAGGCTCCGCCGGGAGGACTACAGACCCGGCAAGCAGACGGTCATCGCCCTATCGATTGCCATGCGTCTGAATCTGGACGAAACCAGGGACCTGCTGGGCCGGGCGGGCTACGCGCTCTCCCACAGCCGTCAGTTTGACGTGATTATCGAATACTTCATCACAGAGGGCATCTACGATATCTACGAGATCAACGAGGCGCTGTTTGCCTTCGACCAGCGGCTGCTGGGGGCGTGAGGCGGCCTTCCCTGTCAGGAATACGGGCAGAACTGAACAGGTTAACTGGTGGACTTTTCTTCGGGACTCTTTTATACTGGGGACATCTCAGAAAGAAAGAGGTGCCATGTATGAATTTAGGCAACAGTTTATTTCAGGCGCGGAAGAAGTGCGGTCTCTCTCAGGAGGAAGTGGCGGAAAAGCTGGGCGTCAGCCGTCAGACCATCTCCAAGTGGGAAACCGGTGAGACGCTTCCCGATATCCGGCAGTCCAAACGTCTGGCGCTTTTGTACCGTCTGTCCCTGGACGAGCTGATCGACTTCGACATAGACGTGGAGGAGGTCCAGCAGGCGATCGAACGGACCAGCGCCGCCTTGGAGGAAAAAATCGACTGGACGAAAGCATGGGGGAAGAAATACCCTGTTTTGCTGACCTACCGGCAGGACGTGAACGTGGAAAAATACGCCGCAGCGCTGGACGAGCTGCTCCATGATCTGAGAAGCTCGTACGGCTACGGCGAGCTGGACACCTTTCTGGTCCTGAAGGACATTCTGGCCTCTGTCTGGAAAAGCAGGAAGCAGCCGGGCAGATGAATCGCCTCTCCGGGGGCAGAGGACTTTTTTCTGATTCTTTTTCCTGAAAAAGGACCAACGATTGGGCATGGCCGCTGGATGCGGTCATGCCCAATCGCTTTGGAAATTGTATAGACTCATAGATCTCCCGGTGCGCCTACAGGCCGGGAAACCGCAGGCAGACCGTCAGCACACCCTCCCGCCAGTCCGCCGTTACCGTCCCGCCCATCTGTTCCGTCAGCCGGCGGGCAATGGACAGCCCCAGGCCGGCGCCCTGGTCCCCGGATTCCACCGTGAAATAGCGGTCAAACAGCTTTTCCGTCAGTACCGGCGTCAGCGCCGGCGCGCGGTTGGAGAAGGTCAGCGTCCCGTCCTCTGTCAGTCTGACCCGCAGATCCCCTACGCTGTATTTTGCGGCGTTGGACAGGATGTTGCCCAGCACCCTGACCAGAGCCTCCCGGTTCACCCGGCAGACCGTCTCCCGCTCCGGAAGGGATACCTCCGGAACAATCTTTTTTGCGGACAGCACACCGTACCAGGCCGCCAGACTCTCCTCTACTGCCCGATTGAGACTGACGGGCTCCGTTTTCGCCGCCTCTCCGGCGGACAGCACGGCGGAGTACCGGAAAAACTCCTCCGTCAGCTCTTTCAGGTGGTCCGTCCGGCCCCGGATCAGGGCCAAATACCGCTCCGCCGTTTCGCTCTTCTCCTCCCCCTCCAGCAGATCAAGGTAGCCGCAGATGGCGGTCAGAGGCGTTCGGAGATCGTGGGAGATGCCGGCGACGGCCTCCTTCAGCTCCCGGTCTCCGTTCTGATACTGCCGCCGCTCCCGACGGAGCCGGCGCAGCTGATCGTTGAGACCGGCGGCCAGCCGGCGCATGGCTCCGTCCCGGCTGGGGATGGAGAGAAGGGTGTTGGTATCCGTTTCCAGGCGGTCCTGAAGACCGCGGCGAAGCTCCTCCGCCGAACGGCGGAGGAGTATGATTTTCCAGATCAGCAGGAGAATTGCCAGCGCCAGCGCGGCGCAGAGGGCGTACAGGATATACACCATTTTTCTCCTTTTCCGCCCTGTCAGACAGGACGGGATTTACTTTCGCAGGCGCGTACTGCGGCGGGCGGTATCGCGCGGGACTGACAGACGTAACGGGCCCGCTTATTTCAGATCCTTTCTCCGGAACAGCGCCAGCCCCACGGCGGTGCTGGCGGCGATGACGCCAAGGCTCGCCAGCGGCAGGCGGATAGGGCGCGCCTCCGCTGCGGCGATCAGCTGCACCGCCTGACAGCCGGGGAGGTCGTACAGGGCTTCAAAAATCGTGCGCTTGAGCCCTCGAACACAGGCCGGGTTCGGCATGGCCTCCCGCACGAGGATCTGGCCGTTTTCGATGTACTCCCGGGCAGGGATAACGGCCTGCTCCGTCAGGCGGGAATTGAGGTATATCCCCAGGAACAGGAGAAAATAGGCCAGGAAAATACAGATAATCGCCACCACCGCCCTGTTCTGGTTCAGCAGGGCCGCCATAGTGAAAATGGCGCACAGGGAGGCGGTCATGAGAAAGGCGCAGAGGGTGAACCACAGGACGGAGGCCGGCGGCAGCGTGAAGCCGCCCATCAGCGGGATCCCCGCCGCCGTCATGGGCAGGATGTAGCCCAGGCAGACCAGGACGCCCGCCGCCGAGCAGGTCAGCAGGTTCGCCAGATACACGGCGGCGCGGGAGTGGCCCACGGCGATCTTGTTGCGGATGGCTCCGTCGCTGTACTCCGCACCGACGAAAAGGCTGCAAAAGGCGGAGAGGACCACGCCGGACATGAGGACAAAGAGCATGTAGCGGTTGTCCAGAGGGACGGGAGTCCCCTGCCGCCGGGCGTGAACACCCACCGCCAGTTCGAAGACGCCGACGCCGAACATAGTCGATACCGCCGCCCAGAAGGACGCGCTGCGCCAGAGGCGGTAAAAATTGGCCCGCAGGAGGAGGTTTATGCTTAATTTTGCGCTCATTATTTCAGATCCTTTCTCCGGAACAGGAGCAGTCCCGCGGCGGTGCTGACGGCGATGACGGACAGGCTCAGCAGGGGCATCCGCCAGAGAAAAGGCGTGTCCAGGCGGCTGACCTGCAAATACTGCCCGGTGGGCAAAACGTCCAGCGCCAGCCTCCAGAAAGCCATTCGGGCCTCCGGATCAGCCGCCTCCGGGTGCCGGGCCAGATACTCCAACTCGTGGAAGCCAAAGGCGCAGGCCCCCGCCGCCGCCAGCACCAGCAGCAATCCCGCGATGGAGGCCGTGGTCCTGTTCCCCAGCAGGGTCACCGCCATCTTGATGACCGCCGCCCAGGCCGCCCGGGCCAGCAGCGCCGTGCCGGTCCAAGCCAGCATCTGTCCCGGCGAAACCCGCAGCAGGATGCCGGACATCCCCAGAATGGGGTAGATGCACAGCAGACCGGACAGAACAAGATACAGCACATCCAGTCCCACGGTGGCAATCACACAGGTCAGCACGTCCGCCAGATAGACCTCCGCCCTGGTATGGCCCACAATGAGCTTGTTGCGCAGGGTGTTGTCGCTGTAGTCCGTGCCCAGGTGGAGGCTCAGCAGCGGAGCCGCGATAAGGGACGGGATGGGCAGATAGCCCATGAGGCCAAACCCGGCGGTCAGGATGGATTCCATGGTGTAGCTTCCGGTCCCGGTGGCGTAGTGGTCCCAGCAGACCAGCACCACCAGAGCCGTATAGGCCAGCTCGGCCAGGACGGCCAGCAAAAACGCCCTGCTCCGGACCAGCCGCCGGAGGTTGGCGTGCAGCAGATTTCTCATACGCCCCCTCCCCTATTTCAGGTCCTTGCGCTCAAAGAGCGCCAGTCCGCCCAGGGTGAAGACCGCCGTCACGCCCAGATCGCACAGCAGCGCCCGCAGGGGGCTGAGTACCGCCAGGTTCTGCACCTGTATCGCCTGCCCGGCGGGGATGATGTCCCGGACGACCTCGTAAAACGTCCGAAGCGCCCCGGAGACGTAGCGGGGATTGGGCTCCGGGTTTATCGCCTGCATCCCATCCACGGTCATGAGGATGCCGCCGACAAACTCCGGCTCGGAGAGGGTGTTTTCAACCATGGAGGCTGCCAGCAGCAGGGCAAACCAGGACAGCACCACGGTAACTGTGGCGGTTCGCCTGCTGAGGAGCATCCCCAGGAAGGTGAAGATGGCGGCAAAGGCCACGGTGGAGCCTACGGCGATGAGGACATGGAACGCCAGCCCTCCAGGGCCGAATCCCCAAGGCCCGACCATCGGGATGCCGGCGCACCCGCCGATGAGCCACGCGGCGGTAAAAAACAGGGACGCGGTCAGGACCGTGAGAAAGTGCGCCAGATAGACCTCCCGGCGGGTGCAGCCCACGGCCAGCTTGTTGCGGATCGTGCCATCGCTGTACTCCGCGTTCAGAAACATGGCGGCAAACATGGCGATAAAGAACCCCAGCGACATCACCATGTTGAAGTAGTACTGCTCCAGCTTTACCTGAAAGCCGCGCTGGACGTCCTCCCGGCACCAGAGGATCATAAAAACGGCGGAACAGGCCAGCACCGTGCCGAAGCACGTCCAGAACATATGGTCCCGGCGCATCCGGAAGAAATTCGCCCGCAGGAGGTTAGTCATCGACGGCACCTCCTACCAGATTCATGTAGTAGCTCTCCAGGCTCTCGTCGTGCTCGTGGATGTTCTTCACCTCGCAGCCCGCGTTGTGGAGGGCCAGAGTCAGCTCGGTGACGGAGGGGGCGTCGTAGACGTCGGCCTCCGTGTCGCTGCGGATGGAGTACTCCAGGCCCATTTTGTCCAGGGCGGCGGTCAGAGGCCGGGCGCTGCTGACCGTCAGGCGCAGGCATTTCCGGCAGCTGGCTTCCAGCTCGGGAGCGCTGATCTCCTTGACCATGCGGCCGCTGTCGATAAAGCCGTAGTGGGTGGCGAGGCGGCTCAGTTCGTCCAGAATGTGGCTGGAGATCAGGACGGTGATCTGCCGCTCCCGGTTCAGGCGGAGGATCAGTTCCCGGATCTCCACGATGCCCTGGGGGTCCAGGCCGTTGGCGGGCTCGTCCAGGATGAGGAAGTCCGGGTCCCCCGCCAGGGCCACGGCGATGCCCAGGCGCTGGCGCATTCCCAGGGAGAAGTCTTTCGCCTTTTTCTTCCCGGTGTTCCCCAGGCGGACCAGCTCCAGCAGGTCGTGGAGGCCGTCGTAGGACGGCAGGCCCAGAATCTGATACTGCTGCTTCAGGTTTTCCTCCGCCGTCATGGAGAGATAGATGGAGGGCGTCTCCACCACCGCCCCCATGCGGCGGCGGGAGCGGGTGATCTCCCTGCTGTCGTTGGGACAGCCGTAGAGGGTGAAGGTTCCCTCCGTGGGCTCCTGGAGGCCGCAGATCAGGCGGATGAGGGTGGTTTTGCCCGCGCCGTTGCGGCCTACGAAACCGTAGATGGCTCCTTTTTCCACGTGCATGGTCAGGCCGTTGAGGGCCTTTCCGTTTTTATAGTGCTTGATTAAGTTGTTTGTTTGAAGGATGTAGTCCATTTCCTTGCCTCCCTGGTTGGAATGGTCTCTATTTTAGCAGGGGGTGGTTAAGAAAACAGTTAAGGAAATGGATAAGATATGGTAAAGAGATTTAATATCAGCTTAACGGCTGCCTCGCCGTCCTGTCAGCGTAGCAGCCGCGCAGCTCATTCCGCCAGCTTGAAGCCAATCCCCCACACCGCCTCGATCATTTCGCCTCCGCCCGCCTCCCGCAGCTTCCGGCGGAGATTGCTGACGTGAACCTTCAGGGAGCTCTCCACGCAGTCCGGCGTCTCCAGACTCAATTGATCCAGCATCCGGGATTTGGGAATCACCTGTCCGGGATTCTGTATCAGCAGCTTTAAAATACTGAACTCCGTCCGGGTCAGGCGGACGGCCGCGCCCCCCACCGCCGCCTCCCGCCGCTCCGGATCAAGGGTCAGACACCCGTGACGCAGCAGGTTTCCACGGGGCGTCCGGCCGCGCAGCTGTACCGCAATCCGGGCCAGCAGCTCCCTGGTGTCAAAGGGCTTGGTCAGATAGTCCACGGCCCCGCTCAGAAGGAGAGAAACCTTTTCCTCCACGTCCGTCCTGGCCGACAGAACGATCACCGGAATCCCATCCAGCCGGGGCAGCACCTCCGCCCCGCTCAGGCCCGGCAGCATCAGATCCAGCAAAACCAGATCCGGCCTCCTGCCCTCCAGCAGCAGTACCGCCTCCGTGCCGGAGTAAGCCCGCAGCACGCCGTAGCCCTCCCGGCGCAGCAGCTCCTCCAGCATGTCCCCGATATATACGTCGTCGTCCACAACGGCGATTACCGCGCTTGTCATAGCTCCACCTTCCGCACGGAAAAGCTCCCGTCCTCCCCCGTGGCCAGCATCGCCATGGTGGGCGATGCCAGGAAAGGCCTGGGGAAGGAACAGCTGCCGGGATTCAGCCACAGCCGGCCCATAACCCATTCCTCCGCGTACTGATGGGTATGTCCGCAAATCACCACATCCACCCCCGTCAGATTCCAGGGTACGTCCGAGCGCCTGTGGGTCACGCAGAAGGACACGCCGCCCAGGTCGATCCTCATCAGCCGGGGCAGCTCCTGGGCCCAGCCGCCCCAGTCGTTGTTGCCCCGGACGCCGTACACCGGGGCGATCTGATCCAGCCGCTGCAAAATCGTGGGATCATCCAGATCCCCCGCGTGAATGATGCAGTCCACTCCCCGCAGCCGGGCCGCCGTTTCCGCCCGCAGGCGGCCATGGGTATCTGAAATCACCGCGATCTGCATGGCGCTCCTCCCCTCTTTTACCGCTCCAGCATGTCCGCAAATTCTTCCTCCGTCAGCACCTGGATCCCCAGCTCATTGGCCTTGCGCAGCTTGCTGCCGGCGTTCTCCCCCGCCACCACGCAGGTGGTTTTTTTGCTCACTGAGCCGCTGACCTTGCCGCCCCGGGCCTCGATCAGCGCGGATGCCTCGTCCCTGGTAAACTTCTCCAGCGCTCCCGTCAGCACGAAGCTCATGCCCCTGAACTGCTCTCCGGCGCTCTGTTGGGCGGCCTCCATGCGGACCCCTGCCTCCTTCAGGCGGCTCATCAAATGCCGGGACTGGGGACTGTCCAGCCACTCCCGGATATAGGCGGCGGTAATGGCCCCCACGTCGTCAATGGCGGTCAGCTCCTCCTCCGAGGCCTGGGCCAGCGCGTCAAAGGAGCCGAAGCGGGCGGCCAGGACCTTCCCCGCCTTCTGCCCCACCTGCCGGATGCCCAGCGCGTAGAGCAGCCGCTCCAGTCCCCGGTCCCGGCTGGCGGCGATGGCATCCACCGCGTTTCTGGCGGATTTTTTCCCCATCCTGTCCAGGTCCGATAGCTGCTCTTCAGTCAAAAAGTACAGGTCTGCCGGGTTCTTCACCAGCCCTCTGTCAATCAGCTGCCGCATGACGGCAGGTCCCATGCCGTCAATATCCATGGCGTCCCGGCTGGCAAAGTGGGTCAGATTCCGGTGGAGCTGGGCCGGACACTCCGCGCCGGTACAGCGCATAGCTGCCCCGTCCACATCCCGGACCACCGGCGCGCCGCACACGGGGCAGACGGAGGGAAAACGGTAGGGTTCGGTCTTCCCGGGACGAAGATCCCTGCAGACCTCCACCACCTCGGGGATGATCTCCCCGGCCTTTTGCAGCACGACGGTGTCGCCGATGCGGATGTCCTTTTCCTCGATAAAATCCTGATTGTGCAGCGTGGCGCTGGTCACCGTGGTACCCGCCAGACGCACCGGTTCCACCACAACCCTGGGGGTAAGCACCCCCGTCCGCCCCACCTGGACCACAATGTCCACCACCCGGCTGGGCTTTCTTTCCGGCGGGTACTTGAAGGCGACGGCCCACCGGGGACATTTGGCTGTACTGCCTGCTGCTGCACGGTCTGACAGGGAATTCAGCTTTACAACCGCTCCGTCCATATCGAAGGGCAGCTCCTCCCGGTTTTCTCCCAGACGGACAATCTCCGCGTTGATCTGCTCCGCCCGCTCCAGCACTCTGTAGGGGATGGTCTGGAAGCCCTGGGAGGCGATATAGTCCAGGGTCTCGCCGTGGGTGGCAAAGGTCCTTCCCTCCGCCAGCTGGAGGTTGAACACCCGGATGTCCAGCAGACGCCGGGCGCAGACCCTGGGGTCCAGCTGGCGCAGGGACCCGGCGGCGGCGTTCCGCGGATTGGCAAACAGCGGCTCGCCGTTCGCCTCCCGCTGACGGTTCAGCTTGTGAAAGACGTTTTTCGGCATGAACACTTCTCCCCGGACAATGAGGCGGGGCAGCCTGTCCGGCAGCGTCATGGGGATGGACTTGACGGTGCGGAGATTTTCCGTCACGTCCTCCCCTGTCCGTCCGTCTCCGCGGGTAGCGCCACGCACAAAAACTCCATCCCGATATTCCAGCGCCACGCTCAGCCCGTCCACCTTCGGCTCCACACTGTATGCCGCCGTTTCCAGCGTCTCGTCCATCCGCCGGATGAATTCCTCCACTTCCCCGGAAGAGAAAACGTCCTGCAAACTCTCCAGAGGTACGGAGTGTTCCACCTGAGTAAAGCTCTCCAGCGCCGCGCCCCCCACCCGCCGGGTGGGGGAATCCGGCGTGATTTCCTCCGGGTGGGCCGCTTCCAGCTCCTCCAGTCTGCGGAGCAGCCGGTCATATTCGTAGTCGTCCATAGTGGGATCGTCCAGCACATAGTAGCGGTATCCCGCCTCATTCAGCGTGTCCCGCAGATCCTTCATCTCGCTTTTGTAATCCATTGGTTCCTCCATGCTCCCGTGAATGTCGGGCTCCCGCCCACCTCCTGCCGGAGCTTTGCCTCAGCCCCGGCAGGGGTTCCCTACCGCTTTTAAAAAAGCGGCCAAAAACTTTCCGGAAATTTTCCTGTGAAGCAGCCACGTCAAATTTCTGAAGTTCTTTTTGCCCGCCTGTTCTCTCAAGAAAAAGGATGTATGTTTATCCATTGTTGATGGCGTACTCATAGGCGTCTTCCTGGATATCATTCCCGGAATCAAAATATGTATAAGTATCGGGGACCTCTCCCACGATGACCGTCTCCGCCACGGAGAACGAGTTGGAGACCTCCGTGCCTGTGCGGAATCCCGGCAGCAGAATGGATACGGACACATCCACGCACAGCAGAATCTGGTGAGTGGTCTGATTGATTCCCGCGTGGGAAAAGGCGTTTTCAAACCGGGCCGAGCAGCTGCCGGTGGACTGCATCCGCACGGAAAGCTCCGGTCCCCGCCCCGCCAGAAACGCCGACCCGCTCAGGGTCCCGGCGGGGATTTTCAGCTCGATATCCGCCATCTCCCCCAGCCGTTGGAGAATATCCCCCGTGATAGTAGCCTGCAGCCGGTTGAATTCCGCCATGTTGCTCACCAGGGCGGCTACGCCGCCGCTGTCGTTCTTTTCCAGGGAAATCAGCTGACGGTACTGGATATCCCCGCTGTTGACCGCGTCGCTGACCGCCTCCGTCACCACCTGGTTGACCAGATTGGACACCCGCGTCACCGCCAGGCTGCCCAGAATGGAGCGCAGATGACCGGTTCCCACAAGAAGAAGGACTGTCAGAATAAAAGCCAGGAAAAAGCAGAAAATTTTCGCCTTCTGCCGGGGCTGCATGGGGGGACGGCGGCGCATGAGATCATCACCTCAGGGTAAGCCTATGCTCCAACGGCTTTTCCCTATACCAGGCGCGCTTCAAAACAGAACCGCCATCCTCCTCCCGGTCATTCCGGCAGTTCGTTTACCAGATCCTTGAACACATGGCCCCGCTCCTCAAAATTTTTGAACCGGTCGAAGGAGGTGCTGGCCGGTGAGAGGAGCACCACGTCTCCCATCTCGGACCGTCCGTCCGCCAGGCGGACCGCCGCCGGGTAGTTCTCCGCGGTCAGAATCTCCAGACCGTGATAGTTTTCCGCCGACAGGACGGCCTCCCGGATCACGCCTTCCGTAGCGCCGCAGAGGATCAGCAGCTTCACATGGTCGTTTACCACCGGACCAAGGGGCGCATAACTGATCCCCTTGTCCTTTCCTCCGGCAATCAGGATCACCTTTTCCGGGAAGGAACGAAGGCCCGCAATAGTCCGGCTGGGGCTGGAGGCAATGGAGTCGTTGTACCAGCGAACGCCCCGGCACTTCCGCACCAGCTCGATCCGGTGCTCCACTCCGCCGAAGGTTCTGGCAAAGCTTCGGACCGTCTCATCCGGAACCAGTCCCTGCACGGCGCAGATCGCCGCCATATAGTTTTCCACATTGTGGGTCCCCGGCAGCAGGATATCCGCCAGCGGCAGCACCGCCCGCCCCTCTCCGCCGTCCCGATACCAGATGGCGCCGTCTTCCAGATAGCAGCCGGCATCGGGAATCTGTTCCGGCGCATGTGTGAAGTAATACACCTTGCCGGCAGTTCTGCTGGCGAGACTTTTTGTAATATCATTGTCCCAGTTGCACACCGCGCGGTCTGATGATGTCTGACCGGCCAGCAGATTTGCCTTAGCCTCCACATACTCCGCCATGTCGGTATGGACGTCCAGGTGATTGGGGGCCAGATTGGTCAGCACCGCAATATGCGGACTTTTTTTTATGGTCAGCAACTGAAAGGAGCTCAGCTCCACCACCGCCCAGTCGCCGGGCCGGATGGCGTCCGCCTCCGAGAGCAGAGGGCGGCCGATGTTTCCGCCGAGATGGACGGTGTGGCCCGCCGCCTCCAGCAGGCGGGCGATGATCGTGGTGGTGGTGGTCTTCCCGTCGCTGCCTGTCACCGCCAGGACCGGACAGGGACATACGTCAAAGAACACTTCCATTTCCGAGGTAATGACACTTCCCCGCGCCCTGGAAGCCTCCAGAAAACGGGGGTGCAGCCCTGGCGTCCGGAAAATCACGTCCTGATCCAGCGCCTCCAGATAGTCCTCTCCCAGATGAAGCTTACAGCCCATTTTCTCCAGTTCATCTCCCAGCTCGCCCAGGGCGGCCCGGTTCTTTTTATCGCAGGCGGTTACATCAATTCCTGCCTCCAGCAGCAGACGCAGCAGCGGACGGTTGCTGACGCCGATGCCAATTACCGCCACGCGCTTATTCCGCAGCGTTTCCATATATTCCCGTAAGGTCATAGAGGTCCCTCCCCCATTTTATTTATTTAATATACCATGGATTTCCAGCGAAAACAACCGATTTCTACCGAAATCCCGAAAAACAGTTTTCCTCCCGGACGTGGAGGCGCGAACTGCTTTTTCGTAAGGAAAAAGCAGCAAAAAGTTACTCAAGGAGGCTTTGCCTCCTTGAGAATCCGGCAATTTTACATTTTGTTGACGCCACGACGGACCAGGTTACCCTCTGATGTGCCGGAACCATACGGCCAGGCGGCCTGCTTCCCTGGTCACCCTGCCCCGGCGGTCCGGCAGCAGCGGCAGTTCGCACACTTCTCCAATCCTCTCAACAGCCTGCTCAACAGACATGCCATCAGTATAAATTTTCAAAGCGTCCTTCTGGCTGTCAAAAAAGTCCAGACAGCGGTCGATCGCCTCCACGGCAAAGGCCTCCCGGCTCACTAGGCCAAGGCTCCGTTTCTTCAGCCGCCGCAAAATGGTCTCGCGGCTGGCATACAGAATGACATGAACCACAGGCACCTCCTCGTCCAGCAGCCGGCGGATGATCTCCCCGTGATATGCCGGATTGACCAGCGTCATGGGGACGATGACGGCGCCTTTCCAGTTGTCGTGGAGTTCCTTCAGCATCTGAAAGTTGAAGCTCCGCCACAGTTCCATATCCTGAAAATCCGGGGTATGGCACGCCGGCGGCATATTCTTTCGGAGAAAGCCGCCCACGTTTTCCGGATCATACACGAAAGAGTCCGGAAGCCGCCGGTGCAGTTCAAAGGCCGTTGTGGTCTTCCCCGCGCCAAAAGCGCCGTTGAGCCAGATAATCATACATATTCCTCAATAAAAGTGGATAAGAAAAGGATCAGACCCGCTCTCCCAGCTTCCTGCTGTACTCCGCCCGGAACGCTTCGTATTCCCCGGCGTCCAGCGCGTCCCGGATCCGCTCCATGAGGGTGTTGTAGAACCAGAGGTTGTGCATCACCGCCAGACGCATGGCCAGCATCTCCTCCGCCTTGAACAGATGACGCAGATAGGCCCGGGAGAAGCTCCGGCAGGCGGGACACCCGCACCCCGGCTCAATGGGCCGCTCGTCCAGCTTATACTTCTCATTCCTGATGTTCAGGCTGCCGCTCCAGGTAAAAAGTTTTCCGTGGCGGGCGTTCCGGGCAGGCATGACGCAGTCGAAAAAGTCGATGCCACGCCATACGCCCTCGATAATATTGGAGGGGGTGCCCACGCCCATGAGATATCGGGGCTTGTCCTGGGGCGCGTAGGGCAGCGTCACGTCCAGAATGCGGTACATGACCTCCGTGGCCTCCCCCACCGCCAGGCCGCCGATGCCGTAGCCGTCGCAGTCCACTTTGGCGCTCTCCTGCATGCTCCAGATCCGCAGGTCCTCGCAGATTCCTCCCTGATTGATGCCAAAAAGCATCTGTCTGGAGTTCACGCAGTCCGGCAGGGCTCTCAGCCGTTCGTGCTCCGCCTTGCACCGCTTCAGCCATCGGAGAGTCCTCTCGCAGGACTGCTTCACATAGTCGTAGGGAGCCGGGTTTTCCACGCACTCGTCGAAGGCCATGGCGATGTCGCTGCCCAGATGGGACTGGATCTGCATGGACTCCTCGGGGCCCATGAAAATGCGCCGCCCGTCGATATGGGAGGCAAAGGTGACGCCCTCCTCGGTGATTTTCCGCAGTCCCGCCAGGGAGAACACCTGGAAGCCCCCGGAGTCCGTCAGGATGGGCCCGTCCCAGTCCATCATCTTATGGAGGCCTCCCAAAGCCTTCACCACGCCGTCGCCGGGACGGAGATGGAGGTGATAGGTGTTGCTCAGCTCGATCTGGCACTTGAGGTCCTTCAGGTCGTGGGCGCTGACCGCGCCCTTGATGGCCCCCTGAGTGCCTACGTTCATGAAAACGGGGGTCTGCACCACCCCGCCGTGTGCGCAGGAAAACTGCCCCCGCCGGGCGCGGCCCTGCTGTTTGATGACCTTGAACATAAGGTAACTCCTTGTTTTGGTATCTTATAATGCAGAGTGTAAATATTTCAGTAACCGCTCCATGTTTTCTCTGTGGGGCACGATGATTTCCATGTCCACCTCCGGATGCGCCCCGGCATACACCGTCAGCATATCCATCAAATTGTCCTTCGACGCCATATAATCATCAATAATCACGTCGTCACTGTACCCCAGCCGCATCAGGATAACAGCCGACACAACGCCAGTTCGGTCCTTCCCGGCCGTGCAGAAGTAGAGCACATTGGAATCGGCGTTCATAACAGTGTCAACAATTTTCTCCATCTGCTCATCTACCATCTGCTGGTATACCGTATGCAGATGCTCCATCGACCCGGGCGTATCCCCGCCTCCTGTAACCGGAAGATGGACATACCGGAACCCGGCCTGCTCCGCCAGACAGCACGGTCTTTGGGAGACCTCCTCCTCCGACCGCAGGTCCACGGCGGTGATGATATGGTTGTCCAGCAGCCACTGGATTTCTGCAGCAGCCAGCCTCTCCGGCACATCGCTCCTGATATACCGCAGAGTCCCCGCCGGCAGCGCCCGGGTGTTTCTTGTCGATGGCAACAGCGAACCCATGGGAATCCCTCCTCTAAAGCTCCGCATTACCCGCGGCCGGCAGGCTGCGAAACCAGGTTATTCGGCGGCGCCTGCCGCTCGCGGCGGCAGGCGCCTGCGCAGCCGGTCCGGCGTCGTGATCCGGCCGCTTCCGGATCCTCCGCCGCTTTGGGGCCGATATTGGGCAGGTCAGTCAGCTTCTCCCTCTTCCCCCTCCTCCTTTGGCGCGTTGGGGTCCTCGGTAAGCATCCCGTCGTAGTAGCTCCTGTTCCCGGCGTCCTTTTCATCCAGCCATTTTGCCAGCCGCGGCGTCAGCCAAAGAGCCCCGCCTACGATCACCAGAAACAGTACGACAAACAGGAACGGCGCGGCCGCGTCGCTGACGTGTCCTTTCAACAGGGCAAGCATGTGTTTTACCTCCTTTGCACGGGCAGACTCTTACGGAAGGACTCCTTTGAAGATGTCCTTCAGAGATATGTCAAAATCATCGTTCAGGCTGCATCGGAAGCGAGCGACCGCTTCCGCCTGCTCCTCCTCGGTCGGGACGTCCTTCGTCCAGGGCGGGCAGGTGTAGACCTCCCGCGGCGCAAACCGGTCCTTCTCCGTCAGATAGAGATCCGTCCCGCCCGCGATGGCCATACAGGCACTGCTTCCCAGCCGGTCTGCAAAAGCACGGTAAAGATTGCTCGCCACCCGGTTGTGGTTGAAGGTGGAACGGGGAGACATGGACGCAGATTCCCCACTCGGCAGTTCCTCCCGAAGCGCCTCCTGCCAAACCGGACTGCCGTCCACGCCGTATGCGCCTCTCTACAGATAACCGGATTCCTTCTGATCCTATTTTACAGGAGAACGGCGCGGCAGTCAAGCCCGCCGCGCCGGTTTGCGTTATGATTCCTGACGTTTCTTCTTTATCACATAGGAGGCCATGCCTTTTTCACACCCGTTCTTTTCATAAAACGTTTCCGTGCCCGGCTGTGCGCCGAAATACAGCGTGGAAGGGGTGTGGCTCCTGGCCAGCTGGAGGAGCCTGCTACCAATGCCCCGCTTTTGATACGCCGGGAGGACCAGCAGCTCCGTAATCGTTCCAAAACAGTATCCGTCGGAAAGAATCCGCAGGCAGCCCACCAGCTGACTGCCGTCATAAGCCGTGATATTGATGGTTTTGGATAAAGCGGCCTGCATTCTCTTTTCATCATAATTCCCCGGCCAGACCTGGTTGACAAAGACTATAAATGCGGAGGCATCAAGCTGCTGATCGTCTGTTCTGTATTCCACCGGTCTATACCTCCGTCAGCCTGTCCCGTCTGCTATGAACATCGCATCCCCTCTGGTCACGGGAGATACGATTTTTACCCCCAAAAACTGGGCAACACCGCCCCGTTTTGGGGCCTTTCCTCGTATTAGCTCGTAGGAGCCTCTTGGAGCGGCGGTTGCGTTTGGATGGGAAAGTATAAGGGGAATGTCCTTGCCGCCCCTTGTGGCTCATTGTGTGCGGTCATTATTTCTGGATGAGGCGGTTTTACTTCACAGGGGGCTGGTTTTCACCGCTCTCACGTTCGGCCCGCCCTCTCCTGGCAACGGCAATCTCCTCGTTTATTTCCTCCAGGGTCATGTTCGCTGTTCCGTTCCGTTTAGCCTCCTCACCGAGCTTGCGAAGTGCAAGCATCCCCCCGTTGAGGGGGATGCTTCCCTCGACTGCTATCTGATTCACGAAGACGGCAACCGCTCCTTCAAGGCTGATGCCTTCCCTCTCACAAACAGCAACCGCCTTCTTCAACGTGTAATCATCCAACTCTACTTCGATGTTCATGGCGGCCATGTCGATTGCACTCCTTCAAATCATTGCAGGGCAGTCAAACGGTCAACCAGCGAGTGGTCTCCGTCCAGCAGGAACAAGAAGCGGCTGGCAATACCAGAGGGTTCAACCTTGCCATTCTCCCATTCCTCCACCGTTTCGGTAGGTACGCCCATCGCTTTAGCGAGTGCCCGCTGGGTCAGATTGAGCGCCTGACGGGTACGAACGACATCGGCAGCCTTATATGCAGGGGCAGGAACAGGATCGGGAATCTCTACCTCAATTACTCTGCACCGGGACGTATCTCCTTTGGAAAATGCTACTGCATCTTCCAGGCCGGATTTAAGCATCTCATAGTAGCTCTTCTCCATAAACTTACTCCTCCTTGATAATCTCAACCATCTTGCGAATAACTTTCTTTTGATCTGGGTCTAAATCGGTCTGCACATTCTTGGCATAGGCAGCCAAGAGGTATATCTGCTCTTTTACTACGATGTCAACGTAGACAACTCGGCCGCCACCGGATTTCCCACGGCCCTCAAGAGGTATGCGTACCTTTCTGGCACCGCCAAGGCCGGGAATCACAGTTCCAATTTCAGGGTCCTTATTCAAGACCTGTTGAAGCAACTGTAACTCGTCATCGCCAAGTCCCATACCGCTCCAGGCTTTATCGAAATCAGGGGTCAAAATGTATGTTCGTTTCATAACACTTCCCCTTTCATCGTCATTATATACGATTCGCTTGCCCCATGCAAGAGTTAAACAGCAGTTTTACAAAAAGCGGGGGCATCACGCCCCCGCTGATGGCACAGCTATCGCCGGTTCCGGTCGTTCAGATGGGACTTCCGCAGACGCTCCATCTGCTCCCGCATGATTACGAGACGCTCTACGGAGCTGCACCCGGTCGCCAACTGGCTATACACGCCAGACCGCATGAAGAACGGGGTTCGGTCATCCACATACCGCCGGAGCTCCGCCCTGTCCCGAGCCGTCATCTGTCCATTCACACCTGCTCACCACCATTCAGGCGGCGGACGAAGCGGCGTCCTTCTCGGCCTTCAGCCTCCTCCGGTACTCTCTCTGGTAGGTCAACATCTTCTCCCGGTTCTCCAGGTAGTAGGCCCGCTGGCGCTCTTTCTGCTGCTTGGCCTTGGCCGCACGTTTGGCGGCAACCTCAGCCTCGTGCTTCGCAGCGGCGGCGGCCCTCTCCTCCGGGCTCAGCTTAGCGACCGCCCGGTACGCCTTCTGGTAGGCGGCGATCTTCTCCTTGTTCTTCTCCCGGTACGCCTTCTGGTAGGCGGCAATCTGCTCCTTGTGGGCCTCGTAGTAGGCCCGCTGGCGCTCAGACCGCTCATACTTCTTCTTCAACTCGGCCCGCTTCTTCTCCTCCTCGGCCAGACGCCGCCGCTCCTCAGCCTGGGCGTTGAGCCGGGCAATGTTCTCCAGTTCCTTCTTGGTCAACTTCGTGGCTTTCATATTCATACCGTCCTTTCACTCAACTGCCCAGCATACTGGGCTCCGTAGAGACTTCCTATCTGCGTCTTCATCATCACACACTGGGCGATGATGGCATCCAGCTTGGCCTCGAATCCCCGAACATCAACGGGCGGCCAGTGTTCATCGGCGGGCGGTGCCGCCATCACGGTGTCCTGCTGAACCGGCGGCTTCTGCGTCTGTGGCCGTTCAAGCTCGGCCTTCTGGATCATTTCGGTCGTGACCCACCGGGCGGCGTCTCGGCTCCCTTCCTTCCTGAACTCGGCCAGCTTCTCGCAGCCCTGTCTGTCCAGGCAGAGAACCTCGGCGCTGAACCGGCGGCAGTCCTTCGGTGAGCGCCAGTTTACTCTCCTGCGGTAGAGCGTTACACCCTCCGCCCTCTGAACCGCCTTAATCGGGGCCTTGTAGCCAAGCACATCGGCCACATCCCGGCCGCAGTACAGCGGCGTCCCATCAGGCTCATACACAACCCTGACAGATTGGCTCGGTCTGTACGGGATGGTAGATGCGCTACTCATCTGTCGTTCCTCCTTTCACGTCCATATTGAAGCTGCCCTCCCAAACCGGGAGGGCGGCTGTCCTTCAGCTCAATGCGGCAGCGTATGTATCGGCAAGGCGTTTCAGCGTCCGCAGCTCCCCACGGAAGAACTTCGCCTCCTTGGTGTAGCCCTTCTCTTTCGCCTCAAGCGTGTAGTCCAGGATACCCTTGCAGACACCAGCGACGTACTTCACGGCGTCCAAGATGTTGCACGGCTTATCGTCGAACTCATCGCCGCCCAGGTGGTGCCGCAGGGTCAGGCTGCTCAGGTCGTTCGAGCACATCAAGTAGTGGTCTTCGAGGCCAAAGTAGCTCAGGACGACGGTAGCATCATCGTGGTTCATTTCAACGCCCTGCTTGTGGGCGGCGGCCACCAAAACGGCCCCATACTTAATCTCAGTCATCGTTACATCTCCTCCGCCATGTCCTTGAGCTCGGCAGCGGCATCGACGGCCATGTAGAACAGGTTCAGGAACCGCTCCAGCTCGGGCTTCGTCTCCTTGGTTGCGTGGAACTTCTCGACGATCTTATCGGCGGCGTACAGCAGGGACTCGACCTTGATGGCCTGATTGCGGAGCTCCAGGGTCTTCGTCACGTTTTTCTCGTTGCTCATTGATTTTTCCTCCAGTATGTTGTATTCTGGCGAGGAACCGAGCGGTTTCCTCCTGACGGGCCTGCCTCGGTTTCCTCCAGTGGGACGCCCTTGCAGTTTGCGGCTGCGGGGCGTTTCCGTTTTCTTTGGTGGGATTTCAGCTTCCCACGACCTCCCCCGGCTGGCTGCCGGGTGGTTTCGGCCGGTTGCTGTCCGGCTCTCATCAGGTGGGGGCGAGAATGAGCTGGGCTTTGAGCATCCTGTAGTCCCATTCCCATTCATTCACCCTCGGGTAGTTGACCCGGCGGAGGATTTCGACCATCCGGCCCATGTCATCGACGTCTTCTTCATCGACTTGGTAGGTGGGGTCTTCGAGCTCCGGCCGGCAGTCCTCCACCCGCCCCATGCACCCGGCGGCGGCGAGGGTTTCAAACACCTTGAAGAAGTTTTCCTTGGCGGCGGCGTAGGCCGGGGTGAGGTAGGTTTCGCCGAGTTGGGCGATAGCGTTGGAGTACATTTCGTTGAAGTTCATTTGAATACCTCCGTTTTACAATTTGTGCCGAACTGGTAACTTTTGTTTGTTTATACTACTATTCTAACTGCCATTTCGGTAATTGTAAAGCGAAAATTTAACGATTGACTTTGGCATAGTGCCAGAAGATTGTCCATCGTTTATGTGCAGTATGTCAGCGGTGTGCTGATGGGGTAATCATGCCTCTCTTGAAGACCTCAACTGCCGCCGGTTCGGCGCTGATGGAGCCTTTCCCGTTCGGCAGCCGATATGCCACAAACTCCCGGCCGGCTGCATCAACGTACAGCTCCTCGTACTCTGCCACGCTCCCGGCATCCTTGCTGGCCGTGCTCTCAATCAGGCTGGCCTTGCTGGTGTCGTACACCTTCCCTCCGATTCGGCGGGTCAGCCTCGGGCCGGTGCTGTTCCCATAGTGCCGGAGCGGCTGTCCATCGTCGTCCAGAACCATGATCCGGTGCCCCAGGAACGACAGGGCCTTCTCAAGCTCGTTATAGGTGAGCGTTCCCTTCCTGAGCCTGATATTCAAGTTCTGCCGGGTGCATCCCATGAACTCGGCCAGGGCGGCCTGGGTTTTCCCGCTCTTAATGAGCGCAGACCGGATAATCTCGGTTGAGGTCATTGGCCGCCTCCTTCGATTTTGGGCGGAGCACCAAAAACACCGAGCGAAATGATAAAAACGGAATCTCGGGGCTCCAGGGCCTCAGCATCGAGGGTATCGCCATCCAGCAGGAACTCCATTCCGGCTGTCAGGTACTCAAGGACACCGTTACGAATCTTTTCCAGCGTCACATCCCAATACTTTCCGCTCTTGGCTCCGAAAGATACATCACGGGCCCGTAATGTCTTTCCATCAATGAGCTGCTGGGCAGCCCACTCGCCAACGGGAACATCCTGTGGGCGCTTGGTATCATCAATGACGATGAACCGGGAAAGCTCGGTCACGGCCCCATCCATAATGGCTGTTACGGCTTCCAGCGGCATTTTCATCTCCGCCTGGGGAACCTTGTTCTTTCTGTCCTTCATGCGGCAGTTACCTTCCTCTCGTAGATTTTGCGGCGAACACCGAGGACTCCTCTGGAGGTCACGGCGGTGAGACTGTCCTGCGAGTACAGATACACGTCACCAGCTTTCCTGGCGGCGATAGCGCCGTCCAGCATGGCAACACGCAGGCTGGTGGAGCGTACCGTGTAGACCACATCGGTCGGATCATCGAGCCGGTACAGCTCAAACACGATATTGCCAGCCATCAGTCCACCGCCTTCATGTAGTCGTACAGCTCAGCCTTCAGGTTGACGACCTCGGCCTCGGCGTCCTCCAGGGCGGCAATCATGGAGCGGCTGTCCTGGCGGAGCTTCTCCATCTCCCTGGTCTGCATATCCTGCTCATGCTGGAGCGTTTCCACCTTGTCCTCCAGCTCCACCTTGGCCGCCCGGAGGCGGGCGTTCTCGGTCTTGACCTCATCGAAGGCCATGTGCTCCGGGTTCGTGTGCTGGTTCCAAAACCGAACGGCGTCCTCCCAGTTCCAGATGGAGAAGACAATCCGGTAGAACGTGGCCTGGGTGGCGGGACGGCTGCTGCTCCAGGTGCCGTGCGGATCAGGCTCGCCCTTGTCGTTGTCCCGGCCGATGTCATTGGCGAGGCGGTCGAGCTCCTCAATGGGCGTGTGACCGAAGATGTCCTGGGCCCGGCAGATGTCCTCCTGTACTGTGCTCAGCCCGTTGGCCCGAACCTCAGCAACCAGCTCGGCGGCGGTTTTGATGCTGTCGTACTTGCTCATGGTGTCATCCTCCTAATATCAGTTTGTGGGGCTTCCCACGACTGCGGGCCGTTCGGCTTGCCTCCAGTGCTCCAGAGGCTCCGCAGTTTCGGCCGGTTGCCATCCGGCTCTCATTCAGGCGGGACAGTTGACGCCGTTCTTCCTCTTGCTGTACGCCCAATCGGGCAGCGCCGGACGGTTCTTCTTCGTAGACCCAAACAGAGTCCAGGCGCCGTTGTAGAACCGGCTGCAATAGCTTCGCTCGCCCCTGTAAATGGTGGCGTGGAATCCGCCAAGCGCCATGTCTTCGTCTACCCTTTTCTTCAGGTAGCCGATATGCTGAGACGACCCGAGGTACTGACCATCGACGAAAGCGTAGTACATCGTCAGCCCTCCTCAGTAGACGGTGTGGGCGACGCAGGCCATGCCGTGGATGGCGGAGGCGATCCCCTCCTCGATGGTCTTGCAATCGTTCCAGCTTTCCGGGCCAACGAGCCGGTGGACTGTGCTTCCATTCGGGAGGGTTCCGACAACCAGCGTCGTCTCGGTGGGCTCGTCTTCTACGACCTCGATGAAGAAGCTGTCCTTGCTCCCCAGGTAGTCGAGGTAGCCCCAGCCGATCTTGGCGCACCGCTTGGTCACGGACTTGATGTTCCAGCTCCAGTTTTCATCGGCCTGCCGCTCCTGGGCGACTGCTGTTCTGATGGTTCCCTTGTGCTCTCTCATGTCTATCATTTCGATTTCCTCCCGGCCCTTGGCCTTGACTTTCTCCTGCCGCTGTGTTACCGTGGAGGGGCGGGGTGAGGCAGGTTCCCCCGTCCCTCTTTTGGGTGTTAGGCTCCCGGTTGCTTGGTAGGCGGTGGGGAGCCTAACTTTTTACTTGTCTTTGCTGGTGCTCTTGGTGTCGTGCTGGATTCCGGTAGCGATGAACTTGATGCACTTGACAGCATCCTCATCGGAGTGGCCGTTGGCCTTCAGCCAATCAATCAGCCGTGCGGTTTCCGTAGCGGTCATGCTACATTCCTCCATTTGCTTTACCTCCTGCCCGGTATGATTTCCCGCTTAGAGGTCGTGCCCTCGGCTGCGGGGTGTCGGCACCATTTGTACCAAACTGGTACTGTGTGTTGTTTTATGATACTATTCTAACTGCCAGACTGGTAATTGTAAAGCGGAAATTTAATTTTGATGCTCTGAAAAATACATAAAATTTTGCCTCTATTATTGTGAAAATTACCGAACTGGTAGTTGTCACGTTTTCGGCACCATTTCTGGGCAAAAAAAGAAAAGCCCCTTCCTGACGCACCATCAAATCGGTGCAAAATCAGGAAGGGGCTTTGTGTGGCCGTGGGAGCCGTTTTAAGGCCGGTTGCCGTTTTGGTAGGGATTTATATAGGTAACAGGCCAGGAGGGCGTCCCTGCTGCTTTATTTCGATTGTGGATGGCATTGTGCCGTTGTGGTAAGTTGTGCAGGAGATTTCTCACGTCTCCCGTCAATGCGGAGGCCACGGGCCATCGCTCAGGGCCAGCGTACATGGTGTGCGGATTTGGAACTAAAAGTGTCTTTCTGTGACGGATACTGCGTATTAGCTCGTAGGATGCGTTTTAAGACACGGTTGCTTTGGGTGGTATAAGTATATTACCGGACAGCGTTGGAGCGATTTGGTATTTTTTTCCGTTGGAAAAACCTTTCAAAATTCCTCGTTTTAACTCGATTTCACGTCAAAAAGTTAAAAACCTCGGATTTTACTCTGTTTTTCACCGTTTTTGACCCTTGCGGGGGCCTCCCACCCGTCCTGCTGCTGCGTGGGAACGTAGCCATCAACGGAGCGGGCAGGAGGCCGGGCACAGTTACTCCTCCTGACCGGGCAGGCCGAAGTAGAACTCCTGCCGCTCGGGCGGGGGCGGGGCGCCCTCGGAGACGGGTTCGCCGTTGGCGGCGCTCTGATCCTCAGCAGGGGACGTGTCCTCTCCGGCGAGCGCATAGGCGCACTTCCTCCGGTTGTACTCCTCCATCACCTCGTTCTTGTGCTGCTCGCTCACCTCGACCGGCAAGCCAGGGGGAGCAACCATCACCGGCGTCATTTCGGCGCCTTCCTTCACTTTGGCGAGGACATCATCCAGCGCATACAGGGGAACACCGTTGTTCTCCAGCACCATGATGATTTCGCACACGACGACCTTCTGGTCAAACACTCTAACCATTTTCGCTCCTCCTCAGTTATTATTCCGCTTGATGTTGTTAAACTGCTCCATAGTCTGCTTCAGCTTATCGAACCCATACATAGCGGCGAAGCAGACGAAGAAGCCCAGGACAATGGCGCCGACCACCATGTACCATGTGACCTGGACGCCGGCGATCTGGCACATGGCGAAGAAGGCCAGCAGCGTCACGGCCATGGCGACGAAGAAAGCCAGGACGTTGGTGGGCAACTTCCCCCAGGTCAGACCCTTCACGACCTCGACGATGATGTTCGTGACGATCATGAGGGCCAGCGCCACGGGCAGGATGATGGAGATGACAGCGGGGATGTTCTGAATGATAGCTTCCATGATTTCTTCCTCCTCAAATCTTTTTGCAGTAGTCCAGGGACACCCAGCCAACACCAGACTTCAGCTTGCCCCAGAGGGTAGCGCCCTCGCCGGTGGCCTCGCTGACGATGGTGTAGGCACCGGGCTTAATGACGCTGACGATTGCGTTGTTGGTGCCGGGACCTTTGCGGATACGCAGGTCGGTGGCGGTGATGCGGACCTTGTACGGGACCTTGCTTACCGGAGCGGCGGGGGCCGGGGACGTAGCAGAGGCCCCCAGCTTGACGTTCACCTTTGTGGCGATGTCACCGAGCCGCTGGTAGATGTAGTCCCCAGGACAGGCTTTGTTGGCGAACCAGCGGTGGACGGTGAGGTTTTGCTGGTCCACCTTGCCCACCAGATTCTTGTCCCCCTTCCACAGCAGCTTCTTGATGCCGTTCCGCCGGCAGATGTCGGCGCACAGCTCAATCAGGGCGGCCATAGCCTTGTCGGTGATGGCGTAGGGATGGGTGTTGTCGCTGGCGACCTCGATGGTGATTGCCT
>CAJULD010000013.1 GCA_910587505.1 uncultured Oscillospiraceae bacterium | reverse complement strand
GCTGCTGCGGGACCTGCTGCGGGAGGAGTTCGGCTTTTCCGGGCTGGTGGTCAGCGATGGGGTGGCCATCGACCAGCTGGACGCCGTTACCGGCGACCGGACGGCCTCCGGGGCGCTGGCGCTGGAGGCCGGGGTGGACCTGGGGCTGTGGGACACGGCCTTCGGGCGGCTGGAGGAAGCGGTGGAGCGGGGGCTGGTCCGGGAGGAGCGGATCGATGAGGCGGCGGGCCGGGTGCTGACGCTGAAATTCCGCCGGGGGCTTTTTGAGGAGCCTTTCCTCCCGGAAAACAATTTATGGCAGGGCTTCACTATGAAAACCCATCCCCAGGCGGCGCGCCTGGCGGAGGAGAGCGCGGTGCTGCTGAAAAACAGGGGCGGCCTGCTGCCCCTGGACGGGACAAGGCCCCTGCGGGTGCTGCTCACCGGGCCCAACGCGGACGATCTGTACTGCCAGCTGGGGGATTACACGCCCCCCGTCCGGCCGGGGACCGGCGCGACGCTCCGGCAGGGGCTGGCGCGCTGGATCCGGTCTCATGACAGCCCGGTGGAGCTGTTGTATCATCCCGGCTGTCCCCGCTTTGCCTCCGACCCGGAGATGCTGGCGGCAGCGGAACAGGCGGCGGCGGAAGCGGACTTGATCGTGGCGGCGCTGGGGGGGACGTCCAGCCGCTTCGAGGGCGGCGTCTTTCAGGACAACGGGGCCCTGGCGGATCAGACGGAGGCCGGTATGGACTGCGGGGAGAACGTGGACGCGGCTCTGCTGCGCCTGCCGGGGGACCAGCTGGCGCTGCTCCGGCGGCTGCGGGGAACCGGAAAGCCGGTGGCGACAGTCCTGATCCAGGGGCGGCCCTGTGAGATGGAGGACGTGGACGCCTGCTCCGACGCCATTTTCTGCTGCTTCTATCCCGGCCTCACCGGAGGAGACGCGCTGGCGAAGCTGCTCTTCGGGGAGATCGCTCCGGCGGGGCGGCTGCCTGTGTCTCTGCCGGACCGGGCGGGGCAGCTGCCGGTTTATTACAACGGCAAGGATTCCTATCAGAACATGCGCTACTACGACGTGGGCCGGCCCCGCTATGCCTTTGGCTGCGGCCTGACCTACACCCGATTTGTCTATACGCTGGTCTCCGCTCCCGGAGACGGCGGGCTGGCCGTGACCGCCGCCGTCCGCAACGCGGGGGAGCGGACGGCCTGCGCCGTGCCCCAGCTGTATCTTCACCGCACCCAGGGGGCAGTTACCTCACGGATACGGTCGCTGTGCGCCTTTGACAAGCTGGAGCTGGCTCCCGGCCAGGAGAAAACCGTTCGTCTGGAGATCCCACAGGAAAGTCTTGTTCAGTGGGACGCCCGCGGCCGGGAGGTCCTGCCGCCGGGAAAAATCGAATGGTTTCTCCGGGATGGGGGGGAAGAGCTTCTCAGGGGGGAATTTCTGATTTAAACCAGAGCCGCCGCTGCTGCCTCCGGCGGAAGGCACGAAATAAGATTTTTTGGACAATAAGCGACAGCCCCGGTCCATGCAGGACCGGGGCCGTTTTGCAGGTGCTATTCTTCTGTCTCCTCTGCCGCTCCTGCCTCGCCGGCGGCGGGGGCCTCTTCCAGCCTGTCGAAAACAGGCCGGATGAGGAAGGCGTTGATCTGGGCGGAGAAGCCGGGGGCAAAGAGAATCCACAGCAGCAGCGTCTGGATGAGTACATAGGGCATATAGCTGGCCATCAGCAGCGGCAGCATCTGGATGAGGATCATCAACAGCGTCCTGGGGAGATAGCGGATCATGAGGATGCCGGCGTTGTGGACGTGATGCAGCAGCGTATTGTTATACCGGGCGATCAAAGGGAAGAGATAGCACAGCAGTCCCTCCAGGGACAGTGCCAGTCCGATCACGGCGCAGGCCAGCACGGTATAGGCGGTCCCCTCAAAGTACAGCCGCAGCAGAAGCCAGTCGCAAAGCAGGGCGGCAAATCCCAACAGCGCCAGCAGCCAGGCGGCGACGGTCTGCCGGAAGTTGTCCCGGAAGGACCGGAAGTAGAGCTTCATAATGCCGCCGCCCCGGTCGATGGTCAGGTCGTACACCGCCTTGAACAGGGCGGTGACCGCCGTACCCACCGTGAATACCGGCACGCAGCACACCAGACACAAAAGGCCCAGAATTGTCAGATCTGTCAGGCGGGAGATTACCTGGAATACCGGGTTGTCCAGGTCAAACAGCTTTCTCATACCCGAACCCTCCTTATCATTAAGAAGCTGTACCAACAGGCGAAGCGCGCAGACTGACGGGAAAAATTTTCGACCGGCAGGGAAGGAAGGCGCAGGAATCCTGACGGATTCCAGGCTTTTCTGACGCAGTCCTGACGGAAAATTTTCCCGTCAGGATGTGTGTTCCCGCCTGTTGGTACAGCTTTTAAATATCATACCGCATTCCGATAAAAAATGCAAATCCTGAAAGCTCTTTTTCACACTTTTTCGCTCACGAAAAAGCAGGGAGACGAAGTCCTCTGTCACTGCGTCAGGCGCGACGTCTCCTCCGCCAGGGCCGCAGCGTCCTCGATGCCGGGCCCTGAGGGCAGAGGCGGCGGCGATTCCCCGTCGTCAAAGCGGCGCAGAGCGCTGGGAGAGATGTGATAGTAGCTTTTGAAATGGACGTAGAAGTTGTTCAGCTGGCTGTATCCCACCATGCTGGCGACGACGGAGATCTTCTCCTGGGTGTTCTCGATCAGCCGCCGGGCCTGGATCATCCGGTAGGCGGTCAGGTATTCGGAGAACTTCATCCCCGTGTCCCGCAGGAAGATGCGGCCGATATACTTGCTGGACATATTCAGCGTTTCCGCAATGCTGGTCAGGGACTGGCTGCGGCGGTAGTTGCTCTTGACGATCAGGATGATCTTGGCCGTAATCCGGGAGAGCTGACTGTAGGCCACCTGAAGCACCGGGTCCACCTCCGGCTGGGTGCGGGGCCGCTCCGGAAGGACCCCCTGAAGGTCCCGGACAATGGTGCGCTCCACGAAATCCCGCAGCTCCTTGGTGTTAATGGGCTTGAGCAGGTAGTCGCGGACCCCGGCCCGCATGGCCTTTCGGACGTACTGGAAATCCTCCCGGCCGCTCATGAGGCAGAATACGGTTTTGCCCCCTGCGTCCCGCACGTGCTCTGCCAGCTCATATCCCCAGTGCTCGCCCAGCTCCGCCTCCACCAGGGCAATGTGGGGTTTGAAATCCATAATGCCGTTGATCGCGCTGCCATAGGAGGACACGGTCAGGATGCTGGAAATGCCGTACTGATGCCAGTCCAGCAGATAGCGGATCGTCTCGCACACTTCGTCGTCCCTGTCAACAATTAATAAACGGTACATGTCGTCCTCATAAAGTCGGCCCTCCGTCCTGGCAGGACGATGCAATTGCCCTGCAATTGCATCTATCATACGACTGTGCCGTGGGACAGGCAACCACAATTTTCTGAAATGTTTCTTATTCATATTTATAAATATCTATAACATACCTTTTCGGCAAAGAAAAGTTATGTGTTAGTGCAGGATAGGGGAGAGAGGCTCCAATGGGAAACAGAAAACCATCGAATCCATATTATATTATATCCTTTTTGCAATTGAGCTTGCGGGCAGAACATGTTACGCTGTATGTGGAAAAGTATGCAATGGGGGTGATCAAAACATGCCGCATTTTGGCGCGCTGGAGGCAGGCGGCGCAAAGATGGTGTGCGTTGTGGCCAATGCCCAGGGGAAGATTCTGGAGCGGACCAGCGTTCCCTTCCGGATTCCGGAAACCACCATGCCAGAGCTCCTGAATTTTTTTCGGGGGAAGGGCGTGGCCGCCATGGGCGTGGCCTGCTTTGGACCGGTGGACCTGGACCGGTCGTCTCCTACCTACGGCGCCATCCAGTCCTCCCCCAAGCTGGACTGGAGAGGATTTCCCATCCTCCGGCGGTTTGAGGAAGCGCTGGGCGTTCCGGTGGGGATTGACACCGACGTCAACGCCGCCGCTTTGGGGGAGGCGGTGTGGGGGTGCACCCGTTCGGTGTCCGACAGCATCTATGTCACCGTGGACGCCGGTATCGGTCTGGGCATCATCATCAACGGCAGGCCTCACCACGGGATGCTTCACCCGGAGGGCGGGCATATTTTTATGGACCGCCGGGCGGACGACCCCATGGTGTGCGGGGTCTGTCCCTATCATCCCAACTGCCTGGAGGGGCTGGCCAGCGAGCCGGCTATCGAGCGGCGCTGGGGCCGCCGGGCGGAGGAGCTGGCGGAGTGCACTGCGGTATGGGAGATGGAGGCCTACTACATTGCCCAGGCGCTTTGCAGCTATATCATGGTGATTTCCCCGGAGCGGATCGTTCTGGGGGGCAGCGTCATGCGGCAGGAGCAGATGCTCCCTCTGGTACGGAAGGAGGTCCGCCGCCAGCTGCGGGGCTATATTCAGGGAAAGGGCCTGGACAATCTGGACGAGTACATTGTTCCGGTCAGTCTGGGCGGCGACCAGGGCGTGCTGGGCGCGGTAAAGCTGGCCATGGACGCCTACGCGGAGCGGGGCGGGTTGCTGTAGTCAGGCTTTGGCGGGAGCGTGTTGGGCTTGCCCGGTGGGCCGCCCAATGCCCGGACCCGCCGCCCCTGCGGATTTTGCAGAATCATCTGGAAGACTGTTTCACCCACCCCTGCAGAGCAGGGAACAGCCCTTCCTGAAAGTTCTTTTTCATCTTTTTTCTTTCAGAAAAAGGATGAAGACAGCTTCCGGGAGACCGGCTTTATCAGGAGAATGGAGGAAAAAAGAAACATGGAGCGGTTTATGCAGCCAAAGCGCCGGGAGGCGCAGGAAGAGGGAACGTGGCGTCTGTCCGGACGGATCATCCTGGCGGAGGGGACGATCCCCGCGGAGCGTCTGGAGGCATGCACGGCGCTGCTGGCGGAGGAATACCCGTTTTTGCGGGAGGTCCGGCGGCTGGCGGGTGAGGAACCCCGGCCCGGAGACCTGGTCCTCCGGGGGGGAGACCCGGAGGCGCTGAAGGGCGTAAAGACCTTCGGGGAAGGATATGTGATCGAGGCGGGACCGGCGGCGGAGCTGACGGCCCAGTCGGAGCGAGGGGTGCTCTATGGCCTGCGCAGGGTTCTGGAGGCGCTGGAAGAGGACGGCCTGCCCTGCGGCCGGATTGTGGACTATCCCCTGACGGGGGAGCGGGGGCTCCATCTGGATACGGCCAGAAAGTTCTATACCAGGGAATGGATCATGGCGTTGCTCCGGGAGATGTCCCGCTGCCGGATGAACGTCCTGTGGTTCCACTTCTCCGAAACCGAGGGATTCCGCATCGCCTCCGACAGGCATCCGGAGGCGCCCTCCCTGCATCATCTGAGCAAGGCGGATGTAAAGGAGATCATCCGGCTGGCCGGAGCCTATCAGATCGACATCAACCCGGCGCTGGACTGTCCCGGCCATCTGGGTCAGGCGCTCCAGGAGCACCCCAGGTGGCAGCTGCCCAGAGAAATGGCGGAACCGCTGCACTCCGCGCTGAATATCGCGCTGCCGGAGGCCCGGCAGTTCCTTCTGGAGCTGATCGACGAATACGCGGAGCTGTTCGCCGGGTCGAAGACCTTCCATATCGGAGGGGATGAATTTATTGACTTTAATCACTTCGAGCGATTCCCCGTGCTGGTGGACTACGCCAGGGAGCATCTGGGGCCTCAGTACGGCGGAGTGGACGCCTATGTGGAGTTCCTCAACGAGGTCATCGCCCACGTCCGTTCCCTGGGCTTCCAGGTCCGGGTGTGGAACGACGGACTCTACCGTCCGGACGCGGGGCAGAAGGTCGAGCTGGACCGGGAGGTACAGATCGCCTTCTGGAGCAACTGGGACAAGGGTATGGCCCCGCTGCAGGCCTTTCTGGACCGGGGATACCAGGTGGTCAATTATCACAGCGATTACCTGTACTATATCCTGCTGAAGCGGAAGGACTATTCTGACCCGGATCCGGAGAAGATTCTTCACGAGTGGCATCCCGGCATGTTCCCCACCCATCCCCTCTGCGGGCCGCAGATCCTCCCGCCGGAGGCGTCGGAGCAGATGCTGGGCTGCTGCTACTCCATCTGGTCGGATTGGCCGGATATCCAGAGCGAGGAGGAGGTCGCCGCCCACAGCCGGGATTCCATGCGCGCCTTCGCCATGCGCTGCTGGGGGTAATTGGGTTCTTACTGCTTCTTCCTGAAAGAAAAAGAACTCTACCGGATACCTCCTCACAGGAGCTTCCTGAATATTTTCCAGCGCCTTTTTGACGCAGAGAAGCGCCCCCGCAAAGGCTGATTCGCCTTTGCGGGGGCGCTGTATGGGTGCGGAGCCGTTGCGGTTCAAAAGTAAAGGCGCTGCCGTTACCGCAGCAGCACCGGCTGGAGCTGTTTTCCCAGAAGGGCAGCGTCCAGCGTCTCCCGGATGCGGGTAAAATCGGCCATCAGGGAGCAGGGTTTCCGCTCCGGATCGTCCTGACCAAACGGCACAAAATAGTAATTTTTCCGCGCCAGCAGCTCGCCAATATTTCTCGCCGCCGCGCTGAGTCCGTCGTTGGTGGCCACGGCGACCACCACCGGGCGGTCGTTGCGCAGATGGGCCTTGGCGGCCATGGTCACGGGCGTATCGGTGATGCCGGCGGCCAGCTTTGCCAGCGTGTTGCCGGTGCAGGGCGCGATGATCAGCGCGTCCAGCAGCTTTTTCGGGCCGATAGGTTCCGCGGTCTCGATGGCGCCGGTCACGGTATGTCCTGTCAGACGCTCCACCTGGGCGATGAAGTCCGATGCCCTGCCGAAACGGGTGTCGGTGGTCTGACATGCCTGGGATAGAATGGGCAGAACCGTTTCATATTCCCGGCATACAGCTTCCAGTTCCTTCAGGACCTCTTTGTGGGTACAGAAGGAACCGCAGAATGCAAATCCCACTCGTTGCGATTTCAAATGGGTTCACCTCGTTCTTCCAATATATGGTATACACTGTCCCGGATGGCCGCGGCGGCGGTGCGGGGCGCGGTCTTCCCCGGCAGGCCGGGAGCCGGGATCACCCGGCGGCCCAGCCGCCTGGCCTCCGCCAGGTCCGTACCGCCAGGGGCGGAGGCCAGGTCAATGACGGTGCAGTCCTCCCGGATCTCCCGCAGCCGCGGGCCGTCCAGGACGAGGGCGGGCGCTGTGTTGAAAATCAGATCGAACCGGTCCAGCTGTCCGGTCAGCGCGCCGGTGCGGATGCTCTGGCAGCCCCAGGCCTGGATCCAGGCCAGATCTCCGTATTTCCGGGCGGACACCGTGACCTCGGCTCCCAGGGCCAGCAGCCGGTCGGCCAGCAGCCGGCCGATCCGCCCGTAGCCGATAATCAGACAGCGGCTGCCATGGATCGTATGGTCGGTGGACTCCATGGCAAGCTGAAGCGCGCCCTCCGCCGTGGGTACGGCGTTGGCTACCTGGGTTTCCTCCCGGTCGTAGTAGTCCAGCAGGGTCAGACCGTAGTCCGCCATCAGCCGCGCTCTCAGGTCCCCGGTCATGCCGCCCAGCAGCAATTGGTCATAGCGCAGTCTGGCCCACAGCCGCCCGGCCTCCAGCTCCGTATCCGTCAGCGGCAGGTTCAGCCGCTCGCTCCGGCATACCGGCAGCGGCAGCAGAAGAACATCCCCCTCCAGAGCCTGATCCAGGGGCACGCCCCTGGGCGCGCCGCCCTGCTCCAGCCCCCAGGTCATGACCTCTTTTCCGTCCTCCAGCAGCAGCCGGGCCAGGCAGACCTGGCGCATGTCGCCGCCCAGGATGGATAGAATCGGTTGCATTACACATCCCCCCTCTGCCTCAGTCTATGCAGCGGGGCAGGGAAGGGAAACCGGTCCTCCGGAAGACGGCGTCTTCCGGAGGACCGGTTCGGATTCAGAATTTCTGGATGTCGTCCAGATCCATGATAAACACCACCACGCCGCCGGCGTTTACCTGCACCGGCATCATGGGGATGGAGGGATTGGGGCTGCCGGCAGAAATGGAAAGATTGGAATAGGTCATCTGCTGCCGCCGTCCTGCGCACTGCCTGAGCACGTCCAGCACCGCCTGTACTCGATGGGCTTCCACGCCGATCATCAGCGTCACGCTGCGCTTCTTCAGGAAGCCGCCGGTGGAGCTGAGCACCGTGGCGAAGAAACCGTTGCGGTTGAGGTCGTCCACGGTATCCGGGTAGTCGTCGCCCTGGATTACTGCCAGGAGCATTTTCTGTTTTTGCTTCTCCATAGAGTCCACCTCGCCTTTCAGATTGGAATCGTCGATTGTACATTTCTATTATACCAGATGACGGGCGGTTTGCAAGAAAAATCTGGCGGCGCTGCCGGAGCTTTCCGCCCCGGCTCCCCGAGGGCAGGGCAGTTTTCCTGAAGAATGCGGCAGGACTCTTCCCATTGGAGAAAAAATGTGATATATTGAGACAAAAAGAAAGGACGGAGATGTCGATGGATCGAAGCTGGCTGGAGGAGCGGCTGCGGGAGCTCCCCATTGTGCAGTATGAATTTTTTGATACGGCGGAGCTGACCTTTACGCCCCGCGTCCGGCAGGTCTGCGAGGCGGATTGCAGCCGGTACGGCAGCAGCTGGGCCTGTCCTCCCGCCGTGGGAACGGTGGAGGAATGCCGGGAGCGGTGCCTCAGCTACCCTCATACGCTCCTGATTACCACCATGACGGAGGTAGAGGATCCGGCGGACATGGAGGGGACCCTGGCCACACGGGCGGCCCACGAGGAGGTGACCAGGCAGGTGAATGCGCTGATGAAAAGCCAGGGCGTGGAGACCTGTCCGCTTTCCACAGAGTCCTGCGCCATCTGTGTGAAATGCACCTACCCGGACGGACCCTGCCGCCACCCGGAGAAGATGTTCCCCTGTGTGGAGAGCCATGGCATACTGGTGATCGACACGGCGGAGCGGCTGGGGATCGAGTTCCGGCCCGGCGGCAACATTGTCACCTGGTTCAGCCTGATCCTGTACCGGTGATCAGTATAAAGCGCCGCGGGGACCTCGAAAGGTCTCCGCGGCGCTTTAAGAACCTGTCTTCACAACGGTTTAGCGCGGTATGGCCGGACCTTTTTCCCGCCATGCTGCGTTAAATTTTCCTGCCGGGCGTCAGCCCGTCTGTGAAAATCTGCCCTGTCCGGCGGAAAGATCCCCCCGCCCATCCGGCATCCTCCGGTTATGAAGTCTGGTTCTGAAAGTTTCCGAATTTTCGGGAAGCTCTTACGGGGCAATATGCTGAATTCTCAAAAGTCCTTTTTGCAACTTTTGCTTTTAAGATCAGGAGAAAGTATGGGGCCTAAACCGTATAGACGTATTCTCCGTTTTTCTGATTGATCCCGTAGAAGTCCGCGAAGGTCAGGCGGAAGATTTTGTCCTTCTTATCGCTGACGTCGATCCCGTTCCTGATGAGATGCAGATACAGTCCGTGGTTGGAGATGTCTCCCAGAGACAGATATCCGGTGAGCTTCCCGTCGGTAATGATGGCCTTCCTGTACTCGCTGGGCGTTTTGTGGACGATTACCTCCGCCCCCTCGGTCAGATCCATCCGGCCCACGCTGAGCATGGTCACGCCGAAGAAATTGCTGGTATTTTTAAAGGGATAAGGCTTCTCATAGGGCGTATCGATCCCCGCCATGTTCTCCGCCGCCGCCTTGCCCTGGGCCATGGCGTCCGGCCACACGCCGGACAGGCCCGTGCAGTCTCCCGCCGCGTAGACGCCGGCTGCGGAAGTGCGCAGATGGTCGTCCACTTCGATGGCACGCTCCGCCTTGATGCCGCTGTCCAGCGCGATCTGAATTCTGGGCCGCACGCCGGCGGCCATGATGATAAAGTCGCAGGGCACGTGCTCCCCGGTGGAGAGGATCACCTCCGTAATGTTCCCCGCTCCGTCCACCACCGCGTCCGTGGCTCCGATGCCCAGCAGGAACCGGCAGCCGTGGTCCTCAAACGCCTTCTGGTACACGCTGGCGGCGTAATCGTCGGTTTGCAGGGGCATCACACGGGGAGCCATTTCGGCGATGGTAATATCCGCCCCCCGGTGGCAGAGGGCCGACGCCGCGTCCAGGCCCACCAGACCGGAGCCCACGATGAACACCCGCTTCCCCCTGGCAAAGGCTTCGTCGATTTGCAGCGCGTCGCTGAGATCCCGGAAGCCGAACACATTGGGGGCCTCCCGGAAATGGGGGATGGGGGGGATGAAGAACCCGGAGCCGGTGGCAATGAGCAGCTTGTCATAGGGAATGCTGTAATTCTCCCCGTAGTAAACCAGCCTGGCTTCCGTGTCGATTCTGGTCACGGTCTGGCAGGGAATATGGAAAATATCCTTTTTCTCGAAGAAATCCTGGCCAACAAAGTTGATGCCCTCAATGGTCCGCTCGTGACCCAGAAACTTATGGAGCATGCAGCGGGAGTGGACGTGTTCGTCGGTGGAAAGGACGGTAATGGTATCTTCGGGGCGGAATTCCCGGAGGGTCTGCGCGGCAGTCATGCCGGCCGCGCCGGCGCCGATGATGACAAATCGCTCCATGGTCACACCTCCCTCACTTCAATGGCCTTTTTGGGACAGGCCCGCACGCAGGCGGGACCCTCCTCCAGGTGGACGCAGAAGTCGCACTTTATCATCCGCGTCCGGTCCGGCGTGACGGACGGCACGCCGTAGCGGCAGCTCATCACGCACATATAGCATGCCGCGCACCTGTCCGCGTTATACTCCACCAGCCCGGTTTCCATATTTTTTTCCAGCGCCCCGCTCATACAGGCCGCCGCGCAGTCGGGAATATCGCAGTGGCGGCAGAAAATGGGACTGTACCCGCCCTGTCCGTCAGAGACGATCCGGTTCCGGGACCGGGTGGCGGGGTCGGTGAGGTCCAGGGCGTATACGGCCTGCCGGAGCTCCGCTGAAGTACCCTTTCTGGGGGTCATGTCGCTGTGGGACGCCATGCATGCGACGGTACAGTTCTTACACCCGTCGCATTTGGCGGGGTCGATAAAAATTCGTTTCATGTTCTCCCGCCTTCCTTAAATATTGAGGGCCCTGCGCTTCTCCTCAATGATGGCCGACAAAGTGTTTGCCGCGCTCTTTCCGTCGCCGTCCACGATCACCCGGCCGCCGGTAAGGCCCGTCATATCCCCGGTCAGCATACGGGTCACCAGCCTGCTGCCGGTGATAAAGGGCGGTACGCCCAGATGAAGCGGCAGACCCAGCGCCAGCGCGAAAGCCCCGTCGGCCAGCGCCTGCTCCTCCAGCCACTGGGCGGCGGAGAGGACCAGAGGCAGCTGGGGAAGGTCCACTCCCAGTTCCCCGGCAATTTCGGTGGCCACGATCTCCAACCGGCCAATGGCGAGACAGGGACCAAAGTTCAGTACCGGAGGGATGCCCAGCTGTTTGCACACAGCCCTGAGGCCTGGGCCCGCCAGCTCGGCGGCCTCGGGGGTCATGAGCCCGATGTTCTCCAGTCCGCCGGAGGAGCAGCCTGCCGTCAGCACCAGAATGTCTTTGGCGATGAGCTCGCGTGTCAGCTCGGCGGTGAGGGTGTCGTGTCCGTAGGCCACGCTGGAGCAGCCAACGACGCCGGCCAGACCCCGGATCTGACCGGAGACAATGAGGTCGATGAGGGGTTTCCAGCTGCCGCCCAGGAAGGCCTTCAGGCTGCCCTCGCTGACGCCGGTGAGGGTGTTTTTGTTGCCGTGGTCCGTAAACAGGTTCATGGGCACGCTGCCCCGGCGCTCCCTGTAGGCGGCGATGATCTCGTCGATGATCTTATCGCCGTCCGCCTGCCGGGTCTCGTAGTGGAAGGGGATGTATTCCGCATTGGCCTTCTTGGCCACCACATCCAGACAGATCTGCTTTATTTTCAGCTCGTCGCAGATGGTCTCGATGCCCGGCAGGGTGCAGTTGAACTCACTGAGCACCGCGTCGATGGCTCCGCAGGAGAGTACCGCCTCGGAGATATAGTTGTTGCCCGCGTGGCCGTCAAAGATTTCGGTGTAGTGAGCTCCACGAAGCTGGAGGTCCTGGCCCACGCAGGTGCAGCCCACCAGCTTGAAGCCCCTGGCGCCCGCGGCCCGGGCTCTGGCCACCACGTCCTCGTCCAGCAGCCGGTCCTGAATATAGGTAAACAGAGAGTGCTGGTGGCCGGTGATAAGAATATTGATATAATCGGGGTCAATAACGTTCATGCCTACAGGGGCGGTACGGATCTCCGGGTCGCCCAGCACCACGTCGTTGAGCAGGTTGGTCAGCTGGAGGCCGTATATGCCGGTGGACACGCCCAGCCGCAGGCAGGAGACCAGCATCTCCACGGGGTCGGAGCTCAAATTGGTGGAGGTCTTGACGATGTTGTTGAAGACCTCGCCCTTTGCGCCGCCGGGCATGATGCCCAGTTCCTTCCAGCGCTTTACCCGAGGGCCGTAGGCCAGCTTTTCCACCAGTTCCATGCGCTCGTACTCCGGCCGGTAAAGGTCGGAGAGCACCGCGTCGGCCACCTTCACGCACAGATCGTACCTGTCCTCCCCGGTGATGCCGAAGAGCTCCGCCAGGTGGTTCAGGGCCTTCTCGCTGCGGATCCTGTCTCTGTGCAGCCCGGTGTTTTTCAGCTGCCGGGCGGTATTCTCCACCACGTGGATATAGCAGCCGGATCCGGCTGCCACGGCCCGGAGGAAGTTCCGGGCCACGATGGTGTCGGCGCTGGCCCCGCAGATGCCACGGGGGGCGTCGGGGGTGATGCGGCAGGGGCCGTTGGCGCACAGGCGGCAGCACACGCCCTGAAGGCCGAAGCCGCACTTGGTCTCCTGGGTGGCCACCCGGTGATGGGCAGTCTCCATTGGCAGGGAACGGATATAGTTCTCCATGGGTTTATCCGCGCTGGGACAGGTGTTGCGGCTGAGGCAGTCGGTACAGCTGTTCATAGAATGTTTTCCTCCTCCATGAATTGACAGTTTTTGTTGACAGATGAATGTTGGGTTCACCCAAACCCGACAGGAGCTCTACCCCTGCACCCCGCCAGGGCTTTGCCCTGGACCCACCGCCTTTTGAAAAAGGCGGGCGAAAACTTTCCGGAAGCTCCTGCGAGGCGATCAATGACCCTTCCTGAAGTTCCTTTTTGATTCTTTTCCTTTCAAGAAAAAGAATGGACGCCAGATAATTATCCCGCCGCAGCTTCCCGGTGGACGTTGTACAGGAAGAACACCCCGTCCGGGGCGCGGTACAGTCCGGCGTATCCCCCGGACAGCCGGAAGCTGCCGCCCTGACAGTAGACCGGAATTACCGGCGAGTCCTTGAGCAGAATGGCCTCCGCATCGTGGAGGTAGGCGTCCTGTGCGTCGGGGGACGCTGTGTCGCGGGCGGCATCCAGCAGGATGTCGAAGGCGTCGCTGGCGTAGCCGGTGGCGTTTTCCGTATTCTCGCTGTGCCAGAACCGCAGCAGCGCTCCCGCGTCGCTGTAGGCGGGGGAGAGGAGCTGCCCCGCCATCTGGAAGGCGGGAAGGGGCTCCGCTTCTTCGCCCTCCTCTGTCTCCGCCTCCGCGGCTTCTCCGTCCGCCTCCTCCGGCGGAGGGGGCGCGAGAAGCGCGTCATATTCCTCCTGGCCTGCCTCACGGACGGTGACGGTCACGCCCAGGCTCTCCTTCCACATATCACACAGAACGCGGGCCAGCTGGCCATCCAGCCCCGTCTGCTCCACATAGAGATACTCTGCCGCCGGAAAGCCGCTGCCGCCGGGGTACCCCGCGTTGGCCAGCAGCGCCTGGGCGTAGCTGCGGTCGGTCTCGTAATCGTGGGTGTGCTCCGCCGTCACCAGCTCCAGGCTGTGGGACCGGAAATCCCGGCAGGTGGGGGCCGGCTTCTCCGGCTCCGGCCCGGCGATGGGGTCCGCCGGCGCACCGTCCGCCTCGATTTCCACCGGAGGCCGCGCGCTGTAATCGGACACCCCGTAAGGAACCACTCCCGGCGCGGACCGGATGGTCAAATCGCCCAGCGCTTCGGCCAGGGACTGCCGGTCAATTGCCAGATGGAAGGCCGTGCGGACATTCTCGTTGTCAAAGGGGGCCGTCCGGGTGTTCAGCAGCACCCCGTAGATTCCTGTCACCGGCTCCGGCGTCCACAGTCCGCTGGCCGCCAGCTCCCGGAGCTGCTCAGACGGCAGAGCGGTGGTCAGAGCGGGCTCCGTCAGGTCCCCGTCCTCCGCGTCCGCGGGCCGGAACTCGATCACCTCCGGGCCCAGGGGATTGGTATTGTAATAGGTTTCGCTGCGCTTGAGCGACACCTGTTCCCGGCTGAAGTCCACGGCGGTGTAGGCCCCGTTGGTGACGGCCCCGTCGCTCTGGTTTACCAGGTCCGGGCGCACCGGCATGGTGTAGGCCCCGGCGCAGACCTCCTCCAGAAACCAGGCGGGACTGCCGTTGAGGGTTGCCACCAGGGTCCGGCTGTCCGGAGCGGACACCCCCAGCGGGGCCGCCGTTCCATCCTCCAGCACCTCGTCAAAGCCGGTGAGAGCCGACATCAGCTCCCGGTGAGGCAGGTTGCTGGACGGGTCCGCCAGACGCTGCCAGGCGGTGACAAAGTCCTCCGCCGTGACCGCCTTCCCGTCGGACCAGCGGGCATCCTCCCGGATGGTGAAGGTGTAGGTGGCGTTGCCGGCGTAGTCGGTTTCCACGGTGTAGCTCTCCGCCTGCCCGCTCTCCAGCACCGCCCAGCCGTCGCCGCCGTCGGTCCAGCGCAGAAGGTTTTCAAAGAGGTGATGGAGGATCGTCTCCCCGCCCTGGGCGGTAACGGCGGCGGGGGACAACGTGGTCTGGGGCTCGCCCGCCCGGACAGCAAGGGTGTAAGGCCCGCTCTCCTCCTCCGGAGGCAGGATGTCGCCCTCCTCCGGCTTTTCCCCGCAGGCGCACAGCAGCATCAGCAGCGTACACAGCAGGGCAGCAAATCTTTTCCTGATCGTGCTCATTATTTTGTCTCCGCGGGAATCAGCGCCCCGTCTCCGCCGAACTTTACCGGCTGGATCTGGTTGCGGGTGTGCTTGGCAATGTCGTTGAGGCGGACCATGCCGGGGTAGTCGGTGACGAAGGTGTAGGCCACGCCGTGGCGTCTGGCCCGGCCGGTGCGGCCGATGCGATGGACGTAATACTCGTTTTCATCGGGCACGTCATAGTTGAACACCGCGTCCACGTCGTCCACGTCGATGCCCCGCGCGGCCACGTCGGTTGCCACAAACACCCGCAGCTCCCCGCGGCGGAACCGGGCCATGACCTTCTCCCGCTTCTCCTGGGGAATGTCCCCGTGGATGCACTGGGCGTCCACGCCCCGCATCTGCAGGAGCCTGGTGACCCGCTCGGTGTTGCCCTTGGTATTGCAGAAGACCATCACCCGGTCGTACTGCTCATGGTTCAGGATTTGCTCCACCGCATCCACCTTCTGGTCCATGTTCAGCTCCAGACGGTACTGGAGGATGTCCGGCTTGTTTTCCTCGTCGGGCCGGACGGTGATCTCCACCGCGTCCCGCTGGTAGACCCAGGCGATGTCCATGACCTCCCGGCTGATGGTGGCGGAAAAGAGGCCCAGATTCTTCCGGTTCTTCATCTGGTCCAGCAGTCTTGTCACGTCGTGAATGAATCCCATGTCCAGCATCCGGTCGGCCTCGTCCAGGATGGCGGTCTGTACCTGGTCGATGCGCACGGTGCGCCGCTTGAGATGGTCCCCCAGCCGGCCGGGGGTGGCGATGACGATCTGGGGGCGCTTTTTCAGCGCGTCGATCTGCTTGCCGATGGGCTGTCCGCCGTAGAGACAGACCATCCGCACGCCGGGCCGGAACTGGGCCAGGTCCCGCATTTCGGCGGTGATCTGCAAAGCCAGCTCCCGGGTGGGGGCCAGGATGACCGCCTGAACCTGGTCGCCTCCGGCGTCGATGTGTTCGATAATGGGGATGCCGAAAGCAAAGGTCTTTCCGGTTCCGGTGGGGGCTTTGGCGGTGACATCCTGCCAGTTCAGCATGGGGGGGATGCACCCGGCCTGAATGGGGGTGGACACTTCGTAGTGCTTTTTCTCCAGCGCCCGCATGATTTCTTCCGACAGACCCAGGCTGTCGAAGCGGACGCCCTGTGTGATTTCCATAGATTTTATCCTCGCGCTTTATGTGTTTTCTGTCGCTGCGTGTCTGACAACCCGTTTATAATATCACAAAAATGGCCGCGAGGCAAGGGCAGGGGGCGGTTTTCCCGAAAATTCACGTTTTTTTCACAGAAAGATGGGACGTTTCTTTCCTTGACACGGAGGGGATTGGACTGTAATATAATGAAATGAGCTGCCGCTCCTGTCAGGGCGGGGGACAGACAGGTACTTTTCCCCCAGAGGAAAAGTACCCCGGGGCTGGAAGCCGATGGAAGAAAAATCCCCCGTTCGCCGCCGGAGGCGGCGAAGATCAAACGAATCAATAGAGGACTTCCCTATGTTATTGCAGGAAACCCTGACCGCCTATCAGAAGCGTGACCCCGCCGCCAGAGGGAAACTGGAAATTTTCCTTCTGTATGCCGGCGTTCACGCCACCGTCTACTACCGCATTGCTCACTGGCTTCACCGCCATCAGCTCTGTTTCCCGGCCCGATGTATTTCCCAGTGGGCCCGGTTCTGGACCGGCATCGAGATCCACCCCGGCGCGACGATTGGGAGAAGACTGGTCATCGACCACGGCGCGGGCATCGTCATTGGCGAGACCACGGAGATCGGCGATGACGTGCTGCTCTATCAGGGCGTCACTCTGGGCGGCACCGGCAAGGACGTGGGCAAGCGCCACCCCACCCTGGGCAACAACGTCATGGTGGGCTCCGGCGCGCGGGTGCTGGGCCCCATCACCATCCACGACAACGCCCGCATCGCCGCCGGCGCGGTAGTGCTTCAGGACGTGCCCGCCAACGCCACCGCCGTGGGCGTCCCCGCCCAGATCGTCCGCATCAACGGCGAAAGGGTCCGCCGCTACGCCGACGAGGTGGACCAGACCAGTGTGGTCAACCCCACTCTGCAAAAAATCGAGGCTTTGACAAAAAGGGTGGAAGAGCTGGAGAAAATATTGCAGGAAGCTGAAAACAGTAAGGAGAATTGACTATGTATCTGTACAATTCCGCTACGCACCGCAAGGAAGAGTTCGTCCCCAACCATCCCGACATCGTGAAGATGTACACCTGCGGTCCCACGGTCTACGACTTTGCCCATATCGGCAACCTGCGCACCTATATCACCGAGGACGTGCTGGAAAAATTCCTGCGCTATGAGGGCTACAACGTCAAACGCGTCATGAACATCACCGATGTGGGCCACCTCTCCTCCGACGCCGACACCGGCGAGGACAAGATGCTCAGGGGCGCCAGGCGGGAAAACAGGACCATCATGGACATCGCCCGTTACTACACCGACGCCTTTTTCTCCGACTGCGCCAGGCTGAACATCAAGCGCCCCGACGTGGTGGAGCCCGCCACCAACTGCATCAATGAGTATATCCGGCTGATCACCAGGCTGCTGGACACCGGCTACGCCTATCCCGCCGGGGGCAACATCTACTTTGACACCAGCAGGCTGGAGCGATATTACGTCTTCAACGACCACGACGCCGAGGACCTGGCCGTGGGCGTCCGGGAGGGCGTGGAGGAGGACGGGAACAAGCGCAATAAGAGCGACTTCGTCCTCTGGTTCACCCAGTCCAAGTTCGAGGACCAGGCCCTCAAATGGGACTCCCCCTGGGGCGTGGGCTATCCCGGCTGGCACATCGAGTGCTCCGCCATCTCCATGAAGCACCTGGGGGAGGACCTGGACATCCACTGCGGCGGCATCGACAACGCCTTCCCCCATCACACCAACGAGATCGCCCAGAGCGAGGCGTATCTGGGGCACAAGTGGTGCAACTGGTGGGTGCATGGACTGCATCTGGTCTCCAGCACCGGAAAGATGAGCAAGAGCAAGGGAGAGAAGCTGATCCTTTCCCTCGTGGAGGAGAGGGGCTACGATCCCCTGGCCTACCGCCTCTTCTGCCTCCAGAGCCACTACCGCAAGTCCCTGGTCTTCTCCTGGGAGAACCTGGACAACGCCCAGGGGGCCTACCTGAAGCTTATCGCCCGCGTCGCCGCTCTCAGGCCGGGAGACGGAGAAGTGGACCAGGAGGTCTTTGCCGCCCAGAAGGAGAAGTTCCGCAAGGCTCTGGGCAACGACCTGAACACCTCTCTGGGCGTCACCGCTCTGTACGACGCTTTGAAGGTGAGCGCCAACGATGAGACCAGGCTGGCCCTGCTGGAGGACTTCGACCGGGTATTGGGCCTGAGCCTTCTGGAGAAAGCTGCCGCCAAGCGGGAGGCAGACGCCAAAGCGCAGTCCTCCGCGGCGGCTTCCGGCGGCATTGCGATCACCGGCGAGGGCGACCCGGACATCGACGCGCTGGTTCTCCGGCGGGCCGAGGCCAAGAAGGCGAAGGACTTCGCGGAAGCCGACCGCATCCGGGATGAGCTGAAGGCCCGGGGCATTGAGGTCACCGACACCAGAGATGGAGCCAGCTGGAAGCGGGTATAGACGGGCGGGATGCTTCTCTGAATTGCAGAAACGGGCGGTGCCTTTCCGGCATCGCCCGTTTTCCGTGCCGCTGTTTCCGCCCATCCGGCATCCCACGGTTATGAATACAGATTCTTACTGATTTACAGATGTGCTGACGATGCCGTCTGTCTGGAACATCCTCTTGCAATTTCCATGCAAACGGCCTACAATAGAAAAAAACAGAAACTGGAGAAACGTTATGGCCTCGCAGCGCAGAAATGATTTTTCCCAGGGCGGCATTGCCCGAAACATTTTGTCCCTGGCCATCCCTCTGACGGTGGCCCAGCTGACGGTAGTGCTGTACAACGTGGTGGACCGGGCCTTTATCGGCCACATCGACGCCATCGGGCGGGACGCCTTTACCGGCATCGGTCTGGTGATGCCGTGCACGTATATCATCACCGCTTTCGCCAACCTCTGCGGTACCGGCGGCGCGCCCCTGTTTTCCATTGCCCGGGGCCGGGGGGACGACAGGCAGGCTGCCCGGATTATGGGCGTCAGCTTCACGCTGCTGCTCCTGCTGGGCGCGGTTCTGACCGCCGGTTTTTATCTGTTTGCGACGCCCTTCCTGTACCTGGTGGGCGGCAGCGGCGAGACCGTGGTCCACGCCCGGAATTACCTGCAAATCTATCTGACAGGGGTCGTTCCGGTGATGATCGGACTGGGGATGAATCCCTTTATCAACGCGCAGGGATTCGGCAGGGTGGGCATGATGACCACCCTGTTGGGCGCGGTCGTCAACCTGATTCTGGACCCGGTGCTGATTTTCGGCCTGGGCATGGGGGTGCAGGGCGCGGCCCTGGCCACGGTGATTGCCCAGACCTGCTCCGCCGTGTGGGTGCTGGCATTCCTGACGGGGAAGCGGGCGGTGCTGCGGCTGGAGCGGGGGAGCATGGGGCTGGAGCTTCCTGTTCTGAAACGGATTTGCGGTCTGGGGCTGACGGGATTCACCTTCTCCGTCACCAACAGTCTGGTGCAGGCTCTGGGCAACGCCCAGCTTCAGGCCTATGGGGCGGTCTCCGGCAGCGGGGACCTGTATGTGGCGGCCATGACCGCCATCGTCTCCGTCCGGGAGATCGTCTTCCAGCCCATCCGGGGCCTGACCCAGGGGGCGCAGCCGGTCATGGGCTACAACTACGGCGCGGGGAAGTACAGCCGGGTCCGGGAGAGCATCCGGTTTCTGACGGTAAGCTGTCTGGGGTACAATATACTGGTGTGGGCGCTGCTGCTGGCTTTTCCGCGGGTGTTTATCCTGCTGTTCAACGACGATCCGGGGCTGCTGGCGGTGGGGGTGCCCACCATGCGGGTCTACTACGCGGCCTATGTGATGATGAGTTTTCAGATGATCGGGCAGAATACCTTCGTGGCGCTGGGCCGGGCGAGGAACGCGGTGTTTTTCTCCCTGTTCCGGAAGGTGATTCTGGTAGTGCCGCTGATGCTGTTTCTGCCCCGGCTGTGGGGACTGGGGGCCTACGGGGTGTTCGCCTCCGAGCCGGTCAGCGACGTCGTTGGCGGCGGGGCCTGCTTCATTACCATGATGTGTACCGTCTGGCGGGACATGAAGCGGCCCGATGAGGAGTAGGCGGACTGGCACGCATTCTTTTATAAAAAAGAAAAAGATCAAAAGGAACTTTTGACCACAGAATTTTGTCTTGTATGGGGAGGTTATCGTTTTATGAATTTCACTTTGGAGGAAATTTCGGTACAGGCATCCACGGCGGCAACGGAGCTGCTGGCGGCAGCGAACCTGCGGCCCGGAGATATTTTTGTGGTGGGCTGCTCCTCCTCGGAGATCGTGGGAGGCCGGATCGGCAAGGCGTCCAGTCTGGAGGCGGCGCAGGCCGTCTTTGACGGGATCTGCCCGCTGGTGGAGGAGCGGGGGATCTATCTGGCCGCTCAGTGCTGCGAGCATCTGAACCGGGCGCTGGTCATCGAGGCGGACTGCGCGGCGAAGTACGGCTATGATCCCGTCAACGTCCGCCCCCAGCCCAGGGCCGGCGGGTCTTTCGCCGCCACGGCGTGGGAGCGCTTCCGCCATCCGGTGGCGGTGGAGCAGCTCCGGGCCCACGCCGGTATGGACATCGGCGGGACGCTGATCGGAATGCACCTGCGCCCCGTGGCGGTGCCGGTGCGGCTGGGGCTGGACCATATCGGGCAGGCCATCCTGCTCTGCGCCCGGACCAGACCGAAGTTCATCGGCGGCAGCCGGGCAGTCTATGAGGAAAAGTGATAAAGACCGGCTGCCCGCCGCCACAGGCGGCAATGGGGACGGAGTTACCGCCTGTCCGAAAGGGGACAGGCGGTTTTGCTGTCATTTATTCTTCTTTCCGGCGGCCTGACTGGTGTCCAGAGAATCCCGGAACACCACGAAACGCTGGTAGAGAAATTCCAGTACAAAATTGCACACCATGTTGATTCCCGTCACCAGATATTCGTTCCAGCACAGCACGTCCGCCAGATAGTGGCCCAGCCAGGTGGACAGCGGCGTAAACACGCAGTAGAAGGCGAACACCAGCGCCATGGCCTTCGGCACGTTTCCGGCGGACTGGAAGGTGAAGCGCCGGTTCAGCGTGAAGTTCCACAGCACCGACACGACCAGGGCGATGAGGTAACAGGGCCAGTAGCTCCACGCCGTCAGCTCGTTGAGCAGGGAGAAAACGCCCAGCTCGATGATTCCGGCGGAGGTGGAAAACAGGAAAAATTTCAGGGAACGTATCAGCTCTTTTCTGGGCATATCCAGGTTCCTCCCTTATCCGTTCAGGGCGCGAAAGCCCTTTCTGTTGGCGGCGTACAGCTGCCTGAACACGGCAAAATTCCGGTCGTAGACGGCGCGGCTGGCCGGATCGGGCACAAACGTCTGTTCCGCCGGGATGAGCTTTCCCGCTTCATCCAGGCTGCCGGTCAGCCCGAGGCCCACGGCCATCACCGCCGCCGCCCCCACGCTTCCGGCGTTCTGAGGACTGGCCACCGTCTGGATGGTCCGGCCGGTGATATCGGCAAGAATCTGGCATGTCACCGGGGAGAGCGCGCCGCCGCCCACAAAGCGGATGGGATCGGAGGTGGCGGTCTTCTTCGCCTGACACTCCAGCATCCAGCGCAGATGGAAGCAAACGCCCTCCAGCACCGCCCGGATCAGCTCCGATTTGCCGGTGTTCAGCCGGATATTGAAAAACATGCCCGCCGAGGCCGGATCTTCAAAGGGACAGCGGTTGCCGTGGAGCCAGGGGGTGAAGATTACGCCGCCGGACCCGGCGGGGACCGCCTTCACCGTTTCGGTGAGGTAGTCGTACAGGCTGGCATACACCGCCTCCTGACTTTCGGCCACGTGGCGCTTTTCCAGGTATACGCCGATCTCGTCCAGCGCCAGGTGATCCTTGACCCATTCCAGGCACTTCCCGGCGGTTTCCATTTCCGCGAAGTAACTGTACCGCCCCGCCTGGGCGCCCACGACGGCGGCGATCATGGCGGTTACGTCCACCAGCTGCCGGTCCGTCACGGTGATGACCCAGCCGGAGGTGCCGCAGTAAATGTGGGTGCTGCCTACGGCGGTCGCCCCCGCGCCGACGCCGATGAGGGAGGCGTCCCCGCCGCCGCCGAACACCGGCGTGCCGGGCGTCAGACCCAGCTCCGCCGCCGCCTGCTCCGTCAGGCCGCCCACCTGATCCGTGGAGCGGATGATGGGGGGCAGGTGAGCCGTGTCCACGCCGAACATGCGGCACAGCGCCCCGCACCAGCCCTCCCGGCCCTTCCGGGTGTCATAGAGCAGGGTGGCATAGGCGGAATCCCGGGTCATCACCGCACGCCCGGTGCAGCGCAGCAGCAGGTAATCCTTTACATCCAGCCATTTGTCCACCCGCCGGAAATTTTCCGGCTCATGGGACTGGACCCACCTGTATTTCCACACCGGGTCCTTCACGCTGCCTGGCATGGCTCCGGTGGCCCGAAGGCACCGCAGCAGCCGGAACACGTTGGCGCCCGCGATCCGGGGACCGAAAGCCAGGCCCTTTTTCAGTTCCTCTCCGGCCCGCTGGTCCATGTAGCTCATGGCGCGGCGCACCGGCTTTCCCTCCCGGTCCACCAGCACCAGCCCCTGCATCTGGGAGCAGAAGGACACCCCGGCCACCTCCGCCGGGGAAACGCCGGCTTCGGCAAAGAGTCTGCCGGTGGTGAGGCGCATGGCGCGCCACCACTCCTCCGGGTCCTGCTCCGCGCCGCCGTTCTCCAGAATATACAGGCCGTAGCCCTCCTGGGCGCTGGAGAGCAGCATGATGCGCTCCCCGATGCCGAACAGGCAGGTCTTTACTCCGGTGGTGCCTATGTCATAGGCCAGTACATACGTCATATTTTCCCTCCACACACTGTTACAGCTGCTTTGCAGTCCCGTGGCGCGGGGCCGGAGGCCCCGGAAAGAGAGGAACGGGGGCCTTCGCCCCGGCCTCTCGATGAACCACCTGCGAGGCCTCAAAGGTAAACGCCGACTCAAAAAACTTCAACAGCTCCTCCTCTACAAGCGTCTCCAGTTCCTCCGGTGTGCCGCCGCAGTACAGGCGGAAGCGCTCCCGGTAGTATCCGCAGCAGCCGGTGAACTGGATCATCATCAGCAGACTGTCGAAGAAAAAGGCGAACATGCCCGGATGCACGTCCTGCCGCAGGTCGCCGGAGGCCTGTCCGGCGGCGATGCAGCGGGTAAACATTCCGGCGGAGGCGCTCTCCAGCTCTCCGGCCAGCCGGGCGGCGGACTCTGTGGCGGTCAAAGAGCAGTACAGCCGCACATAGCCGGGGTGCTCCCCGGAGAACCGGAGGAGCCTTCGGACGATCCGCCGGGAATACTCCATCAGCCGGCCCTCCTCCCGGGTGACCTCCTCCAGCGCAACGTTCAGCGCCTCCAGACTGCGGTCCAGACAGGCGCGGAACAGGGCCTCCTTGTTCTCATAATATTTGTACAGAACCCCCACGCTGATGCCGGCCCGGTCCGCGATGTCCCGCATGCTGGCCCCGTCGGGGCCCCGCCGGGCGAATTCCTCTACCGCCGCCTCCAGAAGCTCCTCCAGCTTCTCCGCGGACAATTTTTTCAGCATTGGGCCGTCCTCTTTTTGCTGTAGGAATGCAGATAGATTGTCCTCTGGAGAAGGGCATCCGTCCGGCCCAGCGGCGGGGCGGGGGGGACCTCCCGGGCGTACAGCCGGGCGGCGCATCCCTTGCGCAGCAGCTCCCGCACGGCCTCCAGGTCGTCTGGCAAAGCGCTGGCGCACAGCGCCCCCGCGCTCCGCAGCAGCACCGCGTTCCTTCCCCGGACGGCCCGTTCTACCCGCTGCGGCTCCGGCGGGACGCACCGGATGTCCGCTCCGGCGATCTGCGCCAGATCGTCCAGATAGGGCCGCAGCGGCGCGCCCATGCCGCTGACCGCCGTCACGGCGTGGTCCGCCTCATGGGCAATGTACTGAAAATTCCCGCCCCGGTAGACGGCGGCGTGGAGGGCGGCGGCAGGGGGGAGAGAGGAAGCAGTCACCGGATAGCGCCTCTGCACGCCATGGACCGTCAGCGTAAAGGCGTCCCCCTGCCGGAAGCTGTGCCCCAGGTCCGGCGGCGGGGCGGCTGCGGCGGTTTCATCCGGCAGATCCCGGACCCGCGCCATGCAGACCTCCTCCATTGCCTGGGCGAGGGCGAAGGCGTCCTCCATGTCCTGTCCCAGGCATAACGCGCCGTGACTGCGCAGCAGGAACGCCCGGCAGTCCGGCCAGGCCCGCTCCTCCGCCTCCACCGCCCGGCACAGCCGTTTCGTCCCCGGCAGTCCGTAGGCGGCGCAGGGAATCCTCTTCCCCAGCAGGGGATGAGAAAAGCCGGTGACGGCCCTGCCCGCCACACCCGCCACGGAGGCCCAGTACTGGTGGGTGTGGATGATAAAGTTTACCTCGGGCCGCAGCCGGTAAGCGCCGGCATGGATGCCCTTTTCACTGGAGGGCCTGTTTTTTCCCGTCCAGGAGCCGTCCGCCATGCTGACCGGGACCAGCTGGTCCTCCCGCAGCGTCTCATAGGCCAGACCGCTGGGCGTAATGAGAAACCGGCTGTCCGACACCCGGGCGCTGATGTTTCCCCAGGTCCGGGAGATCAGTCCCAGGTCCGTCAGCCGGGCCGCCGCCTGGAGAATCTGGGCCCCGATGCCCGTCTCCTGCCCCGTCATGCCGGGTCCTCCAGAGGGGCGCAGTTGGACAGCACCCGGTCAAACCGGGAGAGCACGTCGTCGATCATTTCTTCGGTATATGCGGCGCTGGTGTACAGTCTGGAACCGGCGAGGGTGACGATGCCCTCCGCCGTGTAGGCCGCGCCCATGTGCTCCATCTCCTTTTTGCGCACGTCGGTCTGCCGGAGAATGCCGGGGATGGTCCAGGGCTTCTTCCAGTCGATGGCGAAGTGCATGGTGCCCGCGTTGTCCAGATGGCAGATGGAGCCCTGATTGAAGGCCACAAAGGGCAGGCCGCGCCTGCGGATGATCTCCTGAAGCCCACGGGTCAGCCGGTCGCCCATGCGGCCTGCTGTCTCGCAGGCGTTGGTCCGCTCGATCTCGCACAGCGCGTAATACCCGGCGGCGCAGGACAGGGGCGTGGCCGCCATGGTGCCGCCGCACAGGGCCCTGGCGGCCTTTTTTCCGGAGCTGTCCAGCCCCGCCCCCAGGTGGGCCATGCAGTCGGCGTGGCCGCCGACGCCGCCCGCGCCGGGATAGCCCCCCGCGATGATCTTGCCGAATACGGTGAGGTCCGGGTCCACGCCGAAGAAACCCTGCGCGCCGCTCAGGCCGATGCGGAACCCGGTGACTACCTCGTCGAAGATCAGCAGCGCCCCGTACTGCCGCGCCAGCCTGGCAGCGCCCCGCACGAATTCCCGGCTGACGGGACGGGTGCCGCTCTCCGGGCCGATGGGTTCCAGGTAAACTGCCGCCGTACCGCCGTTTCGACGGTTGGCCCGCAGCTTCCGCTCCAGATCCTCCAGGTCGCCCGGAAAGAATTCGTCAGTGTGCTTGAACACAAAGCCGGGCACGCCCTTGGACATGAGGCCCCTGGTGCCGGGCACGCGCATGCCGTAGGCCAGCTGATCCGACCAGCCGTGGTAGGCTCCGCCCATTTTCAGGATGTTCTTGTTTCCCGTTTTCAGCCGGGCGATCCGGGCGGCGCACATGGCGGCCTCCGTACCGGAGCCCAGCATCCGGAACATCTCCACCGAGGGCACCAGATCGGAGATTTTTTTTGCCAGCATGTACTCGAATTCATGGAACAGCCCCGTAGACGGTCCGCAGGTGTTCAGCAGCTCGATGACCGGCTCCCGCACCGCCGGGACGTTGCTGCCCAGAATGGTGGGCCCCCCTGTCTGAAGCAGGTCATAGTACCAGTTGCCGTCCAGGTCCTGGAGCCTGGCGCCCTCCGCCCTGGTGACAACGATGGGGAAGGGATAGTTGAAGGCCAGATTGTGCTGCACGCCGCCGGGGATAACCTTTTTCGCCTGAGAGATCATCTCTCTGGACTTCGGACATTTCGCGTTGAAGTAGTTCTCCACATAGTCCGCCAGCCTGTCCCGCCGGATGGACCAGACGGGCTTGGTCATCAGCTCGTCCAGCTGCGCCGTGACCGCCTGTGCATCCAGATACCGGTCAATCGCAAAACCGTTGTATGCCATCGGAAAGCCTCCTGTCAGATGTTCGTGAATTTTCGTTCACGTCTTGCGTTCAGTATAGCATCTGCCGGGCGGGATTGTCAAGGGATGGGAAAGAATCAACCATTTTTTTCAGGAAAAGTATATTATCCTGTTTTATTGTGCAACCTAAGGAGACACGTCCTGTCCGGGCGAAGAAAGGAATGCAGCATGAAAACCTACGAAGTTATCAAAGAAGAATATATCCCCTGCACCGGCAACATGCTTCCCGACCGCAGGGAGATCATGGAGCTGAAGCTGGAGAGTCCGGCCATGTACGTGCAGGACCAGTACCGTCGGGAGCGGTCGGTGGAATTTCTGACCACCGAGTATGAGGGGAGCCCCGTCATCGAGGCCCTTCTGGAGGGCGGGAGAAAGCACCGGTATATTTTCAGCGAGGTATAATCCGTTTTCTCAGAACCTGGATCCACAACCGTTGAACGCCGTCTGGCCGGTCTCTTTCCCGCCATCCCCCGGCTGTAAATCCAGGTTCCTGACACACAGAAGCGGCGGCACGGATCGGTTTTCCGTGCCGCCGCTTCCCCGGTCAGCCATACCGCTCTTTATCCCGCTGAATCTGACGGGCGTACCGCTCCTCCTCGGAGAACACGCACCCGCAGTATTTCTGCATGTAGAGGCCTGACTCCCTGGCTCTGGCCTGGCCCTGGCGGAGGCCGGGGCGGAAGTCCCGGTACATAAACGCCACGCCGTACTGTTCCGCCGCGGCCTCCGCTGCGCGGCAGATGCCCCCGTGGTCCTGATAGGGGCTGACCAGCAGGGTGGTGGAGAAGTGGCTGAAACCGTTTTCGGCGGCGTACCGCGCTGTTTCCTCCAGACGGCAGGCGTAGCAGTGAACGCACCGGCGGTCGATGTCCGCCGCTACCGCCCGGACGAAGTCCCGCAGGCCGTAATCGTCGTGGACTGTCAGTTCCAGACGGATGGAGGCGGCGTAGTCAACCAGCGTGTCCCGGCGGGCTCTGTATTCCTGATAGGGGTGGATGTTGGGATTATACCAGAAGCTTACGGGCTCGATGCCCTCGCTGCGGAGGGCGTCCACGCAATAGACGCTGCATGGGGCGCAGCAGGTGTGAAGGAGAAGACGTTCCATGGCACAGACCTCGGCGACTGCATATTTTCATTATCATAGCACACCTGACAGGTGAAAACAAGAGGGCAGATCAACGATAAAAAATCCCTTTTCAGATTGGGGTCGCCGAAAGCCGCTTCGTCAAACCGCACGTCAAAATATTTAATGTGAGCAATCCCCTGTTGATGGACAACTGTCCGAGCAATGGTAATTTATTGAACTGTAATTCTCAAAAGGCAAACATCAAATCCCTGCCGTATCCTTCGCACAATTTCCGGATAGACAGATTTTTAACAAACAATCTCAAATAATTTTCTGTTATATCAATATGCTTTTGTAGAAACCGCCGAAGTTATATACCAGCAACACTTTCCTTAAAAGGGAGTAAAAAATCCCTGGTTGTATTTCCCAACCGCATATGATATACTGTATCCCATATGTATGTTTGCAGCAGGAGAGCGAAGACGATGGAAATCCAACGAATTGACGGCTATACCGATCCCCGCTTTTCAGAGGAAGTGCTCTGCCAGCACGGCGCCTTCCTGGTGGACGGCCAGCCCTGGTCCTTCCGGGTGATCTCGGACCACGAGGCCGTGATCGACGGGGCCCGGCCGGAAGCGCTGGCGGAAGTGGTGGAACATTTCCGCTTCTACGCGGAGCATATCACCACATTTTATGACGGAGCAGGCAACCGCCTGCTGGAGCTGCCGCCGGTGGAGCGCCGGGAGGCGGAGATCGACAGCCTCCAGCCCACCCAGTTTTCCGTGGACCGGGAGAAGTGCCGGGCGGTGGGGCGTTTCCTCCATACCGCCGCCGACGTGGTGATCCCCGTCATGGCGCTGGCGGACGGCACGCTGTGCGTGCTGGACGGCCACACCCGGCTTTATGAGGCGCGGCGGCGGGGCATCCGCACGGCGATGGTGTTTGATCCTTCTCTGCCCTCCGAGCGGGCCGTCATGGAGGAATTTGCAAAGGAGGCCAGAAGGCGTGGCGTCTCCCATGTCGGCGATATGCCCCTTTACAGTCCTCAGGAGCAGAAGGAAAAATGGCACGACTGGTGCAGCGCTTACTTTGCGGCCCGGCAGGGGGCCGGGGACGGGAGGAGAAGCCAATGATCCCTACATCAACCGCCCTGATCTGTGAGGCCGTACAGGGGGTCCTGTTCGGTGACGGGCATGTTACGGTCGCCGAAATCTCCACCGACAGCCGGAACATTCCGGAGGGGGCGTGGTTCGTTCCCCTGAGGGGAGAGCGCTTCGACGGGCATGATTATATTGATATGGCGCTGGACCGGGGAGCGGCGGGGTGTTTCTGCGACCGGCTGCCCAGCCGGGTCCGGGACGACAGGGTTTATATTCTGGTGGAGGATACCAGACGGGCTCTGAGGGATCTTGCCGCTTGGTACCGGAACCGGTTCGACATTCCCGTGGTCCAGATCACCGGCAGCATGGGAAAGACGACGTACAAGGAGCTGCTCTCCGGCATCCTCTCCCGGCGGTACCATACGCTGAAGACGCCGGGAAACCTCAACGGCGACATTGGCGCGCCGCTGACGCTGCTGTCCCTGTCGCCGGACCATCAGGCGGCGGTAATTGAAACCGGCATGGATGAATTTGGACAGATCCGCTATCTGGGGCAGGCCATCCGGCCGGACGTGGCGGTCATCACCATCATCGACGATGTGCATCTTTCCCATTTCGGCAGCCGGGAGGATATTCTGCGGGCCAAGGCGGAGATTCTGGAAAATCTCCGGCCCGGCGGTCTGGCGGTGCTCAACGGGGACGACCCCCTTTTGAATACGCTGCGCCCGGACTGTGAGACGGTCCGCTGCGGCCGCTCGCCGGAGTGCGGCGTCATGATCGCGTCGCTGGAGGACCGGGGACTGGAGGGGGTGGACTGCACTGTCGTCACGCCGCGGGACAGCTACCCGCTGTCCATCCCCGCGCCCGGCGTGCATATGGCGGGGCTGGCGGCGCTGGCGGTTGCCGCCGCCGAGCGTCTGGGTCTGACAAAGGAGGAAATCGTCCGGGGCGTGGCCTCCTATGCCCCGGCGGACAACCGCCTCCGCGTCGAGCGCCTGCCCGGCGGACGGATCATGATTAACGACAGCTATAACGCCAATCCCCGGTCCGTTCAGGCGGACGTCGGGATTCTGTCCCGGCACAGGGGCGGAAAACGGATCGCCATGCTGGGAGACATGACGGAGCTGGGGAGCGCGGAGGCCCCCGGACACGAGGCGGTGGGCCGCGCCGTGGGGGAGGCCGGAATTGAAGTGCTCCTGGCGGTGGGGCCCCGGAGCAGGGAACATATGATTCCCGCCGCCCGGGCGGCAGGCTGCCGGGAGGTGCGCTGGTACCCGGACCGGGAAGCGGCGAAGAAGGACCTGCTGGCTCTTTTCGCCCCAGGCGACGCGCTGCTGCTGAAGGCCTCCCATTTCTTCGGGCGGTTCGATCTGATGGCGGATTTTCTCCGGGAGTATCCCTTCTGATCTGCCGCCCTGCGGGCGGCGGCCGCGTCTCTTTCCGCAGCTTCCGGGGGCTCCGCCCCACAGGGGCAAAGCAGAAGAAAAAACGGAGCGGCGCATATCGCCGCAGTCCGGTTAATATCCTCGCCGCCCCGCCAGGGCGGCAAAGACAACAGGTAGGAAAATGATAGAAATCAGTGTAAACGGATTGAAAAAATCCTTTGAAATCGGGAAAAATGTATTGGACGGCCTTACCTTCCAGATAGAGACCGGCGAGCGGGTCGGGCTTCTGGGCCGGAACGGCGCGGGGAAATCCACCCTCTTTAAAATCCTCACCGGGGAGCTGGAGGCCGACGAGGGCAGCGTGGTCATCGCCAGAAACAGCCGGGTGGGTCTGATTTCCCAGATTCCCGTCTATCCCGCAGGCTTTACGGTGGACGATGTGCTCCACACCGCCTTTGCCCGGCATCAGAAGCTCTCGGAGGAAATGGAGGCGCTGGCCGCCGCCATGGCGGCGGGGGACGGCAGCGGGCAGACCCTTCGCCGCTACGGAGAGCTGTCCGCCAAATTTGAGGGCATCGGGGGCTATGACACGGACACCGCCGTCAGCAAGGTGGCAAACGGTCTCTCCATTTCCCCGGAAATGCGCTCGCAGCTGTTTGACAGCCTCTCCGGCGGGGAGAAAACCAGAGTGAATCTGGGCCGTCTGATCCTGGAGGATACGGATATTCTCCTGCTGGATGAGCCCACCAACCATCTGGACCTCCACGCGGTGGAGTGGCTGGAGGACTACGTCCGCCGCTTCAAGGGGACCGTGGTGGTCATCAGCCACGACCGCTACTTCCTGGACCGCACCGTCAGCCGCGTCATCGAGGTCCTGGACGGCAGGGCGGAGTTTTACCCCGGCAACTATACCTTTTACGCCATTGAGAAAGAGCGCCGCTATCAGGAGAAGCTCAGACAGTACGAGAAGGAGCAGGCCAGGATCAAACAGCTCCAGGAGGCTGCCGACAAGCTCCATCTCTGGGCTTTCATGGGGGCCGACAAACTCCATAAGCGGGCATTCTCCATGGAGCGGCGCATCGAGCGCATCCGCCAGACGGAAAAGCCCACCAGGGCCAGAGCAATGACCCAGCGCTTTGGCGAACGGGAGTTCTCCGGCGACGAGGTGATGCACATCAGGGACCTTGAGAAATCCTTCGGAGACCGCCGCCTGTTTCACGGCATGGACCTTCTGGTGGAGGGCGGTGAGCGCATCGCCCTCATCGGGGACAACGGCACCGGCAAGTCCACGCTGCTGAAGATCCTTATGGGGGAGGAGCAGCCCGACGGCGGCCGGGTGCGCTTCGGCCCCTCCGTGCGGACGGCTTATCTGCCTCAGATCATCCGCTTCGACCACCCCGAGCGCAGTCTGGTGGACACCATGCTCTACGCCAAACACGGCATCACCACTCAGGCCGCCCGGGACCGGCTGGGGGCCTTCAATTTCCGGGGGGAGGACGTGTTCAAACCCGTGTCCGTCCTCTCCGGCGGCGAGCAGAGCCGCCTGCGGCTGTGTATGCTGATGGACGAGGAGATCAATCTGCTGATTCTGGACGAGCCCACCAACCACCTGGACATCGCCAGCCGGGAGTGGATCGAGGAGGCGGTGGAGGCCTACGAGGGGGCGCTGCTGTTCGTCAGCCACGACCGGTACTTCATCAACCGCTTCGCTACCCGGATCTGGGAGCTGGAAAACAGCGTCATCACCGACTATCCCGTGTCCTTCCCCCGCTATAAGGAGATCAGGGCGCGGGAAAAGCAGCTGGCCCAGGCCCAGCCAAAGCAGGAGAAGAAGGAGGACCGGCCCGTCCCGAAGGGCAATCGTGCCCAGCAGAACGCCCGGAAGCAGCTGACGATCTGCGAGAGGGACATGGAGAAGCTGGAGGCGGAAATCAGGGCGGCGGAGGCGGAAATGGAGCGGAGCGCCTGCGATTACGAAAAATACAGCGAAGCCTACGCCAGGAAGGAAGAGCTGGACGGGAAGCTCCTGGAGCTGATGGATCGCTGGGAGAAGCTGGCGGAGGAAGCCGAAGCGTGAAAAAGGCCGAAAAAATCTGTTATCCGCTGGCGGCGTTCAGCCTGGTTTCAGGGCTGCTGATGCGGTTTGTGTATACCTCCGTGCGGTTCACGGGATTTCTGCTCTGCTGCGCCGCGGCGGCCCTGGTCCTCTTCGCGCTGCTGACCCGGTGGGGAGAAAAGCATTCCTGGGCGCGGTGGCTGCGGAGGATCTTCCTGGGTCTGCTGGCGGCAGGATTCGCGTTTTTCGCCGTGCTGGAGGTCCGGGTGATTTCCTGCGCGCGGACGGAGAACGCGCCTGCGGCGGCGCTGGTGGTCTTTGGCGCGGGGGTGAACGGACAGGAGCCGTCCCTGACGCTCAGCTCCCGGCTGGAGGCTGCGCTGGCCTATCTCCGGGACAGGCCGGACATGCCCGTGGTCGTCTCCGGGGCCCAGGGACGGGGGGAGGACGTCAGCGAGGCAAGATGTATGGCGGACTGGCTGATCGCGCGGGGCGTGGACCCGGGACGGGTCTGGCTGGAGGAAGAGGCGGTGGATACGGCGGAAAACGTGCGCTTTTCCATGCGCCTGCTGGCGGAGCGGGGGATTGACACCAGGGCCCCCGTCGCCTTCTGCACCAGCGATTACCACATGTGCCGGGCGGTCTATCTGGGCGGGCAGTCCGGTCCTGTGGCGGACGTGGTCCCCGTGGCGGCGAGACTTCCCTCGTATTACTGGCCTCTGACGGTGAACTACTATATCCGGGAAGCCTTCGCTATGGCGGAGGCCGTCCTGTTCCGGTAGGAAGGAGAGAGAGAACATGCCCTATACACTTTGCGTTTACTACAGCCGCACCGGTGCGACGGAAAAGCTGATGAAGGAGATCGCCTCCGAGCTGAAATGCGAGCTGGTGAAGCTGGATGACGGCGTGGACCGCAGCGGCCTGGGCGGCTGGCTCCGCAGCGGGATGCAGGCCATGGCGCGCCGGGTCCCGCCGGTGAAGCCCCTCAAAACCGCCTTCCCGCTGGACGTGTACGATCTGGTGATTGTCGGCACCCCGGTATGGGCGGGGCGGTGCTCCGCGCCGGTCAGGAGCTTCCTGCTGGAGTACGGGGAGGAGCTGCGGCGGACGGCCTACGTCATCACCCGCAGCAGCGACGTCCGCTATGAGGAGGTCTTTGACCAGATGGATATTTACGTCCGCTCCCCCCGGATCTCGGCGGTGACCATCCGGCCCAACTCCGTGGGAGCCACCTTCTGGCGGGATGAATTCCTGACCAGCGTGCGGGACGGAGGAAAGGAGCGGGCGGACCATGCTGGATAAGCTGCAGGCCATCGCGGACCGGCTGGAGGCCGTCGTCAGTCAGATGGAGGACCCGGCCACCTACGCCGATCCGGAACTGCTGCGCCGGCTGAGCCGGGAGCAGAAGGAGCTGGAGCCGGTGGTCCTGTCCTACCGGGCCTACCGGCGGGCGGAGTCGGACCTGGCCGCGGCGCAGGAGCTGCTGGGGGACCCGGAGATGCGGGAGATGGCCCAGGAGGAGGTTCAGACGGCCCGGACGGAGATGGAGCGGCTGGGGGAGGAGCTGAAAATCCTGCTGCTGCCCAGGGACCCCAACGACGGGAAAAACGTGGTGATGGAAATCCGCGGCGGCGTGGGCGGCGAGGAGGCCATGCTCTTTGCCGGGGACCTGTACCGGATGTACGCCATGTATGTGGAGAGCCGGGGCTGGAAGCTGGAGGTGACCAGCCGCAGCGAAACCGAGCTGGGGGGGATCAAGACCGTCGAGTTTATCGTGGAGGGCGAGGGGGCCTGGTCCCGGCTGAAGTACGAGAGCGGGACCCACCGGGTCCAGCGGGTGCCGGTGACGGAGTCCTCCGGACGCATCCAGACCTCCGCCGCCACGGTGGCGGTGCTGCCGGAGGCGGAGGAGGTGGACTTCCGGATCGATCCCGGCGACCTGAAGATCGACACCTTCCGCTCCTCCGGCGCAGGGGGCCAGCATATCAACAAAACGGAGTCCGCCATCCGCATCACCCATCTGCCCACCGGCGTGGTGGTAGAGTGCCAGGACGAGCGCAGCCAGTATAAGAACAAAGACCGGGCCATGAAGATTCTGCGCTCCCGTCTCTATGAGGCGGAGCAGGAAAAACAGAACGCCGCCATCGCCGCCCGGCGGCGCAGTCAGGTGGGGTCCGGCGACCGGAGCGAGCGCATCCGGACCTACAACTTCCCCCAGGGACGGGTGACGGACCACCGGCTCACCGGAGATGTGAAGAATTTTGCGATTGACGCCGTCATCAACGGAGGGCTGGACCCCATTATCGACGCCCTGACCACCGCGGAGCAGGCGGCGAAGCTGGCGGAAGCGGGGGAGTAGTTTCTGCCGGCTTACCCCTGCCAGGGCCTCCGGCCCAACGCTGAAATGGAAACTGAAGTTGCCCGAAGCGGACGGCGGCCGGTTTAGACCGGTCAGACCGTGCCACGGGCGCAAAAGAAATCAAAATATCTGGTGGATTCTCAGGGGGAGGACGAAGCCCCTCTGAGGGTGCTGCCGGTTCTTTTCCCGCAGGGGAAAAGAATACTTGTACGGGAGGTTGCATATGAACCGGAATGCGAGAAATATCCTCGCCCTGATCGTGGGATATACAGCGCTGTGGTACGCGGGAGCCATGCTGAACTTTTTCCCGTTTTCGGGGGACAGCGCGGGGTATACGGGCCTGCTGCTGTGCGCGGCGCTGGCGCTGTGCTCCGGCTGGATTGTGGATGAGCTGCGCCGGACGGGGAAGCGTGAGGGGTGCGGCAAAATGACGGTGGAGAAAATGAGGCAGCCGGAGGCCCTGGAGATTGCGGACCGCTGGAAATATGACGGAGAGTACGCCTTCTATGACATGACGGCGGACCCGGAGGATTACGAGGAGCTCGTCACGCCGGAAAAACGGGGAGACCGGTACTTCTCCGTGTTTGACAGGGAGGAGCTTATTGGCTTTTTCTGTGTGGAGCGGGAGGAGGCGGACATCGGGATCGGTCTGGGTCTGCGGCCCGACCTGACCGGCCAGGGGAGAGGCGGGGCCTTCCTGGCGGAAATCCTCAGCTTTGTGCGGGAAAACTATTCCTTTGAAACCATCCGCATGGAGGTGGCCTCCTTCAACCGGCGGGCCATCAGGGTTTATGAGCGGGCGGGATTCGTGAAGACCGGAACCGCCAGGGTTCCCACCAACGGCGGGATCTACGATTTTACAATGATGGAGCTGAGACGGCAGGATGAAAACAAGGCTTCTGACAAAACTGGACATTGAAGCTGCCGCCGCGATTCTCCGCGGCGGCGGTTTGCTGGGCATTCCCACGGAGACGGTCTACGGCCTGGGGGCCGACGGCCTCAATACCCCGGCGGTCCGCCGCATCTTCGAGGCCAAGGGACGTCCCCAGGACAATCCTCTGATTCTCCACATTCCGGAGGCCTCCTGGCTGGAGCGGTACTGCCGGAATATCCCGGCGGCAGCGTATACCCTGGCGGAGCGCTTCTGGCCGGGGCCGCTGACCATGATCCTGCGGCGGCGGGAGAACGTGCCCAACGCCGTCACCTGCGGGCTGAATACCGTGGGGATGCGCTGTCCCGCTCATCCGGTGACGCTGGAGATCATCCGGGCCGCGGGGACTCCGGTGGCCGCCCCCAGCGGCAACCGCTCCGGCCGCCCCAGCCCCACCTGCGCCGCCCATATGCTGGAGGACATGGACGGGCGGATTGACGCGATTGTGGACGGCGGAAGCTGCGGCGTGGGGGTGGAGTCCACCATCATTGATCTGACTTCCTCCGTGCCCCGGCTGCTGCGGCCAGGCGGGCTGCCACTGGAGGCGCTGCGGGAGGCGCTGGGAGAGGTGGCCGTGGACAGGGCGGTGCTCTCGCCCCTGCCCGCCGGGGAAAAACCGAAAGCGCCGGGGATGAAGTACCGGCATTACGCGCCGAAAGCGCCTGTTACCGTGGTGACCGGCAAGAGCCGCCGCACCGCCCGGTATATCCGCAAGAAGATGGGGGAACATACCGGGGTCATCTGTTTTGACGAATTTGCGGGGGCGTTTCCGGGCTGCGCGGTGGAGGCCATCGGCGCGGCGGCGGACCCGGCGGAGCAGGCCCGGCGGGTATTCGACGCCCTGCGGGCTTTTGACGGCACGGACGTGACGGAAATCTTTGCCCAGTGTCCCGGCGACGCGGGACTGGGGCTGGCGGTGGCCAACCGTCTGAAAAAAGCCGCCGGATTTCAGGTGGTGGACCTGGGGGAGGCTGCGCCATGACCGTACTGGGCATCACCGGCCCCACCGGGGCGGGGAAGACCACGGCGCTGGAGGTCCTCGCGGAGCTGGGGTTTGAGATCGTGGATTGCGACGCGCTGTACTATGAGCTGCTGCGAACGGACGGGACCCTGCGGCGGAAGCTGCGGGAGGCCTTCGGAGAGGTGTTCCTGCCGGACGGCAGTCTGGACCGGCGGAGTCTGGCCCGGCGGGTTTTCGGCAATGGGGAGGAGCTTGCCACGCTCAATGGCATTGTATTTCCCGCCATGTCCGCGGCAGTGGAACGGAAAATTCAATATTGTTCACAAAAAGGACTTGCTATTGACGCTGTCAATCTGGTAGAATCGGGAATAGGAGGACTCTGCCGCGCCACGGTGGCGGTGACAGCGCCGCCCGCCGTCCGTTTGCAGCGTATTATGGCCCGGGACTGCCTGACCAGGGAGCAGGCCCAGGCGAGAATCCGGGCTCAGAAGAGCGCGGACTGGTACCGGGAGAACTGCTCCTTTCTGCTGGAGAATCAGGAGGAGGACCGGGAGGCCTTCCGAGCGCTGGTGCGTTTATTTTTCCAGGATCTGCTGGAAATGTTTAATAAAGGAGAGACAGGAAATGGAAGCGAAGGAATGGAAAGAGAAGCTCCTGATGGAGAAGAAGAACGGCTATGACCGGCTGCCCGCGGACGAGCGGGAGGCCATGGAGGACTACTGCCGGGGCTACAGGGCCTTCCTGAATGCCGGGAAGACCGAGCGGGAGTGCGTCCGGGAGGGCATCCGCCTGGCGGAGGAGAAGGGATTCCGGCCCTATACGCGGGGCATGGCGCTGCGCGCCGGGGACAAGGTGTACCTGAACAACCGGGGAAAGATGCTGCTGCTGGCGGTTATCGGACAGGAGAGTCTGGCGGAAGGCGTACAGATTGCCGCCGCCCATATCGACAGCCCCCGGCTGGACCTGAAGCCCAGCCCGCTGTATGAGGACGGCGAGATGGCCTATCTCAAGACTCACTACTATGGCGGCGTGCGCAAATACCAGTGGGTAACCATCCCCCTGGAGATCCACGGCGTGGTGGCTCTGCGGGACGGGAAAACCGTCAACGTAGTCATCGGCGAGGGGGACGAGCCCAAGCTGGTCATCAACGACCTGCTGCCCCATCTGGCCAAAGAGCAGGCCAAAAAGACTCTGGAGGAGGGAATCGCCGGCGAGCAGCTGAACATTCTGGTGGGCAGCGAGCCCATGGAGGGCGTAGAGAAGGACCGGGTGAAGCTGGCGGTGATGAAGCGGCTGTATGAGAAATACGGCTTTACCGAGGCGGATTTCATCTCCGCCGAGCTGGAGGCGGTACCGGCGGCCAACGCCACCGACATCGGTCTGGACGCCAGCATGATCGGCGCTTACGGCCATGACGACCGGGTGTGCGGCTACGCCGCGCTGAAGGCGCTGCTGGACCTGGATCAGATCCCCGGCAAAACGGCGGTATGCGTGCTGGCGGACAAGGAGGAGATCGGCTCCGTGGGCGTGTCCGGCATGCTGACCCATGCCTTCGACACCTTCATGGAGGATCTGTGCGAGAGCCGGGGGGCGCCGGTACGGGCCTGCCTGGAGAAGAGCTTCTGTCTGTCCGCCGACGTGACGGCGGCCTTCGATCCGAACTTCGGCGAGGTGTTTGAGAAGCGGAATTCCTCCTTTATCAACCACGGCATCGGCCTGTGCAAGTACACCGGCAGCCGGGGCAAGGGCGGCGCGTCCGACGCCTCCGCGGAGCTGGTGGCCTATGTGCGGCGGATCTTCGACGAGAACGGCGTCATCTGGCAGATGGCGGAGCTGGGCAAGGTGGACGCCGGCGGCGGCGGCACCGTGGCGGCCTATATGGCCAACCGGAACATCGACACCCTGGACGCCGGCGTACCGGTGCTGGCCATGCACGCGCCCTTTGAAGTGGTGGCCAAGCTGGACTGCTACATGACCTACAAGGGCATGATGGCGGTGTACAGGAACTGAGCGGTTTTCCCGCTTCTGAAAGAAAAAGCGCATAAAGAACGTTAAGAACGCATAAAGCGCCGCTTTATGCGTTCTTTTTTGCTTTGGCAAAGCGGGCCTTCTGACGGGAAGCGCCACGGGAGCCGTCCCGGCCTGAGCCGGCGGAGTCTGCCGGCACAGGCCGCGGGGAGACGCAGAAGCCCGGCGTATCCGGGGCGTGCGCACGGGAGAATCAGCCCCCTTGCGCGTAGCGCAGATCAATGCCTCCCCCTGCGCACGCCTCTGTTACTTTTCGCGTGGGCGAGAAGTAAGCGGCGCCCCCGCTCCGGCAGGGGAAAATGAATCTCCATGGCGCCTGCTCGTGAATAATCTGTAAATATATAGAAAAATTTGTATGGTCTCTTGAATATTCAGGCAAGGTATGGTATACTGTTTTCTGCTGAACGACGGCGCAGTATCCTAGTCAGATCTGCCGCTTCCGAAGAAGGGCCTAAAAATCCTTTAAAGGGCATAGCTGTGAAACCCCTGGTGCCTGCTGCAAACGCCCAGTTTGGGGTGGGTGCTGGGCGGGAAGCGCGGACTCCCCGCGCTTGCGGCCGTAGGGCGTTCCCCAATGGCATGGGGAAGCCGACCCTGCGGCTGTGGAGACCTGTTCTCGTGCTCGGGCGTACTCCCTTTGCGGTACTCCGACCCGTGTACGGCTCAGATGTAGAAACCTGTATTGCGGTGCTACCCGGCCTGCGAGCCGTGAACGCTGTGTGCAGATGTAGCCTGCCTTGCGTGGGCATGGCGGATAGGAGAACTACCCTGCTTTTCCACGGCCAGGGAGAGGCACGGATCGCTCCTTGAAACCCTGCCTGCAAAAGAGGCTAAGAAGCGGTTTGACTGTGGTGGAAAACACCTAGGCTGTCGTCACTGGGCAGATAAGGGATTGCAGTGCGGACTAAGTGGCAGTCGGGCAGCGCGGTGGGCAACGCCGCGCCGGGACGCTGAAAGGGAAACCGCCCGATCGGCAACGAGGGGTGCGCCCCGGGGAAATCCAGCCCGTACCTAAGCCGTAAGATTTACCTTGTCTGCTGCCGGCGTTTGGCTTTTTCAGCGAGGGCTTTGCCCTCGCCTGATTTGTATTTGGGGCTGATGCAGGAAAACAGCGGAGAAGGAATGCGCCACGAAAAGAGGGATTTTTTCGCTTCTGCCGGGAAAAGTCCCCGGCTATCCGGCATCCCCCGGTTATGAATACAGGATCTTAAAGTCTTTTTGGATTCTTTTTCTTACAGGAAAAAGAATGGATACCTGAATGAATGTCTGAACGGAGGAGAAATCATGAAGAGAATCCTGGCTTTTCTGCTGGCGGTGTGTCTGCTGCCGGGCCTGACGGCCTGTGGGAAGGAGGAGGCGGAAAAGGAGCCGGACCGCTACGGGGGCATACGCTACCTCCCCGTTTTCCGGGAGCTGGAGGCGGATCTGGACGAGATCCGGAGCGGCTGCGTCACGGGGGACTATGTATATCTCACCGGCTCCGTCACTACCAGCGAGGACTACTACGACCGGGAGGCCCGGCTGCTGCGCATTCCCCTGGACGGCGGGGAGATCGTCAGTCTGCCCGGCTGCGGGGCCGCCAGCGACGACCGGAACGTCATCTACTCCAGCGAGGGCATTGCCGTGGCCGCCGGGGAGGAGGACACCCTGTGGCTGCTGGAGAAGATGGGCAGCTGGACCTATGACTTCCCGGAGGGCTTCGACCCCTACGATATATCCCAGGGGACCCGGGGACAGTATTGTCTCAGCAGCGAGAGCAGTTACGTTCTGCACAGGCTGGACGGAGACGGAAACGAGCTCTCCCGGCAGGAATGGCCCCGGAAGGATCTGGAGGACCGGCTGGGGATGGAATTCATCGAAGATGTCTATATCGGACCCGGAGGCGAAATCACCTTCTGGAACCGCTACGGGAAGGAAGCGCTGGTGACGATGGACCAGACCGGCGAGGTTCTGGGCCGGGTGGCCAGGGAGGACCAGAATCAGAACTGGAACGGCGTGGTGCGCCTGGGCGACGGACGGCTGGCCGTATGGAGCTCGAACTACAAAAGCGGGCCCTACCATACGGACCTCCAGGCGATCTCCCGGAAGGGGGATGCCTGGGAGGAGAGCTGGGAGCTGCCGGAGTCCACCACCGTCTATGACGGCGACGGGAACCATCTGTTCTACTACAACGCAGGCAGCGACCTGCTGGCCTGGCGGGAGAGTGCGCCTGTGGAGGACGGGCAGCCGGAGGAAAACACGCCCCTGCTCAGTTGGGTCAATACGGGACTGGACGGCGGCGGGGACCGGTCGGTGTGTACATTCCTGCCGGACGGGCGGCTGGTGCTCGTCCAGGGCGGCACCTCGTGGAGCACCAGTACGGCGGAGCTGGCCGTGCTGACGCCCACGGACGATCCGCCGGAGAAGACCGTACTGACTCTTGGCACGGCACAGATGCTCAGCAGTCTGGAGGAGACCGTGCGGAAATTTAACCGCGCGAGCCACGACTACTGCATTGAGGTCCGGGAGTACATGGATTACGAATCCGGGGAGGGCTGGGAGGAGGCCCGGATCCGGCTGGCCACGGAGGTGGGCGCGGGACATATCCCGGATATTCTGGATATGAACGGGATGCCGCTGTACCGCTGGGCCGCCTCAGGCGTTCTGGAGGATCTGTGGCCCTGGATCGATCAGGACCGGGACATCGGCCGGGAGGACCTGATGACCGGGGTGCTGGAGGCGGCGTCCATCGACGGCAGGCTCTGCGAGCTGTCCGGCGGGTTTACCTTTGCCACGATGGTCGGGGCGGCGGACGCCGTGGGAGACCGGATGGCCTGGACGGTGGAGGAGATGCGGCAGGCCCTGGAGCGTATGCCCGAGGGCTGCCTGGCGATGCCTGACAGCAGAGAGGGGCTGCTGCTGATGCTGCTGCAGATATTCTGGGATCGACTGGTGGATCAGAAGAGCGGGACGTGCAGCTTTGACAGTCCGGAGTTCCGGGAGATCCTGGCCTTCTGCGCCGGGTTCCCGGAGGAGAGCGTGTCATACGACGAGCGGAACGAAATGCTGGGCGACCGGGCGCTGATGCTGGTGAGAGAGTATCCAGGCAACTTCTGGGATCTGCAGAGGATTGAGAGGGACCTCCGGGGAGAGGCGTCCTTCGTGGGCGTTCCCAACCCATGGGGGGAGACGGGGAGCGCCTTTGTCATGAGCGGCGGTCTGGCCATGTCCAGCGGCGGGCAGCACAAGGAGGGGGTCTGGACTTTCCTGCGCACCATGCTCCTGCCCGAAGGACTGTCCTCCAGCTCCCCCTTCCTCATCAACTTCCCCCTCAACAGGGAGGCCTTCGAGGAGCTGTCCCGGCTGGACGGCAAGAGCTTCGGCAGGACGGAGTACGGCTATTCGGACGCCGGCGGGAAGTTCCACGGCTACCGCAAGGCCACGGAGAAGCAGTATGAGCAGATCATGGCGCTGTACGAGGCGGTGGACCGCATGTACCGCTGGGACGACAGCCTGGGAGAGATTATCCTGGAGATTGCCGGGGCCTGCTTCGCCGGGGACAAGACCGTGGACGAGGCGACGGCGCTGATCCAGAACCGGGCGCAGCTGTACATCAGCGAACAGGCATAGGCAACAGGCCTTTTTCTTTCGGGAAAAAATGAATACAACGAGTATGTGATCGAAAGTGAGGAGATTTTTCCTTGGACGCAGGCGACAATAAAGAAAACAGAAAGAAGACCCCGAAGAAGGGGAAGAAAACTGCGGGCCGCTGGGCGGTGCAGGTGTTCTTCATTGCGGTGGCACTGTCCGCTGTGCTGAGTCTGGCTTCGGACCAGGCTCTGGACGGGGCGGGGCTGGCGGTGGCCTTCGGGGTGCTGCTGGCGTTTATCCTGCTGGGCATCGTGTTTGACATCATCGGCGTGGCGGTGACGGCGGCGGATGAAAAGCCCTTTCACTCCATGGCCGCCCGGAAGACTCCCGGCGCCAGGGAGGCTTTGAACCTGATCCGGAAGGCGGATAAGGTTTCCAGCTTCTGCAACGACGTGGTAGGGGACATCTGCGGCATCATCTCCGGTTCCACCGGCGCGGTGATCGTAGTGCAGCTCCAGATGGCTTTCCACTTCCTGCCGGCCATGGTGCTGAGCCTGGCAGTGACAGCCCTGACCTCCGGACTGACCATCGGGGGAAAGGCTCTGGGCAAAAGCTTCGCCATTGCCAGAAGCACGGCGGTGCTTCAGCTGGTGGGCCGGCTCCTGCATCTGTTTTCCCGGAAGAAAAAGAGGTGAGCACGCTTTGATCCTGGATCAGATATCTTCCCCGGCGGATGTGAAGGCGCTGAGCCGGGAGGAAATGAACACACTGTGCGGCGAGCTGCGGAAGTTCCTGGTGGACAGTGTCTCCCGCACAGGGGGGCATCTGGCTTCCAATCTGGGGGCGGTGGAATTGACGGTGGCCCTCCACCGGATCTACGACACCGCCAGGGACCGGCTGGTTTTTGACGTGGGTCATCAGTGCTACGTCCACAAGGCCCTCACCGGACGGCGGGAGCTGTTCGGCGTCCTGCGGCAGCTGGGAGGACTGGCGGGTTTTCCCAGGCCGGAGGAAAGCTGCCACGACGCCTTCGTGGCGGGCCACGCCTCCAACTCCGTGTCCGTGGCGCTGGGTATGGCCCGGGCCCGGACCCTGCTGAGGGAGGACTACGCCGTGGCGGCGCTGCTGGGAGACGGCGCGCTGACCGGCGGGCTGGCCTATGAGGGGCTCAACGACGCGGGAGCGTCGGGGGAGCCCCTGGTGGTAATCCTCAATGACAACGGCATGTCCATCGACCCCAACGTGGGCGGCGTGGCCACCCACCTCAGCCGCCTGCGGCTGCGTCCGGGATACTACCGGTTCAAGAAGGGCTACCGGACGGTGCTGGAGCATCTCCCCGGAGGCCGGACGGTGTATCAGTTCAACCACCGGCTCAAGAAAGGTGTCAAGCGGGCTATTTATCCCTGCTCCATGTTTGAGGACATGGGCTTCACCTACATGGGCCCGGTGAACGGGCACAACGTGGAGCAGCTGTGTACGGTTCTGGCCTGGGCGAGGGAGATGGGCGGACCGGTGCTGGTTCATGTGCGCACAGTGAAGGGGAAGGGTTACGCCCCCGCCGAGCGGCAGCCGGAGCGCAGTCACGGCGTAGCGCCTTTTGATCCGGCCGTGGGGCCGGATCTGGGACGAAGCATTGATTTTTCCTATATCCTGGGTCACGAGCTGGTGGAGATGGCGGGAAAGGACCGGCGGCTGTGCGCCGTCACCGCCGCTATGGCGGAGGGAACGGGATTGCAGGAGTTTGCCTCGGCGTGGCCCAAGCGGTTTTTCGATGTGGGCATTGCCGAGGGCCATGCGGTGGCCATGGCGGCGGGTATGGCAAAGCAGGGGATGATTCCTGTGTTCGCCGTATATTCCACGTTTTTGCAGCGGGGCTTTGACATGCTGCTCCACGACGTAGCGCTTCAGGGGCTGCACGTAGTGCTGGCCGTGGATCGTGCGGGGCTGGTGGGCTCCGACGGTCCCACCCACCACGGCTGTCAGGACGTGGGATATCTCACCCAGATTCCCGGCATGACGGTGCTGTGTCCGGCCTGCTTTGAGGAGCTGAAGGCTATGCTGCGCGCCGCCATTGCCATGGAGGGGCCGGTGGCCATCCGGTATCCCAGAGGCGGCGAGGGACGGCGGTACCCGGCATGGACCGGGGAGAGAACCGCCGTCCTCCGGCAGGGTACGGATGTGACGCTGGTTTCCTATGGGACGCTGACGGACGAGATTCTGGCGGCGTCGGCGCTGCTGGAGGAGCGGGGCGTCGCCGCGGAAATCATCAAGCTCCAGTGCATCGCGCCTCTGGATGCCAGTCCGGTGATCGAGTCGGTCCGGAGGACCGGACGGCTGGTAGTGCTGGAGGACTGCAACGAAAACGGGTCTGTGGGGCAGCAGCTGGCCTCGGCGCTGGGCCAGACCGGTATTGCGCCGAAGACGCTGGTCCTGAAGAACCTGAAGAACGCCTTCGCCCCCCAGGGGACGGTGGCCCAGCTGCGGCGGCTGCTGGGGCTGGACGCCCAAAGCGTGGCGGAGGCGGTATGGGAGGCGCTGTGATCTTTTATGAAGACGATGCGGTCCTGACCCGGAACATGACGGAGGCGGACGCAAAGGCCCTTGCCGCCGACGGTCTGGTGCTCTGTTTATCCAAAAAGCCGATTTAAAGCATATCCCCCAATCAGTCATGCGCAGCCTGCCTGTGCATTTACCGCTGAGCCGCGTTGATCTGGCTTGAGATCCGTCAGGATTCCTGCGCCAGATTGCCCTGCACAGCAAAAATCTGCGGCAACGGGGGAAATTTTCAAAAGGTTCCTTTTATCCCTTTTTGATAGGCCCAATTCTTTTTCGTGTTCCCGCCCCCTGCGGGGCGGGAATCATAAGACCTTCCTCTGCAAGAGGAACACAAAAGCGAATTGGGAGTTTTAATAAAGAGATAAGAACATACCAAAAGCGCGAAAGGTAGAAGCGGAATGACCAGCCGGGAAGTGAAGGAAATTGCGTATACACTGGGCGCGGAGCTGTGCGGGATCGCCGGCCTGGACCGGTTCGCGAACGCGCCGGAGGGGTACCACCCTCTGGATGTGTGGCCGGCGTGCAAATCTGTCGTCTCCTTCGCCTGCCGGTTTCCAGCGGCGGTGGTTTCCTGTGGAAGCGACGTGGCGTATACCCGGGTCCGAAACTCCATCACGGCGAAGCTGGACGCCCTCGCGCTGGACTTCTGTATCGAAATGGAGAAGCGGGGCGTCTCCTGCGTCCCCGTCCCCACCAACGAAAGCCAGTGGGACGAAAAAACCGGCCGCTGGCGCTCTGTCGTCTCCCAGAAGCACGCCGCCCAGGCGGCGGGGCTGGGGACCATCGGGCGGCACTCCCTGCTCATCACTCCGGAGCTGGGGAGCATGGTCTGGCTGGGGTGTGTGCTGTGTGGAGAGGAGCTGGAGGCGGACCCGCTACGGGAACCGGTTTGCGATAATTGCGGAAAGTGCGTGGAGGTCTGTCCGGCCCACGCTTTAGACGGTGAAGAGCCGGTCCAGCAGGCGTGCTGGGACCACGCCTTTGGGGACGACCCTGAGAAACGGGTATGGCGCATTTCCTGCCATGCCTGCCGGGACGTGTGCCCCTGCTGCCTGGGAAGCCGGAACGGAGGCTGATGGAATGGTGAAAAAAGACATGCGCCGCAGCGACTGGCGGCGTATCCTCCGGCGGGAGTATATCAGCCGGGACTGCCAAATGTATGGACGCAGGGGAAAGGAGAGCCTGCTGGTGATCCGGGAGGTAACCGGGCCGCTGGTGGTCCACGACGGGGGCGAGGATGTGCTGATTGCGGAGAAGGACTATGCCTGGGTGCAGATCGCCCTGGAGGGGCTGCCCTTCTGGCTGACCGCCATGTATGACGCCCGGGGGCAACTGATCCAGATCTATTTCGATATTACCGCAGGCAACCGGTTTGACGACCCGGAAAACCCGACGTTTGTGGATATGTATCTGGATATCGTGGTGAACGGCCGGGGAGAGCTGTTTGTGATGGATCAGGATGAACTGGACGAAGCCCTGACGAAGGAAATGATTACAGCGGAAGAGTGGAACAGGGCCGAGGCGGCCTGTACATACTTGTACGCATATCTGACGGGAAACCGGGAAGCCGTGACCGAACTGTGCGGGCGGGTGTACCGGGAGCTGGGGGAGCGGCTGGCTTCCCGGAAAAAGTGAGGAGGAGAAAAGCGTGATGGAGATTCGGGTAATCGACGCGGCGCATCAGGCCGATATCAATATCCCCAACGAGCCCTTCACTCTGTTCGGCAGGATGGAGGTCTCCCGCACAGACGGGAAATGGGGACATGAAGAAGTCCTGTTTGACGGGGAAGATGTATCGGAAATGTGCTTTCCGGACGAGAACTACGACTTTGCGGCGATGCAGGAAGACACGGTGTTCCTGGGCGCCTACGATGGGGAGCAGTGTACAGGGCTGGCGATTTTGCAGGATGGAATGTGCCGGTATATGTATCTCTGCGATCTGAAGGTATCCGGGGCCTGCCGGGGCAGGGGCGTGGGCCATGCTCTGATGGAAAAGGCCATGGAGGTCTGCAGGGCCAGGGGATTCCGGGGCCTTTACACCATAGGGCAGGACAACAATCTGGGGGCCTGCCGGTTTTATCTGAAAACCGGCTTCCATATCGGCGGGCTGGACACGGAGGTCTACAAAGGTACCCGCCAGGAGGGCAAGGCCGACATCCTGTTTTACCGGGACGCATAGAAAAGGAGACGAAATGCTGCTGCATGAATTTGACCCCAATCCGACAGCGGTCATCAACCCGTGGGGAATTATCAAGCCGGTACAGGACTGTCCCAGGGTAGCGGTGTCCTGCTTTGAGCTGAGGACCTTCGACCGGATGGTGGAGCAATTGGGCGGAGTGGAGATCATGCGGCTGAAGAAAGCCAACTGGGATGCTCCGGTCTACCGGACGGAGTATAAGGGCGTGGAGATCGCCCTGTTCGAGGCATATGTGGGCGCGGCGGGATGTATGGGGGTTCTGGAGGAGATGTTTGCCGCCGGTGTGGAGAAGCTGGTGCTGTTTGGTACCTGCGGGGTGCTGGACCGGTCCATCGGTGACTGCGGCATCATCATCCCCACCGCTGCCCTGCGGGACGAGGGGGCCGGCTTCCACTACGCGCCGCCTTCGGACGAGATCGAGGTAAACCCGAAATACCGGGAAGAATTTATTGAGATTTTGGATCACCATCAATGCACATACACTCTGGGCAAAGTCTGGACCACGGACGCCTTTTACCGGGAGACGGCGGAAAAGATGGAGCGCCGGAAGGCGGCGGGGTGCGTGTGCGTGGATATGGAGTGCTCGGCGGTGGCCGCGCTGGCCCGGTTCCGGGGGAAGGACGTGTTTCACTTCTTCCACGCCTCGGACAACCTGGACGGCGGGGAATGGGAGGCGTGGAGCCTCAGCCAAGACGCCAATATCACCGGGAAGGACAGAGCCGCCCTGCTGGCGCTGGAGCTGGCGGTAAAGCTTGCGGAAAGGACGGACTGACATGGCCGAGTATATTATGGACCTGCGGAAGCTTGTGGGTAGCCGCCCGCTGCTCCAGACCGGCGCAGGCGTGATCGTGGTGGACGAGGCGGGGCGCATTCTGCTGCAGCGGCGCAGCGACAACGGCTGCTGGGACTATGCCGGCGGCTCCATGGAGCTGGGGGAGGAAGCGGAGGAGACCGCCCGCCGGGAGCTGCTGGAGGAGACAGGGCTGACGGCCTGCCGTCTGGAGCTGTTCAACGTATTCTCCGGGGAGGACATGCACTATATCTACCCCAACGGGGACGAGGTGTACAACGTGGACATCGTCTATATCTGCCGGGAGTATTCCGGCCGGCTGAGGCCCCAGGAGGGGGAGGTGGAGGAGCTCCGCTATTTTGACGCGGACCGTCTGCCGGACAATATCTCGCCGCCCAGCAGAAAGGTTTTGGAGCGATGGCTGAGAGCAGGGAGCCGGTGATTGTATGAGCAGGAAAATCAGACTGGACGTTCTCCTGACGGAGCGGGGCCTCCAGGAGAGCCGCCAGAAGGCCCAGGGGATCATCATGAGCGGGCTGGTGTACGTGAACGGCCAGCGGGCGGACAAGCCCGGCGCCGCCGTGGCGGAGGACGCCGCCGTTGAAATCAGAGGGAACACCCTCCGTTATGTCAGCCGCGGTGGACTCAAACTGGAGAAGGCCATGACGGTATGGCCCATCCAGTTAGAGGGAAAAATCTGCATGGACGTGGGGGCCTCCACCGGGGGCTTCACGGACTGCATGCTGCAAAACGGCGCGGCGAAGGTCTATGCGGTGGACGTGGGGTACGGGCAGCTGGCCTGGAGTCTGCGCAGCGACGGACGGGTGGTGTGTCTGGAGCGGACCAACGCCAGGTATCTGGATCACACCGTCATCCCGGAGGAGCCGGACTTCTCCAGCGTGGACGTAAGCTTTATCTCCCTGAAGCTGATTCTGCCCGCCATTGCCGGCGTGCTGAAGGACGGGGGCGAGACGGTGTGCCTGATCAAGCCCCAGTTCGAGGCGGGCAGGGAGAAGGTGGGGAAAAAGGGTGTGGTCCGGGACCCCGCCGTCCACCGGGAGGTACTGGAGCAGTTCTTTGTGCATGCAAAGGAAAGTGGCTTTACAGTGCTTGATCTCAGCTGGTCTCCCGTGCGTGGGCCGGAGGGGAACATTGAGTATCTGGGCTGGCTGCGGAAGGGGGCGTGGGAAGAGAGGACCTTTGACCTCGCCGGGCTGGTGTCGGCGTCTCACGCCGGGCTGGAGAAAAGCTGACACGTTTGGAAGGGGTATGCATTGCCCCGCAGGAGCTTCCTTTCCAGGTTTTCCGCGCGGTAGCGGTAGTGTGCTTTTACTGAACCTGCGCAAAACGAAGTTTTGCGCAAATGGTTTTTCTTTTTGATACTTTTTCACTGTTCACAGAGAAAAGTATGGATACCGAATGGGAGGTAGTGCCATGAAGCGCGTCATACTGTGTCCCAACCCCTACCGGGACAAGGGGCTGGCCGCAGCGAAGGCGGCGGAGGAAATCCTGAAAAGCGCGGGAGTGAGCACCGTGTACTGTCTGCCCTTCAAGCCGGAGGGAGGAGAGGGACAGTTCAGCGTGCCCTGCCGGCCCCTCCAGCAGGAGCTGCGGCGCAGCGATCTGGTGATCGCCTTCGGCGGGGATGGAACCATTCTGCACCTGGCCCGTGCGGCCTCCATGCGGGGGGTGCCGGTGCTGGGGGTGAATCTGGGCAGTCTTGGGTTCATGTCCGACCTGGAGGCGGGGGAGCTGGGGCTGCTGAAAAATCTGGCGGGAGGCCGCTACCGGAAGGAGAAGCGGATGATGCTGGATGTGTCTGTCCTCCGGGAGGGCAGGACGGTGTATACCGGCGGGGCGCTGAACGACGCGGTGGTAACCAAGGGGGCCATGGCACGGGTGGTGCGGCTTCAGGTGACCACGGGGGAGGACCCGCTGGGCATCTTCTCCGGGGACGGCGTCGTGGTGGCCACGCCCACCGGGTCCACCGGGTATTCCCTCTCGGCGGGGGGCCCCATTGTGGAGCCCACGGCTCAGAATTTTGTCATCAGCCCGATCTGCGCCCACTCTGTATTCTCCAAATCCTTTGTTCTCTCCGCGGCCGGGACGGTGACCGTCGCCCCGGCGGAGCAGAACCGGAAGCAGGTGTATCTGTCGGTGGACGGGGGAAAGGCCTTTGCCCTGCGGCAGGGGGACAAGGTGCGTATCTGCCGGTCGAGGTACGAGACGGAGCTGCTGCGGCTGACGGACAGGAGCATATATGAAATCTTGCGGACAAAAATGACAGGAGGCATCGGCTATGAAAAATGACCGGCAGAGAAGAATTCTGGAGATCGTGGAGCGGGAGGCCATCGATACCCAGGAGCAGCTGCAGCAGAAGCTGATGGAGCAGGGCGTCAGCTGTACGCAGGCGACCATTTCCCGGGACATCAAGCAGCTGCATCTCATCAAGGAGCCGATTGGACAGGGGCGGTACCGCTACACGGTATCCAGCCAGCGGAACCGGCTGAATGTGGCGGACAAGCTGAGAAGCATTTTCCGGGAGAGCATCATCAGCGTGGACCAGGCCCAGAACATCATTGTCATCAAAACCATGGCGGGGCTGGCCAATGCGGCGGCCGCCGCGCTGGACAGTATGAATATTTCCGACATGGTGGGCAGCCTGGCGGGGGATGACACGGCGCTGCTGGTAATGCATGACGCGGAGTCCGCCCGAAGCTTCTGCGAGGAAATCCATGAGATGCTGAGATAAAAGAAATCTCCCGCTTTTTCCTGAGAGAAAAAGTGGACAAAAAGAACTTCAGGAAGTGTCTGTTTTTCCTCGCAGGAAAATTTCCTGAAAATCTGCGGCTGCCTTTTTCCTGAAAATTTTCGCCCACCTTTTCAAAAGGCGGCGGGGCGCAGGGCAGAGTCCCTGTAAAAGACGGTACAGCGGCGGCAGGGATACGGAGGACAAATCATGTTACAGTTGCTGCATATTGAAAACATCGCCGTGATTGAGGAGGCGGACATCACCTTCGACGGCGGCTTCAACGCCCTGACCGGCGAAACCGGCGCGGGAAAAAGTATCGTGATCGACGCCATGGGGGCTGTGCTGGGCCAGCGGACCAGCAGGGACCTGATCCGCACGGGGGCGGCCAGGGCATTTGTCAGCGCCGTGTTCACCGGCGTACCGGAGCTGGAGACCCTCCGGGAGTGCGGCGTTGCCGCGGAGGACGGGGAGCTGCTGCTCCAGCGGGAAATTTACGCCGACGGGAAGAACGTCTGCCGGATGAACGGACGGCCCGTCACGGTGGCCCAGCTGCGGAAGACCGGCAGCGCGCTGTTGAACATTCACGGCCAGCACGACGGCCAGCAGCTGCTGGATGAGGAACAGCACGGGGCCTATCTGGACAGCTTCGGACAGGTGGGGCAGCCGATGGAGAGCTACGCCGCCTGCTACGAGGCCATGGAGGCTACACGAAAGAAGCTGAAGGCCCTCCAGATGGACGAGGCCGAGAAGGAGCGGCGGATGGACAGCCTCCGGTTTCAGATTGACGAGCTGGAGCGGGCCCAGCTGAAGCCGGGGGAGGAGGAAGCGCTGACTCAGCGGCGGAACCTGCTGCGCAACAGTGAGAAATTCATGTCCGCCATTCAGGGAGCCGTGTGGAATCTCACCGGCGGGGACGACGGCGGCGGCGCGGTCTCCGGCCTGCGGGAGGCCGCCGTCGCGGTGGCCGGCGCAAAGGGGCTGGACGAGCAGTTTGCCCTGCTCCATGAGCGGCTGGAGAATCTGTATTCCGAGGCCTACGACGTGGCGGAAACGCTGCGGGATCTGGAGGATTCCTTCGATTTCAGTCCCCAGGAGCTGGACGATCTGGAGGGCCGGGCGGACCAGCTGTACCGGCTGAAGAAGAAGTACGGGCCCACGGTGGAGGACATGCTGGAATATCTGGAGCAGCGGAAGGAGGAGCTGGACCGGATCGCCTTCGCCTCCGACACCGCCGCCCGGCTGGAAAAGCAGCTGGAGAAGGAGCGCAGGCAGGCCCTGAAGGCAGCCGGCGTCCTCTCCGAGGCCCGGAAGGCGGCGGCGAAGCAGCTGGAGGAGCGCATCCAGGACGAGCTGCGGCAGCTGGACATGCCCAGGGTGCGCTTTGCCATCTGCTTTGCGGAGAAGGAGCCGGATGCCTCCGGAATGGACGTGGTGCGCTTTCTTATGTCCGCCAACGTGGGCGAGGAGCTGCGTCCCATCAACAGGGTGGCCTCCGGCGGCGAGCTGGCGCGGATCATGCTGGCGCTGAAGAACGTGTTGGCGGAAAACGAGCTGATCGGGACCCTGGTCTTTGACGAGGTGGACACAGGCGTCAGCGGCCGGGCGGCCCAGAAGGTGGCGGCCAAGCTGGCCCAGGTGAGCCGCCGTAAGCAGGTGCTGTGCGTTACCCACCTGCCTCAGCTGGCGGCCATGGCGGACACCCATTTCGCCGTGGAAAAAGGGGAGAGCGGCGGCCGGACCTGCACCAGGGTCCTGCGGCTGGACCAGGAGCAGCGCAGGCAGGAGCTGGCCCGCCTCACCGGCGGCGAGCACCTGACCCAGGCCATGCTGGACGGCGCAGGAGAGCTGCTGCACGCCGCCGAGACATATAAACAGGGGATCTCTGCTTTATCTTAAAAAGCAGCAAAAAATCCCGCTTTTTCTCCACCTTTTTTAAAACCTGTATTCATGCCTGTGGATGCCGGATGGGCGGGATTTTTCCTGTCAGACAGGGAAAATTGACGCAGGATGGCGGGAAAAAGACCGGCCGGACAGCGTTCGCCGGTTGTGAATACAGATTCTGACAGGCGGCGGGGGCCGGGGCAAAGCCCTGGCGGATTTGACGTCAGGCGTCCGCCAGGCAGAGCCCGGCATTGACTCGGTTCTGTTCACCGGCATTTGAGAGAAAAGGGAGGCGTACATGGAAGAGATTGAGCATCTGAAGAAATATCTGCTGACGGTCCACCCGGTGCGGAAGAGTGCCGCGCAGAAGGCGGATTTCCGCCAATGGCTGCTGCGGGAGCTGAAGCGGGCGGGGTGGAAAGCCCATGAGGAGACCTACGGCAAATTCAACGGCAGCGTCAACGTGGTGGCCGGAGACCCGGAGCGGGCGGAGCTCTTTCTCTGCGCCCACTACGATACCGGTTCCCGGATGCTGGTTCCCAACTTCGTCTCGCCCACCAACGTGGCGGCCCATGTGTGCTATCATGCGGCGGCGGCGCTGGCTCTGGTGGCGGCGGCGTTCCTGCTGTCCTTTGCGGTCAGCTTTCCCATAAACCAGCCGAAACTGATGCTGCCGCTGTTTCTGATCCTGGCGGTGGCGGAGCTGGGGATCGCGGCCTACGGCCCCGCCAACCGGAGCAACGCCAACGGCAACTCCTCCGGCGTGCTGGCTCTGCTGGCTGCGGCCCGGGAGGCAGGCTTTGACCGGCGGGTATGCCTGGTGTTTCTGGATAACAACGAGAAGACCCTGCTGGGGGCCTCGGCGTTTCGGAAAAGGCATGGAGAGCAGGCCGCGAAGCGGCTGTTCGTCAACCTGGACTGCGTGGGGGACGGGGAGCATCTGCTGCTGATTCCCTCCAAACACAGCCGCTGGGACAGTGCACTGCTGGAGGCGCTGGAAGCGGCGTTTCCGGAGGGAGAGGAGCTGCGTCCCCATGTGCTGGCCAGGGGCCTGCAGTACTACCCGTCGGACGGGCGGAAATTCCGCTTCCATGTGAACCTGTGCGCCTGCCGGTATCTGGCGGGGCTGGGGTATTATATCCCCCGCCTGCGCACGAAGAGGGACACGGTCCTTCGGGAGGAAAATATCGCTTACATTGTCCGGAGTCTGGCACGGTTTCTGCCGGAGTATCTGGACGGGAACGCATGAGGCGGATTCGCCGGCACCGGGGAAAGGAGACGACAATATGGAAAACCGGCTTTATGTTATGTTTATTGAAAAGACCAGATCGTACAACCGGCTCACCAGAGCCGCAGTGGAACGGCATGTCGCCAATCTGAAGAAGCTGGACGACGAGGGACATCTGGTCCTTGGCGGCGTGTTCAAAGGGTATCCCGGCGTGGCCGGCATGTATGTCCTGAAGGCGGAGAGCCTGGAGGAAGCGGAGGCGCTCTGCAGACAGGAGCCGCTGGTTGTGGAGGGATACGCCACCTGTAAGCTGAAAGCGCTGCAGGCGGCAAACCGGGAGAACAATTACCTGCTTTCGTGACATTCCCCCCTGCATTTCCCGACAGGTTTCTTGAAGGACCCCTGCTACAATGGATAAAAACCACTGTAGATAAGGGGACAAGCTATGAAAATCGCCAACATCACCCTGGAAAAGCCCCAGGCGGGGGAGCTGCTGCGGCTGGCCGGCTATGGCACGGCGGGATTTTTTGCCGCGGGCTGCTGCCTGGAGGGCCGCGCGCCGCTGGCGGCAGGCCTGGTGGCCGCCTGTAAGCCGGGGCGAAACGCCATTGCCGCCCTGCTGGGAGGGGCGGCGGGGAGCCTGCTGTTCCTGCCCTTCGGTCCGGCGCTGCGGTGCTGCGGCATATTGGTGCTGATCTGTGCGGTGCTGTCCGCCTTTCAGGATACCAAATGGTTCCGGCAGGGGTGGTTTCGCCCGATGGCCGCCGCAGGGGCGGCACTGTCGGTGGAGCTGGCATACACGCTGCAAATGGGCATGGATGGAAGCAGCCTTTTGCGTCTGACGGCGTCCACGGCGCTGTCAGGGGTGCTGTGCCACTACTGCGCGCTGCTGCTGCGGGAGACCTCCATTCCCCGGCGGCGGGCCGCCAGAGAGTCGGAGAGCCTGCGCCAGCGGCTGCGGCTGAGCGCGGAGGCCATCCGCGCCCTGGGGGAAAGCTTTGCCCCCGCGCCCCAGCCGAAGAAGGAGGAGAACCCCGCCGTCATCTTCGACCGGGCGGCGGAGGTAGTCTGCCGGGGCTGCGCGCTGCGGGATCTGTGCTGGAGCAAGGAATATGTGTCTACCTACAACGCCTTCAACGACGCCACGCCGGTCATGCTGGAGCGGGGCCGGGCGGAGACCTCGGATTTTGCCTCCCACTTCGCCTCCCGGTGCATTCACTTTCCCCAACTGCTCTCGGCTATCAACACCGAGGTGACGGCTCTGCTGCTGCGGCGGCAGTACCGCCGCCAGCTGGCGAAGGAGCGGGAGCGCAGCCGGGGGCAGTACGCGCAGCTTGGGGATCTGGTGGCCCAGGCGATGGCGGCGCCGGAGGTCCCTGCCGCCACGGGGCGGGAGCTCTGTCACGAGGTGGCCCTGGGCTCCGCGCCCAGAGACGGACAGCGGCTGTGCGGGGACAGTATGACCTGGTTCCGGGTAGGAGGCGTGCTGTACCTGCTGCTCAGCGACGGCATGGGCAGCGGTCGGGAGGCCCAGCGGGAGAGTCAGATGACCCTGCGCCTGCTGGAGCAGTTTCTCCAGGCGGGCATTGCGCCGGAGCCCGCCCTGCGGACGCTGAACGCGGCGTTGAATCTCCGCAGCGACGAGCAGGGCAGTTTTACCACCATCGACCTGCTGGCGGCGGACCTGACCGCCCGGCAGGCGGCGCTTTACAAGTACGGCGCGGCGCCCACCTACATCAAGCGGAAGGGGACCGTCCGGCGGCTGGCGGGGGCTTCGCTGCCTGCCGGGTTGCAGGAATCCGGCGACGAGCCCCAGGCCATCCGGTTCCCGCTGGAGGAAAATACGTTCCTGCTGATGATCAGCGACGGCGTGGCCGACGGCAGCGAGGACCAGTGGGTGCAGGACCTTTTGGCCGGCTGGCAGGGGGACGACCCCAATGTACTGACCAGTCTGATTCTCCAGGAGGCTTACCAGCGGCGGCAGGGGGACGACGACCGCAGCGCCCTGTGTCTGTACCTCCCCTCGGAGAGACGGGGCAGAAGAGAGGTATGATCTTTCTTCCCGACAGTTTTTCCGGGGAAGAAACGGTATCCAAAAAGAACTGACCCACTTTTTCCAGGGAAAGAAAAAGTGGGCAAAAGAGTTTTAAGAAGCTGAACCGACAGGCGGGTGCAGACATCCTGGCGGAAAATTTACTGTCCGGACTGCGTGAGAAAAGCCTGAAATCCGTCAGGATTCCTGTGCTTTCCTTCCCTGCCGGTCGGATATTTTTCCCGTCAGTCTGCGCACTTCGCCTGTTGGTACAGCTTCTGAGAATTTGGCATGGCCGCCTCGCAGGAGTTTTCATGGCAAAAGTGAAAGACAGGCCCTTTCGGCATTCGCCGGGAGGGCCTGTCTTTCTGCCGCTCCTCCGGCGGCCCCACAGAGGTTTCCTGAATCCCTGTTTCTATAAAATGCACGGCAGAATTGTCCCAATATTTTCTGAAAACACGAGGGGCGTTTTCAGCGAAATTCAGCTGATACATTCTAAAAGTAACTAAAAGGTCTTTGGGCTGCCATTGCTCTTCATAGGAATACTGATATTTCATTCCCACCCGTCTCATAACTCCGCCGCTGCGGGGATTGTTGATGTCATGCGTCGCTGTGACATAAGGCAGCCCATCCTTTTTCACCTGTGCTATGACGGCTTTTCCGGCTTCTGTGACAAGTCCCCGGCGCCAGAACTCTTTCCGAAGCCCGTAGCCAAAATCATGGCCCTCATCCACATCCACCTTCATGTAGCCAATCGGAGCGTTGTCCTCTTTCAGACAGATCGCATAAGCCCAGGCCTGCGACTTTTCATAATTTGCCGCATATTCTGTTTCGTAAACGGAACTCGCCTCATCCATGCTTTTTAAGGGAAACCAGGGTAAAAAGGTATTGACCTCCCTGTCTTTCAGTATCAGGAACAGTGCTTCAATATCATTTTCCGTAAACCGTCTCAGGATCAGCCTTTCTGTTTCCAGCCGCGGTGTATTCATATCGTCCTCCGTCATTTCCGTAAACTGCCCCGGTACCGGCTTTTCCGTTTCCGGCTGCGGTGCATTCACATCATCCTCCGGATACTGGTCAGGCTCTTTATGCTTCCCGACCGGATTGCTGTACCTCTCAGAATATCTTTTTGCCGCTCTTTCAACAAATTAAAAATACAGGTTCTGAGAATGAACGAATCAGGAAAGCTCCGGCAATCCGTTCAAAAACGCCTCCAGGTCCCGGAAAGAGCCATGAGGACAGTCCTCCAGCGGCAGCCCGCCGGGATTTTCGATGCAGTCCGTGACCAGAAACACCGTCATCCCGGTTTCCCTGGCGGCCATGTCGTCCACCGGGTTGTTGCCAACCATCAGACAGGCGTTTCCCTGCTTTCCCATATGCTGGAGGATATCCTGATAGTATCCGGGATTGGGCTTGCTCCGCCGGCTGTTCTCGTAGGTGGTTACGTAGTCGAAATCCGAGGCGGTCAGGTCCACCCAGCGCAGGCGCGTCTCCACGGCCACCGCGGGGAAGATCGGATTGGTGGCCAGTACAAGGCGGTACCCTTTCTCCCGCAGGGAGCGGAGCAGGCCGCTCCGGTCCGCGTCCTCCCGAAGCACCGAGCGGACCGCATCAAACTCCCGGCCATAGAAGCTGTCCAGAATGCTTTCCAGGGTCAACGCCTGAATTCCCAGCTCTCCGGTAAAGACCTGCCAGAATTTCTGCCGGTTGGTAACGGAGCCGTCGTTTTGGATCATCCCGTCCACGCCCTTCCACAGCGCCCGGATCAGGCTGTCCGCGTCGTATCCCATGGGGGCCAGCCGCCGGACGAGCAGCCGGAAATAGACATGAATGAAATCGTCCTGTAGAAAGGGAACCAGCGTGCCGTCCAGGTCGAAAAGGATGGTATCAAGCATAGCGTCATCTCCTTTTGGTAGATTATACCAGGAAATTGCCTTTTTATCAAGCGGCAATTATTATCCGGCGGCGGGAGAAATTGCAAACGGAGCGCCGTTCCACAAAAGTTGCAGAGCGGCGCTCCGTGTCTGTTCCGTATGCGGCTTTTTCCGTGCAGTGCCCACAGAGTGAGCGCCGGCAGTCCGAACCGCCGCAAGGAGCGGTTTTAAGAAGCAGCAGCAGATTCTGCCTGTTCCCGCTTCTTTCAATAAAAGTATCAGGTTCTGGCCCGGCCGTCCACGTGGAGGATCTCGCCGGTGATATAGCTGGCGGCGTCGCTGGCAAGGAAGAGGAAGGCGTTGGCCAGGTCCTCCGGCTCGCCGATGCGGCGCAGGGGGATCTGTTTAATCAGAGGCTCGATCAGCTCCCTGGGCACCGCCTGCATCATGTCCGTGTTGGTGATGCCGGGGGCCACGGCATTGACGCGAATGCCTTTGGGACCCAGCTCCCGGGCCAGGGAGAGGGTCATGCCGTTGATGGCGGCCTTACTGGTGGGATAGGCGACGCCGCTGGGCTGGCCGTCCCGGCTGACCATGCTGCTGGTATTGAGGATGCAGCCGCCCCCCTGAGCGGCCATGCCGTCTACAACGGCGAGGGTGCAGTAGAACGCGGCGTCCACGTTCAGGGACATAATTTTCCGGAACAGCTCCGGGGTGAAGTCGGAGAGAGGGGTGGAGGAGGACATCCCGGCGTTGTTGACCAGAATATCGATGCGGCCGTACCGCTCCCTCACGCCGTCGAAGGCGGCCTTGACGGCCTCATAGTTCCCCAGATCGGGGGCGATGCCCTCTACGGGCCAGTCGGGGTGCTCCGTCTTCAGTCTGGTCACGGCCTTGTCCGCCGTCTCCTGCCGGGAGCCGCAGAGGATGACCGTGGCGTGGTTTTCCAGGTACTTTTCCACAATGGCGTACCCGATGCCCCGGGTGCCGCCGGTGACAATAGCGACTTTACCTTTCAGCATGACAACTACCTCCTGAATTGATCTGGTATGGGAGATGCCGCCCCACCCCGCCACGGGGGAAGGGGCGGCATACTGCGTTTACCTGCAGAGCGCGGCGGTGTCCATGGCGATCATCAGCTCCTCATTGGTGGGGATGATGAAGATTCTGACCCTGGAATCGGGGGCGGAAACGTCCACCTCCCGGCCGCGGACTCTGTTCTTCTCAGCATCCATCTTCACGCCCATATACTCCAGACCCTGGCAGATGTGCTCGCGCATGTCGGTGGAGTTCTCGCCCACGCCGGCGGTAAACACGATGGCGTCTACGCCGCCCATGGCGCTGGCGTAAGCGCCGATGAACTTGCGCACCTCGTAGGCGAATTTGTCCAGCGCCAGCTGGGCCCGCTCATTGCCATTGGCGGCGGCTTCGTCCAGGTCGCGGAAGTCGGAGCTGACGCCGGAGATGCCCAGTACGCCGGACTTCTTGTTGAGGATGTTCAGCATCTCCTTGATGTCATAGCCGTACCGGCCCATGAGGTACTCCAGAATGGTGGCGTCCACATCGCCGGAGCGGGTGCCCATGGGGAAGCCGGCCAGAGGCCCGAGGCCCATGGTGGTGTCCACGCACTTGCCGTCCACCACGGCGGAGAGGGAAGAACCGTTGCCCAGGTGGCAGCAGATCACCCTGCTGTGCTCCGGGTTGCCCAGCATGTCGATGGCGCGGGCGGAGACATAGCGGTGGCTGGTGCCGTGGAAGCCATAGCGGCGCACGTCGTCCTTTTCATAATATTCGTAGGGAATGGCATAGATATACGCCCTGGGGGGCATGGTCATGTGGAAGGCGGTGTCGAACACGGCCACCTGAGGCGTGGTGGGCATGATCTTCTGGCAGGCCTCGATGCCCATGAGGTTAGCGGGATTGTGGAGGGGCCCCAGGGGGATGCACTTCCGGATGGCCTCGATGCACTTCTCGTCGATGATGCAGCTTTCGGTGAAAGCCATGCCGCCGTGGAGGACCCGGTGGCCTACTGCGGCGATCTCATCGGTGGACCTGATGACGCCCTTCTCGGGGTCCACCATGATGTCCAGCACCGCCTGGATGGCCTCGCCATGGGTGGGCATGGGGATATCCTGCTTCACATCCTCCCGGCCGGGAACCTTATGGGTCAGACGGCCGTCGATGCCGATCCGCTCGCACAGGCCCCTGGCGAACACCTCGCCTCCGTCGGATTCCATGAACTGGTACTTCAAAGACGAGCTGCCCGCGTTGATGATGAGAATTTTCATCGGTCATTTCTCCTTGTATTGTTATTGTTTTGTTATTTTTGTTTCCAGCCTGTCTCTTGCTTTTCCGGCGGGAGGAGGCTAGAATAATACCATCTTGTATTGTAGACTATTTGTGCCGGTCAGGCAACTGTTTTTCGGAAGTTTTTCCAAATTTTTTCCGGGCCGGCGGCTGAGGAGGCGCGCCGTGGCCGTTGCGGGAATTATCGCGGAATACAATCCTTTTCACCGGGGCCATGCCTGGCAGCTGGCGGAGCTGCGCCGGCAGCTGGGGGCGGATACGGCGGTCGTGGTCTGCATGAGCGGTAATTTCGTTCAGCGGGGGGATTTTGCCATAATGAACAAGCACGCCCGGGCGGAGGCGGCCCTTCTGGGCGGGGCGGACCTGGTGCTGGAGCTGCCCGCACCATGGTCCGCCGCAGGGGCGGAGCGGTTTGCCCAGGGCGGCGTGGCCCTGCTGGCCGGGTCCGGCGTGGTCACGCACCTGGCCTTCGGCAGCGAAAGCGGGGCGCTGGAGCCTTTGCAGGCCGCAGCGGACTGTCTGGACGGCGGGGCGTATCCGGAAGCGCTGCGCCGCTTTTCCGGCGCGGGCGTGACCTTTGCCGCCGCCCGGCAGGCGGCGGTCCGGTATCTGGCGGGAGAGGCGGCGGATTGTCTGTCCCGGCCCAACGACATTCTGGCGGTAGAATACCTGCGGGCGCTGAACGCCCGGAAAAGTAAAATGATCCCTCTGGCGCTGCCCCGGATGGGCGCGGGCCACGACAGCGGGGAGGCGGGCGAGTATTCCTCCGCGTCCTTCCTCCGGGAGCGGATTTTATCGGGGAGAGACGTATCGCGCCTTTTGCCGGGGCCGTCCGCCGCCGTCCTTTCCAGGGAAACGGAGGCCGGACGCGCTCCCGTAACGTGGCGGACCTGCCAGAGGGCCATTCTCTACCGGCTGCGGACCATGAGCGAGGAGGACTTCCGCCTTTACGACGGCGGAAACGAGGGCCTGTATCACCGCTTTTACGCCGCCGTCCACACAGAGACCGCGGTGGAGGATATTCTGACCGCCGTGAAGACCAGACGCTATCCCATGGCGCGGCTGCGGCGGATGATGCTTCAGGCCTGTCTGGGCGTTCCCCAGGCGGGCCAGGGGGAAACGCCGCCCTACCTGCGGGTTTTGGGGGCCGGTGAGCGGGGAAGGGAGCTTCTCTCCCGAATGCGCCGGAGCGCGTCCCTGCCGGTAATCACCAGGCCGGGCCATATCCGGCGGCTGGATGGAGAAATCCAGCGGATTTTTGACCAGGAAGCCCGGTGTACGGAACTCTACACGTTGGCATATCCGGATCTGACCCAGGCTGCGCCGGAAAGCGAGTATGCGGCGGCCCCGGTGATGCTGCGGGGGACAGAGAAAAGGAGGCATGCGCCATGAGAAAACGAATGATTGTGCTGCTGGCAGCCTGTATTCTGCTGCTGGCGGCCTGCGCGGGACTGGCGGCGTCCGACCCGCTGCCCGCCCCGGACCAGCCGGCGGCGCAGGCGGAGGAGTACGAGGAGCCGGTCTATCAGTTTGAAGAGACGGTGGCGGAGGAGGAATATCCCGCCTCCGGCGGCTCGGTATCGGCCCGCTATTCCTGTCGGCTTCTTATGCTTTCCGTGTCGAATCTGGATGCGCTTGATTCGGAGGATGCGGAAGCGGCCAGGCAGAATGTGGAAAATTTCAACAGCAAGATGCACAGCCTGATGATCGACGCCGTGGACGCGGGGCAGACGATGGAAGAACTGGCCGACGGAGTTGAGAGCGCCGCGGAAACCTACTATGACGAGACGGAAGCCCACTATTTCCTGACCGGACAGATTGTCAACATCCGCCTGGACAACGCCAGCTATACCGGCGGGGCGCACCCCAACCGTTACGCGGTCAGCTACCTGTTTGATCTGGAGGCGGGACAGTTCATCGATCCGCTCCAGGTGGCGGACAATCCGGAGAGCTTCCATACCAGCGCGGTGGCGCTGCTGCTGGAAAAGGCGGTGGCGCACCCGGTGTTTGACTCCTTCTGGCAGGACTACCCGGAGCTGATCGCCCGATGGAACGAGGGGACGGTTTTGTTTGACAGCGAGGGGATGCGGGCGGTCTATTCCCCCTATGTGATAGCGCCTTATGGGATGGGGGACGTGGAACTGCTGCTGACCTGGGAGGAGCTGGCTCCGCTGATCGGAGAGGGCGGTATGGAACGGCTGGGGATGCAGGCGTAGATGTACATTCCTGAAAAAAGAATCAAAAAGAACTTTTGGGAAAAGGATATTGATCCGCAGGGGCCGGCCTTCGCGCCGGCCCTTCTCCGTCCCAAAAGGTGCTTCGCATGTTTATTGATGCACAGCGAAGGCCCCGGCGCTTCTGCGCCGGGACCTCATAAGGAAGTATTTCTTTCCTGTCTCTTAAGAGCCGGAAAGGGGAGCGCCAGCCCGCAAGCTGACGCTCCTTTTTATTGCTTTAGCAACAAACGGAAAAGCGGTGCGGGATATAAAACCCCACACCGCATATATACAGACAAGTCAGTCGTAACCATCTTTTCCTTGCAATTACGTCCGTTCCGTGGTAAACTTTCACAGACTGTTTATTGAATGAGAGGGAGTTCATCATGGACTTACTGGAGATATATGCGCAGATGGGCGTCAGCCGGGCGGTGTACGACAGGGGAGAGGCGGTGCTGGAGACGCTGGAGAGCCGCTTCCGGGCCATCGACCGGAATGCGGAGGTCAATCAGGCCAGGGTTCTGCTGGCTATGCAAAAAAACAGAATTGGGGCGCAGCACTTCGCCGCCACCACCGGCTACGGTTATGACGACGACGGCCGGGAGCGGCTGGAGCGGGTGTACGCGGACGTATTCCACACCGAGTCCGCCCTGGTCCGGCCCCAGATCACCTGCGGCACCCACGCGATGACGGTGGCCCTGTCCGCCAATCTGCTGCCGGGGGATGAGCTGCTTTCTCCGGTGGGGCTGCCCTATGACACCTTACAGGAGGTCATCGGCATCCGTCCCTCGCTCTGCTCTCTGGCGGAGTACGGCGTGACCTACCGGCAGGCGGACCTGAAACCGGACGGAAGCTTCGATTACGAGGCCATCCGGGCAGCCATCAGCGAAAAGACCAGACTGATTACCATTCAGCGCAGCAAGGGCTATGCCACCCGCCCCTCCTTTTCCGTGGCGCAGATCGGAGAGCTGATTGCTTTCTGCAAGGGTCTCAGGCCGGATGTAAAGGTCATGGTGGACAACTGCTATGGCGAATTTGTGGATGTGGTTGAGCCCTCCGATGTGGGAGCCGATATGGTGGTGGGGTCCCTCATCAAGAACCCCGGCGGCGGACTGGCCCCCATCGGCGGCTATATCTGCGGCACAGAGGAGTGCGTGGACCGGTGCGCCTGCCGACTCTCCGCCCCCGGTCTGGGGCAGGAGGTGGGGGCCAATCTGGGAATCCTGCCCGCCTTTTATCAGGGCTTTTTCCTGGCCCCGACGGTGGTGGCGGGGGCGCTGAAGGGAGCAATTTTTGCCGCCAGTCTCTATGAAGGGCTGGGCTTCCGGTGTGTCCCCAACGCCTCAGAGCCCCGCAATGACATCATTCAGGCCGTGGAGCTGGGCAGCGAGGCGGCCATGCTGGCCTTCTGCGCGGGCATCCAGGCGGCGGCCCCGGTGGACAGCTTCGCCGCCCCTGTGCCCGGCGACATGCCCGGTTATGACAGTCAGGTCATTATGGCCGCCGGCGCCTTTGTCCAGGGCAGCAGCATCGAGCTCAGCGCCGACGGCCCCGTCCGTCCGCCCTACGCGGTGTACTTCCAGGGCGGGCTTACCTGGCAGCACGCCAAACTGGGGATACTGCTGTCCCTGCAAAAAATGATCGACGGGGGACTTGCCGCGCTATGACCAACGTCACGCCCAATCATTACTACCGGCGCAGACCGCCTCCTTACGCACTCCTGTTCTCAATATGAAAAAACGAATGTGTAAGGAGAGAAAAATAATATGTGGTTTTGGCTTTCGCTGATTGCGCTGCTGTGCTGGAGCGGCTCCGACCTCTTTTCCAAAATCGGATGCCGGGACGCCTCCGACAAATACAGCCACCTGAAAATGGTCATCGCCGTAGGCGTGGTCATGGGCCTTCACGCCTGCTTTGAGATTTTTGTGGGCGGGACGGTCATCAATTTCAGCATTCTTTTCACCTATCTGCCCGTATCCGTCCTCTACATCCTGTCCATGGCCATGGGCTACCTTGGGCTGCGGTATATTGAGCTGAGCGTTTCCTCTCCCATCTGCAATTCCTCTGGCGCTCTGGTGGCTGTTCTGACCCTGATTTTTGTGGGGACGGAGGACTATTCTCCGCTGGCGCTGGTTGCCGTGGGGCTGGTGTGCGTGGGCGCCATCGGTCTGGGCGTGGTGGATTCCACCGAGGATACAGCCCTCCGTGCCGCCCGGCAGCAGGAGAGCAACTACAAATACGCCAAGAGCTGGGTTGCCATTGCCCTGCCGGTGGCCTACTGCGTTCTGGATGCGGCGGGCACCTTCGCCGACAACCGGGTGCTGGAGCAGCTCAGCGGGGTGGTGGAAGACTACGAGGCCAGCGCCAATGTGGCCTACGAGCTGACCTTCCTCTTTGCGGCGGCGGTGTGTTTCCTCTATGTGGTGGTGATAAAAAAGGACCGTCTTCTCCCGAAAATGGAAGCGCCCAAGTACGTTGGCGCAGTCTGCGAGACCGCCGGGCAGTTCGCCTACATTTACGCCATTGCGGACACGGAGCATCTGGCCATGTCCGCCCCCATTATCGCCTCCTACTGCGCGGCCTCCGTGCTGTGGAGCCGGATTTTTCTGAAGGAAAAGCTGTCCTGGAAGCACTACGGCATGATCCTGTTGATCGTGATCGGCATCTTTATTATGGGCGTGTTTGACCTTTGATGCAGGATGGCGGGAAAAAGATCGTCCAGACGGCGTTCAACAGTTGTGAATACAGGTTCTGACAGTTGCCCTGTTTTCCGGTTGCCGCTGTCTGCGGCGGCGGGCAAAACGGTAAGATTTCCTCGGCTAACAGAAAATGATATTCCCTTTTTCCCCTGTATGGTATATACTGTCCTCACTGTTCAGAGACAGAGGGAACGGCTCATGAGATCGCTGCCACTTTAAAAAGCATCAGAAAGGTCCAGACCCAAATGCTGCCTTGCTTCCTGCCTGATAAGGGAACAGTTATACTCGTCCCCGGTGGCTTCATAAATGCAGCAGGCCTGACGGTACAGCTTTTCGCTTTTTTCCCGTTCTCCTGTAAAGAAAGAGCATTCGGCAAGAATGGCCAGAAAACCCGGTAAAAACTGGTAATGTGCGCGCTTTGCGCAGGTCTGCTGGCCGCGTTTTGCCAGCGTGATCGCTTCTTTATAGCGCTTTTCAAGGGTGAGATTAAAGGCATAGTTGTATGCGATCATGCAGAAGTGACCGGCGAATCTGGCCAGATCCTTATCCTCCCGCTCTACATATGCCAGCAGCTGTTTATAGATTTTCAGCGCCGTTTTGCGGTCGCCGGCGTCAGAACAGGCATCCGCCAGTTGATTAATCAGCCTGGTTTCGTCCATGGAGTATCGGAACCGTCCGATTTCCTCTACATCAAATCTGGGTACGGTCAGCCGGATGGCCCGCATCAACATGTCCATTCGCTCATCTGGACTGTATGGGCCATCCGGCTTTCCAAGGCTGACCCGCGCTCCCATGACGTATTGTCGGATAAGGTTGTCATCCCGTTTTGACGCTCGCTCCAGGGCCGCCAGCTTTTTCAGCGTCTGTTGCCTTACGTTGGGCCGCTCGCGGATTCCCGCCCGGCGGAAGCGGATTTCATCGTCCTCAATAGCTGTCAGCAGATTGTTGATTTCCAGCTCTCTTTTGCTCAGCACGGTAAGATGCCGGTTGTCCGGCAGACCCAGCCGGCCCAGCAGGGCGCATAGCCGGAGATTGGAAGTAACGTGGTGTCCATGTTCCAGGCGGGAGAGAGTGATGGGCTCGCAGATTCCCTCGCACACCTGTAGCTGGGTCAGCTCCAGCCTTTCCCGCCGCTGTCTGATAAATTCGCCCAGAAATACCTGTTCCATGGTTTTCTCCTTTCGCCGGTAAGACGGCGATTTTCAGTATACCGCATTTTTCGACATTGTCCATGACCGTTCATGTTAGTTTTCAGAAGAGGGCGATTTCTTTTATAAGGGAGCTGCAAGCGAACGGGAACCGGTAACCCCGGTTCCCGTTCCTTTATTGCGTTTTATGGGAATTTGTGGTATGCTGTTCCTGTAATACATAAAGGAGGCGGGGGAAGTGAAGAGAAAAATCGTGTGGCTGCTGCTGGCGGTGGCTGTGCTGGCCCTGACCGCCTGCTCCGCAGGCGGGGAGAATCAGACTACAAAGCTGCCGCCGGAGCCGGAGGACGGGGTATTGATTTATGCGGCCCTGAACCCGGTGACAAACGAACTTCAATCCTCCATAAACAGGTTTAATGAAAGCCACACAGATGCGCAAATGGAAATCCGGGATTATTCTGATGAAAACGGTCCGGAACGGCTCCTGACAGAGTTGGCCGCCGGTCGGGTCCCGGATATTATGGAGCTGTGTCGGCCTGAGGCAGCAATAAATGATCGGTATGTTCCGGTAAGTTCAGCCTCGGAGGAGGGCGGATACTGGATGCCCTACCGGCAGTTGGCGCAAAAAGGATATTTAGAGGACCTGTGGCCATACATTGATAACGATCCCGACTTGGGACGGGAAGCGCTGCTGGAAACGCCGCTAAAGGCTGCCGAGGTCAACGGCAGCCTCTACATGCTTTTTCATGAGGTGCAAGTTATGACCTTGATGGGACCGGCGCGCATCGTAGGAAATCAGTACAGCTGGACGTTTGATGACCGTATGGAGGCGTTTTCTGCCATGCCGGCCGACGCCACCATTTTGCGATATAATGCAACAAAGTGGGATGTGTTTTCCAAACTGCTTCGTTTTTCTCTGGATCAGTACATAGATTGGGAGCATGGAAAGAGCACCTTTGACAGCGGGGAATTTCGCAATATGCTGGAATTTCTGAACACTTTTCCGGCCGAGTTTGAAACATCTTTGTCAGAAAAGCAGGTAGAAGATGAAATTATCTGGCGCATATTGAACGGGAAGCAAATGCTGGAAGGTACTGTTGTGGATCAGATGACGCATCTTACCTATAGAGACGCATTGTGGGGCGAACCTGCCAGCTTTGTTGGCTATCCAATGACGGACGGAGAATCGGGCAGCTTATTTGTTCTACAGGGCCCGGTTGTGTCCATGTCCTCTGCCTGCCAGAATAAAGAGGCTGCCTGGGGGTATATCCGATGGCTCGTTTGTAGCCGGTATCATAATGTAAACGCGATGGATAGAGCACGCAGGAGCAAACATATGGGCATTCTTATAAATAAGAATGATTATGAATTGGGAAACCAGGCTGATCTGGTGAGAGGGCAGGAAAAGGACCTGACAAAGGACCCGGAAGCGATGGCTCCTTGGAAGCCTTTTTACAGTTCCTACGGTCCCGACATCTTTCCGATGGACAACCCCTCAGAGGAGGATATTCAACGATTTGACAGGCTTATCAACAACACTGCACAAATCTACTGGCCAAACGACGCGCTGGCCAACATCGTCTGGGAGGCCTGCGGCCCCTACTTCACCGGGGACAAGACGCTGGATGATACCGTGTCGTTGATCCAGAACCGGGTACAGTTGTATGTGAACGAGAACCGGTAACTCCGGTTCCCGTTCCTTTATTGCGTTTTATGGGAATTTGTGGTATGCTGTTCCTGT